>JBNKMF010000075.1:0-24694 GCA_050292965.1 Gammaproteobacteria bacterium | reverse complement strand
CGGAACTTGATGGTCCACATGATTGAATCTGTACCACGTAATGGCTGCACAGAACCGCCCAGTGGAACGACGTCAGCATAGTGACGACACTCGATAGCATTTTGAGGGCAAATTTTCACGCAGGAATAGCATTCCCAGCATTGCTCAGGTTCATGGTTGTAAGCTTTCATGGCATGTCCGGTATCAGAACCGTCCATATCCAGCTTCATCAGGTCGTGAGGGCAGATGTACATGCAAGCGGTCTTATCTTGACCCTTACAGCCATCGCATTTTTCGGTACGAACAAATGTAGGCATTATTTTCTCCTAGTTTTTAATTACTGCAGTAATATATCGATACATGAAACGAGAGTGTCTCAACCATCAATAAACTGATGTAAGAGAGATCAAAGCGTAACCTGCGGCCAAAATCTGATCTATCTTAGAACGGTGGCTAGGGTATTCCTTTCATCAGATAATACAATTCGATTTATCTTGTGGCGCTATAAGCTGGATTTATTTATATTTCTTTTGAGATATAAGGATGCTGCGAGGCTTATACCACTTTAACTAGGCATCCATTGAAGATGCCATAAATCGCTGCAATTCAGGCTGAAATATGGCATTTGGTGATAAAAATAATTTGGGTTTGATTAGGGAACCTTTGATCAAACCCAGTAAATTTTATGATTTGAGGTCGTTTGTCAGGTGGGGTTGAAGCTTACGGATCATGTCAGCAAATATTTTTGGATTGCCAGTCACGATATTACCTGTCTGCAGGTAGTTTTCATTGCCACTGAAATCACCCACCAGACCGCCTGCTTCACGAATGATCAATGCGCCTGCAGCCATATCCCATGGCTTTAATCCAATTTCCCAGAAACCATCTAGTCTGCCAGCTGCGACATAAGCCAGATCCAGTGCTGCAGAGCCTGCTCGGCGGATATCTCCAGCCTGGTTGAAGAAGTCTGTCAACATAGCCTGATAGGCTGGGAAATGATGCTTTTCCTTGAAAGGAAACCCAGTTCCGAGCAGAGCTCCATGAGTATTCATGAGTTTGGCGACTCGAATTCTGCGATTATTAAGCGATGCACCATCTCCTTTGCTTGCTGTGAAAAGTTCCTCCTTACTGGGATCGTAGATGACTGCCTGTACCAGACGGCCCTTGTGTGCCAGGGCAATAGAAACAGCAAAATGAGGAAACCCATGTAAATAGTTGGTGGTTCCATCTAGTGGATCGATGATCCATTGATATTCACTGTCACCGCTTAAGCCTGATTCTTCCGCCAGAATGCTGTGATCGGGGAAGGCTTTTAATAAGGTATCGATAATGCGTGCTTCGGCCTGACGATCAACCTGAGTGACAAAGTCATTGGGTGATTTTGATTCAATTTCCAGATTAGGGATATTGTTGATTTGGCGAGTAATATAATCGCCTGCTACACGTGCTGCACGGATAGCTATGTTCATCATGGGTTGCATAAGGTAATTCTGAAACAGAGGTTCGCTAAGAGGCGCGCAGTTTAACAAAACTGTGTATAAAATGTCGGGGAATTTCACAGTTTAACTACCGCCTTCTGAGATTTAATTAATCATCAGCAAGGTTCTCTGAAAATAAGCCTAATGCTTATTACTGGTGAAAATAACTGTGATTTATCTATAAAGGTGTACTATTTAGTTAATGAATAAGGAAAGTGGTGCATATCCTCTTATTCACTGGGACTGATAAGGACGCATTCGTGAAATCTGACGCGACAATTCTTAATACACTAATTTTTCTTATCCTTTCCTGGGTACTGATTGGTGGTGGCCTGTATTTTGTGTATGAGAGCCGAACTGCTGATTTTATGAAAAATCAGTATGAAATCAGCGAGCATGGTCTGAATATAACCCGTAATGAAATAGAAAATTATATCTCTCAAAGCCGCCACCTGTTAAGTCTTCTGATAAAAAATCATCCAGCTGTGATCCAGAAACTGGCAGCAAGTCCAGCTTCCACTAGCATTTATACTGAGCTTGGTGAATTAGTGCGAAGTTATTTTCCTGAGATGATCAATTTTACGCTGGTAGAAAACCAGGGAAATATTTTACTGGGGGATCCGAATAATTTTATCGGCAGATCCTGTCGAGCGGACATCGAGCAATTTTCACAGACGTGGAAAGATAACGAAATTGCGATTCACAGCCGTGCTCACACAGATATTTACCATATCGATATTCTACAAAAAATTCCTAATTTGATAGGTTCAAGTAAAGGGATTTTTTTCGTAAGCCTGGATATCTGGGTATTGCAACGTCTAATAAACAATGGACAGCCCTACAATCATAATTTCTTTCTAGTTCGAATACAGGATGATGGTCATTTCCTGATTGAAATGGGGGCAAAGGGAAGTCGATCTAAAATAAACAGGGATAAATTTCTCACTGAGGCTGAAATAGCCTCGATATATTCGCGCGTATTGATTCCTGGTACAAAATGGGAAATTGTTGACCTTATTGATCAGGAGTATTTGCAGGCTAACAAGTTTAGCTATCTGCAAGATGCGCTCAGCATAGGGGGGTTATACCTGATATTAAGTTTGCTGTTCTTTTATGTTTTCAGGCGTGGTGAATTAAAACGCCTGCATCTGGATGAAGAAATCAGGAAACTTAACTCTTCACTGAGACAGACCGTAAAGCAGCGTACTACTCAGCTTGAACAAAGCAAACAATTACTCACCTACCAGGCGACTCATGATTCCCTGACCGGGTTGAAAAATCGTAAGGAATTCGAAATCCAGATAGAGCAGACGGTAGTCGATGCAAAACACAATGAAAAGCTTCATTCTGTAGTTCTATATGTCGATTTAGATCACTTCAAGATTATCAATGAAACCTGTGGTATTGCCGCCGGAGATGAAATGATCAAGCAAATAGCGATATCACTGGGTGGCATATTGCGTCGAAATGACCTGTTAGCACGTATCGGGGGCGATGAATTTGGCATCTTGTTGCGAGGTTGTGATCCTTTGCAGGCCGAATTAATTGCACGGACTATCAGAGCACAGATAGGTACTCAAGCCTTTATGTGGGACAACAAAAAGTTTGATATCTCTGCCAGTATTGGAGTTGCAGAGATCACCGAAGAAGTGGTCGATGCTTTTGACCTTCTTAGAGAGGTTGAATCAGCCTGTTCTGCTGCCAAGGAGATGGGGCGCAATCAGGTGCATCTATATCATCCTGATGACACGATGTATCAAAACAGGCGCAATGAAATGTACTGGTCAGGTGAAACCATACGGCTGATCGACTCGGATCGAATGGAGCTTTTCGGTCAGAAGATTCAGGCTATCAGTGGTCAGGATATAACTGACTGGTATGAAGTATTGGTCAGGTTACGTGATAAAGAAGATAAATTGATTTACCCGGACGTGTTTATACCCGCACTGGAACAATATGGTGGAATCGATAAACTTGACCGACAGGTGGTTAGCAAATCGATTGAATTCCTTGCCCAGCATCCTGGGATTCGGTTGAATATCAATCTGTCAGGTAAGTCTGTAGGTAATATCGAGATGTTGGCATTGATCAGTGAACTGATAGCTGAATATCAGGTTTTACCTGAGAGCCTGGTGTTTGAAATTACTGAAACAGTTGCAATGACTAATATCTCGCTGGCTCGCAAATTCATTCAGGGAATCAAGGATCTGGGTTGTCAGCTGGCATTGGATGATTTTGGTTCAGGTATGTCATCGTTTAGCTACCTGAAAAATCTGGATGTAGATTACGTCAAGCTAGATGGTAGTTTTGTACGCAATCTGCATGTAGATCCGGTGAACCATGCAATGGTTGAGTCAATCAATGGTGTAGTCAGAGTTATGTGCAAGGAATGTATTGCAGAGTTTGTCGAGAATCATGAAATTAATCAGGAATTAGAGAATATCGGTGTTGCCTACGGCCAGGGCTTCTATATTCACAAACCTCAAAATTTGAAAACAATCGAGTTTCAAAGCCAACCTTCCAATAATAGCGTTGATTTTGATGTATCCTGACAGGCTTTTTAAATTTGCGTTAACAGGCTTTAATGAAATTAGACAACATCAAAATCGTCATGGTGGAAACCACTCATCCGGGTAATATCGGCGCTGCCGCCCGGGCCATGAAAAATATGCAATTGAGCAATCTGGCTCTAGTTAATCCGAAATGCCCTGTCGGTGAACGGGCTTATGCTCGTGCATCAGGCGCGAATAGCGTGCTGGACGAGCTAACGAGGTTTAATACCTTACCCGAAGCATTGGCGGATTGTCATCTGGTGATAGGTACCAGTGCAAGAATCAGATCACTCACCTGGCCGCAATTGAACCCTCGTGAGGTGGGTGAAAAAGCTGTCGCGCTTCCAGATGACCAGAAACTGGCAGTTGTGTTTGGCCGTGAGCATGCAGGGCTCACCAATGAAGAATTACAACATTGCCATTTTACGCTAAACATTCCAACAAACCCTGATTTCAGCTCGCTTAATGTTGGCGCAGCGGTACAGGTCATTAGTTATGAAATTTACCAGCAATATCAACAATCTAACATTCCTGCAGAATTTATGGATCAGACTGTTTGCGAAGAGGAGCCGATGGCGAGTAGTGGAGAACTTGAGGGCTACTTTCACCATCTGGAACAAGTGCTGATAGCTACGGGTTTTATCGATGCTGAAAATCCACGTCAAATGATGAAACGGCTACGTAGGCTATATCAACGTGTTTTACCTACGCAAAATGAAGTCAATATCTTGCGCGGAATTTTAAGCTCAGTTGAGAAGTATAAAAAATAGTCGTAGCTGGCTAATTGTTATCGAGGTAGCGTTTATCGTCAAAAGTTGAAATCCATTCAGGCTTATAGATAACAAAGATGGAAATGACTGCGCCGGTAATAAACGCTTCTGGATACATAATAGGGATAAAGATCATCAGGTATTCATCCAGCATTTCTGATGAAAGGTTGTTATCCAGCAGGCTTAGTATCTGATAGGAAACAAATCCGCTGGAAATCATGGATAAACCTGCGGACAGGAAAGCTGCGATAAAGATATAAACAAAATAATTGGGGGGTAAATACCATTCGTTAAGTCGCCAGATCGAGTAGCTTATGAAAATAGGCAGGATTCCAGTGAGTAAGGCATTCATTGCATAGGCCTGGAAGTCTGCAGCGGTAACCACTGTGATACCCAATACGACGACAGCATTTGCCATCACAGCAACCTGCCAGCGAAACATCAAGGTTAGAATAGTTGACCCAAGAAGGTGTATGGACAGTCCTGAATAAATATTGACCTTTAATACCCACATCAAAAACACGGCTGTACAGGCTGCAAATAATATATTGCTGGAGTCATTCTGAATCAAAATGCGCCAGGGAGCACGATACACCGCCCACAAAAAAATTGGCCAGTAAATGAAATGTGCCCAGATCCAGCCTTCAGCCAGGAGTGTGGAGTTAAGGTCCAAAGTGTTAAGGATATATGTTCGTAAGTGGCTATTGTAACCAATCAAGGTTTAGTACAGAGTTGATTTATATCATCAGAATGCTGCTTTTGAACTCCCTTTTGTTACATATAGATACAAATCGTTACCTGTCAGAGAAGTTCGTTACACAGTTGATGCCTACAATGTGGTTGTCATAAACAAACGAGACGATCATGAAAAAATCAAGCAAAATCATTATTGCAAGCGTAGTGGTGCTGCTTATTAGCGGTTCTGTACTTGCCTTTGGCGCCAAACACCACTTCGAAAATCTGAGCATGAAGGAGAAAGCCGATATGTTTAACTACCACATCAGTCGTAAACTGGATTTAAATACTGAGCAGGAAATTAAGCTGGAATCATTAAGTTCGCGTCTTGCTGAAATCATGCAACAGGTAAAGCAGCAAAGAGAGGGGCGATCAGTGTTTATTGAGCAAATAGTGAATGAAGGTCCGATGGATCAATCAGCTCTGTTACAAAAAATCACAGAGAAAACCGATATAGTGAATCAAAATGCACCCGAGATAGTGGCTTTAATCGCCCAGTTTGTCGATTCATTAGATGCTGAACAGAAAACAGAGCTTAAGGAAATGATTGAAAAGCGCGGTGCTCACAAAGGGTTTACAGGCCACTTTGGGCATCACCGCGACCATAGTCAATGGATAGATGCATAGATAAACCAGTTCGTCAGGAGTAAGTGCTGAAGGGCTGCTCCTGATGCTACTTATCTCGGGTCATAAAACTTACAATAGCTAAATGAAAAAGCTACTTCTGATTGATGACGATGAAAAACTGGCAGCACCACTTAAGGTGTATCTGGGGCAGTTCGATTTCGAATTATTCAGCGAAACCCATCCGCTTAAAGCTCTGGAATTGTTACAGCAGAATCAATACGAGTTAATTATTCTCGACGTTATGTTGCCGGCAATCGACGGTTTCGAAACCTGTAGACGTATCCGTCAGTTCTCTGAAATCCCTGTTTTAATGCTCACCGCAAGAGGAGAAGTGATGGACAGGGTGGTTGGTCTTGAGATTGGAGCAGACGATTACCTGCCAAAACCTTTTGAACCACGGGAGTTGGTCGCACGAATAAAAAATATACTCAAGCGCTCTGTCACTATTCAGTCTTGTTCTGATCTCACTTTCAAGGGGTTGAGAATAGATACTCAAACGCAACAGGTTGCAACGAGTAAAGGTATTTTAGAGCTTACCTCCAATGAATATCGCCTGTTACTGTTACTGGCTCAGCACCCCCAAAGGGTATTCTCGCGAGATGATATTATGAATGAATTAAATGGAGTCGAAGCTGATATCTTTAGTCGTGCGATCGATATCCAGATTAGTCGCTTACGTCAAAAGCTGAACCCGCTACAGGCCATAAAAACCATACGTGCGCGAGGTTATCAATTCGTTTTAGCGCCTCTGCGTGGCCAATAGTTAATGTTAAAACGTTTAAGACAATCCCTGATAACCCGATTAATGCTGTATTTTCTGGTGACGGGGGTTCTGGTCATCGTATTGTTTGGTATTAATTTAGCGCAAAACATAAAGCAGCACTTTAAGCAGGAGGTGTTGCCAAACATCGTGCAATATCTGGATTATATCGTGCAGGATATCGGTAGTCCGCCAGATATAAACAAAGCACGTCGATTGAGTGATGGGCTTGCTTTTGAATTATCTATACAGGGGCCTGATATAAACTGGCAATCGCATTCAAAAATACCAGATATCTCGCAATTAAGCTTTGAAGCCGTGCCTGCACCTTATCAGCGCTATCAGGTCGCATTTGAGCGAGGTAATAATTATCTGATGCTCGAAAAGGGCGGTTATACCTATCTATACGTTGTGGGGCGCTTATTTAAAAGTGGCTCACACCAAAATAATTTTCCCCTGTTAGTTATTTTCATCGTTACTCTGGTGTTTCTGTTTGTATTAATTCGACACAGTTTAAAACCGTTAAAATCTATTAATGATGCGGTAGTTCGAATCGGTCAGGGGGATTTGCTACAACCATTGGAACTAACTGGCAGTATTGAGTTTAAACACCTGGGGCAGGGCATCAATGAAATGTCGCAGCAGATACATTCTATGCTGGAAGCCAAGCAGCAGCTTTTGCTCGCCATCAGCCATGAACTGCGCTCCCCATTGACTCGAGCAAGAGTGAACCTGGAATTCATTGCTGATGATGCAACGCGTCAGGCGTTGGTTGATGATATCCGAGAGATGGAAGGCCTGATAGCTTTGATACTGGAATCAGAGCGTTTGAATCATCCTCACGCGGTACTTAATCGAACAGATTTTCAACTGGATGAAATGATCAAGCAGCTGTTAAGCGAGTTTTTCACGGATAAAGAAATTAAATCAAACCTTATTACGGTTTCAATCAATGCTGATCGAGCTCGGCTAGAACTTTTAGTGAAAAACCTGTTAGATAATGCCTTTAAATATTCATCCGAAACTGATGAATGTCCAGAGATCAGGCTTAAAAAGTGTCAGCAGCAAATTGTCATAGAGGTTGAAGATCATGGCTGTGGTATGGCCTCAGTGGATCTAGATCAGGCCACTCAGGCTTTTTATCGGGCCGATCCGGCACGCCAGCGTGCTACTGGTGGTTATGGACTAGGGCTATACCTTTGCCAGAAAATAGTCGATGCTCACAATGCTGAGATGGTTATACAGAGTCAATTAGGCGAGGGAAGTTGTGTCCAGGTAAAGCTGCCTTCGTCTGAAAACCCTGTCTGAAAACCGGCTATGCTAATTCCTAGTAAAATAGTAGGGATTAATACTTGACCAAAATGGTCAGGATTGTATACTGGCCTGAAATCGACCAAATAGTAGGTATCCAAATGCGTTTATCCACCAAAAGCAGATATGCAGTAACTTCATTACTCGATATGGTCATGCATTCAGAAAATGGCCCCGTGTCGCTAGCTGATATTTCTCAACGGCAGGGTATATCTCTGTCTTATCTGGAGCAGCTATTCGCCAAGATGCGGCGCAATAACCTTGTTATTAGTACGCGTGGCCCTGGCGGCGGGTATCGATTGAGTGCTTCTCCAGAAGAGGTGAGTGTCTCGGATATCATCCTGGCGGTAGACGATAAGGTTGAAGTGACTAATAAAGATGCCTTACCAGGTGCCAATAATTACGAGCCCTGTCTCACCGAACAGCTGTGGAATGAATTAAGCGATCAGATTTCCAGCTATCTGACCGGCATTTCTCTGGCCGATATGATGCATAATCAGATAGTTGAGGAAGAGTATACTGAAGAAGACTTCCCGCATAAGTTAGCATCTGGCCAATCCTGATAAGAAAACCGATGTCAGTGTATCTTGATCACAACGCTTCAGCGCCGCTTCACCCTGAAGTACTGGATGCTATGTTGCCTTTCATGAAAGCGTCGCACGGCAATGCTTCCAGCCTGCATCAAAGCGGCCGCTTTTTACGCTCAGCCATTGAAAGTGCGCGTCAACAGGTTGCAGAACTGGTGAATGCAGATGCTGCAAACGTTATCTTCACCAGTGGGGGAACAGAAGCGAACAATTTTGCCATCAAGGGCTTTGTCGCTGACCTGCAAAATAGTCGCATTATGTGTAGCCCGATTGAGCACGCCAGTGTTCTGGAACCTGTCAAGCAGCTAGCTGCTATGGGTAGTCGTATTGCTTATTTACCGGTTAATGTTGATGGGGTGGTAGACGCCTCGGAATCGGCATCTGTGATCGCTGAACACAATCATGACCTGCTATCACTGCAACTGGTGAATAATGAAACAGGCGCTATTCAGCCGGTAAAACAACTATTTGAACAATCTTTGTCCGATAAAATGCTGATGCATACTGATGCTACCCAGGCGGCCGGCAAAATTGAAGTCGATATTAAAGATTTAACAGCCGATCTGTTAACGCTCTCAGGGCATAAGTTCCAGGGACCACAGGGTTGTGGCGCGTTAATACTCAATAACAGGGCTATTGTTAAAAACCCGCTGCTTAGCGGTGGATCACAGGAATCCAGGCGACGAGCTGGTACTGAGAATGTGGCGCTGCTGGTGGGAATGGGTAAGGCTGCGCAACTGGCACAAATAAATTTGCAAGAGCGACAGACATATCTGTTAGAATTACGGCGCTTTTTTGAACAGCAACTGATGAGCATCGACGGTGTGCACATTTTTTCAAGCAACTGCGAACGTTTGCCAAATACCAGTTACTTTTCAATACCTTACTACCATGGTGAAACCCTGTTGATGCAACTAGATCAGGCCGGTTTCGAGCTGGCCAGCGGATCAGCATGCCATAGTGCGGTTACTCAACCCAGCCATGTGCTCAAAGCTATGGGGGTCGATGAAGATCTGGCACTGAATGCCGTCAGAGTTAGTTTTGGTAGTGACAATACCCTTAAACAAATCGATCAACTAATCGCTTTGTTACACAGTTTAATCAATCAGGTGCCTGACAATTTTCGACGTGCAGCTAACTGAAGGAGATACACATGACAATAAGTTTGACTGAGACTGCAGCCCAACGCGTAAAGAGCTTTCTGGATAATCGTGGTTCTGGAATCGGTTTGAGAATCGGTATCAAAACTACTGGATGTTCAGGTATGGCTTATGTTCTCGAGTTTGTTGATGAATTGAACGAAGAGGATGAAGTATTCGAGAGCCAGGGCGTAAAGGTGATTATCGATCCAAAAAGCCTGGTTTATCTTGATGGCACTGAGGTTGATTTTGCGCGTGAAGGGCTAAATGAAGGCTTCAAATTCACCAATCCTAATGCCAAGGATGAGTGTGGCTGTGGCGAAAGCTTTACCGTCTGAATATCCCCACTATGCAACTCGACCTGAATCAAAATTACTTTGAACTGTTTGGCCTGCCGGTTGATTTTCAACTGGATAAGCGCCTGCTGCACGATAATCATCAAAAATTGCAGGCAGCATTTCACCCTGATCGTTTTATAAATGGTAGTGATCAGGAAAAACGTATGGCAGTGCAAAAGGCAGCCTGGATTAACGAAGCTTATGAAATCCTGCATCACTCAGTGAAAAGAGCACGCTATATGCTCGAGATCGGTGGTCTGGATATGAATGATGAGCACGAAACCACCAACGATACTGCATTTCTGATGGAGCAGATTGAATTACGTGAAGAAATGGACCAATGCAAAAGTTGTCAGGACCCTATGCGCTGCTGTGATCATGTGACTGGCAAATTGGATCAACGTTCAAAAGAGTATGCCGAACAGTTTGAAACACTCTATCAGCAGGGCAAGCTGGAACAGGCGCGTCAGGTCAGCAAAAAAATGCAATTTGTCCAACGTATACTCGATCAGCTCGACGATATTCAGTTCGAGCTGGAAGATCAGTTATTTTAGGGCCTGTTAACACTAATAAATCATGGCATTACTTCAAATTACAGAGCCTGGACAAGCCAGTGCGCCGCACCATCGAAATTATGCTGCGGGTATCGACCTGGGCACTACCAATTCACTGGTAGCGGTAAAACGTAGCGGCAAGATAGAAACTCTGCCGGATGAAACGGGCAGGCATTTATTACCTTCTATTGTGCATTATGGCGCTGAGCAGACATTGGTGGGCTATGAGGCTCAGCTGTTACAGGCATCCGACCCCTTGAATACACTGTCATCAGTGAAACGTATCATGGGGCGCGGTATAGAAGATATTAAAGGCCTTTCAAATGTATTGCCCTATGAGTTTGATGGGAATACCGATTCTACCGTTCCGCGCATCATTACCCGACAGAAACATGTTAGTGCCATTGAAGTATCTGCAGAAATACTCAAATCTCTGGCTGATCGCGCTGAACAAACTCTGGGCGAAGAACTCAGCGGTGTTGTGATTACTGTACCCGCTTATTTCGATGATGCCCAACGCCAGGCTACACGCGATGCCGCCAGACTGGCGGGATTGAATGTGTATCGATTGCTTGGCGAACCAACCGCAGCGGCGGTCGCTTATGGTCTGGACCAACAGCCTGATGGTGTCATTGCTATTTATGATCTGGGTGGTGGTACCTTTGATATTTCTATCCTGCATTTGAATAAGGGCGTATTCGAAGTACTGGCCACTGGAGGTAACAGCTCGCTGGGTGGAGATGATATGGATAACGATATCGGTGAATGGATTATCAAACAGGCCGGTATCGAAAAGATAGATTCTATATTGTCACGTCAGATTCTAATTGCTGCCCGTAAGGCCAAGGAAGACCTGACCTTAAACGATTCAACTGAAATCAATATTCAGCATGCAGACCTTAGTTTTACAACTACGCTGACACGTGACACCATGAATAGCCTGATCCAGGATCTGGTGAAGAAAACTCTGATGTCCTGCCGCAGGGTATTACGCGATGCAAAACTGGATAAAAGCGAAATCACCAATGTGGTCATGGTCGGTGGATCTACCAGAGTTCCTCTGGTTGTGGAACAGGTTGGTAAATTCTTTGAGTGTGAACCATTAATCGAACTTGACCCTGACAGAGTAGTGGCGATAGGAGCAGCATTACAGGCAGATGTACTGGCAGGCAATAAAAATGACCAGGAAATGTTGCTGTTAGATGTATTGCCATTATCATTGTGTATCGAAACTATGGGTGGCCTGAGTGAAAAAATTATTGATCGAAATAGCCCTATCCCTGTAGCACGTGCGCAGGAGTTTACTACCTTCAAAGATGGCCAGACTGCGATGGCATTCCACGTCGTACAGGGTGAGCGTGAGCTGGTTTCTGACTGCCGCTCATTAGCTCACTTCGAATTACGCGGCATTCCTCCCATGACAGCAGGAGCTGCACGTATACAGGTGACCTATCAGGTTGATGCTGATGGCTTGCTGTCGGTAATAGCTGAAGAAAAAAGTAGTGGAGTGCGAGCGGATATCGTGATTAAACCTTCGTATGGTTTAACGGATAATGAAATTGAGACCATGTTGCGAGACTCTATGTCGCACGCCAAAGAAGATATCGATGCACGCATGCTGGCCGAACAACAGGTTGAAGCGCGACGAGTGTTAGAGGCAGTTGATTCAGCACTGGCAAAGGATGGTCATGAGTTATTATCAGATGATGAATATCAACAGATTCAATCGGTTCGTGATGAACTGGATAGAATAATCGAAACTGCTTCCAGCGATAGCCTGAAGAAGGCTATCAAGCGAGTTGAAGTGGTCAGCGAGGAGTACGTGGCCCGACGTATGAATGCGAGTGTACAGAAAGTACTCTCAGGAAAAAATATTGAACAGGTTGATGTGTAAATGCCCCAGATTATCGTACTTCCCCATGAAGAAATTTGTCCCGATGGCGCAGTGTTTAATGCCCAAAGCGGTGTTAGTATCTGTGACGCTCTGTTACAGAATGGCATTGAAATTGAACATGCCTGTGAAAAATCCTGTGCCTGTACCACCTGCCATGTGTATATCCGGGAAGGTTTTGAAAGCCTGGAAGAGTCTGATGAAAATGAAGATGATTATCTGGACAAGGCCTGGGGGCTGGAGCCCGATTCACGCTTAAGCTGTCAGGCAATAGTTAATCAGAATGATCTGGTTATTGAAATCCCAAAATACACCATCAATATGGTTTCTGAAAACCATTAAAGCGCAGTTTCTTTGCTTGTAGTAAGTTTAAAGATGTAAAGCCTGGGCCAGAGTCATCAAGTGCAAATTTACCATCGAGATTAAGTATTCCATAAAGCACCTGCTTCAAACATTCATAGTCATCAAAATGGTCTCAAAATGGTAGGTATTTACGACAGCTGACTTATAATTTACGGCTAATGATAATGAGGAGGTGAACTATGGCTTTAAAATGGATCAATACACTGGATATAGCGATTGAACTTGAGCAAACACATGCGGATGTAGACCCACAGTATGTTCGCTTTACTGAACTACATAGTTGGGTGTGTGCGCTGGATGATTTTGATGATGATCCAGACGGTTCAAATGAAAAAATACTGGAAGCTATTCAGATGGCATGGATAGAAGAACATGACTAGCAATTAAAGTAAGTGGCGACTTGTAGTTATTTTCCTTATAGTGCGGTAAAACTTCTTACTCAACCCAGTCACCAACAGTCTGATGAAAATAATTCCAACTGGTTTCAGTTTAATATACCTGCTAATTTTTTCTGTTTCGCCTTTAGCCGCAGAATTGTCCTTTGATATTCTGTCTATCAACCTTAAACAGCAGCATTATCAATTACAGATTGCAGACAATAATGAACGGCGACTGCAGGGGTTAATGTATCGAGAGTCACTGGCTGATAATGAAGGAATGCTTTTCGTTTATCCGAAAACAGGCAATTATCGTTTCTGGATGAAAAATACCCTCATTCCGCTAACCGTTATCTGGATGGATGAACAGACTGAGATTGTCGATATTAAACTATTACAGCCCTGTAAAGAGGTAAACTGCCCAATTTATGCGGCGCCACGATCATCACGATATATTATCGAGTTGAGCGAATCGCAGTTTAATCTGTACAAAAAAGGTGATCAGTTCCCGGAGTTAAAAGGCATTCTGAGCAGCCTTTCTGCGTTTATGTAAGTCATACAGGGCGATAGAAATCATGCAAATCAGTACGCAGGGTATGACACTGAGATTCACCATCCACCACCCCAGCAGGTATTGTAAAGCGCCCGCTCCAAGAGATGACAAGGTCACTGCACTGAAAACTGTAAAGTCATTAAAAGCCTGAGCCTTAGCCTTTTCAACTTCGGTATAAGTTTTTGTTAGCAGTGTTGTCCCACCGATAAACATGAAATTCCATCCTATTCCAAGTAACAGTAGCGCCAGCCAGAAATTCCATATGCTACTGCCAGTCAGGTTAATAGTAATCGCAGCAAAGATAGCTACGGTACCGATGAACATAATGCGTTCGATACCAAAACGGGTCATTAAATGGCCAGTAAAAAATGAGGGTACGAACATGCCGAGTACATGCCATTGAATGACGAAAGCAACATCACCAAAGCCCATATTGTGATGCTTCATGGCTAGAGGTGTAGCTGTCATCAGCAGTGACATCATGCTATATCCCAGGGTTGCTGAAAGCAGGGCTACCAGATAGGCAGGTTGTGAAATAATCTCCCGTAGTGGGCGAGCGTATTCCTGTATAGAACGGTTTACTGGTTTGGGTAAATCCATGACTGAGAAGTTGAGCAGGTTAAATCCATACAGGATAAATACCGCTATAAAGCTACCCATATAGGCGATGCTGAAAAGATCTCTGGTGTAATTGGCCAGATTAGGGCCCACAACTGCGGCTATGACGCCGCCAGTGAGTACATAGGATATCGCGTTATTTCGTTTATCTGGGGGTGAAACCTCGGCTGCCACAAAGCGGTAATAATTGCCAAAACCGGTGTAGATGCCAAATAGTGCTGTTGCCATGCAGTACACAACAAATGAGCGCTCGTTTACTGCTAAAACGGCCAGAAGCGTTCCTGAAAATCCTATAAATGAGCTGAGAATAAATCCAGCCTTACGCCCATAACGGTTCATAAACATAGAAGCAGGAAAACTGGTTAACATGGTAATGCAAAATTGAATTGCCAGCGGCAGGGTGGCCAGAGACTTGGTTTCAGTAAGCTCATATCCAAGGATCGCGGATAAGGTAAATAAGAGGGTATTTACCGACATCATTAATGCCTGGGCCAAGGCCAGCTGCCAGACATTCTTCAAACTGCTGTCAGGGATCATGCACTTTCCATAGCAGATTTAAAATCATTCCAGGCCTGTATGATATTTTGATCAATCTCGATATGCTGTGAGCGATCAAGATTCTTTGGAATATACTTAGGATGAATGACCTGCTGAGGGTGTCCCTTAGGAAATTCAGCGTTGTGGTCGAAAAAAAGGTATCCATCTATATCAATGCCAGGGATACAGGCTTGCAGGGCCTTAATCTGGAAGTGCAGTTCAAACAATGGGTTTTTGAAAGCATAGCTTTTCTGTCCCAGCATCTGTGTCCACTCATCTATATGCTCAGCACAGAAAATCTTGCCGGGGTATTTTTTGTGCATCAGTATGGATATGCCATTTTTGCGCAGAATCAAGCGATCAATAGTGAATTCGTGACCCAGTCCATCGGGACATTTGACATTGGTAAGCTGATCCAATCCCAGATGATTCAGGCAGCGTTGAGTTTTCTTGTTAAGCAAATAGGTTGAGAGGCTGGATCTATTGATGAAAAGAATAAAAAATAAACCCAAAATTATAACAAAAACGGGTATGAAATCGTTATTTAATAATTGAGGTATAACATTAGAAGAGTTGTTCATGGTAATGAAATTAATGAAAAAAAACCGTTTATACTTTAATCTTAGGGGGTAGCGAATCTAATTTTACATTACCTAGCCCCAAAATATCGCCAATATCGCCAGGAATTCAAATGTCTTTAAACCAACCTACCGATGAAGCCGCCGAAATTACAGCAAAATCAGAGCTTGAAGCAGCCGAGCCTGTAGCTGAATTCGATTTAACTGACCCACAATATTACCTCAATCGAGAATATTCATGGCTGGAATTTAATAGACGCGTTCTTTTTGAAGCGGAGAATGAAAACAACCCTCTACTGGAGCGGCTTAAATTCATTGCTATCGTAAATTCTAACCTGGATGAGTTTTTCATGAAACGCATCGGTGGCTTAAAACAGCAACTGGGTGCTCATATTCAGCTGCTGTCAGTAGATGGACGTACCCCTAGCCAGCAGATTGTGCAATCTTACGTCATTGTCAATGAACTGGAAGATCGTATCCGTGAGATTTACCCACAACTGGTAAAGTTACTCGCCGAGAACGAAATCAATATCTGTAGATATGATGATCTGACACTGGAAGAGCAGGCCGAATTACGTGAGTATTATCTGCAGAATATATTCCCTCTGGTCACCCCTCAATCTGTAGACCCAGCTCATCCCTTTCCTTTTATTTCAAACCTGTCACTTAATCTACTGGTCACACTACGTTACCCAGAAGGTGAAGACAGTCTGTTGGCAAGAGTCAAGGTGCCAAGCGGTGAGTCGGGAATTGATCGATTCATAAAACTGGGTAAGCAACATAAATACGTCAAACTGGAAGACGTGATGTCGAATAACCTGGATCTATTATTCCCCAAACTGAAAATCGAAGCCTGTGAACTTTTTCGCGTAGTGAGAAATATTAATGTCGGCGCTTCACGTGAAAAGGCTGATGACTTACTGGCATCCATAGAGTCAGAAGTACGCAATCGAAAATTTGCTACTGTGGTACGTTTATCGGTAAATAATGATATGGATGAAGGGCGCAGAGGCATGTTGTCAGCGGAACTGGGTTTGAAAGGAGAACAGGATACTTTTCCTGGCCCAGGAATGTTGGGTATGCGTGACCTGATGCAACTGGTTTCGATCAATAAGCCTGATCTACATGATGAGCCACATAGACCCATAGATCATGTCAAGCTACGTGCATCACGGAGTATATTCTATGCGATCCGGGATGCAGGGTCGTTATTCCTTACTCATCCCTATGAATCTTTTGCAACCAGTGTGATTAGATTTTTGAAAGAAGCCAGTCAGGATCCAAAGGTTCATGCGATTAAAATGACACTGTATCGCACTTCTGAAGATAGTAAGATTATTGACTACCTGATCACCGCAGCACGTAATGGTAAGCAGGTAGCCGTTGTGGTTGAGCTACAGGCACGTTTCGACGAAGCCGCTAATATCATCTGGGCCAGTAGACTGGAAGAAGCGGGTATACACGTAACCTACGGCGTCGTAGGACTGAAAACTCACTGTAAAGTCATTCTGGTAGTGCGCAAGGATTATTCCGGGCTAAGACGTTATGCTCACCTGGGTACGGGGAATTATCACGCGGGCACCGCGCGTCTGTATAGTGATGTGGGTATCCTGACCTGTAATGAAGAAATCGGCCGCGACTTAACCGAGTTATTCAATTATCTCACTACTGGTTTTACACCGAAACGCAATTATTTGAAGATTCTGCCGGCCCCAAAATTATTGAAAGCTGCGTTAATAAGTAAGATTCAACGAGAGGTAAAACACCATAAAGGTAAAGCTCAGGGCTTGATTCGTTTCAAGGCAAATGCACTGGAAGATGTTGATATCTGTCGAGAGCTATACGAGGCTTCTATGAAAGGAGTCAAAGTAGAATTAATTATCCGTGATACCTGCCGCATTAGGCCAGGGATCAAAGGCTTATCAGATAATATCTCAGTAGTCAGCATTGTTGGCCGGTTTCTGGAACATAGCCGAATCTATTATTTCAGAAATGGAGGCGTTGAAGAGTTTTATATCGGTTCAGCCGATTTAATGACGCGTAACCTGGAACACCGGGTAGAGGTCATAACCCCGGTGGAAGAAGATGTACACCGCGAAGAATGCCGTAGCATATTAAACTCCTGTTTGAATGACCCGATTTCAGCCTGGGATATGCAACCAGACGGCAGCTATACACGTCGTTCAGGCAGTGTTGAAGATGGACTCAGCGCACAGGAGAAGCAGGTACAGCTGGCCAATCAACGCAGTAAGTCAGCTCGTGCACATAAAAAAATGAACTACCGCAGTAGTTTACGAAAAAATAGAAATCGATAATTTATGATCAATACCAAACGCCAACTAGCAGCGATAGATCTGGGGTCAAACAGCTTTCACATGGTTGTTGCCCGTTTGCAGAACAGCCAGCCACAAATCATAGATGCAATCAAGGAAATGGTACGCCTGGCGGCTGGCCTTGATGCGCAAAACGTTTTATCCGAAGAGAAAATTGAGCAGGCCCTGCAGTGCCTGAGCCGTTTTGGTCAACGGCTTAAGGATTTGCCAGCAGAAAATGTTATTGCAGTAGGAACTAACACGCTGCGTAAAGCTCGCAACTCTGCCTCTTTTTTAGCAAGAGCTGAACAGGCCCTGGGTTTCCCTATAAGTATTGTAGCAGGACGAGAGGAAGCTCGTCTGGTTTATCAGGGGGTAGCGCATAGCCTGGCGCAAACCGAAGATTATCGTCTGGTCATTGACATCGGAGGTGGTAGTACTGAATTTATCATAGGTCAGTCTTACCAGCCGATTATGATGGAAAGTTTGAATATGGGGTGCGTAAACACCACCAATAAATGGTTTGCTGATGGTGTGATTAATGAAGCCCTGATCCAGTGTGCTGTCATCGACTGTCGTCGTAAACTTGAATGGATTAGTGATGATTATGTAGCGCATGGTTGGCAGGAAAGTATCGGTTCATCAGGTACTATCAAAACCATTGCCAGAATCCTTACCGAAAATTACGGCACTCAGGGCTTAATCGATTATCCGCACCTTAAACAACTCAGTGATTTATGGGCCAGGGCAGGGCATATAGATCACGTTATTTTGCCGGGCTTATCGGAAAATCGTGCACCGGTCATTATTGGCGGCTTGTGTGTTTTGATTGCTGCGTTTGAAGAATTACAGATTGAATCGATGCTGGCGTCAGAAGGCGCATTGCGCGAAGGTCTGCTAAATGACATGATAGAAACCGCCGGCGGCCATGATATTCGAATAGATACCGTGCGTGATTTTGAATTACGTTACCAGATCGATGTGGCACAGTCAGGGCGCATTTGCAGTAGTGCAATGCATATGTATGATCAACTGGAAATCGATACTGAAGAGCAGCAACGTTTATTGTTATTATGGAGTTGCAAACTGCATGAAGTCGGTTTATCAATATCACACACCAACTATCCAGCTCATAGTGGATATATTATTGAACAATCAGATATGCCGGGTTTTTCGCGCGAGATGCAAAATACTCTCGGGCTATTATTACGTTTACAACGAGGTAAGATCAAAACTAATCTGATTGAAGAATTTCCTCGTCTGAATAAAAAGATACTGTCAGTTTTGTGCCTGTTGCGTATTGCAATCATCCTCGAGCGAAGTCGAGATTTTGATAGTGCACGCATGGTTAAAATCAAATATGCAGATAATTTATTCAAGCTGAAATTCAGCAAGGGGTATCTGGATAAGCATCCATTAACCCATGCAGATCTTACTCAGGAATGTACCGAAATTTTAAAGCTCGGTTACAGACTTAAGTTTAAATAAAATATCTAGTGCTCTATATTCCAGCATCGCTAGTATAACCTATTCGAAAACCACCCCAGTGCCTGCCGTTAACATAAATCGGTACAGATAAATCATGCATCACTTCACCTGTATCACGTTTATAGGTTTGCAGTAACAGCTTCTGAGTATGACTGCCGCAACGAGCTCCTGTTTTGTCGTTAAACAGACGTTTGGTGCGATTGCCAACCAGATCTTTTTCTGGATCACCGGTTATTGTTTGACAAAATTTGTTATTATGTGTGGGCACATAACCATTATCGTCGGTACTGATCGCATAAGCCAGAAACTGATGCTGTAGTAAGATATCTTCCTGAATTTCCGGAAGCACCTGATCGGTAAATCGATCAAATCGGGTTTTATATTTCTGTGGGCTGGTATTGGCAATTTTCTGATAATTACGATCAAACAGATCTGCTTCACTAATATCACCCCGACTGATCGCGTTTTCAAAGCGAGCCTGTATTGCTTTAGAGGCAGTGCTAGCAATATTAAAAACCTGCTGGTGCAAACCCTGAATATTCAATTCAGAAAGTGCAGAATTTGCCTGTTCAGCCAGATCGGTAAATCGCTCTGCTTCATCGTCCAGTTGTTGAACGTGATCCCTGCTTTCGCAGATTTCTCCATCCAGAGTGCTGATCGATTGAGTGATATCCTGCATATGCTTATGATTTTCAGCGGCATGCGAAGCCATCTCTGAAATGTGGTCTTCCACGTTGGCTACTTTTTCCGATACTGCGCCCAGTATGTCTCCAATCTCCTTGATGTATTGAGTTCCCTGTTGTAATTCCTCGGCCAGGTTTTTAAATAAGATCACCACCTCAGAAGTTTCATTGTGGTTATGTTCTATAATTATACCGACTTCGTTGGTAGCTTCAGAAGTTCTTGCCGCCAGGTTGCGTACTTCGTCGGCTACGACGGCAAATCCACGGCCCATATCCCCGGCGCGAGCAGCTTCTATGGCAGCATTGAGTGCCAGTAGGTTGGTTTGGTTAGCGATGCCTTCGATAACTTGTGTCACTTCCTTGATCTTGTCTGAATTCTGACCCAATGCTTCAATCAATCCATATACCTTTTCGGTATTTTGCAGAATCAAACTAATTTTATCGTGAGTTGCCTGTAATACATCCTTGCTTTCAGTACTGTCCTTATAGGCCTGGCGTGAATAATCACTTGCTGAAGCACAACGTTCAGCAACCTGTTGCCCACTATCGGTTATCTGTTTAAAAGACTCTACCATTTGAGTAATAGCATTCGCCTGAATTTCCAGTTTTTTTCGTAACTCACTGACTGAAAATGAAACTTCAGCAGCGGAAATAGCACTACGACTGGATGTTTTTGACAGACTTTGAGCAGTGCTATCAAAGTTATTCAGGGTGGCATCCAGCAGGGAGATATCGCCAAGTAACTCTGAGTGCGATTGCAGCAGTGCTTTTAGTTGTTGCTGCATTTGCTGACTATCTTTCCCCGCGCCCTTGAATCGACAGTTAATAAGCTTTAATGCGAGATTAATGGGTTTGTTGGTGCTCTGGTAAAAATAAATAGCACCTATCAAGGTTGCAAATAATGCACTCAGGAAATACATCAGCCAGTGCGAAAAGTCTCCATCTATGGACCATAGAACGGTTAGAGAGGCAAACAGCTGGGCAACTACAGTAAGTATAAATGCAACAAACAACGCCTTATATGCCTGCATTGGACATACTCCTTTCTTGTTAATTACTAGTTGTTATATTTTCGGCCATACACGGTAAAACTTTACCTGTGTAGATAGTTATTCAGGTTTTTTTATTATTTTTTCCGAATCATTATCCAGAATGTGTAAAATGAGCTCAGCCATATTTTTGGAACCTTCACCCATACCAAGGTTGGCTTTTACTTCCTGTAGCCCCGTTATCACCTGCTGTCGGTAGGCAGTATCATTCAACAACTGAAACAGTTCAGCACTAATATTTTCACTGTTTGCATCCTGCTGTAGCAATTCTTTCACAATATGTTTATTGGCTACAATATTGGCCAGTCCAATGTGAGGGATGGTGATCAGGCGGCTCATGATCTGATAGGACAACCAGGACATTTTGTAAACAATACATAATGGAACCCCTAGTAGAGCAATCTCAAGAGTAACCGTACCCGAGCAGGAGACTATTGCGTCACAACTGGCGATGACATCGTAAATATTTTCCTGAGTGAGCCTGATATCGACTCCTGATTGTTCGCATTGCGCTTTAATGGACGCATAATCCAGCGATGCTGCCACCGGCATGACAAAAGCCAGGCTATTATCCTGCTGTTGCATGCGTGCAGCAGTTTCCAGCATAAGAGGAAGCAGCCGGTTTATTTCGCTTTTACGACTACCTGGAAATAAACCGATCAGTTTCTGATCTTTCTCGACATTAATGCTTTCACGTTGCTGAACAACATGGGGACTGGTTTTGACTTTATCGACCAAAGGGTGGCCAACAAAAGTAACCGGGATATTGGCGCGCTGATAATACTCAGTTTCAAACTTAAACAGCACTGCCATATGATCGATAGACTGACCAATTTTATGGATACGTTTAGGGCGCCAGGCCCATACCTGAGGGCTGATATAAAACAGCACCTTGATGCCCAGAGATTTGGCATGACGTGCCATCTTGAGATTGAATTCAGGATAATCAATTAGCACCAGCAGGTCAGGGCGGGTGGTTTCTAGTTTGTTTTTAACCAGCTCCATAGCCTGCTTAATTTCGCCCCAGTGTTTTAATACTTCAACGATGCCGACTACGGCAATGCTTGCGGAGTCAAAGAATATATCAACTCCGGCACGTTTTAATTCAGTGCTGCCCATGCCGGAAAAATGAACATCCGGGTTCAGCTGCTTCATGGCTTCAACGACTTCGGCGCCATGTGCATCGCCAGAGGCTTCACCGGCGAGTAGCATGACATGAGGGGCGTGTTTCTGGCTCATGGAATAACTAGGCAACTTCAAGTATCGCCTGGCAAACGGTTTCAATTTGATGCTGGGTCATTTCAGGAAATATCGGAAAGGAAACACAACGCGTAGAAACATCTTCGGTTACTGGTAAAGAGACCTTAGGTGAGTCAGCAAATGCCTTTTGTTTATGCAGAGGTACAGGGTAATACACAGCACTGGCAATCTCTTTAGAAACCACATGGTCTTTTATCTGATCACGGTTTTCAGCCAGTACCGTGTACTGATGAAAGATATGATCGCTATCTTCAGGAATACTCGGTGTGATAATGCCCGAATCAGCCAGTAGGCGGTTATAGGTTTTCGCTACATTCAAACGGTTTTGATTGTACTCATCAATATGCTTTAGCTTGATGCGCAGGATAACCGCCTGCAATTCGTCCAGGCGGCTGTTATAACCGATGACATCATGATGATATTGCTTGCTACTGCCATGGTTGCGGTAAATCTTAAGCTGTTCAGCATAGCTATCAGAGTTGGTAGTGATTAGTCCACCATCACCATAACAGCCCAGGTTTTTGCTGGGGAAAAAACTGAATGCACCCAGATCACCGATAGAGCCGGTCATTTTGTCATGATATCGACTGCCGAATGACTGTGCACAATCTTCAATCACTTTTAGGTTATTTTCATTGGCGATAGCCATGATTTCATCCATGTCGGCTGGTTGCCCGAAGATATGCACGGGGATGATGGCGGTGGTTTTAGGCGTGATGGCTTCACGTATTTTTTGTGGATCGATATTCAGGGTATCTGGAAGAATATCCACGAAAACCGGAGTTGCACCCACATAGCGAATGGCTTCGGCGGTAGCAATGAAAGTAAAAGCGGTAGTAATAACTTCATCACCTGCTTTAATGCCAGCCGCAAGTAAAGCCAGGTGCAGAGCATCGGTGCCAGATGCACAGCTTATTGCGTGTTTTACACCCAGATAATCAGCCGCTTCCTGTTCAAAAGCCTGTACATTTGGCCCCAGTATATAGCGGGTTTCACCTAGAGCCTGGATGATAGCGGCATCGATTTCTGTTTTCAGGGTTTCGTATTGACCTTTCAGGTCGACCATTGGGATTGGCATAGTATTTACCTTTCAAAATAAAGTTATATTCCTGCAAAGTCAGCTAATAATGTGATCACTTTCCAGGTTGTAATAGGGTTATTGGGACACTGAAGCTCTGATCAGTCGGGTGATTTCACTAGCTGCCTGCAAGGCGCGTTTACCATCTTCACCGGTTACCTTGGGCGGATTGCCAGTTTTGATCGCACGAATGAAATCCAGTACTTCCAGATTTAGGGCATCCGTATCCAGATAGGTTTTTTCATTGTGGGTAATATCATGAAAGCCAGTTTCGGTTTTTTCATCGCCCTTACGATTCACCGCGAGGATCTTTTCCTGGAAGTCGGCGGAGATATAGGCGTCTTTCTGGAAGATACGTAACTTGCGTTCGCGCTTACGGCTGATACGGCTGGCGGTGACATTGGCGACACAGCCGCAGTCGAATTCAAGCCTTGCATTCGCGATATCGATTTCATCGGATAGCACAGAGATACCACTGGCTGAGATATGCCTGATTGGGCTATCGACCAAATCGAGGATGATATCAATATCGTGGATCATTAAATCAAGGATAACGCTGACATCGGTAGCACGCGGGGTAAAGGGTGCCAGACGGGTAGATTCCATGAATTGGGGGTTATCCAGAATATCGTCGATATCCATCATGACCGAGTTAAAGCGTTCGATATGCCCGACCTGTAATGTCAGGTTCTTGGCTTTGGCAATGTCGATCAGGGTTTGCGCCTGTTCTACAGTTTCGGTAATGGGTTTTTCGATCAGGCAGTGAATGCCTGCTTCCAGGCAGTCCTTAGCAATCGGGTAATGCACGCTGGTGGGCACCACCAGACTGACGGCATCGATTCGAGCTAAAATCGCTTGATAATCGGTGACTGCTTCGGCACCATGCTTATCGGCAACGGCGCGGGCGGCATCCAGATCGGTATCTACCACAGCGACCAGGTTACAATCTTCAGACGCAGCATATTTATCTGCATGCCACTTACCCAGATGGCCGACGCCGATTACAGCAACATTGATTTTTTGTGACATAAGAACACCGAATTCCGATTAAAAAACCGCTGCATTATAGACATGCAG
>JBNKMF010000074.1:0-24823 GCA_050292965.1 Gammaproteobacteria bacterium | reverse complement strand
ACCCTGTTTATTTCACTTGCCGCCGCTACGCTTCCGCTAAGCCCTACGGTTCATGCTGATGGTACATCCCAAATTGAAGTCACAATTACCAATCTAACCCCAGGCATGTATTTGACCCCGGTTCTGGTTACCGCTCACAAAGGTGATCTAAAGTTGTTCAGCGCTGGACAGGCAGCGAGCGACGAATTGACTGCAATCGCAGAGTCAGGCGACATTGCACCAATGACGGCTTTACTCGAAGCCAATCGCCTTGTCAGTGGTACAGGACATACCGAAGGCCTGCTAGCTCCGGGGCAATCAGCGAGCGTAGTCATTACCAGCTCGAAGCGATCTAATCGGATCAGCCTGGCCTCGATGATGCTGCCCACCAACGATGGGTTCATAGGGCTCAACAGCGTACGCGTTCCCTGGTTTGGATCCACAACCTACCTGTCACCGGGTTATGATGCTGGAACCGAAACCAATGACGAACTTTGTGTCAGTATTCCCGGACCGATGTGCGGAGGAGAGGGATTATCTCTGAATGATGATGGTGAAGGGTTTATACATATCAATCGTGGCATTCATGGAATCGGCGACCTCGTTGCCGCTGATCATGACTGGCGTAACCCGGTAGCAAAGATCACTATCCAACGGGTGTATGCACACTAAGTCCACTAAAATCGACCTATGATTATCCGGGATGACGTACTAAGTCAGCCCGGATATTTTTTGAATAAATTAGACTAGTCACCCCTGAAAAAGTATTCCCTTATAGATGGTGCTATCGTTATCCAGAGCTTCCTGATAGTTAAAAATTTTTATAGACACCCAGTGCCTGGAAAGGAAATTAAACTTCACTTATTCAGCTTTGGCTTTAGTTAAGTAAAGGGGATATTAAGTCAAAAACAGGGTTTTGTTTAATCTTATTGAGTATTTTTTCAATGTATGGATGTCTATGTTTATTTATGTTTATTTAAAGTTACAGAGTGTTATAAAAATTGCTTGAGTTGTTAGGAATTACGGAAGTTAAAAATGAATGATTATGGAATATTGGATATGATTTTATTAATATTGACAGCTATTGAGTAGGGCTTACATTTCCTATACTTGATTTCACCCTGATATTCGATCCTACAAACGGATACTTCGGTTAACTGCATAGGAAAAAATAATACCATGACCATAGATCGGTGTTAATCCCAGCAACACGGCACCTTTCCTCATGGTGGAATTCATTGAGAATAATGTATAGGGAGACCATTATTAAATGAACAAAAGCAAACTGGTAATCAGCAAGCAACTTGTCCGATTTACGCTAACCTCTGCAATGTGTCTGGCTATATCAGCATGTAACTCAACGCCGGATGATACCGACACCTCCCCCCCTTTGCGTCTGGTCCGAACCTTTGAAGTCACGCCATATACCCAGCAATTGTGGCGGGAATATCTTGGCGTGGTAGACGCTGTCCAAAAAGCCAACCTGGGTTTTCGGGTTCCGGGCAAGCTCGAGAAACTCCTGGTCAACGAGGGCGACCTGGTCAGCGCCAATCAGCTACTGGCGCATTTGGACGCTACCGATTACAGTATTCAGTTGCGTAGCCGCGAGGCGGAATACAAACAGGCCCATGGCGACTATCTGCGCGCACAAAAACTCGTTGAAAGCGGTACCATTTCGCGCTCAGACTACACCAAACTACAGGCACAAAACTCGACAGCCGAAGCCAGTATGGCCTCCGCCAGGCAGAACCTGGACTATACCTCGTTGCGCGCACCGTTTGCCGGCCGCATTGCCAAGCGCCATATTGAAAACTTTGAAGAAGTTGCCGCCAAGCAGGTTGTCTACAGTCTACAGGATATATCCTCGCTCAGTGTGAAAGTGGATATACCGGAAAGCGTCATGATCAATGTTAAAGAAAGTGCCGTTCCTTTGGTATTTGCTATTTTCGACACCATTCCAGGACGTCGCTTCCCGTTAGTTTTCAAGGAAATTGCCACTCAGTCCGATCCAGGAACAAACACTTTCCAGGCCACTTTCACCATGAAAGCTGTGGACGAATACACGATTTTGCCCGGCATGTCGGTAACGGTGCGAGTCGAGCCTGATACTATCAACCAACAGATCGAAAACCTGGTTTTTCTTCCCGCCCAGGCCGTGTTGGAAGATAGCCAGGGCCGTTTCGTCTATATCGCCAAACCTGAAGCCAACGGCCTTGGCAGCGTGCAGCGTAGCAATGTCGAAACCGGAAAACTGTCCCGGCAAGGGCTTGAGATTCTTTCCGGTCTGTCCGTTGGCGATCTGGTTATCACCGCTGGCATGAGCAAAATGCAACCCGGCCTCAAGGTACGTCTTGGTGAAGAGAAGCGGCCATGAACATTACACGTCTTGCTATTGAAAACAATCGTTCCAGTTTTCTGCTATTGGTTGTTATCCTTCTCGGCGGTATTAGTACTTTTCTTTCCATGCCCCGAGCCTATGATCCCGGTTTCATTGTACGCAGCGCACTGGTGGTGACTTATTTTCCCGGTGCCAGCCCCGAACGTGTTGAAAAACTGGTAACTTCGCAGCTTGAAGATGTGGCCAAGGAAATACCTGAACTGGATTTTGTCGAGAGTGAATCGCGTACCGGCATCTCCATCCTCACCGTCAACATTCGTCAAAGCTATACCCACATGCGCCCAATTTGGGACAAGCTGCGCCGCAAAATCGAAGACGCTGGTGAAGATATGCCGGAAGGTGTACTGGGGCCTTTCGTCAATGATGAATTCGGTGACGTGTTCGGTGTCGTGTTCACCGTGCGCGGAGAAGGATTTAGCTATGCGGAAATTGAAGATATTGCAGATGAAGTGCGCGATGAACTACAACTGCTTCCCGATGTGGCCAAGGTAGAAATATACGGGACTCAGGAAGAACGCATTTTTGTCGAATATAACAATGCACGCCTGAGCGAGTTAGGTGTTTCACCTTACCAGTTATCGCAGGCACTGGGCGAGCGGAATATCGTCATCTCCGGCGGCGCTTTCAATCTGGGTACTGAACGCATCGTACTGGAACCCAGCGGCAATTTCGAATCTGTTAGCGACATCGAAAACAGCATTCTCCAAATACCCGGCTCCGGCAGCCTGTTTCATCTCAAGGATATTGCAAATGTATACCGGGGTTATGTGGACCCACCAGCTTCGCTCCTGCACAGCTCCGGTGAACGGGCACTAGCGATTGCGGTATCCATGCGCGAAGGCGGCAACAACATTGAACTGGGCGAACAGGTTCAGGCCAAACTGGCGCGTATGAACCAGGTTTATCCCTGGGGTGTTGATTTTGAATTTATTAATTTTTCCCCCGCTGAAGTCGACGAAAAAGTCAGGTCTTTTATCGGCAGCTTGTTACAGGCCGTGCTTGTTGTCACCCTTGTGATGTTGTTGAGCTTAGGTTTGCGTACCGGTCTATTGGTATCGGCCCTGATTCCACTTGCCATGCTGTTAACGATCATAATCATGCAGGCACTAGACATCGGCCTTGACCAGGTTTCTCTGGCTTCATTGATTATCGCGCTCGGTATGTTGGTGGACAACGGCATAGTGATGAGCGAAAACATTATGGTACAAATGCAACGGGGTAAATATGCACTTGACGCCGCCATCGATTCGGCGAACGAACTGCGACTACCCTTGCTGACAGCTTCCATGACCACGGCAGCAGCTTTTCTGCCCATTTTCCTGGCCGAATCCGATGTTGGCGAGTTTACCGCCTCTCTGTTCAAAGTAGTCTCCATTACGCTACTGTGTTCCTGGCTGATTTCGCTCACGCTGATCCCTATGCTGTGTGTATTGTTTCTCAGGGTTAAATCTGCGCCCGAGCATTTCGACGAGCCTTTTTATCGCTGGTATCGGGCTACATTACAGCTGCTGTTACATCATCGTCTCTACACCCTGCTTGCAACCGTTCTGGTTTTCTTACTGGCCATGAGTGCATTCAATTACATACCCCAGATGTTTTTTCCGCCCTCGGATCGCCCCTACCTAAAGGTGGAACTCGAATTACCTGCCGGTACCAACATTGAAACCACAACCGATATAGTAAGCAGTATTGAAGATTATTTGCATACCCAATGGAAAACAGGCCCGAACCGTCCCGAAGGCGTTAGCAACTGGATCAGTTACATCGGCAATGCCGGCCCACGCTTTATTCTGTCGCATAATCCCAAACCGGCTAATCCAGGTTATGCATTACTGATTGTCAATGTGACCTCCGCGACACAGATCGCTCCACTCATGCAAGCACTCGGGCGCTATGCGCTCGAACAACATCCCGATGCCGATCTAAAAGCACGACGTATAGAGGAAGGACCTGCCATAGAAAATCCAGTTGAGGTCCGTCTGTCCGGTCGACACATGGAAAAGCTTTTTGCAGCAGCCAATGCGCTCAAGCAACAAATGTCGGTTATCGGTGGATTAAGCAACATCAACGACGACTGGGGGCAGCGTATTAAGAAACTGATTATCCGCATAGATCAGGCTCGGGCATTACGCGCCGGCGTCACCAGTCAGGACATTGCCATATCCCTGCAGGCTGGGCTAAGCGGTTTTCAGCTAACGGAATACCGCGAAGGAGAAGATGTTATACCTGTTCTGCTGAGGTCGCATGCGGCCAGGCAACCGGACCTGGGGAAAATCGAAGCCCTGTCAGTCTATGTTCAGGCCAACGGTAAATCGGTGCCGCTCAAACAGGTAGCTGACCTTGATATTGTCTGGGAGGCATCAAAAATATTGCGCCGTGATGGCCTGCGTACGGTCACTGTCGGAGCCCAGCTTCAAGGCGGCGTCACGGCAGCGGAAAAGTTCGTTCAACTTGAGGACTGGCTGTCACGGCAACAGGCCGACTGGGGCAAGGATGTCCGTTACGAACTGGGTGGCGAGCACGAGACCACAGACAAGGCGAACCGCTCGATCATCGACAAGCTACCGGTGGCCGGTTTTATCATATTGCTACTTCTGGTCAGTCAGTTTAATTCGCTGAGAAAGGCCTTCATCATCCTGATCACCATTCCCCTCGGCTTAATCGGCGTCGCCCTGGGCTTGTTGGCCGGAAAGTCATTTTTCGGATTCATGACCCTGCTCGGTATCATCTCTCTGGCGGGCATCGTCATTAACAACGCCATCGTATTGCTGGAACGCATCAAGATCGAACTGGATTCAGGCTTACCGCATCTACAAGCCGTGATGTCCGCATCGCAACAACGGGCACGGCCCATCCTGCTTACCACCGCGACAACCGTACTGGGATTAATCCCTCTATATCTTGGGGGCGGTCAAATGTGGGAACCAATGGCAATTGCCATCATGGCAGGCTTGTTGTTTTCCACAGTGCTGACCCTGGGGGTCGTCCCAGTGCTGTACGCCGTGTTGTACAGGGTTAGATAACACCGTCTATGTAACTGTTAGCCAGACAATAAAATTATGAAATTGAAATGATGATCAAAAATATTTTGATACTCACCCAGGAGAGCGCTGATTTTCCCGTTATCTCCGTGGTGACTATCGCAGCCTTCGAAACTATGGTGATAAGTAACCACACTGAACATTCATCATTGATGCACTAAGAGCTGGTACTGGCCAGATCCGGTATCGGTACACCCGGACTTTCAGCTTAAGGGCATAGAACAGGCACTCATACATGAAAGAGTTTCACAAATAAAGAAAAATAAGGGGATGCTGGTCAATGCCGTTAAGTTAAGCCCGAAGTATGGTTTAACGAGCTCTTTTATACGCGAAATAAAAAAATCCTGTTCTTTTTGGTTTTGGGCCGATTATAACTTCTCCCGCAGAGAGCATAGGATCAAGTCATGTCTTTTGCCTTTAGAAAGGGCAAGGATCAGAAAAGCCAGGGCGGAGAGCAATCTTTTCCATTATCGGTGCCTCCTGCCCCGGTTTTTTGGTGGACGTAATGGCCTCAAAAATCAACCGCACCGATTTCCGCAACGAATGGATCATTGAATTTCATCACCGCCTGGTGGGCGGGATGCTGTTGGTAAACCCTGAGTGCTTCTATCGACGCAAATTGTATGCTCAGCAGGACATCCCAACTGCGTGCTTCCCGCAGAACATCACGGCCTACCTCCAGTGCCTCGATTTCATTGATCTTATCCGATAGCGCCCGGATTTTTTGGCAGAATTGTTCGATATGCTGCTCGTCTGTCCCGGTTTTATATTTGATGAAGACGAAGTGCTTTATCATGCCACCGCCTTTTGCACTTTGGCACCAGTCTCAATGATCGACGGTGCGGCATTCAGGGTTTCAATGGCAAAACCCGCAGCGGCTTTGTATTTATGCATCACTTTTTCTCGCTCCGCAGCTGGGAATACTGCCTCAATATCATCGAATACTCCGCCGCAACGTTCATCGAGGATGTTCAGTAACTGGAATGGACCAGCTCCCCGGTTACGCAACACAACGGCATTGATTTTTTCGCATTGCTGCTCGTTGTAGGCATTCAATGCCTCGCCACTGACACCATGTTCCAGCATGGCGGCACCTAATACGCGCGCATCGACAATAGCCTGACTCGCGCCGTTGGACCCGGTGGGGTACATTACATGTGCTGCATCGCCCAGTAATGCCACATTACCATCGATCCAACTGGGTATGGGGTCCCGATCGATCATGGGGTACTCATAGGCACCGTCCGCTTTACTCAACATCTCCGGCACATTGATCCAGTCATAATCCCACTCCTCGAAGTGGTGAATAAAATCTTCAAGCTCGACCTTTTTATTCCAGTCACCTCTGGTCCAGTCTGCGGAATTGTCCGGATTGGTCACTTCGGCAATCCAGTTGATGGTTGCCAATCCCGTTTCGGGATCGACAGGCGAAATCGGATAAAACACGACGCGGTGATGATGACTGCCCAGTCCGACAAAAGAGGAGCCAGTTCGGATCGGTACGCCCAGCGAGGTGCCGCGCCACATAATCGTGCCACCCCAATGAATCGGCGGCTGGTCAGGATGCATTTGCGCGCGCACGGCCGAGTGCAATCCATCCGCGGCAATCAGCAGACTCCCTTCGACATCAAACCGTTCTCCTTCACGGGTCTCGATGGTGGCGGTGACACCATCATCCTGGTTTTTATAAGCCACAATTTTATGCCCTGTTTGAACAGATGCTTCGCCAAGCCTGTCCTTGCAGGTTCGGTAAAGTAGCATTTGCAACTGCCCGCGGTGCACAGCATATTGCGGCCATTTGTAGCCCGCTTCCAATCCACGGGGCTCAGAATAGACCTCTTTGCCGTTCAGGCCCACCAGCGCCCATTCCTTTGCCTTGACACCTATGCCATCTAGCGCCTGCTCATCGAAACCCAATTCATAGAGCTCTCTTACCGCATTGGGCTGCAGGTTAATACCTACTCCCAGAGGTTGCAGTTCCTTTACGGATTCAAAAACAACACATTCGACGCCAATTTGATGCAGGGTTAGCGCGACACTCAAGCCACCAATACCCCCACCGGCAATAATTACAGGACGCTTTTTCATGAAATTTCTCGTTATCGTAGTTGATCAAACTTCTTCCCGGATGATGCCGGGGCCAACCAAAAGCCATGGCCGAAAGCGAGATTTTACAGGGGTTAGCGGGTTTCGGCTAGAAAACAGCGAAATTAAATGGGCGCCCCCGTTACCACCATGAGTCCTCGGTTTTACTCAGGGCATCCCTGCCAATCGCTCTTTGGGACAGCAAGGCTGTTCAAAACTGATCCAGTCAGTTTTGTCGGCCTTTTCCCGCATTGAAAAGGGGCTCGCACGTGGGCACGATCTTGCTACCAGAAAAGATCGAACTCATCGTGTGAAATACCATTGCTATTAAGGTTGACCAAAGCGACAGGAGCATGTTTGTGGGATAAAGCATAACTTGTCATAACGGTAAAACATATCCTGTCAATTTATCGATATTTTCAGAATTATGTAGCAAATGCACAAAGAATCTATGTTTATTTTCTGTGATTTCGAATCCTCGAATAATTGAGTGTTGAATGAGTGATGTTATTTAAAATTAAAGAAAACCTATTAAGTAGGGATTTTCTATCAGTTTTACGATAGAAATATCAGTGCTTATTATTGCAAACATTCAGATATTAAAAATGAACGTTTTTTAATGGTGATTTATGACGACTGAACAGCAGTAATGGCAACCCATCAGCATATTATTTCTGTATTTACAGTAAGATTTTCTGGAACCTTAACTGTAGGTGGGCTATGAAATAACAGACATTGGTTTGGTGCAGTGTAGCATTCACTCTTCGTAAACGCTTTGTCATTAAAATCAGTCAAATTTCAAGCAAATAGTCTATTTCCGCCCGGTCTTAACCTCGTCAGCATGATTCTGCCCCCAATTACTGGTATTGTTTGGCGCTGTTTGAATATTATCCGCTTTTAAGTCTTACCCAGTAGGTCAAGTTATAACTGATTGCCGATGCCCAGACAAAAGATATAAACACCTCTTCACCTTTCCACAGTACTTTCCACAGTGCTTTCCCCTCACCGAAGGCTCTCTTAAATTCCGAGATATTTCCTTCAATACCCGCGCGGAAATCTCTGAGTTTCTTAGGCGTTTTTTCCTTGAGGTCCACCTTGCTGACGGCAGTGCCCTTCTTCTTGTGGAAACCAACACGTTCAATTAACAACAGTTTGCCTTTGTCGATGATGTCCTGGCTGGCATAGCCCCCATAACGCCCCTGAGAAAATCACCAAACTTGTGCGGTGCATACACATCAAATAAACTCGTTTGTGATGTGCGGGTTTCTTGCATGGTAAGGCTCTCTGGTTTTGGGATTATTTTTTTTGTCGAAAACAGTTCTACAAAACCTCAGAGCTTTTTTTAATACCTGCGTTAAATTATTTACCTATTTTTTCAGCCGGTTGAGAGTTTATGGATGGGCACTAGTATAGATAAAAAGCCTCTTTTCAAAAGCAGCCGTTTAGTAATATCAACTGGTAATTCCCGTAAATTATTATATATAAGTTATTACATGTCATTGGTTGATCTAAGATGAACAATAAAAAAGATTCAGAATTTGATCCATCGATTCTCCCCTTTTTTGAAATTGCAGAGTTTAATGGTTCAGCAGCACAGCTCGATTTTTTCAACTTTGTAGTTGAAATTATCTCAGACCAAATTTTTTTAATGCACAAAGATTCACAGATTCTTTATGTAAATGAATCTGCAAGTAAATCTCTGGGCTATACACAGGATGAACTCCTGGGGAAATTTGTGTGGGAGTGGGATCCAAATATTACCGAAGAAATGTGGCCAGGGCTTTGGGCTCAAACTGAGGAAAAAAAACATCTACATTTCCAAACTGAACATCGAAATAAATCAGGAGAAACCTTTGCAGTAGATATACATTCATATTATTACGAAAGGGGTGGGGAACAGTTTGTAGTAGCTATATGTAATAAGATAAGTGACGATAATCCTGATTAGCTGGTAGGCCAATTACTATGGTACTTATCTAATCCTAAAAACTAAAAGAATTCGTCATTGCGAGGAGCGCGCGAGGTGGCAATCATAAATAGTATGACGTCACTTTTAGAAGGTTGCGACATCGTTCAACTCCTCGAAAAAACAGGATCATTTCTAAATAAGTTCCACTCATATCTAACCTGAATGATACTTTCATCTATTTCACTAATGATCCTTAATTTGAATGGCTACATGCACTGGGTATCTTTATGATATTTTATCTACCCCAGGTTAATTTGGAAAAGCATAAAGCGCCATCCGACATGATGATAAAACTGTCGTGAAAAACAAACCCACAGGTAAGTCAATGTTAGAGGGTCCCGCCCCTACTTTTCAAACCTACGGTTACGGATTTAAAATTTTTTGATCATCAGTCAATGGCTGCCCCTCATGTGGAGAAGGACAGATCTCCCGATGACTCAGCTTATGATCTTACCTGTTTTAAAATTTGAGTAATTAAATCTACAATTTGTTTGGATAAAATATCAATATTAGCCATTTCAGCTTGTGCTTCTTTATCGTTACCGCTATTTTTTAGTCGAATAATCTTATGAATGGTATCGTGCATGTCTTTATGCGGTTGTTCAATTTGTTGTATCTGAGGTATATGTGAATAATTTTTAATACCGGAAGAGTAATACCACTGACCAAAACCACAGTTTTTGTGATTAGCTGCTTCTGATTCTTCCATCGAGCCATAACCATTGAGAAACTGAGTTAGTCTGTTTTTCCAGCCTATATGTTTCACTTTGGCATTTTCCAGTTCAAATAGAATATTATTTTCCAAATGAAATTCTTTTACTAATTTAATCAACTGCTCGACCATATCAGACATATCACTGCTTGCCTGGGTAGTGGACTGAGCATCCTCAGTAGTTTGTTTAGCAACTTTACCAATACTAAGAGTTCCCTGATTGACTTCTTCAGTCAGACTTTGCTGTTGAACAGATGATTCTGCTATCTGGATATTCATCTCACTAATGATATCAATGGACTTTTTAATATCTGCTAATGCGTGACCAGCCTCTTTAGCACCACTTACACCTTCTACGGCTCGTTCCTGGCTCTCCAGCATAACCTGTACGGCTTCACTGACACCAGATTGCAGATTATTAATCATTTCCTGAATTTCTTCAGTGGCTTCATGGCTACGTTTAGCCAGCGTCCTTACTTCATCTGCAACCACTGCAAATCCCCTGCCCTGCTCACCTGCTCGTGCTGCTTCAATTGCAGCATTTAATGCCAGCAGATTTGTTTGTTCAGCAATGCCTCGGATAACCTCCAGAACCGTACTAATACGGTTAGTATCTTCTTCTACTCGTTGTACGACAGTTCCTGCTTTATTTACGGCCTGAGCCAGATCTTCAATTTTTTCAACCGTTTGATTAACAACCTTGATTCCCTGCTCAGACAAAAGATCCGCATCTTTTGCTCCTTCAGCTGCTTGAGCGGTTTTTTCTGTTACACTGTGAACTATTGACGTGAGTTCTTCCACAGAAGTAATAATTTTTGCAGTTTCTTCCTGTTGCCTTGCCATTCCGGTACTTGAATGAGAAGCAGAGTCAGAAACATAAACAACTAACTCGTCTAAATTAACGGCTTTAACAGATAATCCTTCAACCAGTGACTCAATTTTTGCTACAAATTTATTAAAACCAACAGCAACTTTAGTAAACTCATCATTTCCTTCTTCTGGTAGTCTGAAAGATAAGTCACCATTTCCACTACCCAGGTCATTCATCGCCTGTGTAAGTTTAAACATTGGCGTAATGACCTTAATAATAAAAAACAAGCCTAATAGTAGCAAAACAATAATTCCACCTATCGCCATCATTGCTGATAACTTTTTGAGCAGATCAAAAGAAGATGTCTCTACCTGTGAAAGAACTCGTCTGGTAGATAACTCATTTTCAGAATTTATCTTCTCAAAACCCATTTTAAGAGAGTCGAACATCTTAATAGATTCAGTATCCAGAACCTGATTAATTTTATTATTTGAATCTGCTACCAGAGTTTCAAAATTCGCCACCAATTTACCAATTTTCTTATTCAAATCTTCAATTGAAACAGCTACTTTAATTGATGCAATTTTTTTTCCCTCAAAATCAATGCTTCTGGAAATTTGAATAATATTTTCATCTTTAGCCGTTGCTTCAAGTAGTTTGTCCATTGGTGTTCTACCTTTACCAATGGCCAGCAGAGCTTTGACTTTAGGATTTTTCCGATTTACATAGCGGGTAAAGGGCTTACCATTGGGTCGAAGAAAATAGGCGTAAATAACATTTGGATCTTTATTGGCAACTTTTACATAGCTGGTCAGGGTCGAAAAGTTACGTGAAAGTATCGTCTCAACTGAAACTTTTGATAATGTATCAGCTAATACTTCAGCATTTTTCAAAATTGCATCATGAAGCATATTTTTAGTTTCAGTTGATTCATCTTTTAAACGAGAGCTTAAAAACGATGACAAAGTCGTACTGGTATTTACCTTAGCTCTTTCAACTGATTTTGAAATTTTCCCCAGATTATTATCCAGCGACAATTTAATGCTTTCACGATTATCATTGAGATTACTACTTAAATCTTCTTTTAATTGATTAATTCCCGATCTGGTAAAAGTAATAGACAATCCCATAAATATAATAAGAGCAATAAACATGGCAAACAACATCGTTCTGACCAGTTTACCCTTAAAATAAGAGATATATTGTCCTTCCATCTTTCACCTCACTTTTGCAGCAGGCAAGCTTATTTTTTGCATGCTGCTATTGTGATCAGCTTTGTGTATAAGTTAGTTAACGGTAAGCACCGACTTTTAGTTGCTGTTGTAATACTTCAACTTCGCTATAGTCAAGCGGTGCAGACCAGCCAACAATTTTTGCTGCAGAAGCAGCTTTGTTTTTCGCATCAAGTTTTCTTAATGCTTCAACAACTTTTTTACTGATTTCATCCGATGTATCTACCAGTTTTGCAAACGGCCATTCAGGATACAAGGATGTACTAACGACAAATGGAAAGCCAGCATAATTCTTTTTTGCCAGGATTTTAAATTCTGACATATCTATATCACCATTGGCAGCCATTCTTTCCAGAGTATCGGTACGTACCGTTCCTGCATCAACATCACCATTTTGGATGGAAAAAACAACATTGTCATGTTTATCGCCAAATTTTAAACTGGCAAAGTCTTTTTTAGGGTCAATGCCATTGTCCAGGAATTCTTTGTAAGCCATCTGCCATCCACCAAAAGACGATTTCTTAACCGCCATAAAATTTTTGCCTTTTATATCACTTAAGGAATTAATATCATCACGGTCTATATAGGCCAGAATAACACCTCCAAAAGACTTCAATGATTTGCCCTGCCGCGAATTAATCATGGTAGCAATCGCTGATGAACGGTATTTCACCTTCGCAGTAATAAACATTGATGAGTTAACCAGAAAAAAATCTATATTTTTAGCTTCAATAGAAGGAAAAACCTCATCAAAACCTAAGGGCACAATTTTAAATGTATCCCCTGTTATACTCGAATTTAAGTAATCCGCTGTGGCACCCCATTTTTTCAGAGCTTTTGCCGCCCCGTTTTTCGCCAGAACTCCTATTTTATATTCATCAGCAAAAACCTGACTATTCAGTAATAAACAAGTAAAACCAATAAGTAATGAGACCAAGAAATTTTTTTTCATAATTATTATCCTTATTGTCGACTAAAAAAATGTGTATAAAGATCTATAATTCAACATAATCATAGCTCATGATTATGTTTTTTTATGGTCTTTTGATAAAAAACCGCAACTACTCAGCGTTATACAGCCAGTCGATAAACCTCACTCACATTGATCAGGCAATTGGCCATAAAAAAGGAATCTCAGTGCCTGAGAAGCAGATACATTTTAATTTTTATAAACACCCAGTGATTGGAAAGGAAAATAAACTTCAGTTATTCAGCTTTGGCTTTAGTTAAGTAAAGGAGGTATAAAGTCAAAAACAGGGTTTTATTTAATCTTATTGGGTATTGTTTCTCTACCTTGCTTCTCAAGACAAAATGATCCTGCAACCAGTGATATCAGGTTGGTGTTTGAAAGAAATATCAGGGGATGGGGTTATGTGTCAGGAAAAACTTCAGTGTTCAATGTATGGATCTCCACAATGTAGTCTTATTCCCAGATGCATAAAGTGAGCATTGCCGATCCAAACTCTTCATCGATCTTGATTTCGTTTGTCAGTTCGCAGTAAAGGGATATCGGTTTACCCTTAAATTCACTGTTTTCTTCCGGTTTACGTTTAGCGTGTGACCAAAATTTTTTTTCTAATCCTCCAACCGCAACATATAGGGCCTGCCCAACTACCAATTCGGAAGGGAAAAACCTTGTAATAGATCTCTCGAAAATTGCAGGAAATTCAAATTCTCCCTCATTATTTGTTATGGTGGAGTCTTCCTTCAGATTTTGCCACTCCCAACGGCGAATGACTTTCGCATTTGCCAGTGGCTCTCCATTCATCGTCAACCTTGCCTTCACTTGTGAAAAAACACAGACCTTTCCGGCATCAAATATTCCCATAGCCAAACCCTCCAGGGAGACAATTATAAGTAGTAAAAGAGGTATCGCGCGTTTCATCGGCAGCACGCAAAGTTAGAGATATCTGACAAAAAGTAAATTGAAAAACAAGAAAGTTGCAAGCGTCATGTCCGGGTGTTATTAAAAATTTGGCTCAATACTCTTCCTGATTGCCACTCATAATCCCTGAAAATTCGACAGCCTGCGATGGTGTATGGTGAAACATTCGCCAACTGAGTTTAATTGAGCATACCTCTAAATACAACTCTCCCCGCGGGCATGGGGAACACGGTATTTTTGCTCATGAGTTTGGAGTGCAGGATAGCTTTGAAGTCAGTGAGTTGTTCCATCAGTTTCAGTCCATTATTTTCATAAACAGATACAGAATTATCAATCTTTTGGGATATCCAATCTTTTGTTGGGCAATCTTTTGTTGGGTGTCTTTGTTTACTCAATGTATGGATGTCCATGTTTATTTCGGACCTGCTGGGTAGGGCGTGAATTTAGCGCTATACCTTGACACAGAGTACCTGGCCTGATTATGCTCTTTTTTACGGAGCTTGATAACTCCAAAAGGCGGGCAAAGCCGCTACCTGTGTCGATAGCGGTTTTTTTTGTGCCTGTAATACGGCCATTTATGGTCGGGAGGTCTGGGGAATACAATACCCGCAAGGGAAATACCCGGAGCAGTGCCTTTTGCTGTTATCAACTTCCCCGGCCACCCACTTTTGGTGGGTAGTACGCAACTTGATAATTGCAAAAGGAAACTAACCATGAAAATTCATCACCTAAAAGTTCGTGAAACCTATTATGACTATCAACTGAAGATACCGTTCAGACCGCCTTCAGTTCCGATTATTTACCTCAAAGGTTATTGGCTTAATGAAATAGGCTTTGAAATTGGCAAACACCTCCAAGTTTTACCTGGTAAAAATCATTTAGTACTCACATTAGAACCAGATAAAACCTCTTGATTTCATACAAGCCCCAGCTTATCTGCTGGGGCTTTTTATGTGCCCTAATGCCTGCAGCAGAGGAAAGCCGGTCGAGTAGGCTTAGGGAACCACTCCCTCTGCCTCTCATAGAACCGTACGTAAAACTCTCGCTTCATACGGCTCTTCATGTCCCTCACAAAGTATCAGGTTTGCATAAGTCGCTAGTTCCACCCATCGCTGGTTGACCAGCGACCTATTCTGGACATGTCAGCCCCTTAGCTCCATTCCCATTACAGAAACTTCATCACTATTACGAGCTGATCCGCCCCTGTGCCTTGCTTCGATACTCTTGCTATTTCTAAGCTGCCTGTGCGGCAGTGAACGCCTTTTTCTGAAACTTCCTCTCCCAGATTGCTTTCTAAGCTGCCTGTGCGGCAGTGAACTATATAAAACCTGACGGTGAAACATACTCAGATTTCTAAGCTGCCTGTGCGGCAGTGAACTCAAAGCAAGATCTTGTTGGCCTGCGCGACTGTTTCTAAGCTGCCTGTGCGGCAGTGAACTATACTTATAGTACAGAGAGAAGAGGTTGAGATTTCTAAGCTGCCTGTGCGGCAGTGAACGATGGGGCAGGTGCCCCAGTTCTTTAACAATTTTTTCTAAGCTGCCTGTGCGGCAGTGAACCAATTGTTGGCGCACTTGGTATTGGAGGAATTTTTCTAAGCTGCCTGTGCGGCAGTGAACGGGCTGTCCGGTACTACAGTTTGAGTGCCATATTTCTAAGCTGCCTGTGCGGCAGTGAACAATGAGTATCCATTTTCATATTATCCATTAATTTTCTAAGCTGCCTGTGCGGCAGTGAACTGAACTTTTTCACGAGTCTTAAGGCGCTCAGATTTCTAAGCTGCCTGTGCGGCAGTGAACGTAGCGGACCCTGGGCGGCATGTATCACGAACTTTCTAAGCTGCCTGTGCGGCAGTGAACGTCGCTAGCCCCGACATGAAGTCGAATTTATCTTTCTAAGCTGCCTGTGCGGCAGTGAACTAGAATGCTTTATTCAACCACAAACTGATATATTTCTAAGCTGCCTGTGCGGCAGTGAACTTGCAGGTCTAGCGGAAAAATCGCTCGAAAGCTTTCTAAGCTGCCTGTGCGGCAGTGAACGGCCAATGTGTTCAACATCCTTGCTCTTACACTTTCTAAGCTGCCTGTGCGGCAGTGAACACAAATTATTATTTGCCGTTGAAGAAATGTAATTTCTAAGCTGCCTGTGCGGCAGTGAACCAATATCCGGAATCCAGATACACACGCTCACTTTTCTAAGCTGCCTGTGCGGCAGTGAACAAGTAATGCGTTACCTTTGACTCTTTGTCACTTTTCTAAGCTGCCTGTGCGGCAGTGAACACAGCCAGAACACGGGATGAAGCTCTAGAAGATTTCTAAGCTGCCTGTGCGGCAGTGAACCGCATATTTACCAACAGAGACTTTTTATAAATTTTCTAAGCTGCCTGTGCGGCAGTGAACGAATTCTTGATCAGCTTGCTTTATCTTTAGCATTTCTAAGCTGCCTGTGCGGCAGTGAACTAGATAGCTATTCTTCATTTGTTATTGATGAATTTCTAAGCTGCCTGTGCGGCAGTGAACGACCTGATGTTAGCTCAACAAGCTGCTGAAATTTTCTAAGCTGCCTGTGCGGCAGTGAACAGAAGATAATTGATATTTATCCAAGGTACAACAAACACTTAAAGGTAATTTCACTGTTTTACCAATGAAAAATTACTCCTCTGTAAGTGATTGATTTATATAGTTTGTTAAAGAGCGTTAAAAACTTTGGTAAAAAGTTAATCCAGATAGACTTTCAATATCTCTTTTGTCCATCCAGGCAGGGGCCTCTGTTTTATTGTCACCTGTCCATGATGGACCTCAACAACTCTTTGGAAGGGGTTGTCCTGCCTTGAATTGTTCAATAGATAGACATGATCGCATAAGGGTATTGTCTGACTGATATTCTTTAAGGTTCGAGGTATTCTACTACTGACTTTTTCTGGCGGAACATCATGCCCTCCTTCTGTTAATCGCTGTGCAATCCTGGCATTGTTAAGCCCAACATCATCCAGATGGATAAACACCAGTACAATTTCATACCTAAGTGCTTTTGCTTGAGCGACGAAGTCGATTTTGGAAACATGTGAGAAAACAGTTTCAAAACAGAATGACCGCCCTTCCCTTAATAACTGCACCCGAAGTTCTTCGGCAATTTTTGCAGATTCATAACTATGTTGTTCTGGATGCTCAGGAAATAGTTGCCTGGCCAGAATATCTGCATTGACGAAAGGTATGCCTCTGGTTTCAAGTTGTGTCCGGTAAAACGTGCTTTTCCCTGCCCCGTTACCCCCTGCAAGTAACCAGAGTTGTTTTTGTTTGTTCAAGACTGGTTTTCACTCTGGGCAATAAACTCGCCGTTCTCAAACCGGCCAGTAACTAACTCACCCTTTTGGTCAATACGCTCCAACAGACCCGGTTGTTTCAGTGATGCCTGATAACGTACTGGACTGGTGGTCACATTTCGCTGTAACACCCCGTTATCACGCTGAACTTCCAAATCCCTGAAAACCTCGTCAGGATCAACGGGCTCGGAAATCACCGGTTCAACATTTATCCGTGTCAGTCCTGCCGAAATGGATAACAAAACATCTGGATCTAGGGTTGAAGAGACCGTGCGTCCAAGTTCAGCCCAGTATTCAATCTGCTCAGCAGTACTACGATGAAAACGCCGCGCTGTTGATTCTGCCTGTTGCATAAGATCCTGCTGTAATCGGATCGGTGAGGATGCCTTAGCCATGTTTTACCTCTGAAATAAAAGGAATAAACTAGATTGTAGCAGATTGCTACAATCTGGCTACAGTAAGTTAAAACCAGGGGACTGTGGCGGTTTTGCTCAGGCCGAAAGTATCAAATTCACCGGAAACAGGGGTATCAACGATATCTCCAAACTGAATATACCTTCGGTGTCTATGTCCATTCGATCCACTTTGCAATTCCAGATAAGGATTATCCAGACCCTTGGTAAACATTTTGGCTTTGTAATTTTTAACCTCATCCTCTGTGATTGAACCACGCTTTAATAGTCGATTGAGTTTTGATTGACTCATCGTGGTCTGCTTACGCGACACGGTGCGGAATTTTGAACCATCCGGTACTGACAAGATATCACTGATTGAACAGTATCCACTCATACCCCCTATCCAGTTAGCTTGTTGCAACTTTTCCAGATCAGAGGCCGAGCCATGTATGCGTAAAAGATTCCCGAGTGTGGCTTTGTAATATGGGAAGCTGATACCGATATTTTTTGAATTTAGGTCACATAGAGCTTTGTGGAATTTGGTGTAGAGTGCATTTAACAAACGGTTCAGAGGCATCTCAGCATCTGGGCTTAGAATAATATCAATGTAGCTTTTCATAGCTCCCCCTAGACCCTAATATCCGAAACATAGGCAAGACCTTTTTTACCCAAGTAAAAAGTCGATACACCTGCACAATCTATCAGGTTTCGGATCTCAAGAGCTTTCTGACGTTCAATATCTATATTCACTTCAAGCTTTCCGCTTACCTTTTTTAATATCTGCTTTGATCTACCCTCACCCTTAACAAAGTCTTCACGCATATATGGGTTTCCCCAGATTTTCTTTTTATCTCCAGTTGTATACCTGCTCATGAAATCCTTTTTTGTAAAACCATTATTTGATATCCCGCTTAACCCACCTGCTTTTGTTCTTGCTGAGCTTAGGTCATATCTCCTCTCTAAACTTTCTAATTGCAGATAGAGTGCTGAACAATAAAAACTGATAGGGTATATTTCTCCTTTCGGATTTACCCCCTTAAACTTTTCAAATTTTTTAGCCAATACTGTATATACCTCTAACACCTCTTTTTCATTGGCCACTGCCTTTAACTTATTCAGCTCTTCAAGTCGCGCTATAATCACAAGAGGATTTAATTCAATGGTCCCTTCAGAAATGCCACCGGTTAATATGAATTTGCATAACTCATCAAAATCCATAGAAAGTACAGACCAAAATTCTAGCGAATAATCCGATGTAAAAATTGGGTCATTTACTTTGATCATACCCGTGTAAGAATTTTGATCGGTACTCCCCGTGATATTCCTGATATAAGCAACTTCGTTGTTAATAAATTCAGGTTTATCTTCAAATCTGACTTTGGGTTCAATTTCCATGAAATAGTAATTTTTATTGGATCGGGCCTGATATAACTTTCTCTGGTCTCCAATCAATCTATTTAGAATTCCCATTACAGTATCAATTGTTACTTCACGAGAAATATAATTATCTGCATTCTTTAGATTTGTCATAGATCCAATGAACTTTCGCCCGTCTTTAGGTAACGGTTCGTTATTGCTAGTCGTCGGATCAAGGAATGAATTTCGCCAGGATGCTTCGTAGTTAATGATAATTTTCATTTATTTCGTCTCAATTTACTTGGCGTAGAAATAAGCTGCAAAAGAACCATTACATTCTTCAGATATTGCTCCTTCATCATTCTTAATTCGCATCATTTTTGGACTGTCGTTGTAGTCCACAATAACTTCATCTACATACATGTAAGACTTGGCCTGTCTAATAGATAAATTTCTAATTTTATCCAGTGTATGTTCAATCAGAGCTTTCATAGCATCATCATTAAGAAGAATTCCTACCTCACCTTCTTCAAAAATTGTTCCCTTACGCACATAGTTTGGATGAAATATTGCTTGTGGATTTAGCTCAGAATTCAACGATTGAATATATTGGGTAATAGTTCCTGCAACTTCATCGCCCTGGCCTTCTTTTATTTCCATCGCTTCGCGATCGAATTTTTTATCTAGTGAAATAAATTGTAATTGTTCAATACTAATCGAACCGTAGGACTTGTATTCAGTGTCTCCAAATGTTGTTTTAGAAAAAAACGATGAACTATCTCTTTCACCTGCCTGTCCGAACTGTTCAAAATTCCCATTACCCAATTGATCGACGAAATCCTCCATTAATAATGGGCTAGTACGTTTGTTTTGAGATGCAGGTACTACATATCCCCGAATCAATCCCGTGATGGATGCTAATACCTTTTCAAGATTAGACTTTTTAGCATAATGAATATCAAATGCCTGCTCGCGAAAGAGATGGTGGCGAATACAGTTCTGACTTATATAGAGAGGTGTTTCCTTAAAATTTATATCGGTTGGCTCTTTGCGATATTTATAGCCAGTATCCTTCACCTTTCCCGAAAGATTTGAATAACCACGTAACTTGGGGAGAGTATGGTTATCTACAGTATTTCCATTCTCTTGAGCAAGGTTAGTTGGCCCATTCCAGTTCACGACTCCATGCCCTTTTGCAGTGATTTTGAAGTCTACGCTTTTAATGCCTGTTACTTTTTCCATTGTTTAGTCCTTTTGGTTGGTTAGTTGCTTGATTGAAATTGCACCTACGGGTTGCTTTTCACACACTCCGTAATAAATTGCTTCGCTGTGGCGGGCTGATTCACCACCCACAGGTAGAAGGTCATTTGGTGTATAACTTAAATAAACTGGTAACTCAGGATCTATTGCTTCACTTAAAAGAACGAAATCCTTATATGATTTTTTTCCTCCCATAATATTGTGGTGTTTTTTATGCATATGAGCCAATAGGTCTTTTGAGCTATCGCCATAGCCTTGTATTTCTTCACAAGAAGCAGTGAGGTTATCAATATTTTCGGATTCATTGGTGGGTATTTCATAAGCATACAGTTCTGGAAAATGTATATCCGGGTAGGCTTCAACATCACAAACTGCCATCTGCACAAAACGACTGTCTCCTCGCAACGAACTTTTACTGATTTTTGCGCGTTGTTTTGAATCTCGTTTTGGCTTAATAATTACCTTAGGTTCAGATGCCTTATTATCTATCATCCCTGAACTTTTTTTCATGCTGGCAATTAGATCTTCTTCAAGAAATTTCATTGATGTTTTGTTCTTATAGAAACTTGAGTAGATCTCATAGACTCCAAACAGAGAAAGTTCCTTGCTTCCATCATCTGTTGCATCTTGTAGAAATTCATACCAGGCTAAAGTAGATGACAAAACATTATTAGAATTCATAAAGCGTGCAACACTTCCTGTTCTTTTTCCCTCATACAGGCTAACTGGTATGACAACAGTGTAATAATTTACTCCCGTGGTATTCATTCCAAAACGATCTAAACGACCAAGACGTTGCAGATTGTTTTCTGCGTGGCAAATTTCTGAAACCATGTTTTCACAACTGATATTGAGTGATGCCTGAACGATTGGACCGCTCCTTAATACATCGTAAACCCTTGTTCCATTACGTTTAAACGACTCAAATACCGATTCAAACAATCTGCGTTTATCGCTCTTTTTAAATTTTGAATGCAAAAGCACCGCATTTTCTGAATGCTGATTTAGAATAAAACTTTTTTGTGCTGTGATTGCTGTATTGCTTATAACAAAAGTGCCACTTTCCTGATTTTCATATAGAGGGTTGCTTTCATCCTGCAAGGTTTCATCATACTTTACAAAGTTAAATTTATATTTGCACTGATTGAATGAAGGCATTTCAGCCACATCATAATCTCGATCCATACCCAACATTTTTTCAAGATACAAGTAGTGGGGTGTTGCAGATACCAGTATGGCATTACACCCATTTACAAGCTCATTTCTAGAAGCGACTAATTCAGCGAATAGCAGATTAAATGCTGGCATGTTGATGTATTCATGATACTCATCAAATACAATATGCGCACTAAGGTAATGCAACAACTGATCGGCTTTAGTATGACTGATGACTGTATTAAGTAACTGATCAATTGTAGTTATTACAATATCTCCACTAAAATAATCTTCTTCAGCGGTTTCGTTTGTATAGGTATTAATACATTTAAATTCACCAGTATGAAGTTCAATGTTTGCATTGGGTAAATAAGGGCTGTCGCTATTACTTAATTCAGCAAACAGACCTTGACAAATTTGAACACGTGGACATATCCAGATTATCTGTTTAGCACCTCTTAATTTTGCCCATTCCAAAGCTATCTTTGTCTTACCGCAACCAGCAGCGCCAGCAAGAACTCCAACTTTTTCATTATTATCTGCAAGTTTTTTTGCAACTTCTGATTGTTGTTGACCACGTTCATCATTCGGAAATGATTTTAGACATTCTGTGATGTGTACATCCAAAATTGAATCAGGTATCAATCCGCATCGATCTATTTGATCATCGATAAAATCTTCAAGCTGATTTAATTTAATTGAACTAGACAGTTCACTTGAGGACATACTTGAAACCCAACGATCAGCTGTTATCAAACAAGCTCTTACCTGATTATTGACTGCATTATTATTAGACTGAATTTTATATTCAGAAACCGAGTCATTCAGATCGTAGTCTTTATACTTGGGGAAGGGTACTAACTGCACATACGACAGCTTGTCCTTATCTATTTCCTGAAGACAGGAAGAAGCAAGGTTACTGCTTGTTTTACTTCTATACTGACAATCTAATTCACTAACTTTGCCTAATAACTCAATACTATTACATACCACTTTACTCCATGAGTCTCCCTTGAGACTGGTATCAAGTTTTTTGCAAACATCACCTAAATTATCAAATCCTCCTTTCGATCTAAATGGTTTTGCATGATGCCAATAAATGGCATGCTTAATTCTCTTCTTATTAGCCACATTTATTGATTTAAGACTTACATCATCAAATAACTCGTAAAGTAAAATTGAGATTTCATTATGTCGAGGATGTTTCTCAAAGCTAAACTTCACCTCATCAATATGTTGTCCATCTTCAGCAACATAAGATTGATTTTTGTCTTTGGTGACCCAAGCCTGAAAATTCGGATCAATTTTACCGAGGTCATGTAGACACCCAGCGATAAATGCGGCATCAGAGATGTTTTTTGCATCAGGATAAAACCGAGTATAAAGTTGCTCAGCAACATATCCCACTGCAAATAAATGATGGTCTAGTCTTTGAAGATGAGTATTAGCATAATCTACTCCTTTGATTGGCTTAGCTCTTGCTATGTCCATAGGAACCTCTTTCTGTGTTGAATTTACTGGCACAATTCCTTCCATATTAAATTTATCCCTACTCCCAACCACCCAAACCAACTCACTACGACTGCGTGAACGAATCCAGTGACAACTGACTGCGGTGTTTTTGCTGGCAGTTTTTCTAAGCAGCTTTTTAACCGCCAGCAACCCTTCCTGAGTTATAACTGTCTGCCAGGTGTTATCTCCAATGCGGCCAGCAAAAGCATCAAGTACTCGTCTTGTTCGATTGAGCGCTTTTTTCTCACACTGGCTAACGAAGGTAACCATCATGAGTCTTTTTTCTCCCAATCTGTTTTCAAAGCTACAGCCTTCACTTCATCAAACATATATTCCAGCGCTTTATGGTCGGTAAATGCCTGCAGGCATTGCTGACGAAATTCCTGCTCGGTTGCTCCTTCTTTGGCACAGATAAATGCCCAGGGCAAGATGATGGCGTCTTTGATGAGGTCGGCTATATCGAATACCAGAGCACCACGTCTGGTTTTGCCATGCATCACTGCAAAACCATGCGGAATACCGAGCACCCATAGGGTGGTTGCCGCCAGACCATAAGCGAGGTAATTACCGTGATTTAGAAATGCATTGGCGGTGTCTATGGCTTCGCGTTCGCGTACAAAGTCTCCATAGCCGGTACGGGTTGCAGCAATTTTGTAGAGGCGTTTGGTGAGTTGGGCCTCGATTTGTAACAGGTCGCTGACCTTGCCGGTTGCGTCGATTTTGCTGTTAAAGTTTTCCAGTGCTGCTTTGACTTCATTATCACTGAAATTGAACCCTTCGCTCTTGAGGTCGCGGTCTTTACTCCAGACTTTTTCCAGATAGCTGATTCTTGCGCGTTGAAATTGACGAGCGGCCTGTAGTCGTTTGGCGTCGTCAAACCAGAATGTCATCCAGCCTTGTATATATTCTGTGGGCCGATATTCGCTTTGCGGTGAGAGCCATTCTATTTCAGTTGCCATTAGGAGTGGTGTACCTCCCCCACCACAAAAGCCAACCAAAACGCCAGCCTGGGCTAGCATTCGCATTGCTGCCTGGGTTATTGATGTACCTGTCCCAAGCAAGATACAGGTAGTGTTGGCTATGGGGATATTCCAATACTGATTTTCATTTTTGGCTTCTGTCAGGTACAGCACTCGTCCATCTTTTTGCATCACCCGGCATTTTTCCAGGTAGTAGATATTTGCCCGTTTGGAATGCAGGATGGCTTTAAGATCGGTGAGCTGTTCCATCTGTTTCAGTCCATTATGTTTATAAACAGATACGGCATTAATCTGTTTAAGCTGGTTATCTGCTTTCGGATACTTACGATTTTTTGCATGTTTCCCTGCCCTTATTTTTTGGAGTTATTATTCCATTATCCTGATCCAGTAGCTCACCAGGTGATCCTGTTTAAAATATTTTTGTTATGCCAGATTATAGCTGCTTGATTATGATCTACTTGTCCGTTCATACAGTGTAGTCCTTCTCATTTTCCCTTTTGCTGTTATTTTGCCTAAGGCGTGTGTTAAAGGGGTCGGAGGTACATGAGAATGTACTCGCAATTACCATATATCTCAACCAGTTCAGTTTTTCGCCTTCCTCAAATAATAACCTGGTCAGCTCACATAAAAATCCCCCACCCGTTACGGCTGCTTGTGGCACAGGATGTGTGAAAACTATTTTCCAATTTTTCAAGTAGAACATGGGATCTTATATAGAATCAATTTCGTAT
>JBNKMF010000073.1:0-24834 GCA_050292965.1 Gammaproteobacteria bacterium | reverse complement strand
ATCAGGGACATAATTGTGATATCGGCCTCATGCAGGTGAGCTGGAAATGGCATGCCGCCCGGTTTAAATCTATTGATTCAGCTTTTGATCCAGTGACTAATCTACGCGCTGGCGCAGATTATCTGATGGAGCTGTATCAACGCTCCGGCTCCTGGGAATACGCAGTCGGTGGGTATCATAATTTACGCGATCAGAATCGTGCGTCGAATTATCGCAACCTTGTGCTTAAACATTTTCTAAAAGTGGTCTCTCTCTAATGAAAAAACTATTGGCTTTTGTTGCTTTATTCACTATGACTCCTTATTTATTGGCGGAGCCGGTTGTTATTTTTGACTCCGGTGTCACCATGCCTTCTTATCCCTATAAGCAGTTGTTTAGCGGTAAGAATGTACCGGATTTCGGTAAAGACTGGGCGCTGGAAAAAATACAGAAACTAGGTGACGGTGATAAATCTAATGATGTAACGGATCCAGATAACTGGTTACCAATCACCACCACTAAACTCTCTCCGGGTGACGTGACTGCAAGGACCGTACAGTTTAATCAATTAGCCTCACCAGTCTGCATCATCGGTAGTGATGAACGCTCTCTTAACTGGATCAGCCAATACCAATCGATATTACTCAAATATAATGCGCTTTGCTGGCTGGTCGAGGCCAAAGACCTTGATGATGTGCAGCGTGTTGTTACCGCACTGGGCGGCGTATCCATGTCTCCTGCAGACGGGGATACGATTGCTGATTTTTTTGACCTCGCTCACTATCCCGCGTTCATCACTCAGCGGTTCATTGAACAATGAGTGACGAATACCTGATTGAAACCCTGTTACGTCCGCCGGTGGAATTTCTGTCGGCAGCCTCGTATGCAGGCGTTGCTGCACTGGCGATTGTGGCACCGTCTTATTTCATGCTGACCCCCTCAGTAGGATTTATCCTGGCATTGGTATTTATCTATCTTGCTACACGACGATTCTGGCGAGGACTTAAGATCACTCGCTATCATTTTGGTCTGAAACGCATTCAACCCTTCGTGATGCGCGGAAAGGATATACCTGTCAGTAAATCCAAGTTGTTCCTTGGCTTGGGTTTTCTGTGGGATCAACGCCATGCTCAACGCATAGCAGACATCAATCGCAGTGACGGACTGGATTATAAAAAGATGTCGTTCTTGTTTAGATGGTCAAGAAAGTTTGAAGTTAGATTTGAGTCCGAGAAATGGTTCCTGCGGTATCTCAAAGCCTATGGAAAATTTATCGATCACCTGGACCGATACCGTTGGTTTTATCCGTACCGTCTCATTAAGTGGTTATTTATCAATTCTCCGTTCGCTGATCTACCGCCGGTAGGCGGTGAGCCATCGCTACACGCTGTCGGTTTGTACGAGGGCGAGTATCCGATCCTGATGAATAATTCTGAGCGAGTCGGTCATACCCTGGTACTGGGTACCACAAGGGTCGGCAAGACTCGACTGGCTGAACTGTTGATCACTCAGGACATCATGCGCGGTGATGTGGTGATTGTGTTTGATCCTAAAGGCGATGCCGACCTGTTGCTGCGTATGTATACCGCTGCCAAAAACGCAGGGCGTCTTGATGACTTCTACTGCTTCCATCTGGGTTTTCCCGAGTATTCGGCGCGCTATAACCCAGTGTCAACATTTACCCGTATCACTGAGGTTGCTAACCGGATCTCTCAAGCTTTACCCGGGGAAGGGCAGTCGCAGGCCTTCCGCGATTTCACCTGGCGTTATGTCAACGTCATAGCTCAGGCCATGAACGGGCTGGGCCGTAAGATCGATTACGAGATGATCAAGGAATATGGTCAGAACATTGAACCCTTAGTGCGCGATTACATGACTATGCTTGCCGAAAAGCATGATCCTGAAGGATACCAGGCCGAAGTGCGTTGGATCGAGCAACAGTATGCCGATCCAGACAATAAGCAATACCGCATTGCTCGTGAAATGGGTAATCGGGATCGTTCTGTTGTCGCGCTATGGCAGTACTGTCGTGACAAGGGGTTATTCGACACCATTGCATCGAGTCTGTCTCGCACCTTTGAGTATGATCGGGGCTATTACGATAAGCTGGTTTCCAGCCTGTTGCCCCTGATGGATAAGCTGACTTCGGGGCAAATATCTGAATTGCTCTCACCCGATTATCTGGATCAGGATGATCAACGTCCAATCTTCGACTGGCCAACCGTGATACGCACCAAAGGTATCGTATATGTCGGCCTTGATGCATTGACCGATGCCGAGGTTGCCGGTGCTGTCGGTCCGGCCATGTTCGCTGATCTGACTTCATACGCGGGTCGTAAATATAAGCACGGTACGGATTCCGGTTTACCTGACTCAGTGGATTACGAGGATACGAAAGTCAATATCCATGCCGATGAATTTAATGAGCTAATCGGCGATGAATTTATTCCGATGTTGAACAAAGCCGGTGGCGCGGGTTATCAGGTAACCGCTTATACCCAAACCTGGTCGGATGTGGAAGCGCGTTTAGGTAACGCCTCGAAAGCAGGGCAGGTGGCCGGTAACTTTAATTCCATGATCATGTTGCGTGTACGTGAAACCGCCACTGCAGAGATGTTCACCGAACAGCTACGCGATGTAGAAATCAATCATTTGATGATGGAATCAGGCGCGACGGATAGCAGTGATACTGATGATGACAAGCATTTCACCAGTAATACACGACAGAGGGTGACCACCCAACAAGTTCGTCTGATACAGCCGAATGATTTTGTGACGCTACCGAAAGGACAGGCCTTCGCATTGCTGGACGGAGGTAAACCGCACAAAGTACGTCTGCCAATGCCTGATATCCGTGATGTTGCTGATATGCCGAAAGGGTTGGCCGCAATGGCGGTTGAAATGCGTGAGCGTTATCAATCCAGTGAAGACTGGTATCAATACCAGCCTTCCTTTGATGAGGCTCATATCAAGGACATGCTGCGTCAGCATAAAAATATGGTTCACGAGGTTTCTTATGACCAGTGAGACCGTCAAAACAGAAAGCAAGTATATACAGCGTAAGAAGCCAAAGCCGCTCACGATCAAGATGATCGATATGACATTCGATTTGTTGGGATTCCTGTTTATGGCGTGGCTGTTTTCTGTGGTCGTTGAATGGCTGGGTATATTCTTTTTCTGGTCGGATGAAGGTGCGGCGCACAGTGAGCGTATGCTGCGACAGGAGTTATCCTATCTACAGATTGATTTCACGCAAGCCATACTCGTGAGCTCACCTGCCGAAGCGGCATTCGATACTGCATCAAATGTGCGATTTTATCTGTTTGAGTGGACGGGCATTGAGTCCTTTTACCACTGGCTACTCGATGTACCTGCAGATGCTTCCAATGTGCGGATTTCAATTGGCAAAGTGGCCTGGTCGTTCCAGGAATATTTTCAGGCCATGATGAACACGACACTCACTTTCGCGGCGCGTATTACGGTGGCCACATTAACCTTACCAGGCTTCCTGCTGGTGGGTCTGGCTGCGCTGTCGGATGGATTAGTACAGCGTGAATTACGTATCTATGGCGGCGGTATCGAACGTGCCATGGCCTACCACCATGCCAAACCCTGGATTAAACCAGCGCTGTTGAGCACCTGGTTCTTTTATCTGGGAATCCCGTTCTCGGTACACCCCAATTTTATATTCGTACCCGCGATGGCTGTGTGGGGGATATCGATCTTCCTGACAGCTGCTTTGTTCAAAAAACATTTATGAGAGACCAATGATGAGACTGAATCTGCGAATTGTATTGATGATTGCTGTGACTTTAATGTGCCAGAGCGTTATTGCTGACGAAAATGATATTGAAAGAGCCAATCTCGCCAAGCTGTCACAGGAACTGGATTTTCTGTTAGAGCGTATTGATCAGATCAAGATCAGTAACAAAGCTTCCAGTGAAAGCCGCTATAGCTTTCATTACGACATTTTGGCCAACGATCTTCGAAAGATACAGGGTGGTATTCAGGTTTATATCCAGAAAAGTATCGATGCTGGACGTGAACTGCCCCCGATAACGGGGTATTACCATGAGGATAAACGCTGATGTTTGACGCTTTTGAGTTGGGCGCTGGCTACACAGTATCTGATCTCAGTATCTTTTTTCGATCCGTGTTTGCCGCCCTGGTGTCCCTATGGACAGCCTGGGTGGCATACAAACAGTTTTTCCTGATGACCGGCAATAAATTAGGCCTCGGTGATTGGGGAAAAAATATGATCATGCTACTCATGATCTGGAGTTTTTTAATGATTTTAATTGTTGTCTAAAGAGGGACATCTATGAAAACTAAGTTTACAAAATATCTACCAACTTCTGCGGCATTGATCGTACTGCTTGCGGGCAGGTCTGCCAATGCAGCATTACCAACAGCAGCTGATGTATCTGCAGGTACTGGTGTTACGACGACGACCTCACCGGTTCAGTTCATCAGGGAATTGTTTTCCAGTGGCGCCGGTATTGCGGCAGTTGCCGTTGTAGCACTCACATTTCTAGGTGTGGCGTGGTCGACCTATGCATCATTCACTGAAGCCAGAGAAAAGGGGGACTGGAAGAAATTCGGTATTACAGCTTCGATCGGTGTCGTACTAGTAGTTGCCGTGACCTTAATCGCACTATTGGCTGTCGATTACGCTGCTCCATAACAAGATGGCCCTGCTCAAAGAAACTGCACACCGCATCGATCGTGAGCCAGTTTTGTTTCTGGGATGCACCGGTACGGAAATCTTCGTACTGGTCATTCTGGGGGCATTGACTGGAGCAATCTTCGGTTTGGTAATAGCACTCTTCACGTCCTGGTGGTTTGTGATTTTGCCTACTCTATTCTTAGGCGCATTCCTTGGTGTTTACAACGGGGGTAAAGCTTTTCAGCGTAAAAAGGAAGGCAAGCCTGAAGGCTATTACACACGGTATATCTTGGGAGCCCTGTCGGATCGCGGGTGGCTTAAGATCTTTATTATGCGATCCGGTTACTGGAGTTTGCGTCGATGAGCTTTGTCAGCGTTCTTGAAAACGAGCAACAGACCGGTCGCCTGAAATCACGCATCATTTTCGGGCAATTGGTATTGATGATCATCATGGCGATTGGATGGATAACTGCGCCGTCACATATTCGTCTGCATTACCCACCCGATTTACGTTCGGGCGGCACTATGGGTATTGATGAAATCCCTGAGTCTGAGGTTTATATATTCGCAGGTTACATACTGCAACAGCTAAATAACTGGAAAACCAACGGGGAGAAGGACTATCAGAGCAAGATTAACTTGTTGAGATCCTATTTCACGCCCAGTTATCAAGCGGATCTCCAGGCTGATTATAACAATCGTTTAAAACACGGTGAATTACGCAATCGGGTGCGTAACTGGAGCCTGTCTTCAGAGGCTGTATACGACGAAGCCTTTGTCGTAAAGCTGGGTAATTCCTGGCTGGTCTGGCTAGACGTAGAGATCAAGGAATATGTCAATGGTGGCGTTGTTAAGAACCTGCACCTGCGACTACCTATGCAGGTGGTTCGCTACGATGTTGATCCAGAATCCAACCCCTGGGGCCTGGGCTTGAATGGTCCAGCTGGTTACCAGGCACAACCAATTGAGAAAGCAAAATGAAACGATCCATACTGTTTTTGTTGATGTTATGGACGACCGGTGTCGCACAGGGACAACCGTCTGATTTAGTCGAACATCGCGTCTGGGACAAAACTCCAATTCACATCGTGCTACCTGTCGGTAAAGAACGTCGTATCGATTTTCCATTACCGATAACGCTACAGGTACCGGCATCGATCAGAATTGATTCTGAACGCATCCAGATATCGGAGGGGGGCAGCGTGTACTGGATCGCATCCAAAGCGTTCAAGAAGCAGCGAGTTAATGCGATTACCGATACTGGCTACTCGTATGTACTGGATATCGAAGCACGAGCGAAAGGGCATCAACATCCGATTGCCATTGTCGATGATCGTATACCTGCAAAGGATACGGCTGATACGCAAGGGGGCATGACGGGATACGATTACGATTATGTCGACCTTGCGCGTTTTGCCTCTCAGTCTATCTATGCGCCTGAACGTCTGGTCGAGCCCCTGGCTGGTGTGCGCAGGATCCCGGTTGATAGTACAGCGGTTCCATTGTTCAAAAGTGGTGATTTGATTACCGAACCGATGGCGCAATGGGTTGCTCCAGGTACACCGACCTTGTATGTCACGGCAGTGCGCGTGACTTCTAATTCTTTGTATACCGAAGTGCTAGACCCACGTTATCTACGTGGTGCTTTTCTGGCTGCTTCTGCGCAACATGCCGTTGTTTATCCAGCTGGCCATGATGGAGATACAACCACCTGGTATCTGATTTCAGGACAACCATTCGATGAGGTATCACCATGACCAAAGACAAGCTAATGTTAAACCAATCTGGCACACCCTTCCTGTTTGAGCCGTTTAAAGACGGAACCAGAGAAGTCGTTCACCGCATTGCACATGTGCCTTCAGGAGGAGGCATGTCGTACTCGTCGAATCTGAGTGTTCTCTCCAGCCATCAAATATCAAAGCATCTGTGCATTATCGAAACAGGTAGATCGTATGGCGAGATTGATCATTACGAAACCACGGACCTGAGTGTCGATGAGGTACCACAATGACCAAAAATAAACTGCTTGTGTTTGCAGTCGTTCTTATTTTGATCGTTACCATCAGTCTGATATTGAAGGTAACGAACAACAGCTCAGAACCGACAGCCGCTACCTCCAAAAAGACACCTGTTGTACCGAATCCGACCCAGGAACTGTCGCCGTCTGAGCGAGACACGTATGTGAATACCATCTCGACGATTAACGAGCGCAACCGGTTATTGGAAGATAGATTACGAGCCCTGGAACAATCTCAGGCGATCAATGAAAAAAAGCGCGAAGTCGAGGTGGCCAAACTGGTAGACAATAAAATCGATCAGCGCTCTAAGAGTGTGTTCGATGAATACGAGAAGAAGTTTGAGAATTTACTCTCTGGTCTACCCGGTACCAAAAGTGAGAAAGGTTATCGTCAACGTGACCCAGTGACACCGAATCCTGCTGAGGTGCCTCAGGGGCTCGGTTTTGACAGCCTGTTAAACCCAGGTAAAAAAATCGGATCCAAGCCATCCAGCGGGCAGGTAACCGGTTCAGAGTTGCAACAGGCTATCCTGCCCAGCAATCAAATGATCACCATCACACCCTTCACCTCAGTCGCCTATACCGATGATAAACAGGATCCGGTACCGGTTACCATCACGGGTGAACCGATCCGCAAAGATGATGACATTAAGGAAAGAAACAAGCAGGCGGCGGATAAAAAAGAAAAAGGAGAGACCATTCCTTTCTACACGATCCCGCGTAACGCCACGTTGTTCTCCAATACCACCCTGACCGCCTTACTGGGTATCGTACCGAACGCCCAGGGCAGTGTGCTGGATCCCATTCGTTTCAAGATCATTACGGGGCCTGAGAACCTGGCCAGTAATGGCCACTATATACCCGGTATCCGCGATATTGTCTGGTCGGGTATCGCGGTTGGCAACCGCGAAATGTCCTGTGTGCGCGGTGAGGTTCACTCGGTCACCTTTACTTTTGATGACGGTCGAGTCTATACCCAGTCATCAGTCAAGGGTGGCAACACCTCAACCACCAACGTGCGACAAATCCTCGGTTATATCTCTGATCAGCGCGGTAAGCCGTGTTTAACCGGGCAATTGATAACCAACGCTCAGGATTACCTGAAAGACCGGATGATTGCATCCGGTGTGGCTGCAACGGCTGAAGGCTATGCAAGCACCCAAAACACAACGGTGATCAGTAGTGATGGTACTGCGCAAAGTTATTTTGACGGTAATGCGGGTGATTATATTGCAGGCCAGACACTAGCTGCCTCACTCAAAGAACTCACTGATTATTTACGCGAACGCCAGCGCAATGCAGTTGACCTGGTTTATCTCGATGGCGGGCAGGATGTCGTGCTGCATGTCGAGGATGAAATCACCATTGATTATTTAACAAACGGAAGGAAATTGGATTATGCCAATAGAATACCTACTCAGAAAATACAGTCACTTCGTAGTTTTGATTAGCCTGTTGCTAACGGCAGGCTGTAGCAGTCAACAATTGATTCCGGACACTGGCCAGAACATCAAGGCGATCTATGAACAGCACGTAGGATCAACTCAGGCGACAGCGAAGATGTACCGTGAACTGCTCGATGATCGCAGAGATCTTGCAGGCTACACGCGTTATGCCAGCAACGAGATTGAATCTCAGTTTCCTACGCTGCCTAACCCGGAAATAACGCTGTATGTTTTTCCACACTTGAGCCGCAAGGGGCATCCTGTTCCAGGATATACCACGGCATTCAAAATGTATCAGAAAGACGAATACGCGCTGCCTGGGGAAATCGTCCGATGAATGCGGAACACAAAAGCTTTCAACTCACACGATCCGAACAATCGGACAGGTTTAAGAATCTTATGCTGCGCATATTCGGTGTAAAACCGTGGCGTGGCGATCCATTGACACAGGAGCAGTATGCGTCGGTATACAATGAGCCTCCATCATTCGCACAGTTCCTGCCGTTCAAGGATTATGACAAGGAAAAAGGGGTTTTTATATTCGATGACGGGATCAGTGTCGGCTCTGTTTTCGAGCTGACACCGATCGATGTCGAAGGTCAGCCTCAGGAGATCCTGGAGAAGATTGAGTATGGTATACAGCAATCATTTCAACGCCTGCCCGGTGATCGGGATCATCCTTTCATCGTACAGATATACCTGAATGATGAGCCGATTACTGGCCTGGTCGATCATTTACGTGAATATGCTACGCCAGAGGCCAAAGCAACCAAACATCATAAGATCTGGATGCGTGAGATGGAAGAACACCTGCGCCATCTGGCGCATGAAGAGGGTTTGTTCTGTGATGATGTCGCACAGATGAACTGGAACGGACAGTTGCGCCGTGTCCGCTGTGTGATTTATCGCCGTTGTGATCGTAAAGAGTATTACAACAAGGCAGGCAATCCGATATCGGGTCGCGGCACCCCCACGGATGATTTGAATGATGCAGTGGACTCTTTTATTAGCGCCCTACGTCAGATAGGTGTCACCTCAAAACGTTATGACCAGGCAGATTTATACAATTGGTTACTCCCCTGGTTCTCACCTCGACCCACCGGGTTTGATAGCGTACATGATTATCTGAAAGCCCGACCATTTCCTGATGACGATACCTGCATCGGTATTGGCGCGGATCTATCTGAAATGCTATTTACCGGATATCCCGAGTCCGATAAGGATGCCGGTGTATGGCGATTCCACGGCCTGCCACATCGTTTGATCTCGCTGCAGGCGATCGATAATCCACCGACCACAGGGATACTCACAGCAGAAATAAAAACCCATGCAGGGGCAACCGCATCGATGTGGGACCAACTGCCCAAAGGCTCAACCTTTGTGACGACGGTCGTTATAGCATCTCAGTCGGCCATAGAGGCTCACTGTGACAAAATTATTGATGCTGCAGGGCAGGGTAGCCCTGCAGCTGTACAAGCGGCTGATCAGTCTAAACAGGCGCTGCGCAACATGGCCGGGGGACACTTCCTGTTTCCGACATTCTCAGGTATCTATTTGCGCGGGAATGATGATGAGGATCTTGCGCGTAAGTCGAGACAGGCTGTCACGATACTGTCCGCATCAAAATTTAATCCGATCTTGCCTAAATATGACCCGACAGCAATGGATAATTACCTGCGCCATTTGCCGATGGCGTTCAATTATCAGATTGATCAGAGTCAGGGTAAATGTACTCGCCTGACGTATGCCAACCACCTGGCATGTATCCTGCCACTGTATGGACGTGGTCGAGGTACTGGAAATCCGGGTAATCTGTTTTTTAACCGTATTGGTGAGCCTTTCCTGTTCGATCCCGTCAGAGATAAAACCCGTGTTGCACACAGTCTAATTTTTGGACCCACCGGCTCAGGTAAGTCCGCAACCATCAATTATCTGGTCATGCACGATATGGCGATGTTAAAGCAACGTCTGTTTATCATCGAAGCCGGTAACTCGTTTGGTCTGATGGGTGATTATCTGGAATCTACCGGCCTGACCGTCAATAAAGTCACGTTTAAGGTCACATCAGATATCTCATTGCCCCCTTATGCCAAAGCACTGCAAGCACTGGCTCAGGCAGAAGCTGATGAAGATGCCATGCTCTCTGCTCGCAATACGTCTGTTGATAACAAGTTCGATCAAAAAGGAGAATTGCTGGATGATGACGATGAGGATGTGCGTGATTTCCTCGGCGAAATGGAATTACTGACCCGACTGATGATTACTGATGCGGATCCGGACAATGCTAAAGAGATTAAACAACCCGATAAACTGGTGATCCGTAATGCAATTCTGGATTCTGCGCGCAAGGCGCGTGATGAACAGCGTAAGTCCGTTATTACAAGCGATGTCGTAACCGAACTACGTCTGGCTGCGAACAAACCTGAAGTGTCTGAAGCGCGCAAGGAAAAAATCATCCACATGGCCGATTCACTGCAACTGTGGACAGAAGGCCTGCAGGGGCGTTTCTTCAACCGACCTGGCGAACAATGGCCAGAAGCCGATGTCACCATCCTAGATATGGGCATACTCGCCAGTGGTGACTACAAAGCCATGCTCACAGTCACTATTGTGTCATTAATCAATACCATCACGGATATCGGCGAACGTAACCAGTATGAAGGTCGTGAGACCCACGTCTATACCGATGAAGGTCACGTCATCACCACCAATCCTACGTTGGTTAAACCTTTTGTATATGGGGCCAAGACCTGGCGCAAACTCAATATCTGGCTGAAACAGGCAACACAACAGATCAAGGATTATCCTGACGAAGCGGAGAAGATGCTTGACCTTGCTGAATGGTGGTATTTGCTGGTGATGGAGAAGGCGGATCTGAAAGAGCTGGAACGATTTAAAACATTTACCGAAGAAGAAAAAAGCCTGATTTTAAGTGCTCGAAAGGAAAGCAAAAAATATACGGAAGGTATTGTTCTATCCCCTAACCTGAAGTCCCTGTTCCGTATTGTGATGCCCGCATTACCGTTGGTGCTGGCCGGCACGGATGGTGATGAAAAGTTGGCTCGTAGAACGATCATGAAAGAAAAGGGCATGACAGAGCTGGAGGCCTGTTATTACCTGGCCGATCAAATCAAAAAGGCGAGGGCAGCATAATGAGAATTCTCTTTCTGATGATCTGGCTGAGTATCTTCCCCTGCGTGATCTTTGCAGCACAGCCTTTAACACCATTAACTTTTTTAGGATCAAACCAGAGCACCCTGATTAATGCAGACGCCTCTGCTATTGCAGAGGGTTATGGCTATCAATTGACTGCCTTTAATCTGGATGCCTTAACCAATCTTGAAAAATCCATCTCAAAAGATCTACCCAAAGACCTGGCCCAGGCGGAAGCCCTGGCGAATGAACGACTGGGCGGTCTGGATCAATCTGAAATGATGAATTTTGTTAAGGGCCCAGCATTGCTGATGCGCTGGGATATTAAAAAATTACCCGCTTTTGTATTTGGTGATGGGGAATACGTGATTTATGGCCTGACCGATATCAACGTCGCATTGCAACGATTTACCAATAGTCGTAAGAGGAACTGATGATGAAAAAATACCCCATAGTGGTTTTCCTATTCTTTGCGCTGTTCCCCTGGATGACTTATGCAGAAAATGAGCAGGCACCCTATGTCGATCCATTGAAGTTTGGTGTCTCCAATAACCCTTCCAGTTTTGTTGAGCCACCACCAGGCATGGATCCAGCGTCCGGAAGCGATTCGTTTAAACTTTTTAATCTGCTCGGCACGTCTTTGGAAGGCATGTTTAATGAGGAATGTGGTGGCTATTGCATTACAGGAGCCTGTGCGCATTTGAACTGGGGTATAAGCCTGTTTCACGGCCTTTACTTTTATACGATTATCTCACCCAAATTAGAGCATGCTATGCCTGAGCTGTTGATTACCAGTTACAACAGTGTGGGCAGCGAACCCTTCTACGAGTGGCGTGAAACTTTCGGCAAGTTAATTTCTACTGCTAACAGCACAACAGGATCGATGCTGGGCATCTTTGACGGTTTGCAGGCGGGCAGGCCAGACCCCAATCTGCAGGGTGTACATCAGACCGTATCCAGTAAAGAAGTGGATATCATTGGGCATCCCTTAACGATCCTGCCCGACATAGTCAACGATGGCGGTAAAACCAAAATACCGGACTACGAGCTACCTCAATACAAAAAACTGATGCAATTGACAAACCCAAAAACTGAAGACAATCCAACGGGCGAAAAAGCCGATGAGTTTTTTGATGTCGATCTGGACAAAATAAAAATCCCCAGCATGGCCGATGTGGTTAATTACATAAAAGAAAAAGCCAAAGCAGCGATCGCTGCGTTAAATATCGTAAAAAAGATACGAGAGTATGCAGCGCTGTATCAGACCATCAAAAATATTAAGAAAATCATGAATACGGCACTGGATTCGTTCAGAGTAGCAGCGGCCGCTTCAACCAGTGGGATGTCAGAAATAGTATCACCACGATACCGCGCCCCCAGACTCTTTTGTCCAACGAAGGTCCAGCCCATCCAGCCATACTATCTGTCATTCCTGGATGCGTTCTGGTGGCGTTCAGGTTACCCCATCACAGATGGTCCACTCAGTGGTACCGACCATACGATGGATATTATCAACCCCTTGAGCATGGACACACTACAAAAAGTCAGTTCAAAAAGTGAGTTGCTCACCAAGGAGATTTGGGGACATCTCTATCCTCGCGATGGTTCGATCAATCAATCGCATGATGCAAAAACGGCATCAGTACTTGCATGGAGAGCTATGGATGTACTGCAGACTTCTGTGAAGTTAGGCCATCGTGTCGGTGTTGAGCTGCCCTCTGGCGGCGGCAATGGCAAATGGCAGATGATTTATCCCGAGGTTAAATCCTGTCGCAATGACCCTTACTATCCTCAAGGAGAGGATAAGACGATTGATAGTTTGCTGCCGAGTTCGGAAGGCGGTTATGCCTGGAATTATTACCGGACATATAACTGCTGCAGCAACGAGAAGGGCAGCAAAATAGCTTCAGTGGATTTTGTAAAAATATGTATACCCATGGCTTCGATCAACGCTGGGATCGATTCGGACAGGGCCGCTTATGAAAATTGGAAAAAAGGCCAGATGGCCAAATAGAGGAGATCTTCACGTGTTAAAAAAAATCAGTTTAATCTTGTTCTTAGCACTATTTACGAATCAGTTGTTAGCCCAGGAGCTCCCGGAAGTCGATACTGAGAACCAAACCTGGTTCTATAAACTGGGTGGCGGGAAAGTCGTCTATCCCCCTGGTTCCGGTTATGTGACCCATATAGTAACCGCCAGATTCAAAGGCGGCTTTGGCTATTCCTGTGGAGAATTTGATTTTCATGAAAACCTGACCCAGATGATCAATCAGGTTGAAACCAAGATACGTCAAATCCCCTTGCAGTTACAAAGTGCGGCGTCTGCAGCAGTAGCCGGTTTACCTGGATACATGATGCAAAAAATAAATCCCAATCTGTACAACATCGTGACTAAAACGCTGGATGAAACAACCGAGTTGTTTCGTTTAAGTTATAAGACCTGCGAACAGATGGAGCAGGAGATGCGTACCAAAGGGGCAGAGTATAATCCCTATGATAACTTCATGAGCGCTGTTATCGCTAACAAGTGGGCCATTGGCGGTAAAACAGGAGAAGTTGTCTCAGATGTCGATCAGCAAATCAAAGATGACCCCACCGGTACGATTACCTGGCTCGGTGACAATGAGTATGGTACCGCGAATCATCCGATACAGATCAACCATGATCTGGCTATGGCAGGTTATAACATCATGCTGGGACGTACTGAAGATGTTTCAACGGATGCAGTACCGTTAGGTGCACTGTCTCAGCAGCCCATCGTAAAGATCTGGCCCAGGCCTTCAGCTGCGGGTGACTGGATCCAGGAGGTGGCAGGGGATCTAATTATTATTACCACTGATAAAGACCCAGATCACGAATCAGTAACTGGCAAAGGGCTAAGACCCGTAGTAGAGACCCTCGAACCCCAGATCCGTCATGCGCTGCAGACCGTTATAGAGACCTATGATTTTGAGGAACTCAATCAATTTACCACCATGCAGGTCTCTGCCGGACTGGTGGATGGTCTGCGCGCCATGCCGCTGGCTCAACGGGTCATCATCCTGGATCGACTGGTCTCGGAAATGGCGGTTAACGAAGCCTTTGAACGGGTGTCACTGCTACGGCAAATGTTATTGATGGGTCTCAACCACCCGGATAATGTGGCGGCTAAAATATCAGCCTTAACCGAAGATCATGTTCGGAAAAAAACATTCCCGGACATCGATATCGCAGTAAACGAGATCTTCGAAACACTGGCGTTGAAGCGTACTACCACCAACTCAACCGCATTGAGCATTATTAATCAGCACAATGCGCGCATAAACAGCGGCGTGGCTGTAGATACCGGTGCGGTAAACGAAGAACCTACCCTGGTGAATGGAGGGGTATCGAAGTGAGCAGGTCTTTAAGACGCCTGGTAGCGATCATGCTGCCTCTGTTATCGATTCTGTTGCTGTTGGTTTTTCTGGTACTGGTTGGGAATTTTATGATTCGCACACTATCACCCAATCAGATACACAGCTTCCAACAGTGGACGGCTTCCTTCGCATACTACGCTCAGTTTGTGCGCTGGTTGCTGTACGCCCTGCTGTGGATCTATTGGGCTCCCCTGATACGTACCCTGGGCAGATTACGTCACTGGGATCAACACGTGATCGATCGAGCGTTACAAAGCAAATTTTCTTCTGTCGGCCTGTTGCTTTTGGTTGAGATATTTATCATCCAGCGGCTGCATATTCATCTTATTCAACTATTCGAGGGTTAATAACATGTCCGCACAACTTCAACATTTGCCGGTTACCAAAAAAAAGCCAGCGAACATCAGTGTATCGAAACTGGCCTTACAAAAATTGGAAGAAAACCAGGCGCTCAAGTCAACGAATCATGAGTTGATCATTCGTAACACGCAATGGAAGTTTTATACGATTGGTATCGTGGGTTTATGGCTATTGACCATTAGCTACCACTTTTTTAGCTAACAGATGGGTCCAGGAATATATCGATGAATGTAGGGTCATTATTAGAGATTTATACCACCATGTTTGGCTGGTCAATTTATAACTCGATGTATGAGTTATTCAGTGCAGCTGGACTGTTGATTTTTCCATTCCTGATGATGCTGATCAGGAACTGGAAAGAGCCCATGCAAAGCCAGAATGATAAAGCTGCGTCACTTGTTTCATTGTCCAGAGTCACGATTGACGGTTTTGCCATGTTGGCTGTGTTTATGCTGGCCGTGGTGCCTACAGTCGGACTTGATCTCAATCAAATCCGCTACAATGTTTCCTGCACGGATATCTCTGGAGCTAATGATGTAACGACCGACGTGTATGGGGATGATACCGGAACAACCTACGACCCCAGTCTGGGGGCAATCAATAATGTCAATATTCCAGTATTGTGGTGGTTCACGATATCCCTGGGCTCTGGTGTGAATACCGCTTTATCCTCATCATTCACCTGTTTTGAAGATATCAAGGGGCTGGATATGCAGCTTCGAAACTTGACCATAAAAGATCAGTCATTACGGCTTGAATATTTTCGCTTTGCTAATGAATGTTTTTTACCGGCTAAATCCAAATACGCTGAAGCTATGCGAGGCGGAAAACATTACGAATACGTTGCAAAGCAGACCTGGCCAGCTTTTCTGTTATCACAAAATATTAAGACCGGCGGTGTACGCGCACCGGAACACGATGACTGGACGTTCATTGGCTCACATTATTACCTGGAAACCAGCGGCTTTTACCTGGAGCATGATAAGAGAACCTGTGAGTTGTTATTTGGTGGCTGTGGCTTTCAGGCTCGATCCGGTGTTTATGGCTGGCCCGTCAATCAGACCAGGGATTTTTATTCACAAGAGAAGATTGACAATCCAGATCCGAACAAGCCTCTGTACGGGAAACCGTATTGTGACGAATGGTGGACGGATGAAACACGAGGGTTGAAACATAAGCTGTTGAGATCGATGGAAGCCTCCAGGGATTTTATGGCACAAATCCCGACCATAGCCGGAGAGAGTACTACCGACAAAGTAATTCGAGTTGCAAAAAATACGTTTGCATCAATGGCGAGTACAGTCGCTAAATTTTCATTCACTGATGAACAACTAGAAGATATGGTCATCAATAATTACGTCAGACAGGATCCCCCCGCATTCTTGCCCGACAATGGCGGTTTGTTTGGTACAACTGATTGGGCGGATATACGTACAGATAGCCCAGGACAGACAGCTGAGACTGGTGCTGCGGTGCTGGCAGGGGTGGCTGGTGGGGCGCTGATGTTACGCACGGGGGCCACCAAGAAAGTGTTAGATGTAGCCAAAGGTGGGGCATCCGCTTCCGCCAGTTCATTTAGTAATCAGCTGATTAATTTTTACACCAATTTATTTATCGCCAAACAGGCTGCGCCTATGGTGCAATCGATCCTTTTAATGATGATTTACATACTTTTACTCATCTACCTGATCATGTCGAACTATGACATCGATGCCACCATACAGATGATATTTATCATCCTGGCGATACAGTTTTTCACGACTTTGTGGCATTTTGCTGACTACCTGGATGCACAGCTATTCGTTTCTATGCATCCAGACGCAACCTATCTCGGTAGTGCATTCAATATGGGTCCGAACAGATTGATACTCGATATTATACTATCGATGTTCTATGTGGTTGTGCCGTTTTTATTGCTTTGGATTATGAATGTGGCGGGATCTCGAGTTAACGGCATAGCTTCAGGGCTTGGTTCATTAAAAGGTCCACCAAAAACAAGTGGTGGGAGTTCAGGTGCTAATAATATTCGTAATAGTATGAATGAAGCGAAGAAGTGAGGTTAAAATCCCCGGTACAAACACGATGGTTTTGTACCGGGGTTAAAGTTAATACAGACCCCTTACTCTGATTATTTTATAGATACCGACTCTCGAACTGACCCTAAATAAACACAGACTACTACTTTTCGACCTGCCGAATCAGTTTGAGTTAAAATATTTTTATCCATTTTGCATAAGCTGCTAGCCCAAATTTCGGGAATTTCAATCACTGAGTCATTAGGAACTTTTAATAATAGTTTCTTTGCAGACGATGTGTCACTTGTCTTGATCTTACCAAGAGAATACACAAGCCAGTATGTGTTTTCAGCATAGCTATTTGCAACACAAACTATCGATAGTAAAACAATCAAAAGTAATTTATTCATCAATATCTCCTTCGTTTAAATATACATATCAGGATGAGCAAATCGCTCTGCGTCATCATCTTCTTGTTCTCTACGCCTCTGCTCTTCTGCTCTTTGTTCACACTCCTCTTCATAGCGCTGAGCTTCTTTTTCGGCATCAGTTCTAGCGACATAATCTTCAGCCGCCTTCAGTGCGTCAATACATTCACCGGCTGATGAGAAATGAAACCGGGGTTTAGCACTAGCAGCAAAGAGGCCTCGGTTGACACTGAGTGTCAGCACACCAAAGTACACTAAAGCCATCAGAACCGTGCCGCCGAAGTTGGTGAGTAAATCGTATGAATTGTTAAAATAGCTATCAATGCCTGTTGGTCTGATAGCGCCAATGCCAAGGTATATGGCATTCAGCGCCAGATCGGCCAGTGATAGTACAACCGCCAAAAACAGGGGGCTTAGCCCTATCAAAATCCATTTTGATTTCAATGACTGGGGTACTATTTTTCTATTCATGACTTCTGTGAATATCAATATCACAGTGATCACTGCATAGAGCAGGGCGATTAACAGTGCGCCTTTAATTAATATATCTGACATAATCCTTCTCCTTGTTCCATCTTGTTTAAATAATAACTGCTCTAACCTTAACTGATAGTGAATATTTCACCGGTTTAAATCTGATATCTGACATCGATGACTTGTGCGATGAAGTGATCGCCTTCAGTGCCTACAATCTTAAAATAGGTATGCGCGAGTACCGTGCGATTCACCGTGCCAAATTGATCTTTCCGAACCAGAATCATCTGTTCTGCATCACGCTTATTTATCGATAAGCGATCAGTCACTAATCTTTCCGTACCCGTCAGCTTCACATGAAACTTGCGCGGAAAAGGCTGGACATCCAGGTGGGTACTGTTGTTTGCGACTGTCGATCCTGTGTTTAATGTCACCTTGTCGAGATTGCCTTCAACGATCGGGAAGTACTCTCCTTCCAGATTATACTCACCAAATCTCACCCGCGTTGTGGCCATGTATACTATTGATGCATCGATCTGCCTTGCTGTCTGCTTCATGATGGGTAAATACTTTTCCTTAGCATGCCGGAAAGCAAACTCATCATTCCTTGATCTTTTCCAGACCTCTGGATAGTAAATTGCCAGGTACCGGGGGAAATGCTGTTCGTAGTCAAAGCCCTCGGTATAGTGCATATATGAGGGGATCACTTCACCCCAGTTAAATGGGATTACTTTAGATCCCTCGGCACATTTTGAGCAATTATCTTCAAGGGTATTGGTTCCCGAGATGTTGATTAATCCACCTAAGTATTTTCCGTCTATTCCACAGCCTGTAACCATGGTGATAATGATTGCCAACAGTAAAGTGTTTCGTATATTCATTTTTTATTTAAGTTTCCCTGTATCAAAGTTGATGTTCTGATTGTATTTCCGACCCCTATATTTTATGGCGTTATTCATATCCTCAATAGTAATTAATTTATCTGGTTGATGAATAATGCCTTTCAACGAACCTATTTTTTATATACAGCTTCCCCCGTGTCCTTATTCCTGCTTCGCACCCGATAAAGCCAATCTGCGCCTGCGTAAGTAATACTGACGATAAATACACTCTGGGACGCATCATCCACGGTAAAAGTAATAACGCCTTTCCGAGCTGAAGGTATCGCTCTCAATCCAGGATAAATGTAATCACAAATTGTCCCGATGTGGGGCGTATCGGCAAGTTTCTTTATCGCCTGTTCGATCGCTGAAATCTTATTTAAAGCGACGGTTTTACCCGCATACTCAATCAACAGATCAGCGATATCGAGTAAATCTCTTTCGATATCGGGATGCCGATAAATCACGTAAGGCATCAAGTCCGTTTCTCAATCCGTTTCTTCAGATCAGCAAATAATGGATCCTCATTATCCATATCCATATCCATATCCATATCCATTTTCACCCATTGTTCTTTGGGTAACTTCATTCTTTCTTGAATAGTTTCCTGCATCGCTTCAAGAGCTGCTTCTCTTTCCTGTTCGTCCTGCATCAGTTGTTCAACACTGGCGGCGATCAGGCTGCTCAAGGATGCGTATACGCCATCCTTTACTTTTCTGTTCGCAAACTGGTGATGCCGATCAGTCAGACTTATGGAGGTTTTTACGGTCATATTCACACCTGTGGTTGAGAAATAATACTGCTGGTATTACTTAGTATTACTCAGGTATGGCATTTGTCAAGCTGTTGATACAGCGTCCAGGCATGCATTAGTCCAGTCTCTAATCGATTGTATGTCTATTTATTGTATTGTACAATACAATAAATTCAAGCTTTTGTGACTTAATGACTGCAACCGGGGTAGGGCGGATAAAACCGACTGAAGAAAATTATGCCGAATGGCAGATGGCGTTCGATCATATCAACGTCGAATTGTTCGATGGCCAGCTACCGGATTGTTTGATCACGATGCAGCGTGAAAAACATACGATGGGGTATTTTTCGTTAAATCGGTTTTCCAATCGGCTGGGGCGTAAGGTGGATGAGATTGCGCTAAACCCGAGTTACTTCCTTTCCTATGGGGTCAATGAAGCATTACAGACGTTAGCCCATGAGATGTGCCACTTGTGGCAATACCACTTTGGCGATCCTGGGCGAGGGCGTTATCACAACAAGGAGTGGGCCGAAAAAATGCAGTCAATTGGGTTGATGCCTTCCAGTACCGGCGCACCTGGTGGACGGAAAACCGGTGATAAGATCGCGGATTATATTATTTCAGGCGGTTTATTCGAAGCCTCGATCAATCGCCTGAAAAAGGAAAAGGGGTTCGAGTTGATCTGGATGGATCGTTTTATCGCGAGACCAATGGCGGGTACACCGTCATATCTTTCAGCGCTCGGCGTTGAGGGTAGCAGCTTTCAATCAGAAGATTTTGTGCGTGACGATGATGACGACCAGAATGAGTGGCAAACCATTCAGATGATGGCTCAAGCAGTTGAGCCCGATTTTACACGCTTGACTCAAAAACAGGGGACGCGATTGAAATACAGCTGCAATTGCGGCATTAATCTCTGGGCAAAACCAGGGATTGATGTCACATGTAACATTTGTGAAAGCCTGTTCCAGGCACAGACTGAGGATTAATCCATGATCGATCAAGAAGATCAGCATATTGTTCATTTACCCTGGCGGGCGTTTAAGGCCTTTCACCAGATGTTTTGTCTGGCCAATCTGGATCGATCACTGACTCAGGGCTATAACGCACCACGCATTTTTCAGAAAATGTCTAGCATGACGCTTGCATCCGCTGATCACTTAAAAAAGTTAATCGATGCCAAAGTTTTGCATTACAGCGACACTGATGGGATGTCTAAATTTAAGCTCTCTGATGAGGCGGCGACGATCGGGTTTGAACGCTATGTCGAGCATAAGCCTATCCGCATTATTGTTTATCCAAGCTTAATCTCTGATAAAAGCAAAGGTTGGGTGACCTGTGATGGCCACTGTGATTATTGCGGTGAACCACTCACGCTGTTTGGCAAGGATGCTTTTGGCCAGAAACCCGTACCGCTGACGGGTAATGCCTGGTCGTGCAAGGTATGTCAAACGCTCAAAAGTGGTGGAAAAGGAGGGCGCACGTTGGAGGAATTCCGCTTCCAGATGACCATGCGCTGTTTTGAAAAAGAGTCAGGAGTGCGGTTTTCACAGGAACAGCTTGACTACCTGAAGACACGGGATATCTCCTGGGAGAACGTCGGTATCCAGCCCTACGAGTTCAAATTTGAGCGTGAACAGGCGATCATTGAACAGGAATTCAAGGAGTTTCTGAAGTGGGAGAGAAGCCAATGATCAGCCTGTGGTTATCAAAGCGTTGGGAGCGTGACACGCGTTATTACGAAGCGCATTTAAAACAGGATCTGTTCGGCTGGGTGGTCGTTCGCAATTGGGGAAGGCGTAACGCTGCTCAGGGCCAGATTCGCACAACACCCGTCGATTCTTATGGTGAGGGCCTGAAAAAGCTCAATGATATACAGCGCAAGCGCGTACAGCGTGAATATCAGCCCTGTACCATTCATTAAAGCCGGAAGTATTAGCGTATGGCGTCACCTTCTAAAATTGAATGGACAGGACATAGCTGGAATGTTTCCACCGGCTGCAATAAGACTTCACCAGGCTGTAAACATTGTTACGCAGAATCCATGGCCATCCGCCTGCAGGCGATGGGTGCGAGTGGTTATGAGCAAGGCTTTAAATTAACGATACACCCTGATCGCCTGGATCAGCCCACGCGACGAAAGAAGAGTACCACTTATTTTGTGAACTCGATGAGTGACCTGTTTCATGAAGACATCGAGTATGACTATCTCGATGAGGTGTTTGCAGTCATCGAGAAAACACCACATCATACCTACCAGATACTCACCAAACGAGCGGAACGTATGGCGGATTACTTTAACACTCGCAATTGCCCACAAAACGCCTGGTTAGGGGTGTCTGTCGAAGATCGCGCACACGGCGTTCCACGCATTGATTTCTTGCGTGGAATTAATACTCATGTACGCTTTTTGTCGATCGAGCCTTTGCTTGAAGATCTGGGTTCATTGGACCTGAGTGAAATTCACTGGGTCATTGTTGGCGGGGAGTCCGGTCATAAAGCGCGTCCTATGCAGGAGAGCTGGGTGACCGCGATCAAATCACAGGCTGATAAAGTGCAAGCTGCATTTTTCTTCAAACAGTGGGGCAGCTGGGGGGCCGATGGTATCAAGCGTTCAAAAAAATCTAATGGTAGAATGCTACGAGGCCGAATTTACGATGCCTTACCATTTAATCAGGATCATCGCTTACTATGATAACGATTAGCTCATTCATTGATGCTATAGCTGACTACCAAAAACCCAGATTATTTAACCCCTGGTCGCAAAGCTGCAGGCTGGATTTGCAGCCTGAATACTTTAATCAAAGAAGGCAGTTTCTCAGTGCGCATTTAAGTTGCACAAATCCAGTTTGCGCGATTATTGGGGAGGCTCCAGGCTGGCGTGGTGCCAGATACACTGGCGTTGCTTTCACCTCGGAACAATTGATTTATGATCGCGCAGTCCCGCGTATTGTAACTTGTGATGGAGATAGAATTACGACACAGCCCAATCCCATTAAAGAGCCTTCAGCTACGATGGTGTGGAAAGAAATCTATCGCCATCAGCTCCAGGAGCGAGTTGTGATGTTTAATGCGGTACCCTGGCATCCCGAAGGTAGAGACAGTCCGTTGTCAAACCGTCCTCCCAGGGATGACGAGAAAAAGGCAGGTCTTGAAAGGCTGGAGTTATTTTTTAAGTTATTTCCGGGTATACCCGTTTTAGCTCTCGGTCTAACCGCCAGCGAAAACCTGAAAAAATTGAAAATATTGCACAGTAAGGTTCGTCATCCTGCTAATGGTGGGGCTATGATGTTTCGGACTGGAATGGAGCATTTCGTTAAGCGTTTGGGATCAATATGAATAGTAATAAGTGCTTTTTCAGCATACGATCCCTGTATTGGCAAGCACTTCCCTGTGCTTGCTTTTCAGCAAGGTAAAGGCATATATGAAACCTTCGCTACATTCCCGATATACTTCCTCAACTTTTGATTACATTCCAATAGCAGGCTTATATAATGGATTCTTCTCTACATTAAAATATAGCAATGGCAAAAATCACTTTTGAGCGACAAGATTTAAGGCGTTTATGGTTAGTTCTGGGTGCAATAGAAAGCCTGGAGGTACCGACACTCACTGCTATATCCTCTAAACTCGATATGCAAGTTTCTACGGTACAGAAAGTTATCGATCGAATTAACTCTGAGCAATTACCTGGTGTACGGGTAATTGTCACGCAGGGTACTTACCGTATTAAATCCTGGGGCATACTTGATATGAATCAGACATTAAGATTTTACCTGAATAATGCTTGAATTACGCTCCGAGCGTATTATAATCAAGTAAATCGTATATACAGGACAAAGTGATGAGACAGGCTTACAAAGACAGATCGCGCAGACTGAGGTTACTCAGTGCTGCAGCACCGGCTTATTCGGTTGAGAGAAGTACATTTTTAATGGCTGCGTTACAAGCTGATAAAGGAGATGTTCATCACCGGGACGTGAAACGAGGCCTGGCTTTACGAGCCCAGTCTCGACGTAATGCGCTCGCGCGTGGAAATTTATCTGCCTGGCGTAATCGGGCTGAATATTTTGATTACACAATGCCTTCTTGTAGTTCTACTATTAAGCAGGTTTCATTATGAGTGATGTCTTTGAAAATGCGACAGTTCAGCAAATTATTGATCGCCTGGTTCTAGTCCCTGAAAAAACGCAACCATTTGAGTTAATGATGTGGTGTGATGATGGTGACAACATCGATTACTCAGCGTTCGAAATTAAGGAGCTTGTTTATTCTGACGGTTCCCCGGCTTCTGTCGGCCTGGAAGTTAAATTCACTGGGCAAGTTTTTCAGAGTTTTGATAATGAAGAAGAGGAGGAGGATATCGGTCGAGTTATCGATTATATCGGGTCACCGCTTACGTTATTACCTTACGAAGAACAACACCGTCCCGAAAATCAAATGCTTGTACAGGGGATTCCAGTCAACCCTACGTTGCGAGATAATTTTGACATGACGCCAAATGATGATCGCGAGGAAAGTGAAATCAGCGACTGGTGGGGGCTACCCTTTATAAGGGTTTGTAGCTGGATCGATATGGCCGAATCATATCCGACATATTTGGAGAGAGTATCTAGCATAACTGATACAACCCCTATGACCCGAAAAGAGTTTGAATCTACGCAGGAAGACCAACGATTAAACTGGTTTAAGTCATGGCCAACAGGCATGAGGTACGAGGTTCGTCGACTTGACGGTGGCGCTTGGGATCGCTCGACTAACCACGGCATGTATGGCGATCTTCAAACGGCTCTTGAAATAGCAAAACAACTTCTGTTCAAATGCCTCCGCTAGTCCTAATAGTTGACTTTTAAAAAAGGGAAATTGGATGTGGTGGCTGCGGTAACTAAAGTGCTAAGGAAATCATTGAAAGCGCCTTGCAAGATAAAGATGATAATTGAGATCAGGAAAGGTAATGGGAATATGAGAGATAGAAAATACGGTTCAGAAAATCTTGATTCTGAAGGGAATATCACAGCCATACATGGCTGTGAACTGAAAGTTTCTCATTTGCCAGATCACGCTGGTGAACATCCTGACTACTGGCAAGCCTGGGTTAATGGTATTCAAGATGACGGGTTATCTCGAAACGATGCTATTCGTAATACCTACAATCGCAGCAAACAGCAATAGGAAGGTTGGAAATGAGTGATATTAAAAACATGGTCGATGCGGCTGCACTAGAACTAAGCCAGGATATTCCTAAGAATCCTATGATCCAGCAC
>JBNKMF010000072.1:0-24981 GCA_050292965.1 Gammaproteobacteria bacterium | reverse complement strand
AAAGGTCTATAAAGTAACGAAAATCGTCCGGGCTGCCGAAGCGGCTTGTGGGTGCAAAGTAACCGGTAGTCTGGTAGCCCCAGGAGAGGTCGTATGGGTGCTCGGTGATTGGCAGTAATTCAATATGGGTAAACCCCATCTCTTTGACATAGTCGACCATTTCTCGGGCGAGTTCATGGTAGTTCAGGAACTCCCCTTCCATATCACGCCGCCAGGAACTGAGGTGAACCTCGTAGATCGACATGGGGCTGTGTTGCCAGTCCGTGCGGACTCGCGATGCCATCCAGTCGCTGTCTCCCCATTGGTAGGCACTATGAGCAGTAATGATAGAGGCCGTGTCGGGACGCAGTTCAAATTGACGGCCGTAAGGATCGGCCTTGAGGAAGATTGCGCCGCTGTGACGATTACGGATTTCGAATTTATAGAGCCACCCTGGCTCGAGATCTGGAATGAACAGCTCCCAGATACCGCCGCCGGAGTGCACCCTCATGGGATGGCGACGACCGTCCCATGAATTAAAGTTGCCGACTACGCTGACCCGCTCCGCGTTGGGTGCCCATAGCGCGAAGAGGATACCGGCTACACCGTCCACCTCATGCTCGTGGGATCCGAGGAAACGATAGGCATGACGATGACGCCCTTCGTTGAAGAGGTGCAAATCAAAGTCGGAGATTTGCATCTCATAGCTATAGGGGTCGTGATTAATGTGCTCTCGGTGCTCCTTATCCCGCCATATCAGTCGGTAGTGAGGTGGCAGCAGCTCGCTGTCGCCCTGCCACAGGAAAAAATCGCTGTCGCCTAGACGTTTCAGCCGAATATCGCCTTCGGCGATACTGACCTCCAGCGCCTGGGGATTAAAAACACGTATCAGGGTCTGTCCGTCTTTGGCATGAGATCCAAGCACCGCGAAGGGATCATGATGGCAAGCATTTTGGATCCTTAGCAGTTCATTGTCGAGTGTAAAGCTGTCCATAATGCAGTCTCCATATTGATATTTGTTTCTCTATATCTTTTCAAACGGAAAAATATAGAGTAGCAGGCAGTTTACCTGCTAGCTACGGGTGATAGGAAGTATTTTTATGATTACTCATTACTTACATTTCCAAAAATGCGCCAGGGTCACCCATTAACTGCTTCCGTTCAGGTACACATTAAGATTTTAACGAACGCAATTTTGCCTTACTTGCGTAATCAGCATATAGAAAACCCTAAAACGTAAAAAGCCAGGGTTGTATAGTGGTAAGCGACCAAACGAACCATCACCCAATGGGTGCAACAGCCAGGGCTTATGAATATTCTACCTCACAAACTGGCTATCACAAACGACCTATTAACCTCCCTTGTCGGCCTGTTGGCGATTGTTCAGATCATACAATCCATCAACCTGTCAGAATGAATTGATTAATACTTTCCCTTACCCAAAAGCAATCGCGGATTTAAGCCCTCTACTTTAATTGAGACGTTAATCCTGATGCAGCGCAGCCGTCCTGGGTTTAAAGGAAATACCACAGAACACTTCGCTGGGTAGTTGACTTTGCCGCATGGGCAATGACCATCAAATGCTTCCGGCCTGGCGCGCAGTGAACAAGACCCACTTGAAAGCTGCCTTACATCGCCGTAAAGGCATCACGCTTGATATTGATGCTACCGAAATCATTGCCCATAAAACGGATGCACAAAGTCCCTACCCGAATGTTGTTTTGTTCAGTCACTACGTAACCTATATCAGGAACAGGTGGTTTTGATGGGAGTTCACCCAGTGGTCTCAGCACAATCAATCCTGGTCATCAGGAACCGATTATCCCGATACCGGAAGTCTTTCACTACAATATCGTGGGCGATGGCATGCCGCCGTTTATCATTCGTAACGGCCGTGGCGGTAACGAATGGTTGCCCGTCAGTAACCCATAGTCACATCAAACTGTGCTGTTCGAGATCTTGCAGGCCTTCGCGAACGCGACGTCGGATGCTGCCAATCCGCTGTTAGCTGCATTGGAAGTCTAAAATGACTCTAAACCTTTAAAAATAATTAATGATTGAGATTCTTAAAACTGGGCGAGGCATAGCAGTACTATGCAAGCTGATAAACAATGGCTGCACTAGCTGCTTATTCCTCTTTTTTCCCGAGCCTGCTGCAGTCGTTGCGCAATTTCATGGTGCTGTTTGGCGATTGCGGTAATCGTTTTGTGGTCAATGCGTATCACACTGCCCGATCTAATAGATCTGACTGTTGCCGTTCTAAGCGAATGATTAAGCAGGCCCGTTTCGCCAAAAAAGTCACCATCAGTCAATTGGGCAATAAGCTGTTCTTCACCTGATTCATTAACCTTGAAAACACCAAACAGGCCATTAACGATGATATACAGAGCGTTACCATGTTCACCCTGTTCCACCACAGTATCATCAGCCAGGAAGGTGATGAGTCTGGCTTTTTCGCTTAATTTTCTGGAGATGGAATCAGGCAGCCCCTTAAACAGCGGAACGATAGTGATTAGCTGCTGCTTATCAAGCTCCTGAACCGGTTTGCTAATTGGAGGAATGCTTAACAGCGCAGAGAGTAGCATCTGACGGATGCTGGCATAGGCTTTTCCTCCGATAGTGCTATGGTGCAAGCTGGCATCTACATCCTGAATCGCCCCCCTGATTGCCGTGCGTAGAGAAAGTTGCTGCTCATATCGCCTGTAGAAATCAGGATAGTTCATCCTGGTTTCTGTAATACGATTGATGAAAATATCAAAACGCTTCTGGTATCCCTGCAGTAACTGCTTAATTTCTTCAGTGCTGATACTGTCTATCCTGGCACCCTCATCGAGGGCCGCCTGGGTCATAAAGACGCTGGCAATATCTTTAATTAAATGTTGAGAGATGCGCCTGTTTTGATAGGCAACCAGCAGGCTTGTCGCCCAGTCGTGCTCTCTGAGTTGTTTTAAAATGCTATCTTCTAATCTCAGGAAGAGGTTGTTCTTGCGAGCTTTAATGCTGTCTTCGCCATGTATACCACTGATTAGATGTTCTCTCTTGCGCCTTAACTCTCCTCTAAGGTCGAGAAAAGTGTATTGCTGTATCACTCCCTGATGGTAGAGCTGGTTGAGTATGCTGCTCTCCACCCCTAACAGATTTAGCCGTACAAGTCGTAGTCTATTATCAGCTGAGCTCTCCGGCAGGTTAGCCTTAAGGATGCTCTCAGACTGCTTTTCTACCTGATGCAGGCTGGCGCTTGAGAGAATTTTTGCATCACGAAATTTTGCTAGCAGTCGTTGAGTACTCGCCCTGGTCTCCTCAATCCCCATCTTAAACTCAGCCTTCTCGTATGGGTTCATCTCATTGATGCCGAGCCAGCGGATTAATGGACGAGTCGATGGGGCGTTAACCAGCAAAGTAAACAGTACGACCCCAAGGGTGAGGTTAATTAATAACTCTTTGCCGGGAAGGTTGTCGGGTATCGACAGGACAATGGCTATGGCGAGGGCACCTTTAAGTCCTCCCCACCACATCACATGCCGTTCATTGAGCGATATTTTGGGTAACTTAAACATCCATACGGTGAGGGGGACCAGTGTGTAGATGGCGCTGGCGCGGGCGATTAACACCAGAATAATGACGATAGAGATAGTATCGATATGCTCTACCAGAGTGGCGGTATCGATAGAAACTCCCACAAAGATAAAGAGCAGGGTGTTAGCAACAAATACCATAAACTCCCAGGTATCTCCCAGAGCGATGGTCTTCTCCTGCGAGAGTCTTGGGGCACCGATAATCCCGAAGATGATTGCACTGGATACCACTGCCATAACACCCGAAAGGTGGAGATAGTGCTCAGCAATGATGAATGTTCCATATGCCATCCCCATGGATAGCGAGATGATGGCACCTGTCGACAGGCGCATGCGACTTATCATGCTGCAGGCAAAAAAACCGAGAATAGCCCCTACAACGATACCGCCGAAAAATACTTTGATAAATTGTAATAATCCAGCCGCCAGGCTGAAGCTTGCTGCATCATCGGCGAGCGCTAGCCCCAGCAAAATAGAGAACAGGACTATGGCCGAGGCGTCGTTCATCAGAGACTCTCCCTCAACCAGTATGGTCAGTCTTTGGGGGGCTCCTAACTCCTTAAAAAGGGATATAACTGCAACGGGATCAGTGGCTGAGATAAGTGCTCCAAAGAGCAGGGCGGTGATGAGATCAATAGAAAATAGCAGCCAGATTCCTGCTCCAATAATGCTCGTAGAGAGGAACAGGGCTGGAATCGCTAGCATCATAACCGGCGCGATATCCTTAATTAGCTGGCGTGAGTCGAGTTTAAGTCCAGACTCAAAAACCAGTGTCGGGAGAAAGACAAATAACACCAACTCTGGTGTAAGTTTGAAATCTTTAATGATAGTGAGTGGTTGCCAGAGCTGAGATAACTCGCTAAGGGCGATACCAATAGTGACCAGAAGTACGGTGTATGGGATAGGGGATTTTCGGCTTATGCCGGATACAAAAATGCCGAAAAGCAACAAAACCATTAAGGTAAGAATAGCTTCCGATAGCGGCATAGTTCCCTTCCTCTATTAGCTTTATGTCTATTAAATAGTAGCATAGTAAGTGATATATGAATCTACAGTTTAATGGGTTCCGTTAGCAACAAATAGTGGATTTTATTATCGATAAAGGCATACTGAAGTAAACGCTGTTGTATTCTGTGATCAGGATGTAAGCTGTTTTTCACAGGCCTGTTATAAGTCTCTTGTAACCTTGGTTTTTTTTAAATTAAAGAGGCTAAGGATGAACTTCTCCCAATCACTTATCGCTCTGGGGCTTGTCTCCATGAGTATCAATGTTTCGGCTGATCTGTTCTTTTCAGAGTACGTTGAAGGGTCTGGAAATAGCAAAGCACTGGAAATCTATAACAATACCGGCGCTAGCGTAGATCTGTCGAATTATCAGGTTAGTATATATTTCAATGGCAGTCTTACTGCTGCTAGTAATATCACACTTAGTGGCACACTGGCGAATGGTGATGTTTATGTGATAGCCGCTGGTGGCGCTGACGCAGCAATCCTCGCTGTAGCCGATCAGATTTTCAGCAGCAGCTTTTTCAATGGTGATGATGCGATTGAGTTGCTGAAAAATGGCGCTGTGGTTGACTCTATCGGTCAGGTTGGTTTCGATCCGGGTTCCGAATGGGGCACAGGTAATATATCGACACAGGATAATACGATCCGTCGTGTGAGCACTGTTACTAGTGGTGATACAAATTCCTCTGATGTCTTCGATCCATCACTGCAATGGACTGGCTTTGCAAAGAATACCTTTGCCGGACTGGGCGTAATTGATGGCGAAGTGATCCCACCCGCACCGCAGTTTGCCTTCATCCACGATATTCAGGGTGGCGCAGACGTATCGCCCATGCTGAATAATAGCTTAAGCATTGAAGCCATTGTTGTGGGCGATTTTCAGAACAATACTGCTAACGACTCGGGTGACCTGAATGGCTTTTATGTGCAGGAAGAAGATGCCGATGTCGACGCCGACACCTCTACTTCTGAAGGGCTGTTTGTCTACGATGGTAATGGGGCGGTGGATGTTAAGGTCGGCGACCGCGTCATGGTACAGGGAAAAGTATTTGAGCATTACCAACTGACCGAGTTGTCGGCTAGTCGTGTAGAGGTCGTGGCCAGCGGTGTAGCCCTGCCGACAGTTAGCGATCTGACATTGCCATTGGCAAGTGCAGACGAACTGGAAGCTTTTGAAGGCATGCTGGTACGTTTCCCTCAGGATTTGATGATTAGCGAGTATTTTAATTTTGATCGCTATGGTGAAATTGTTCTGGCATTGCCACTGGATGGTGAGCAGCGTCCTATGACTCCATCTGCGATGGAATTACCCGGTTCAGCCCAACTGGCTGTTCGTCAGTCGGCTAATTCGCTTTCACGCATCATCCTGGATGATGGTCGCACTACTCAAAACCCTGATCCGGCTTATCATCCAAATGGTATGGTATTTGATTTAAGCAATCGTTTCCGTGGTGGCGACCGATTGCAAAATACTATTGGGGTTCTGGATTACCGCTATAGCCTGTATCGAATCCAGCCAACTGTGGGCGCAGACCATATAATTACCAATCCACGCCCCGAAGTACCCCCCTATCTGGATGCCGATATCAAGGTGGCATCATTTAATGTGCTTAACTATTTCACTACTCTTGATGCCAACGGCAACAAGTGTGGCCCAGATTTAACACTGGATTGTCGTGGTGCGAATAATGCTGAAGAGTTTATGCGTCAGCGAGACAAGATCATCCAGGCGATTGCTGCCATAAATGCTGACATCGTCGGATTGATCGAGATTGAGAATAACGATGTCGCATCGATTACTGATCTGGTCGAGGGCCTTAACGGTGTGATGGGCGCAGCAAGCTACAGCTGGCTGGATACTGGTTTCATCGGTGAAGATGCAATTAAGGTTGCCTTTATTTACAAGCCTTCTTCAGTCGCTACGCTGGGAGATTATGCGATTCTGAATAGTTCGGTGGATGAACGTTTTATCGATACTAAAAATCGCCCCGCACTGGCACAGACATTTATATCAAAGCGAAATGCGGGACGTCTGACGGTAGTGGTCAACCATCTTAAATCAAAAGGTTCAGACTGCGATGATATCAACGACCCCGATCTGAACGATGGTTCGGGCAACTGCAATATGACACGCTCGCAGGCAGCTGTTGCCCTGACCGAGTGGTTGGCATCTAATCCTACAGGATCGGGCGATGGTGATAACCTGATTATTGGTGACCTGAATTCCTATGACCATGAGCAACCTGTCTCCATCATTAAGCATGCCGGCTATACTGATCTGCTGTTAAGAGACCAGGGTGAGCAGGCCTATACCTACGTTTTTGATGGTCAATATGGTTATCTTGATTATGCCTTAGTCAGTACCAGGCTCGAATCACAGGCAACTCAGGCTGCCGTATGGCATATAAACGCCGATGAGCCAGATCTGCTGGATTACGATACCAGCTACAAGCTGGATGCTCAGGATGCCCTGTATGAAGCCAATCCCTTCCGTTCTTCTGACCATGATCCGGTGATGATTGGTTTTAATCTAGATACGTCTATGGCTGATATTCTGGCCTATGTTGATCAGGCTATTGCAAGCGGTGAATTAGTAGGAGCAGGAAAACATAAAGCTAACCAACTGATTAAATTCAGAAAAATGCTGCTCAAGGTAAAGAGACTGGAAAAACGCAGATCGAAAAGAGCTAGCTGTCAATTGCTACACAAAGCTCAAAAAAAATTAGATTCAGAGCACTATGCACATCACCACTCTGGTAAAGTGATTTCAGGCATTGCAGCTGAAACAGTTTCCGAGATGATAGCTAACTATAGAGAAGAAAACTGTCACTAAATGATATATATGAGACCGCCTCTTAACGAGGCGGCCCTTGTTTTATTATTCAACCTGGAGTCCGCAGTTGGACGAGTTGCAGTGCGTTTGAGGCAGTGTAGATCAAGGCGTGACGACGCGGAATAGCGGGCTATTGCAGGGGAGTTACAAAGCTTCCGCATCCTGCTCACGCCCCTTACCTATGTCCCTATAGGCAACGCTGAGATACACCGCCGCAAACGTGCAATTCAGCTCGTAGCGGGATTCACCTTCTGGGTTTTCAGCATGGATGCTGTTATGTCGCGAATGCATGGACGACTATATGGACATAGAAGGTAGAGCGAAGCAGGAAGCCAGAGCCGGTGCATAGGAGCGTGTGTAATGGTTAACGAAGCAGTGGGTTACCTTCTAATGCGAGCGGTCAACTGCGGAATCCAGGTTCAAATCCGACTGTTACCTGAATCTACTGTTTCAGGTGTTAAATATTCAAAAACCAATGTATTTCATAAAACATAAAATCCTGTTAGCATCCTAAAAGGTTGCACATCAATTAACTTATATAATTAGCGGAGAAATTCATGAATAAGTTTAACATCAGCTTAGCTTCAATCACTATGGCACTGGTATTTGTTATCGGTATGCCACAGGCTGCCAACGCAGGTATGGTTGGTACGCAAAACTTACTGCCGCATAGCCTGACCCAGCAGGACCAAAAACAGGCGCGTCAATCGTTTCAAAAACAACTGGTAGATCTGGGTGTAGAGCCTGAAATGGCTAAGGCAAGAATAGCTAGTCTGTCAGATCAGCAGATTGCCGATATTTCTAGCCAGTTAACCGAGTTGCCAGCTGGTGCAGATGCAGGTGGTGTTCTGTTAACTATCTTCATTGTATTAGTCATTACTGATGTGATCGGTGCCACCGATATTTTCCCTTTTATTCACCCTGTCAAATAATCTAATTTGATGACCGTATTACAACACAGCTGCCGACTGGCAGCTGTGTTGATTTTATTGCTGGGTATCAGCGCTTGCGCGACTACGCCGCAAACCCGCCAATTGCTTGACCATCCCCCTGATATTCCTCCTCTGGTAGAGCTTGAGGAAGTCCCTTTTTATGCGCAACAAAAATATCAGTGTGGCCCTGCAGCACTGGCTACAGTCATTAATTATTACCAGCAATCTACGTCAGCCGAGCAGCTATTGCCGATGGTGTATATCCCACAACTAAAAGGTTCATTGCAGGCTGAAATGCTGGCAGCAGTGAGGCAGTATAAATTGCTGGCGATTGAGCAGGATGGGCAGCTAACTTCAATCTTGAGCGAAGTTGCAGCAGGGCATCCGGTGCTGGTGCTACAGAATCTGGGCTATAATTTTTATCCATTTTGGCACTATGCAGTGATTGTTGGTTACGACCTGACGAATCAGCAACTCATTATGAGGTCGGGTGAAATTAAAAGATTAGTCCGTCCCTTTAGCGTATTTGAACGAACCTGGGAAAGGTCGAACTACTGGTCGGTGGTGGTGGCTCCTCCCGAGGTTATGCCACAAAGTGCGACTCAGGAAAGGTTTACCCAGGCAGCGGTGGCTCTGGAACCAAAATTATCACCTGAGCAAAGCGAAAAGATGTACCAAAATGGCTTCAGGCGCTGGTCGCAAAACTATGTGTTACTGATGGGGGTGGCGAATGCGGCATTTGCTCAGAAGGACTATGTACGGGCAGAAGCCTTGTATACGCAGGCGACACAGCTGGATAGGCAACGTGCTGAAGGCTGGAATAACCTGGCTTATGCGCAGCTTCTTCAGGGCAAACTCGAGACTGCGATATCGTCTGTAAATCGGGCACTAGAGCTTGATCCAGATAATCTGGAATACCAGAGTAGCAGGCGTGAAATTATGTCTTCGGTGAACCTGGATTCTGCTGTTGACCGCTCGCACTAGAAGGTAACCCACTGGAATGCTCTACGAAATAGTTGATTGCCTCTAATGCGAGCGATTAACTGCGGAATCCAGGTTAACCAAAGGTATCAGTCAGATTCTCACTGCAACGCTTGATCGATGCCACCATTTGTTTGCCTGATTGAAAACGTTTATCGAAGTCTTTGTGTAGTGCTTTATTAATAATGCTGGTGATGCATACAGGAAGATCAGGTCTTAAAATGCGTATGTCCCTCTGTTTCTCATTTGTGATTTTATACATCAGATTAGCCATTGAATCGCCCAGAAAAGGTAGCTCACCTGATAGCATTTGATACAGTGTGACGCCTAGTGAAAAGAGATCTGATCGACCATCTACCTTGCTGCCTGCAAGCTGTTCGGGTGACATATAGTAAGGGCTGCCGAGTACAGTTCCTGTTTTAGTTTTGCTCGAATCAGTTAAACAGGCTACGCCAAAGTCGGTCACAGTGGGTTTACCGGTAGTTTCGTCGTAGATAATATTTGCGGGCTTTATGTCTCGATGAACGACATGGTTTGAGTGTGCATAATCCAGTGCTCTGGCAACCTGTGTGATAACTTTTAATACTTCATCATCGGGCAGTCGCAAGTCTTTTTTGCAATAACTACTGAGGTTTTTGCCCTTTAGGTAATCCATCGCGATATAGGCCAGATCCTGGTCCTCCCCAATGTCATAAATGGTTACGATATTAGGGTGATTCAGGCGGCCTGCGGCTTCTGCCTCGCGGAAAAATCGACTCTTAATTTCTTCCAGTTGTTCGTTTCCAAATTCCTCAGTCAGCGATAGTGTCTTGATCGCAACAGTGCGGCTGATTCTGGGGTCGTGTCCCAGATAAACTGTACCCATAGCGCCTTTACCGATCTCTCTGTCGATTTGATAGCGACCCAACATCGGTTTCTGCAAACCAGATTTACCCAGAAACAGGTTGGTATGGTTACCCGATGTGCTAGCGCCGTTGAGTACCACCGCCGTGGAAGCTTCGCTGTTGCGAGTGATGCGGTCGTCAATATCTTTGAATGATTTATCGTGTTGACTGATAAATTCGAATACAGAAACCGCCTTGTTGAACTGGCGTTTGCGCTCATAATCCAGACCCAGGTTATACAGCTGGTGCAGCAGGGTTTGATCTATACGGCAGTTTCGATACTTTTCAAATGCCTGATCGAGCTGGCCCTGAGCTTGAAAGGATTGCCCCAGTTGATGATTAGCGTCGGATAATTCACCGTAAAACAGATCAGCACGGTTTTCGATCACTTTCTTGAAACCGATCAGTAGATGTCCGCACAGCAATGTGAGCAGGGCTGTCATCAGTGGAATCCAGGTCGATTCTGAAATCATGAAGTAAAAATGCGCATTAAATATCGCAATGCTGATCAACAGGGTAATAACAAATGCCGTACCTGCACGTAGTAGCGGTAATACAAACATCAGGTACAGACCAACCAGGATTACAGCCAGAGCCTGAACAACTATGGTCCAGTCCGGCGCTTTATAAAGCTCATGATTGAGCAGGCTGGATACGGTGTGAGCGATTACCAGCGTTGGAGACATGACTTCACCGATAGGAGTCATCACGGGACGTGCATGTTGTCGCGAGGTGACGCCTACAATGACGATTTTATTATGTAGCTGTGTTTTATCAATCTGGCCTTCCAGTACATCAGCCATAGAATAAATATTGAAAGCAGGGTGATAGTTCTGCTGTTTATAATAACGCGGGTAGATATGTAGCTGGCGGTCGGTTTGCAGTTTCTTTCCATCCAGTTTCAGGCTTTCGCCCAAAGTAGCACTGATACGGCTGGTCGCCATGCGCTGGTGGCGTACCGCCAGCATCAGTGCAAAAGAGGGCAGATATTGGTCTGCATAGCGGACGATCAGCGGTTGGCGCCTGGCCGCGTCTGGATTGTCTCCACCCAGATAAATAACACCCGCTCCACCCGCTTCCTTGCTAAGCGCTTCTATAGGAGGGAAAACAATGTCAGCTGTAGGAACTGGATTCTGTTTCAACCAGGATAATAGCTGATGATCAGGGACTTTCGTATTCACATATTGTAGCGTGAACTTGTTCAGATATGCAGGCAATGGCCCAGCAGGTTCAGTCTCCTGATTAAAATCTTTACCGTAGGGTATCGCCAGCACAATGCGTCCTGAAGTACGAAAACGAGAGGCTAATACCTGATCGGCTAACAGTGTCGATTGCGTCGCTCGAAATGCTTCGCGAACCTTTCCGCGCATGGCTCGTGCATTGGTCAAAGCCCGCTTAAGCTTTTCGATTTGATCCAGGCTGCGGTTATTCTGCGGGACATCAAAGGGAACAGTAAAACCAATCACATCGGGGCGTGCACGAGCCAGTTTGCGGGTGGCTTCAGCGAGCAGGGTACGAGGCCAGGGCCAGGCTCCATAGGTCTGTAGCGATCGATCATCAATCGCAACTACTACAATATCCTTATTAGCAGGTTTAACCGATGAAAAGCGCAATCCCAGGTCGTAGGCCCGCCATTCAATGGATTGAATTAAACGCGTATTTGCAAGTAGCAGGAAGAGTAACATCAGCAATAAGCCGATAAACCAGTCTTTCTTCCAGAAGGACTTAGTCATATGTATACAGGTCAATTAGCGTAATGGGAATCTGGAACGAATTATACATATCGGAGCATTAATTATATTGGTGTTTTATAGCAGATTTTTGATAAAAAAGGGCTTAAGCGGGGCGAGTTTATCGCTCTTGGCCGGCTAAGCTGGTTGATTATCCAGGAATCCTCTGTCGAACATGAATTTTTAACAAATGCCTGTAGCGTTATTGGGTTAAGCCAATGGGGGAGGATGAAATTCATGAATTGATTCAATATATCATTATACTAATTGAGAAATTAGCGATTAATTACGGAATCCAGATTATAACTCGTAGACTTCATAGGCAAGGCTTCCGCATCCTGCTCACGCCCCTTACCTATGTCCCTATAGGCAAGGCTACCGCGTCCTGCTCGCGCCCCTTACCTATGTCCCTATAGGCAACGTAGAGATACGCCGCCAAAAAAACGTGCAATTCAGCTCGTAGCGGAATTCACCTGTTTGGTTTTCAGCATGAATGCTTAGGAGCGAGAAAAGATATATAGACTGTAATGGTCAATGAAACAGTGATTACCCTCTAAAACGAGCGTTCAACTGCGGAAACCAGGTTTAACCTCTCATCTGAAAAAAAGTTACTTATCTTGTAAGAGCTGAGGCTTCTACTATTATCTATGAAGGAACCAACAGGGATAGAAATAAATGAAACACACTCAGATAATCCATAACAGTGAAGCTTCTCTCGTTGACGCAATCAATAACATGTCAACTCAGTTGAGTTTTAGTGGTGAAAAATACCACTCCATACATTCCTGTTTTCTACAGGATGTTATTGAAGATATGAAACTACAACTGAATATGATTCGATCCGGCAAGGGATTGACTGAGTCGAGGGGAATCACTAGTTTCTATTAATCTGGAATCCGCAGATAAACATGGATTTGTGGGAAATTCCGGCGTGCCTGGCAAGGCGTTGTTCACAGCGCTTTTACACCCTGTCCTCACGGAAAAAACCAGGATTTAGGTGCAGTAGATCAAAGTTTTATATTAAAAGTGAATAGGTCAAACTGTCGAGCGGGATCAGCTTCACAAATTTTACCAGCTAAGCGTTCTAAAATTTCCAGTATGGAAACCAGTAGAAATGCATAGAAATGAAATATTCACAGATAACCCCTAACAATGAAAAGCATCTGCTTGAAACTATTAATATGCTATCTAGCCAATTGTGTTATAGAGGTGAAGAAAATCAATCCAGACATTCCGATTTTCTTCAGGAGATCATAGAAGATATGGAGCAGCAGCTTAATATGATTCGCGGTGACAGGGAATTGACCGAATGAAGAAACTGCACACTTTTCAGGGAAAGTAAAGCTACTGCGTCCTGCTCTCCAGCCTTCTCTCCTATGACTTTACAGGCGACACAGGGGCTGTGCTTCAGTACTTGCTCTGCGGGGCTATGGTCTACACTGCGCTTCAGCGTTGCTAACACGGATATAGGTGAGGGAGTAGAGTTTGGATGCGCTAAGTATTACAACTTCTTTCAAGGCAGACCGCGTGCCTGCAAAGTTGCGACTTGATTAACTGGATTCCGCAGTTGACCGCTCGTTTTAGAGGGTAAACCACTGTTTCATAAACCATTAAAGTTGATGCGTCTTTTCACGCTCCTATGCATCCATGCATTCGCGAAATAACAGCATCCATGCTGAAAACGCTCCTATGCATCGGCTCTGGCTCCTGCTTCGCTCTACCACCTACATCCATGTAGGCGTCCATGCATTCGCGAAATAACAGCATCCATGCTGAAAACCCAGAAAGTGAGTCCCGCTACGAACTGAATTGCACGTTTATGGCGGCGTATCTCTGCTTTGCCTATACGGACATAGGTAAGGGGCGTAAGCAGGACGCGGAAGCCTTGCCTATACGGACATAGGTAAGGGGTGTAAGCAGGACGCGAAGCTTTGTAACTCCTTGAAATAGCATGCTATTCCGCGTCGTCACGCCTTGATCAACACCACCGCAAATGCACTACAACTCGTCCAACTGCGGATTCAAGTTAAATGGTTTATTTAATTACCAGGCGTGCATTTAATGGCTGCAAAGGACGATTGTTATCATGGTGCATGGTATGAACAAACTTATCGATTTGAGCTTGTGAAGCGGTATCGAAGAACTTCATAACAAACCAGTTGACGCCCTCTGTACAGGGTGGGGTGGTAAGCGAGCCATTAAATCTAAAATAATCATGCTTGTGAGGAAGTAATGCTTTTGCGCTTACCATATTGTGTAGCTCGTTTGATGCTCCAACTTCATGAGGTATAAACTTCCAGGCTTTTTCAAGTTCTGTATTATATTCACCGAGCTTATACATGACGGCAATTACTGCAAGATTTCCATCTTTATCGGCATGTACAAAGTGGGCTTCCATCGGATATGAATGGCCTTCAATAGTGTTCTCACTGGGTGAATGAAAATGGAATTGCTTCAGCTCAAAGGTATGACCGTTTACAGTTATTGTGCTTCCGGGCGCGTAATTAACCTGTATGGTATGGCCGTTATTGATGATTTCTTTTCCGCCAACCTTATAGTTGACTTTCATCTTGGGTAGATTGCCTTTGATCATTCCACTAAGGTTTACAGGGGACTGGTTCTTTCCACTGCCACAGGTTCCAAATTCAGCACTCAACCTGGCCCAGTGTTCAGGTCCTACATCGCCAGAATATCCCCAGTGGACTTTGCCCTCGGCATAAGAAGTAGTAGAAGCCAGAAGTCCGCATAGGAGTAAGGGGATCACTTGTTTTTTCATTGGTGTCTCTTCCGTAGTTTGTTGTTGAATCGGTAGATCGCCAAATATTAATGGTACTAATGTTATTTATTGGTTAAATGGGAAAAGAACGATAAAAAAACTTGTAAATTTCCTGTTTAAGACAGAAAACGTTAATTTACAAAAACTATTTGCGTAAATCCTTTATATACATAGATGAACCATTATTCCTCATCTCAATGTTAAACAGTTCTGTGGCTCTAATCAGGTCACTGATTTTTTTATAGCCGTAGTTGATGGATGAAAAAGAACTATTGTTCGATATGTAATATCCCACCTGGCCCATATGTGCGTAGCCATCATCTTCTGAGGTTTGTTCAACTGCAGTTCTTAACAGTTTAACCAGAGCGGTATCACTTCTTAACTGCACTTTAGTTTTTCGAGAGGCTTGCTTTGCTTTACCTGTTTTCTTGTCTTCTTCTGGTGGGATCAGGTTTTCAGTAAAGATAAAAGGTGAGCAGGCATCAACAAAGGGTTGTGGGGTTTTCTTTTCACCAAACCCATAAACGGGGAAGCCACTTTCAAGCAGCCTGAGCACTAGCGGAGTGAAATCACTGTCACTGGTCATCAAGGCAAATGCATCAACATTGCCACTGTAAAGCAAGTCCATAGCGTCGATAATCATTGCTGAATCGGTGGCGTTTTTACCTTTGGTGTAGGCGAACTGCTGCATGGGGCGAATAGCATTCGGATGTAAATGTTCTCTCCAGCCAGATAGTGAGGGATTATTCCAGTCGCCGTGGGCATGTCGAACATTCACTGTGCCGTATTTTGCCAGTTCCTCTAATACGCCCTCTACTGAATTATGGCTGACGTTATCGCAATCGATGAGTAGAGCTATCCTTTTTTTATCAGACATCCGTATGTACCTGTGTAGTGATTGTGTTGATTGGTAATAAACTCATATTACATTAATTTCAATATTAACGGATATATTGAAATCAAATCAATAAAGCAGAAGGTACTCCAGTACTACATTACCGTATTATTGAATAAATTAAAAATAAATTGCTATGGTTTTCTTTTGAGTATGGTAGAGATAACTATAAGATTCGTACGCTAAAACGCTTATATAGCTTATTTGTCTACGCTATTCCTCTAATTGTATTAAGGCTGTCAATCATCTAAATTTAGCCAAAAGATATTGTTCTTTGTAGTGAAAGTTAAAATTATGGGGTCGATTTATATTTTTGTGATGGCAAAAGTATGACCTGACACGATTGTCCCGCTTCCGATACCATTGATGAGATCATAATGGGGTATGGAACAATTTAAGGTGTCGTGATAATTCAGACAAAACTGTTTTATTTATGGGTTTTCTGGTGAGATAAGAAGATTCTATAACAAATAAAGTCCAGCGAAAAAATACTGGCTGCGCTCGCATATTCCGGTGATCTGAGCATTCAGGCGCAGAAAATTAAAGTGTTTGTCCAAGGTTAATCGATCTCTGAAAAATACAAACCATCTGTGGATGGAAGTGTAGTTGTTGCTAACAATAAAGTGATTTTATTCATGTAGGTGACTACCTTGAATTTAATAATTTTTGACTGAAATATTTCTACAGCCTGGTTATATTAAAAAAATGGAGGAAGGAAATGATAAAGGCAAGTATTAATAGTTATTTATTGCGTTCAAGTAAATTCGGAACGTGTATGAAAAAGAGAGACCTGGATACGCTTAATTTTAAACTGAATGGGTTGATTCCAGATTGGTTTACTGATGCAGTGACACAGCTTCCTGTTTCTGGAATTGAAGTAGGTTGGTTAGCTTTCCCAGATGTAGAAGAATTTGATGGGATTGAGTGGGTTACTGTTTTAGATGCCAGGTTGTTAAGTGAATGCAATCTAGATAGTTATCTGGGAAATTTACTCCGTCCACTTGGATACTTTTCATTTGGTTATGGGTCATCCTGGTCCGGAAACTGTTTTGCTTTTAATCCTGAAGAAGGTGAAGACCCACCTGTATATGAGGTCTGGCACGATGCGGCAGGTAACTCTAACGAAATGAGAAAAGCAATCGAAAATAAAGAAGGTGTGAAAATGGTCTCTAAATCATTCAGCAGTTTCTTTAACGATGCTTTTTTTGAATAAAAAACAGAACTATAAATTTTGTGTGCTATAAAGCTTTTCATACTTCGACTAGCCAAAGCGGCTGGTCACATATTTAGGCATTAGCAGTAATAAGGTATGGATATCACCACAGCAAATTACCGGGAAGCATACGATGCGATCAGAGATATTTTGTTCATGTATGTTGATCTTGTAGAGTCGTATGAGGGAATCGGGCATAACGTCAGAAGGGGCGATTTCAAGGCTCTGGATTACATTGATGCGCGTGTAGTGGAACCGGAAGGTTACACTTTTAATATTGATGAAACCCTCTTACTTCCAGGTGCAGCAATAACATTGCTGTGTGAACTATCCGATGCATGGGCTGAGTTTGAAACCTGGGATGTAAAAAGTTGGCCTTTGATATATGAAACAAAACTGGCCTATGAAGCCAATCGCTTTAGCCATCTTCCTGACATAGAAAAGGCCGTTGCATTGAGCTTCGGAAGAAATCAAGAAGCATTCAGGGAGCAACTTAAGCTGGTTTATGAGGCGCATGTATGCAGTTACTTTAAGAAGCTTACAAAATGTATCTAATAAGTCACTCTGCCGTAAAAAATGGCTGTCTCTTTTTTCGGTGATCCTGGCGATCAAATTGCAGAAAAAATATAAGAGATTATTTTACCTGTGTACCGCAGTTGACCGGTCGCATTGGAGGATAATCCATTGTTTCGTAGCCCATAATAGTAGATTTATCTTTTCACGCTCCTATGCATCCATGCATTCGCGAAATAACAGCATCCATGCTGAAAACGCTCCTATGCATCGGCTCTGGCTTCCTGCTTCGCCCTAACACCTACGTCCATGTAGGCGTCCATGCATTCGCGAAATAACAGCATCTATGCTGAAAACGCTCCTATGCATCGGCTCAGGTATTCTGCTTCGCTCTCGTCAATAGCTTCTGCATTTTTCTACCTTCGCCCATCCATGGTCTCGTACCTCCTCCTTCCCTGAAGTTATGCTTCGCCCTACCATCTACGTCCATGTAGGCGTCCTGCATTGTTCTACCTTCGATCGTCCTTGAGCTACACCACCTCAAACGCACTACAACTCGTTAAATTGCAGATTCCAGGTTTAATGGTGATAAATGTAAAATAATTCACTGAAAATACGTTCCTAAGTAAATAGGAGAAAAGTTTCCCGCACAAAAGTAGACTTTATTCATCTGGACAGGAACCTGGAAATTTTATATTTTGATCTGTAATTTTTCAGCCGTCTGGTTATGTTTATAAAATTGATGTAAAAAATATGATAACGGAAAGTATTAATAGTTACTTATTGCGCTCGAGAAAATCTGGAACGCGTATTAATAAGAAAATCCTGGAATCACTTAATTCAAAACTTAATGGGTTAATTCCAGATTGGTATACTGAAGCTGTAACGCAGCTCCCTGTTTCCGGAATTGAAGTGGGGTGGCTAGCTTTCCCGGATGAAAAAGAATTTGATGGGGTTGAGTGGGTTACTATTTTAGATGCCAACTTGTTAAGTGAGTGCAATCTACGCAGTTACCTGGGAAATTTGCTTCGTCCAATTGGATATTTTTCATTTGGCTATGGGTCATCCTGGGCCGGAAATTGTTTTGCTTTTAATCCTGAAGAAGGTAACGATCCGCCTGTATATGAGATCTGGCACGATGCTGCAAGTAACTCGAACGAAATGATAAAAGCAATCGAAAATAAAAAAGGCGTGAAAATAGTATCTACATCATTCAGTAATTTCTTTAATGATGCTTCTAATAAGTAATGAACATAGCAGGACAATAAAGTCTGAATGCTCATGATTTACAGCTGACGCAGGTTTTTGATTTGATAGTTTTCAGTAGTTCCTGGGCAGGGGGTGTATACTCCTGAACTCGTTTTGCCCTGACGGTCTTGATGCTTCTGGTTGCTGGTTGGGCTGTGTTGCAGTTCTTATTTATTCTTCTTCGAATTTATCCTTGCTCGTTAAGTGAATAGTAGGCCGGTTTCATTGTTTTCGTTACAGGCGTGATTAATCACCAATTTTCTATAAAAAACACCTAAAGTAAGTGCCTAATGGCGCTTTATCATAGTAACTGTGGCTTGATCGGTTAAACTTTGAGTCATAAATCCCCTTTTTTAGCTCTTTTTCTATGAGTGTCGTACGCTAAAACGCTTATATGGATATCTTATCTACGCTGTTTTGCTAATTGTAAGACGGCTGACAATCATCTAAATTCTATCTATGGATATTGCTCTTCGCGGATTAGTTTATTTATAAACCAGTCTTAAATGATGGTCATATTCGAGTTTGGTATTTATGTTCGATTTTCCATAATTTAATAAACGACTATTTATTAAAGTTTTTACTCTCCTGAAGCGGAGTGTAGAGTATTTTCCAGAAATGGAAATAAAGATTATGGTCTTCTTGTGAGGTTAAAAGGGTAACAGGACTAAAAGCTTTATTCAATTGTAGTAACAAAGGGATCTTTAAGGCAAAGCTAAAAGATGTAACTAACATGAAACTTAATTGTAAATTGAAAGTTCTGCCCACGAGCTTCAGTTAACATTAAACTTGAGTGATATTTTGAAAAAAGTCGCAATAATAGAGCCATAGTGAATAGAGTTTATCCAGAGAATGTGAAGTATCAATAACGGCATGAAATAAGGCTAAAGCTAAAGGGATATAAAATTAACAAGATGTGTAAAGAGTTTGCAGAGGTGATAGGTTTATGAAAATTCAAGGTCGTGTTTTTGAAGGGATTTCGTCAGTAAGATTTTTTAAAGATCTTACTCTTTTAGAGTCAGATAACACATTATACTCGTTTGATAAAAACGATATTATTCCTTATTACAGCAAAGGTGTAAATGAATCTGTAAGCTGTTCCAAAGAAGGTCTATGGATATATAACAAAAAGTTAAAAGTATGCCAGTTTTGGGATGTTTTTCATCTTGGTTATGAATTTAATGATTTAGATTTTCGCGTTATTCAACCTAAGTCTATCAATGGTTATTTACTTATTGATAATATGTTGGGTGAAGAGTTTTATCTTATTAATACAGCGAATTCAGAGAAAAAAATCATCACATATGATGGTGTAATTTATGTTGAAGCTGATAGTAACTATATTTTTATAAGATCAACTTTCACAGATGAAATAGTCGCTTATGATTATGACTTAAACAAAATTTGGGCCTTTACATTTGATGAAGAGCACCACATTGATTTTGAACTTAAACCTCAAGTCCACAACGACCTTGTCATTGTCAACAATGCCATGGATACCATAGCCCTAAATAAACAGACTGGAGAAGAAGTCTGGAAATACACTTTTGTGGATATTCCTACCAGCAATATTCTGATGCAGGGAAAGATCTATGCAGTGTGTAAGGCAGTTTTATATGTCATAAACCCTGAGAATGGTGAGGTCGAATGGAAAAAAGATACGGGTTATGATGAGTATTTACCAGGTTCAGAAAATGCCTCTAAAGATGTTAATGCTTGTGGAATTTTTCCTGTCGGCGAGTATCTTTATGGTGTTGCAAGATGGGCTGAACAGGGTGAAGTAATTCGACTCTACGATAAAGACCTGAACCTGTTACACAAAACAGCGCTGGATGAACATTACATCAACCCCTGTTTATCGATTCAGCCCACCATTCATGATGATAAAATTTTCCAAACTATCAGGAATGTACACTCATATTCCGGTTCAGATATGGTAGTGATGGAAATTACTGAAAATGAATCTGATGCTGGTATAAAAGTAGATCCAAGACCGAATGTCACTATGAGGGCCTTTCCGGCATTACAGGAACCGCACAAGCTACAAATTTTTCTTGAGACCCCAACACTGGATGATACTTTGCGCTATGGTAAACTGTTGACACAGGAACTACATTATAAAATGGATTGTATCACTAGCCACAATATCAGAGGCGTTGCTTTTGACAACCTGCATAATGGTATTGTGGAACTGATTATTGATGATAGTAATTTTGTAGAGCAAGATAAAGATGACTATTTTAAAAGTCTTGAGGAAAAGTTAAAAGCATCAATTAATACTACTATACGAAGAGTGGGTTATAAAAAGATATGCTGTAAATTTAAGTTGATCAGGCAAAACAAAAAAGACTGGGATGTGAGCGGTAAAAAACTCGATTGGGCAGTCATTCGTGATCAGGAAATACCATTGGGTCTTAACCAGATGGGGATTCGCAGCTCCCGGCCAACAAACAATAGCTTATTTTTACAACTTGCTCGGTTATAAAAAATCGTTGCTGCTGATAATTTATGATATTTATGCAGCCATTCAGCTGGATTAACAGAATAGTTTTGACTTTAAAAAGCAGGCCTGTAAAAGGCCTGCTTTTCGTTGATTCCCCTGTTTAATGCTAGAGGTATCCTTAAGCTTTAGGGATATAAATAGTAGGTGTTTTTTACTACCCCCCCTTTGGCAACATACATTGCTGAATCAGTGTATCGGCAGGCCATTCAGTCAAAAATGTAAATTTGTATAGATCGGAGGCCTTGAGTGTATATTCCGCTAGTGCCTCGCGCGCTTGAACATTGTTAGCGTAGCAGAAATCAGGCAGGCAGCATATCAGGAGTAATAGTCGTATCCACAAAACCAGGACGGATCAGGCTGACTTCAATACCGAGGGGTTTGAGGTCGATAGCTAGCGAGCGAGCCAGCCAGATAATCCAGCGCAGCCTTTGAAGTTCCATAAGCCTCAGTGCGGGTCAGGGGCAGAAAAGTCACCGAAGAACTCACGATAGCGATGCGATAGCATACTGCATGCGCGGTAGCAGGGAAGCCAGACAATTCACCGTACCCTGTACATTGCTATCCATCACGCGTTTGAATAATGCCGCATCAAAGTTTTTCACATCGTCAATGTACTCGCAATTACCCGCATACAAAATCACCAGATCAGGAATTTGCTGATCATCCAGTGCCTGCAGGGTTTTCTCAGCATCTGTCATATCAAAGATGCAAATTTTGGCCGGATACAGATCCAGAACCTGAAAGATTTTGTTATGGTCTCTGCCGCAGGCAATAACCTGATATTGGTTTAACGCATAATCTTTTGCTAGTTGTAAGCCTATGCCTGAACTAGCCCCAGTGATTAAAACAGTTTTCATGCCTGTATCTCTAAAATTTACAGGTGCAGATTAGTTTCAGGGCCGTGAACCGGCTGTCAATTCGTTGTGAAGATTTTGTGAAAACTGGGTTTTATCGATATGAATCTCGTAAAATCGGTGCAGAAAGCCCATACTGGACAGGGTTCCTTGTCTGTTGATGAAATTGAAACTAAAGGAGGTTTATTATGAAATACCGTGTATAGACTCTGAAACTTTAAACCTGGTTAAATCCAGATTGAAAGATCCTGAAATATTACTAAGCTTTAGATTTATTACGATGAAGCATCTAACATGGGTATACAGGGAAAGGCTAAAAAAGACGCCATAGTTGAAGCCTGTCGAGAAGGATACTATACACATACAAATCGCACAGCATTAAGCTTAAGTTATTCGACTATAATGGAGTTATTAAGAACCATTAATCAAAGACCAAACACTTTTTAGACACATCTGATCAACTGGATGGATCGGCGCATGTCTGTGATGGACAATTTCGTGAGCAAGCGGCATTGCTTCGATGAGATCAATGTCGGCCTGTCGAGGCCACTGGGAAGGGGCTACCGATACGAAGCCGTACCGGAAGTGAAGAAGGCGCTTGAAAGGGCTCAGTCCCGTATTGCTTTGGAGTTCGAAGACGAGGTCCTCCTGAGTGCACTTGAGCAGACAAAGCTGATCGTGTGCCAATACTGGAACTGATGCGCTGCCCTGTTGCAGCTAGTATTCGCTTCCAGCTCTCGGCTTCATAGAGGTAGAGAATATGAGTACTGGATATAGGCAATACTGGCATGAAAAGATCTGGTACGGCATGGGCATCGCCCTTGCTGTGCTCGCGCTTTATGCCAGCAGCCTCTTCAGCTACCTGCTATTCCATTGTATCATCGAGATCGTCACCGTTGCTGTTGCGTTCATGCTGTTCGGAGTGACATGGAACACCCGTGAATATCTGGCCAACGGCTATCTTCGCTTACTTGGCATTGGCTTCGCTTTTATCGCCCTGATCGACATGATCCATACTCTGACCTACAAAGGCATGGGTGTATTCCCTGATAGCAGCAATCTGCCTACTCAACTGTGGATCGCGGCCCGCTATCTGCAGGCGGCTACCCTGGTGGCAGCGCCGTTTTTCGTTAGTCGCAAAATCAACGATCACGCCGTCATCGCAGCCTTTGTCGTTGCGGATCTGCTCCTCCTGGCGTTGATCTTCTCTGCTAACTTCCCCGACTGCTATGTCGACGGCAAGGGGCTGACCGAGTTCAAGATTAGCAGCGAATACGTAATTACCACGCTGTTGCTGGTATCGCTCTACCTCTTTTACCGAAAGCGTGATCAGTTCAACGACACGGCCTTTCGCCTGATGGCTGCTTCCATTGCCTGCATGGTGGCATCTGAGTTGGCCTTCACCGCTTATGTGAGTGTATATGGCTTTGCCAATCTGGTTGGCCATATCACTAAGCTGGCGGCTTTTTACCTCATCTATCGATCAATACTCGGAACAGGATTCAAGGATCCTCTCAGCCTCATTTCCCGGGAATTCGAGGTGGCGGAGCTACGGCTACAGGAATCTGAGAAGCGCCTGCGGCTGACGCTGGAAGCCAGCCAGATCGGTATCTGGGATTGGGACGTAAAGAATGATGACTGGTTCGCCTCGCCCACCTACTACAGTATGCTCGGCTTCGCGCCGAAGGAGGGGGCCACGAACAAGGATGAATGGATTGAACTTGTACATCCAGATGATCGCATGCAGGTGGCCGAGAAGATGCAGGATGTAATGACACGTGGGCGAGACGAATACCGCTACGAGGCGCGGATGCGGCACGCCGATGGAACATACCGCTGGCAACAGGTGATGGGGGTCGCTACTGAGCTCGATCAGGATGGCAAAGTGGCACGCGTGCTCGGTATCGGGATGGATATAGACGAGCACAAGCGGGTAGAGCAGGAATTGCGGGCGAGCAATGAAGAGCTTGCACGTTTTAACCGGGCCGCCACGGGGCGCGAGTTGCGCATGATCGACTTGAAACGAGAAATCAACGAACTGTGTGAGGCCAGCGGTCAGACACCGCGCTATAAACTGGACTTCACCGAAGTTCCAATCCCAGGTTCATCCCAATGAATACTAACAAAACCAGTATCAAACAATTGCTGAAGGCCATGATCGAAACTGATCGCGAGGGGGCGGCGGTACTGATAGATCAAATCATCCAGCAGGGAATGCCCCCTGACCAGGTTATCAAGGATATCCTTGGACCGGTTCTCGTGCGGATAGGTATCCTGTGGGGGAAGGAGTCGGTGTCGCTGGCGCAGACATTCGTGGCGGCAAAGATTTCCGAAGACGTGCTGCTGCGCTGTATGCCGGAGGTAGATGAAAGCGTGCCACATGAGTGCCCGGTGGTCATAGGCAACATCGAGGATGATTTCCACAGTCTGGGGCGGCGCATAGTGGCGACTTTCCTGCGCGCCGCCGGCTGGGAGGTTTATGATCTGGGTAACGATGTAATGGCTGAAGAGTTCATTGATAAAGCCATCGAGGTGCAGGCTGCAGTGGTAGGGGTGTCTGCTATGATGCAGACCACTGCTCTCAATATTCGCAAGGTTCGCTCCCTGATCGATGAACGGGGTTTGCAGGACCGACTGAAACTGGCAGTGGGCGGCGCGGTTTTCAACTGGCGCCCGGATCTCGTTGCCGAGGTGGGCGCGGATGGCACGGCAGAAAACGCCGCCGAAGCCGATGCCCTTCTGCGCAGACTGCAAAGCGAAGCGAAAGCAGGGACTCCGTCATGAACGCCTATCAACGGGTGATGAACACCTTGCAGGGCAAACCGGTGGACCGCGTGCCGGTATTTGCCGTCCTCGGCGCTTATGGCGGTAGACTCACCGGCACCGATCTGCGAACCCTCTACAGCGATATCGCGGCCTATGTCACTGGACAACGCGCTGTTCAGGAGGCCTTCGGTCTTGATATGGTGTTGGCACCATTCGATTACAGCGCCATCGTGGAAGCGTTTGGCGGTGAAGTGGTCTGGTTCGACGAGCAGCCGCCCAACCTGAAGCGTC
>JBNKMF010000071.1:0-26631 GCA_050292965.1 Gammaproteobacteria bacterium | reverse complement strand
GAATCGTCCCCAGTTTAATCGCTACCTGAATGGTCGAAGCAAGCCTTCTTCAAACATTATGCTGCGGATTTGTAATTTCTTCGGTGTGGAAGAGCACGAAATCCTTCTTCCCCATGACCAGTTCCAGAGACTGATCCAGGTCCGACCCAGAACCCAGACTGCGGGCCCCACCAAATCACCCCACCAGGAACACATCAACAAGCTGCTACAGGCCGGCAGCGCAGGTCTGGACAAGTATCTCGGCTACTACTTCGAGCACTACCAGTCGATGGCTTATCCGGGAAAAATCATTCGCACGCTGGTTTGCCTGGAAATGCGCGACGGGCAGGTCTACTACCAGCGCACGGAACGACTTAGAGAAGAAGCCGGTGAAAAGATCTACCATGCCATTTATCTGGGAATCGTGTTGTTGCTTACCGACCGTATTTTCATGATGGATTATGAATCGCTCACCGGTAATCAAGTAACCCAGACCATTTTGATTCCAACTTACAAAAACAGGGTCAATCGGCTTAGCGGTCTAAGGCAGGGGGTATCTGGTAGCGGGGAAAGAACGCCATGCTCGGCTCGAGTCGTGTATGAATACCTGGGAACATCTGTGGATATGCAAAGAGCCTTGAGGCTCTGCGGGCTATATGATCAGGATTCCACCGATATAGACAGAGTCCTGAAACGCGGAATCGCCAATGATATCGCAACAACGGAATGGCATTTACGCGCCAAACATCTCTAGCCCCTGGATCCGAATTACGAATTAACCGGGGTCAGGGAAAAATCAGTGTATAAAAGAAACCAGGGTCAGGGAGCAATAATTTCTAATATTAGAATTATTGCTCCCTGACCCGTTTTTATTTTTTTTGGGAGGGACGCCCACTTTTTGCTTTCAAACTCCAACCTGATATCACAGGTTGCAGGATCATTTTGTCCTATGGACCCAGGCGAAGGAAAAATACCCATTAAGCTTAAACATAAAACTATTTTTGACTTAATACACACTTCATTTACTGAAGCCATAACTGAACAACTGAAGTTTAATTTCCTTTCCAGTCAAGGGGTGCCTTTAAAGACATAACATCTCAATTACTGAGATTTAATAGCATTTCTGATTAACGGGAATCTGATTAATGGGTGCCTATATTTGTGATATTTGTATGCTCTATATGTATGCGATGTTAAGGGTAGCGAGTCAACTTTCATGATAGCTCAATAAATACAAAATCCTGGCAATTTAAACTTATGGGATTGAAATATAGCTGATTATTATATTAATTAGAGTTTGACAATAAATAAGCCGAAGAGTATTTTTTAAGGCAAAGTCAAAAAAGAACCTACAGGGATCAAGCAAATATAAGTTTGGATACGCTCTGCAGTTTCTATACAAAGTTGAGAGTATGCATAAATGGACGGAGGTTATTTATGCTGAATACTGGCCAAAAAATAGAAACGCCTTATTCTAATGCTAAAAATAGGCATACATCAAAAAAGCATCCAAAATCGGATAGCGAATTCTATGTACTCAATGAAACCTTTCGGATTCACCCTTCTAAATATATTTTTAAGTATTTAATTCGTATATATGGATATCTAAAAGGGGTTATTGTTGTTTTGTACAGAAACTCGATCCATAAGTTACATTTATCGATGACCTTGACCCGAATCGCTAAAGATAAATATTTAATTGAATGCATATTGAGCGTATTTTTCTGGGCAAGATATTCAATGAAAAATACTGCAGAAGTGGGTCAAACGACCGCGTAAGTCAACATTATTGATTACTATTAGCTGGAGCTAATGAATCAGGTCAGATTTTGTAATACGGTTTTTATTCCGTAATTTTATATAAATTAGGCTTCAAGGAGGTTCACCATGCCAACGGTAAATTATAAATTTCGCACTTTCGATGCTCGTCCTGATCGAATTGATCTTCGAGACCGTATCTATCAACCTAAGTTGGTATCACTGCCGTCACACTATCCAGATATCGAGAAAATTGATCAATATCTTCCCACCTATGCCGAGTACTTCGTTTTAGATCAGGGTCAGGAAGGAGCTTGTACTGGTTTTGGCCTCGCAGCAGTGATCAATTTTTTGCAATGGAAGAATAACGATTTTGAAGTCAAGAATTTGAAAGTTGCAAGTCCTCGTATGCTCTATCATATGGCGCAGATTTACGATGAGTGGGCAGGTGAAGATTACGAAGGCTCAAGCTGTCGAGGTGCTATGAAAGGTTGGCATCGTCACGGAGTTTGTACCGACGCCTTCTGGCCTTACCGCAATAATCGGGGCAATATCGTCTATATGCAGCCAAAGGCTAACTGGGAAAAGGATGCCGCAAGCCGTCCACTTGGTGCTTACTACCGAATTGACAAACGAAGCATAAATGATTTGCAGTCTGCCATAAACGAGGTTGGTGCAGTTTATTGTTCTGCTAAGGTGCATAAGGGCTGGTATTTAAAAGAAACAACTCGACCTGAGATAATCAAATATGATTCCAAACTGGTCGGTGGACACGCCTTTGCGTTTGTGGGATATACCGAGGATGGGTTTATAGTGCAAAACTCCTGGGGACGAAGTTGGGGTTACCATGGTTTTGCCATCCTGAGTTACGAGGACTGGGTCAGGAATGGAAGCGATGCCTGGGTCGCTGTCATGGGCGCGCCTATGACAACCGCGTCTTCGCCGACGACTTTTAGTTCTCGCCCCCTGCGTGAAGCAGCGTCGTATCAGGCCGGACTGGCCGGCAAGGATAAAGCACCAGGGTCCAGTTTTTCATACAAGAACCAAAAAGTCAGGCCATTGACTGAGGATGAAGCTTACCAGCATACACTGGTGTTAGGAAATAACGGTGTGCCTATTCACCGTATCGTGAGCGCAGAGAATGCTTTTACTGCCGCCAAGGAAGTGTGCGTAGTTCGTCCACTAGACTGGTTTAACTCGCTCCCCGCGAAGAAACCGCGGAAACTGGCAATATATGCACACGGTGGACTTAACAGCGAGGAAGATTCCATTACTCGCATTCGCATGATGGCCCCATACTTTCGTGAGAATGGTATCTATCCATTATTTATCACCTGGAAGACAGGACCAATGGAGAGTATCAGCGGCATTCTTGAAGATTCAATACGCAAAATCTTCAGCGGTACTGCAGGAATGCGTGATGAGGGGATTTTCGACAAAATCAGGAAAGCGGCCGCCGAAATGCGAGATCGTTCCATTGAGTCTGCTTGCGAGAAACTATTAGTCAAACCCATGTGGTCAGAAATGAAACAAAATGCGGCATCAGGAGCCGAACCTGGTGCGGGATTGGATTTGCTGGCCTCTCATCTTTTAACGCTTCAAAAGAAAATCCCAAATCTGGAAATACACCTTGCAGGACATTCAGCAGGTTCCATTGTTCTTGGACACTTGCTGTCATTGATAGATCGAAATTTGTCCGCCAGCACATTAACACTCTTAGCACCGGCCTGTACTATTAGTTTTGCCAACCAGCATTATGGTTCGGCCATACAGGCCAGGAAACTTCGTCCCACAAATTTTCACGTAGATATTATGGATGACGAGCGAGAACGAGCTGACAGCGTAGGTCCTTATGGCAAGTCATTGCTCTACCTGGTCAGCCGAGCTCTGGAAGCTCGACACAAAATGCCAATACTCGGCATGGAGTGGGCCTGGAAAACAGAAAACCTACCCCAGGATCAGTGGACAAAAGATTCGAGCATTGAGAAAGAGTTGAACAGGTGGGTAAGTTCCTCAAGAGAAATCTCCCTAAAACTACATAGGAAACAGCGTGAATATGTGTCCACTGGATCTGGACGAATCAAACTTGCTCATGGTTCGTTTGATAATGATATTCAGGTGGTTGAAGATATGCTTAAACGTATATCCGGAGGACAACTAAAAGCAAAGGTAGAGAATCTCGAATATTAAGACCTAACGAATTTGGTAACAAATTGTGGCTCGATAGTTATCCTGAGCATTACCGCGCGAAGTGATATTGTATAAAGCATCCGGAAACTCAATTCGTAGAGGCCGGGTCATTTTCATATTTCCTTGCGTGGAAAATTCAGAAAATTATCAAATCAAAAACCTCGTGTTAAATGTAAGACCTGCCCTCCCTCAAAGACTCCTGCTATCGAAAAAAAACTTACACTGTTTCGCAGTGAATTTGGCAAAGGATTTCTGTATACTCACCCAGCTCCAGGTGCATAACCTGATATTTACTGATCAACCAAAAAAAGGAAAGGAAAGAAATGACTCTTAGTAAATTTAAAGAACAAGCTGCACTTGCCGGATTTTCAAAAATTCTCGGTGGCCCCGCATCAGACTTCGTTCTGTTCGACAAAGACACAGATGGCCGGACTGGCCGACCCATTTTTATCAATGGAAAACTGGTCGACAAGTTCAATAACCTCGGCAATGAAGAAAGCATGCTCTATGTGTTTCACCGTATTAAGCAGTTAAAGGCGAAAGCTGCGAGTATCAGCAGTTATTCCAATGCCAATGATGCGATGGAATACATGAACCTGGTCGGCAAAGCGAAGATCACCTATAAGCTACTGGCCTTTACCGGTGACCCGCAGCGCAAGCCGGGGGTCTATATCACAGATGTGGATCTGGCAAATTTTTCGGATGGGGAGGCTGGGGTTTATCGAGTCCAGAAGCAAGGGTTTAGCTGGAAATTAATCGACAAAAGACAGCGATCAGTGACCTCTGGTCTTGCAGCTATCAATGGACTCTGTGACGATATGCAACAAGCTGGCACAAGAATTATTCCTCCCATGATCGAATCCGCCTATAGAGATTCAAAAACCGAACTGAATGCCAAGGGCTATGACCTGTTCTACAACCCGCCTTCGTTGTATGACAATAACAAGGAATGGAAGACGCCGACCCAGAAAAAAGTCACCCGGGAAGTCACCGCTGCTCGCCTGGCGCATGCCATGAAAGACGCCACGGCGCGCAAACAGCCGGTGCAATGGGTCGTGCACGGCGAAGGCGCCAAGGTTCTGCAGCAGGCATTGCAGCGCGCGAAAGGCGCTGATCTGAGCGGGCATACCCTGATGTTCATGGCACCCATGGAAACAGTCGCGGATATTTTGCCGCTGGCACGTCAAAGCAAAATGACCCTGCACAACGACGTTATGAAAATCCATCCCCATGATGGCGCCAGTAAAATGGCCCAGATGGGCAGCGGAAGACGCCTGGAAAGCGAATTAAAACAGTACGGCATGGGCGATCAGGGGGAACTGCTCAAAACCCAACTTCGCCAGGACGGCATCACATCACTTAAAGCGCTCAAGGGCGCCGGTTCAGCGGGATTTACCGCCGGCGCCTTTCTGATGTCCCCCACAGTTCCTGCAATGACTGTTGTCGGTGCAATCGGCGCGGGGTTTACTATCGCGACTGCCGTCGATACCGCGCAAGCGGTGCGTAACCGGGTCGCGGGCGCCCGTAAAATAACCAACCCGGCTCTCAATCCCCACCTGACCCCCCACAAATCAGTCAATCAACTCAACCAGGCAGCGAAAAAAGCCTCCGGCAGCCTGGTTAAAACCTTCGTCGACGTCGTCAAGGCCAAAAGAAAAGGAGGCTGATGCGATGGGAGTACTCTCTAAACTGTTTGGCACAGCAGGCAATGACCTGCAATTGACCAGGCCCGACTTCAGCCGTTTTGGGCATATCGAGCTGGATTTCTCCGGCACAAAACTGCGCTTCAAGGATGTCGAGCACACTGCCATGTTCCCTATCAATGACTGGCCCGAGGATCTAGATATATATAACATGGATACGCTCGAAGCGGCAAAGGAGGGATATTATGGCAGACGCTTCTATGTTCGAGGCTGGGATTTTTTCGGGGAGAATAATGAAGTACGTGGGGGGGTGAAAATCGGTAGCTTTATTTTCTATTTCCCGCAGGTCTATTCAGAAAACATCGAGTGTTTCACACGCAAGGATTTCGAGCATGAAATTCTAAGCTATTGCAATGATGTTTGGGGGTGGCAAAACCCCGGTTCCCACCTGGGTAGCCTGGGTAGAGAGATTAATTATATTTACCCGATCACGCCATCAGATTTGAGTTATCAGTCCATCAATGGTATTCACTGGTGCCGCTTCACTGCACAAGAAAAAGGGGGGGCGCCAAATATTGTGTATGCCTGCCCCATCTCTCAGCGCCACATCATTATCAACAGGTTCACCCTGTCAGCCTACGATAGCACTGACTACTACAGCCCTGAAACCAACCTCGAACAAACCTGCAATGATGTGGTGAACGAATACATGGATGAGTTTTTTATCGAGCTGTCCGAGCGCTCGCAGAAGGAAAGGGCACGGGCGGGTGATCCAGTCTGATGTTGCCGGTCATCTCCCGATTTAAAGCACCGGTTTTCACTATACAGGAGATTGAGCAGGCATCCTGGTTCGAAATCCTGTTGTTCAAATCTCGCTTGCGTTTCAGGAATCCTCAACGAAATTTAGAAGATAGCGTCAATCTGTTTGGTGATAAAGGTTACGATAAACGTCCATTTGTAAATACGCTTTCCCGGTCACATTATCTATGCGAAGAAGAGGCAGGTCTGTGTTTCGAGACCCTGTATACAACCGGATGGAAGTTTTACCCAGAAGGCTGGTTTAAGCCTGCTTTTGCATCTCTGCGCCTGACCCTGACAGTGCATGGCGTGCTTAGTACGGAGCGTGATCACTCCCCTGATTTACTAAAGCCTGAACACGCCCAGGCCTGGATTGTGTTGAAATATCAGCAAAGATACCAGCTCTACAATGAAATGACTCTTCAGAAAAGCGGGGATGATTTTGAGCTGAAGTTTCATGATCCCGAATGGGCAAGCCGTCAGGCGCAGCAAAAGGATTATCTTATTGAATCTATGAACATCAATGGCATACCTGTTTTTAAAGCCCGTCCGGAACCAAATATCGTTGAATTTTTTGTGCCGTTTAGCAGTGAGGATATCCTGCAGTTTTCGTTCAGGCTGCAAGCATTGAATAATAAGAGCATTGAAAACAAGATGGATTTTGTGCAGAAAGCTTCCGCCTGGGTGGAAAGTATTATGCAAACTCTGCAGCTGGATATCGAGTCGACAAGACTTTCAAGGGAGAATTGATGGGGCAGGCCTTAAATTTGCCTCCTCAGAAAAATATGTGGGTAGAGTTTTTCATTTCGAAGTGCAAGTTATTGAAATATTTTTACACTGTTAAACAATAGATAACAATATCTATTTATTACACCTTTCAATTTAGTGGAACATGAGCTAACTTGAATTAACTAGTGTATATACTGTGGAGCGTTAGTTTTCCGCAAACAACAGTAAAAGGGGCCTGATGTAGATAAGAATAATTCCTATATACCTCCGGTCCCTTTAATTTTTCATTTAAATATACTAGCATAATTAAGTATTGTGTCCCCATATTACCACTTATAATCCCAGGTCTGTTTTACCAGTTTTTCAAGATTTAGAGAACTTCGAATTTAGCACAGCAATATTTCGTTCTGTTGCCGCTTTATAAAGTGATATTGAATCCAGTCGCTCAAGCTCAGATTCAATAAATTATTTTAATATCATTTCTGTCCGATTAACTTTTACAGTAAAGCCAGTTGATTGATATTCTCTCGTTCACACACTCCGCGTGGGATCCAGAAAAAACTTGACACTTTTTGACCTGGCTCAGCTAATGCCGTTTGTTTGGCAATTACTATGACACTAACTGAAACTCCCCATTTATCTCTAAGCTATAACGTTGAAAATCTTCAGCAAGGAACAACTCTCCTGAAAACACCTGGAGCGCCTCATTTCGAAGATCTTCCATAGATGGCGAAGCATTTAGTCCAGATTGATAGCGAGGACTAAAGTGAGTAAGAACCAGATTAGGAATAGAATTCTTCTGTGCAAATTGAGCCACAAGTTTCGCGTAACTATGACCTACATTACCCGCTTTCAAAGCCATATTTTCAGTATACGTCGCCTCATGAATAAGCACGTTGCAATCTATGCACTCCTCACGCAAGAGACCTGGCTGATCATTATCTCCACACACGACAACTTTTCGAGTTTCATTTTTATAAGTAACAAAATCGGAACTCAGCAGTAGATTTCCATTAAACTCAACATTAGTTCCTGATTTTAATTTCCCCCACAGCGGGCCTTGCGGTACCCCCAATGACTTTAACCTGTCAGTATCAAGATTGGCCTTAATATTTCGATCTGTAAAACTATAGGAAAAAGAGGGCACTCTGTGCGAAAGTTTAGTAATCGAAATTTCAAACTGCCCGAATTCCAGTTTATACAACGATTCAGCCGAAATAAAATTCAATTCAAATGGTAAGTGCAACTCAGTATTCACTTGCGTGGCATGCAGCCACTCCTCAATACCTTTAGGTGCGATTATTGTCAAAGGACTCTTTCTGCCATTCATTCCTGCACTCGCGAGAAGACCAGGCAGTCCGTAACAATGATCTCCATGTACGTGAGTGATAAATATAGCCCGCAAAGAACTCAAAGATAATTTTGTGTGTAATATCTGATGTTGAGTTCCTTCTCCACAGTCTATCAAATACCAATCACTGCCCTTGCTCTCGATAACTGAAATTGCAGTAACATTTCTATTCTTCGTAGGAGTGCCTGAAGAAGTACCCAAAAAAGTCAATTCCATTTCTATACCGCCATATCTGATTTATTTGAACCTGACACCCTACTCACCCGCACATACTGTGGCGAGGGACTCGTATGAGAATGGATCATAGCAGCATGCAGCGGTTTGTCTGCTCTGTATATCGTTGCACGATAAATATTGCTCATACGATTCATCTTTTTTTCTGTCTTGCAAATATTTAGGGTAAGTTGAAAAATGAATAGAACATTCATTTTTCAACTCAAGATTTTTTTCATTACCGGGCAAGCATGAGCCGGTCAAAACCAATAGCAAAACCGACACCTTGTTTATATGAGCCTCCACCAACAACTTGCTTTTGAGCACCCAACGCAGGGACTGATATTTCAAATCCCTCACCGGTATAATAACTAAGACCACGTTTCACGCTGCGTGCAACATTATATTTACCAGTCTTGAGTCCAACCATTCTTTCAGCCAGGGAAACAAGATTATCCGTTTGATCAAAGGACGGGTTTATGATCTCTAACCCGAACTGAAAGAACTCTCGGTAACGTCCCTCTTGAGGCCTCTCATATCTCCAGCAACGCTCAAAATACCAGAACTTTGTTTCTCTGGCATTTTTTAAGTGTTTGTCTGCTAGTAGCTGCACAGTCACCGTACCCTCAGGTCTCAAGCACAACTCCCTGCCTTTCTTATCCGGAAATGAATACATTTGACCCAGTACCTCTTCGCCAGCTTTATCACTATAAATTTTCGAGGGCTCAAGGCTTGGAAGAATGATCTCTTGAAATCCATTTTCCTCTGCAATTCGGATCAGGCTATTCAATAACTGACGACGTTGTTTAGCTTCATCACCGCCAATTATTCGCACACCTCTAGTTTGTTTATCAATTTTAAATTCCACATCTTTACTCCAATCAAATAAAAAAAAGCCCTCGCAGCCAGGCTGGGAGAGCTTTCTTGAAGATTGGGCATCAAACATCACACAAGCAGTAGCTCTCCCAGCCAAAGATGGCAATGGTGATGAGCAAAAATTGCGTTCTGTTCGATGTATAAAAGATTCATGATTAAAATACTATATCCAACAAAGAGCCAGATCAAGCAAAAGCTCAGCCAGTTATTACCCGGCTGGAAAGCGAGTGATTTGAAGATATAAAGGAGACTGAAGGGTCTTTGATTTATGATCCCAGATAATCCCACTGACTGTCGAATTATGCAATCCAGAATAGACTCCTAATTTCTCTTTATGAATAACTACCACTTATATAGGCTACAACTCATAGCTTCATTTTTTGAAGACCTTCATATTTTTTGAGGCACTTCCTTTTAAGAATAATACAATGTTCTACCTTCGACCATCTATGCTCTCGTACCACCTGCGTCCAAGTAGGCGTCCTCGCAATGATGGCGTGTTAGCCTTAAGTAACTGACATTCGTACCTGAACCTGGTTTTTTGTGTAGTAATAAATTCAGGATTGCCTCAGCTGTAAAAGTTGTGGAAAATTCACCTTGATATCGAGAACCGCCTATCCAGAAGCAGTGGCTAACTAGAACCATGCTTCTGGATGATTGAGCTGACTCGAAATCACTACTCTGTGAAAATGGGAGATAATGAAATGGAACAACTCACTGAATATGTAAAAGATCAAATATGGATTCTTGAATATCCTGTACGTTATGCGGGCATTGATTTGTTTGGGCGTATGACCGTAATCAAGATGGGTGATGGTGACTTGCTAATACATGACCCCTGCGCCATGACAGACAAGGTGAAGGAACAGCTAGACTCCATCGGTACCGTCAGATACATCGTGGTACCTGGTTCTTACCATCATTTATTCGTACCCGAGTTTCAGCGCATGTATCCTGACGCCGAGACGTTCATTTGCCCCGGGCTTGAGAGAAAAAGACCTGATATAGAGTTTGACTGGATTCTGGGCAACAGGCCTGATCCTCGCTGGAATGGTGTGTTGGAGCAAGTTGTCGTTCAGGGTACCAGGTACATGTGGGAAGTCGCTTTTTTTCATAAACCTTCCCACTCGCTTATCCTGGTTGATTTACTTGAAAACATTGGCGACGACTACAGGCATACCGCAAGCCTGTACCTGAGATTCTGGTGGAAGGTAGTATTCAGAATGTGGAACAACCCAAAGGCTGCTCCCGAATATCAAATGGGATGGGGGCAAAAAGCTATCGTTAAAAAATCACTGGAAACGATCTTAGGTTGGGATGCTGAGAGAGTGATTCTGGCTCATGGTGAACTGGTGGAGAGCAACGTAAGCGATGTGCTACGTGCAGCATGGAGAAATGTTCTGTAAAAGCATGAAAGAGGATATCGCCTTCAGGCATGATCCTGGAACTGGTGGAATGGACTGGACATATTCTGCGAGATGATAAAAAAGGATACATTCCTGACCACCTGCCAGACATACTGACCCGACTTAATATTGATCCCAGGCACTGGCTTACCTGACAAATGAATTTGAAAGCCCATTAAAATCACTAGTAGGTAGCGCTTCAAAATCAGACAAGCTTGCGAACCAATGGGAAAGAACTGGGTACACGGTGTGAAACGCTGCGCCTAAGTTTTTCCTGACACATAACCCCTCCCCTGAAAATTCTTTCAAGCACCAATCTTATATCACAGGTTGCAGGATCATGTTGTCTTAAGAAGCCATTCAAAGAAAAAACACTCGATACAGATAAACAATTCCGGAATTTCGCCTTAATACCACTTACTTTTAACTGAAGCCATGGCTGAATAGCTTAAGATTAATTTCCTTTTCAATTAATGGTGTCTTAAATTATTTACCGCCAATCTTTTGCCGATTTATCTTGGTGCACTGGCGTCTCTATATTTGTTTACGCGATGACATTTTCCACTTGAGTAAACGCAATACATCTCTGCCCCCCTTAACTTAACCAGGTGACATTATCTACTCATTTGGAAATCAGACACTTAACTGAAAATACCACCAACCAGCCCGCTACCGTAGCCCGGATAGTCGGATGCGTTGACATCGATACCCGCAGCCTGCGCTATAGTATCAAGGATGCTTTTGTGGTCTACGCCGTTCAGACTCAGGGACCTGCCGGTTGTCAACACGCCACCACCCCTTCCAGCCAGCATGAAGGGTACGTTGGCTCCATCGTGGGCACGGGCATCACCCATATCGGAAACATGCAGCAGTATCGTATTGTCTAGCAGATTATTGCCATCCATGTCCTGTGTATTGGCAAGACTCTGAATCAGATACTGTAGCTTGGTGGCGAAGTAGGCACGGTATTTGATGTAGTCCTCAGCTGGCCGGCCGTGGATACTCTGGTGATAGTTGGTATCGACCCCTGCCTCGGGTACAATATAGTCACATTGGTGATTGCCAAGCATTAGTGAAACCACCCTTGTAAGGTCACATTTCATAGCAAGAGTCGCCACATCGATCTGCAGATCGGCTATGACCCCAAAGTTACTATCGCTATCGGTAGCGCCGCTGAAGTTACCTGAGTTGAATATCGGCGTAGTGCACTCTCCGCCACTTCCGGATGTAGAACTGCTATTCAGGCGTGCCTCAATACGCCTAATCGCATCACTATGCTCATCAAGGCGCGCCTTTTCGAAACTGCCCAGCTCATTGCGCATCTGATTGAGCACTTCCAGATTGCAATCGAGCACGCTACGCGCCTGGCGTACCTCAAGATCTTCAGTTACTGTCGTGCCTTCTCCGAACAGGCGTGCGAAGGCATTGAGTGGGCTATCTTCATAGGATGGTTCATTCCAGTTATTTCTTGAAATACTCCCATAGCCATTGCTGATGACTCCTAGCTGTAATTGTGAGAATGGGGTCGCCTGGCCTATGGTTCTTGCCATATAGACATCCAGGGAAGTGTTCGCATCACCGCCCAATGTTTTTGAGGTAAGTCCATGACCAGCATTATTCATATTAACGCCATTGAGGAAGACACAGTGTTGCTTAACCGAATCCAGAGGCGCCGACATGGCTGGCAGGGTAAAATTGGTCTCCGAACCACTGGGTATCCACTGATCGGGAATGGCACCGCCAGGCGTGTAGACAAAAATTACTCGTTTCGGTGCATCGGCGGCGAACACCGAACGCGCCCACATCATGTTACCGCTAAACAGCGACAGTTTGAACATTGTGCTGGTCAGTCCCGCGCCACCCAGAGTTTTCAGGAAGTTCCTACGGCTGATCATTTCATTTTTTGATATGTTGTTCATATTGATTCCTTTGAACGGCATTTGATTAACGGTCTCTTTGCTTTCTGAATCGAACCAGGTCTAGCGTTCCCAGTCTGGAAAATAGATCGGACATACTGTTGCTAGTGGCAAGTGTTTCGCTCAAAGCATCGACCGAACACTCATAATCTGCTTTCTCTTCATCTGTTAGTTCACCCACCTTATCGTTTTTCGCATCAATCGCATCGTGACCGATATCCATCGCATAGCGGAATACGTTGGCGGAGAAACAGGCTTGCACCGACTCTAGCTGCGCAAATTTGTTGGAGAGATCTTTACCACCAGTAAAATCTATTATCTTGCCGTCATTCATGGAATCTACTCCGATAAGCATGCCGCTGCTATCTATCGAAAGGCCATTGTGGTCAACTGTTATATAGCGACCTGAGGCATCATAGTCCTCGAAAGTAAAGCCGAGGGGATTGATGATCTCGTCATGGCAGTACGAACAAGGGGAGTTTTTAGTAATCTCTGCGATAAATTCACGCGTCGTGATGACCTTGCCGTCTAGCTCCTTTAGCAAGGCTTCCATCAATTCTATGCGGAGGTCAGGAATGCCACCATCCGGTTGTGGAATATCCTGACACAGTATGCGAATGCGGACATTGGCCGCACGCTTTATCGGCGAACTCTTAGTAAGATCTGCTTCATTCGCAAGGAATGCACCCATAGTCATCAGACCACCACGGTGCGCGTTGGTAGCGTCGACTTTAACAAAATCTTTTGGATCATTGCTGTTCGTTCCGACATCACCCAACCCATAGTAGCTAGCGAGAGGCTTGTTCACGAATACATAGTCTGCGCTGAACAGATCGGAAAAAGTCTGGCTGTCATCGTAGAAGACATGGGTAAAGAAGGCCTTAACCTCCGCTGCCATGGCTTTGCCTATCTCAGGAGTAAAATCAGGGAACAGAGTACTATCTTTCTGCGCGCCGATAATTTCATCGGAGCCCAGCCACTGTGCAACAAAGACCCCCATATGCTCCTTCGCTTTATCAGTCGCCAATAAACGAGCCGCCTGATGCTGCAGCTGAGCCTGGGTTGACAACTCTCCGTGACTGGCCGCCGTCAGTAGCACCTCGTCGGGCGTTGATCCGGTGAAGGTATAACTGAGGAAACTGGCTATTTCGTAATTACTGAGAACATAAGCATCACTATCTAAAGTGCTCAGATCAAGGTCAGCCACAGGGGGGGCATCCGACTGGGTACCAGAAACTGTTACTGACTGTACATAGAGGTTTCGGTCTTCGCCGTTCCCATTGTAGTCGTTGGTGAAGCGGATCTGTACCTGATGGGAGCCCCCATATCCGATGAAACTAAATTCGTAGTCCTGATAATTACTGGTGCCGATAGTTCTGGTCGCCACGACAGTGTCGTCTATGGCAAGTTCCATCTCTGGCCAGACGTTTTGTGCGACGTCTCCTTTCATATTGATGCGAATCAAAGCATCATCCGCCAGAGTGAAGTTGTTCTGGATATAACCGTTGCTCCAGATGTTCCAGCTACTGCCATCGGCACTACCGGTGGACTTGATCTGGAAATCGGCACCGTTCACCGTAGCTTCGTCCACTGTATCGCTTCCATTGCCGTTCAGCAGGTTCTGCACTGACGTACCCGCCTCGGACCTGTAGAGAAACCTCGGTGAGCTGAGCAATGCACTCATGCCGAGTTCGAGACCTACTTTAATGTCTCCCCCCGTCAGGTTATTATCAAATACCGCCTGATAGGTGGATAACTCTGCCGATGTCAAAGGACGCCGGAATACTCGGCTGCCGAAGTCGCTCAGAAAAAGATTCTCGCACTCCTGATAGCTCATGCTCATATTTCCATTACTGTCAAATCCGCAGTCGACCACGCCCTGAAAATTGCGTTGCGCAGACCAGGCCGAAACCTTTTTGGCTACCGAGAGATAAGCGTCTGCATGACTCTCGCTCACCGGTGTGAAGGCATTGTTGAAATAGCCTTCAATCAAGGTATCGAAAGGAACACTGTCGGCGACATTAAAGTCGATTCCAACCAGATCTTCGAGGCTGTTCTGGTACTCGAGACGAGTTAGCAGTTTCAGCTCTCTCGGACCATATGTGGGATTGTCATTACACACAATTGGCACCGGAGTCGGTTTTGGGGTCGGAGTTGGAGTCGGATCCTGTTCCATACCGCATGCCACCTGAGCAGCCAGTTTCTTGACAGTACCATAGCAAGGGTCACCAAATATGTTGTTGTTGGCTATCAGAGAGCAGCTATTCTTTCCATTACAGGCGCCAGAGACAACCGACACCGAATTGCTAGCATTACATGACCCCGTAGTGAACGAACCGCAGGAACCTCCTGGTGTACCGTAACTGGCAAAGTCAACCGACGTAATCACTTGACCAGCGGGGCAAGTTAACACTATGTTCTGGTTCTCATCAACCGTGGCGCAACTTAATTCTGGAGTTGGAGTTGGACCTGGGGTTGGTGTTGGATCAGGATCGGATCCACTATCTGTATCATCACCATTCACAGTAAAAACGACCGGCATGGTAGAGCCGCCCGGCGTTGCGTTAAAGCCGAACTCCACCTCATCGTTAGGAGCGATCACGTTATTATATTCAGCATTCTCCACCACGTAGTTGCTGCCGTTGTGTGAGACGATGCGGGCATTCCAGAGCTGTTGAATCTCGAAGCTTGCATCGAAGCTCAAGGTCCAGCCGTTGATTTCATCTGTACCCGTATTGTGAATGCGGGTCTGTACCTGAAACCCTGCCCCCCAATCATTGATGTTTTTCATCGTCACCTGAACTTTAACTGCCGCCTCAGTAGCAGGCGATAGAGCAATAAGCCCGATGAAAACAAGTGAACAAACAAACGTATAGTGTGAGGTCTGAGCGACCAGCTTTTTCCAAAACATCTTATCTACTCCTTGAAGTGCTTATTATTTATTATCAACTTCATGCCAGCCCATGAAGGTATCCATGTATTGCAATGATAGAAGCTACTGCTTCCTGAACCAAACCTCTTCATAAAATAAAATCATTGGAATTCAGCCAACAGCTTGCAACCTTACAACTGACTAAGCATCAAATACAAACCCATACAGTCGCATTTGGTACTCTAGTTCTTTATAGAAATTTTGCAAGTCAATATTTCTTTAATTTTGAACAACCCTAATTAGATCTACTGCGATCCCGCACACTGCTTTACTATATCTCATAGTAAACACGACATGTAAAATCGGACCCCCATATATTGCTCTGAAGTTTTTCCTGACACATAACCCACCTCTGAAATTTTTTCAAGCACCAACCTTGCATCACAGGTTGCAGGATCATTTTGTCTTGAGAAACCATTCAAAGAAAAAACACATGATACAGATAAACAAATCTGGAATTTCGCCTTAATACCACTTTCTTTTAACTGGAGCCGTGGCTGAATAGCTTAAGATTAATTTCCTTTTTCAATTGAGTCGCCGTAGAGCCCTGGCTCGTGCTCGCTTCTTCACTACTATGATTTTGACCGACTTCCTGAAGATGTCGATACTGAGCTTATGCTTCATTTCCTCAGCCCAACCGACCTGGAACTTTGGCCGATTATCTTCAGGATCTCCCGAGTTCCGCACAAAAGACATCAGCACATGCATCAGGTCTATGACTCCGGAGAGTCAGCCGTATCACTCGCATTGACGCGAAAAAGCTATATTGCCTTTCCTGTCACCCAACGAGGTCGGCACTTCCGATCTTGTTTTCGGAGCTCTATACTGAGCCTATACTTTCCCCTGTCTACGCTTAACCTGACCCTTTCGGATGTCAGGCCATGACTCGGGGTCCTGGTGAATTGCAAATCCTTACCAGATAGCGGGCTTTCATCGCCAATCTTTTCCGATTTATCTCGGCGCACCGGGCGTCCTGCATTGTTCTACCTTCACTCATCCCTGAGCTCGTACCGCCTACGTCCATGTAGGTATTGGCTCTAGCTTTCTGCTTCGCACTAGCACTTTCGACTGCAGCAATGCTGGTACTCATGCCATTGCAAAAGACTCGGGTCGGTGAGCGAACAAACATTAACCTGGAAGATAATTATCATGACACTGATTAATCTAAGGGGACAATGTCCTTATCGTAGATTGATTGATGGATTTATAAGGCCGCTCTAGCGAAAGATGCTCCGATGATATTTAGACGCGACGCTTTTTTCAAAACTATTCTACTGGATGCTAAGCTGATGCTCCACCTGATCATCCCACCCTTCGCCACTAAGCTTAAACAAAATATTCTTTGCAGTGGCTGCTGGAAGCGGTAAACGAGCCATATACACGCCAAGGCCGATATCTTCCGTATGTATAGTTTGATAATCAGACTCATCAGTTTTCCAGCTTATGTCAGCCGGACGAGGTAAACAGAAACCCAGACGCATTGCACTCGGTAAAATCCTGATGGGCATTTGTTCTGACCAGTACCAGATATAGGTTTGTGGTCTTTGTCCATGATACCGAGCCCACAAAGGTTCAGGTCTATCTACTGGCCTGCCTTTAAGAATGGAACAGGCTAGCTTGATATATTCAGCATGAGCCCATGCCAACGGCATTGCCGAACCGGTTGGTCTACCAGGCATTAAACCCAGTTGCTCGAGTGGATCGGTATCCCACACCTGTTCGGGCATCATGCCTGATGCTCCAGACATTTCTAGCATCGTCTGCAAACAGGGTATTGCATCTGCACCTCGTATAAGTTCGTAATGTCCGCGCTCACCTGTCAAAAGAGGCCATAATCGACCCAGACCAGTGCCATTATAAGGGCTACCATCAACATGCTCGCCATAGCCATCGCCTGTATAACGATACCAGCAGAAACCCTGCTTGAGATCCTTGCGCAGCAGTTGATCAATCAATAGTACTGTATCGCTAATCAAAGGGTGATCGGGATCGCGTAGTCCGTAGCGCACCAATTGTAGAAAATCTCCACCTACCTGTTCTTCTGCCCGCAATCTGGGATTGTCATGTCGATTCTTAATCTCCATCACGCGCGATAACACGCTGTCATCGGTCACGGCAGATTCTGGCATGGTACGAATATAATAGCCCTTTATGCCAAAGCGCTGTGCCAGTTCAGTGTTATACACCGCTGTCCAGTCTTCGATACGCGCATTCCAGTAGTCCGCTACTTCAAGCACATAAGCTTCCTGAGAGGCAGTTAAAAACCTCGCGCCGGATACCAGAGCAGCTATGCACACTGACAGAGTAAAGGTATTGACTCCGCTGTTTTCTTCCCAGCGATCCTGTGGGCTGACCGGACCTTTAGTCATCAGAAAACCGAGTGCGCCTTGCACCATATCCTGAACCTCGATGCCGTCGAGAGCATCACGATCGTCCAGGGTTCCGGCCAGCAATACCGGGAACGCCACCTGGTCGAGCTGGATACCATTCCAGTAAGCCTTGCCACCCAGCCACTGGTTCTGCGCCCAACTTCCGTCACTATGCTGGCTAACGATCAGGTAGCGCAGGATTTCACGTGCTTCCACCTCGGCTCCGAGCGCAAGCAATGCACCCGCCGATTCCACCAGATCACGCGGCCACACCAGATGATAGCCCGGCCGTTCTATACCACTTTCGCCCCAGGGTATACTCAGACTCGCTACCATTGCACCGCGAAAGGTCTGGTCCTGATGCGTGCGCAATACCATCGCACTCACCTTAAGCTGGTCGTACTGTGCTCGGCTCAGCAAGGCGTGTGTACTCGGATCGCTATAGATCCGACAGGTATCATGCCAGCGTTGCCAATCATCAATCTGCTGCTGCCAGATCAACTCAAATGGTTGCAACAGGGCTGATGTTGCCAGAGTAGCGGCGGCTTCGCGACTGGTTGCAAATCCCAGACCCAACAGGGCGTGGCGAGATAGCTCGCCAGTCAATGCGACATTGCCAGGGCCTGCATTACGATACTGCCAGCGCATCGCACCATTTTTATTAAAATCCTGCCAACCATCCGAATAGCCACAATAACCCGTGCTGCTGGTACCAAAAGCATCCTGTTGCGTTGCGTCAACGGCAGCCAGTGCGAGCCCAAACGGACCCTGATTAGCCCATAAAACTCGGCGACCGTGAAACTCACCTATCTGCGCGACATTGTTTTTACCGGTTCCGCCCAGATGTGGTACAAGCTGTACATAAGGCTTTAACGCTTCATCGCCTGTAATATCAATCTCCAGCAGTAATACATCACGATTAGGTTCCGCGACCAGGCGCTGGATGAAGGTAAAACGGGGGTGGGTATGCACAATAGTGATAGCTGGAACACCGGCTGCATGAAATTTCACCGTACAATTTTGCAGGGTTTTCAGCTCGACCCAGAATCCCTGGTTGTCGGCAATAATAAAACCCATATCGAGGATCTGCGGGATATCCACGCGCGGGTAATATACTTCATTCAAAATGCCCTTGCCCAGTGTGAACCAGATGCGCGATGCGCCCAGCGTGGTGCCTACCGCCTGTTTATCCGCGCTACACCAGTTAAGAGCAATACCGGGCGCGCCATGTGCGTGATCTTGAAAAACTCCCTTATGCATATTGCTGTCTCCGTCTTTAGGATTTAACTCGACTCATCGTCAATCGGCCGCCAGTTGGTTGGTCTCAACCAGGAATGACCATCACTCGCGACCAGTCGCTCAGCCGCCTCTGGCCCCCAACTACCAGCGCGATAATTGGGAAAATCGCTGGCTGGATTGTTTTCCCAGGCATCCAGTATCGGTTGTAACAATTTCCATGCAGCCTCAACCTGATCACTACGCATAAACAGGGTGGCATCACCCTCTAGCACATCATGCAACAGGGTTTCATACGCGCCTGGTGATTCCATTTCGAAGGCTTCGCTGTAGGAGAATCGCATATCGACCGGGCGCAGACGCAGTGGAGAGCCGGGCTGTTTGGCCATGAATTTGAGAATGACACCCTGCTGTGGCTGTATCTGGATCACCAATCGCACTGGTTCTGTATTCAGTCCGGTGAGCGCGGGAAAAGCATTATGCGGAACATCGCGAAAACGGATAGAAATCTCCGATACCGCCTGTGTCATTCGCTTTCCTGTTCTCAGATAGAGAGGCACACCCTGCCAGCGCCAGTTATCGATCAAAAATTTAATCGCAGCATAGGTCTCGGTGTTGGACTTTTTGGCTATATCAGGTTCATCGCGGTATTTAACAACGCTTTCCCCTTCTATCCACCCTCTATCGTATTGACCACGTACCGCACAGGCCGAGACCTGTTCAGGTGAGATTTTTCGACACGCGAGTAGCACATCGAGCTTCTTGTTACGGATATCATCAGCATCGTAGGCAACCGGTGGTTCCATAGCAATCAGACACATCAACTGCAATAGATGATTTTGTACCATATCGCGCAATGCTCCCGCCTGTTCATAATATCCAGCACGATGTTCTACACCGAGTGTTTCGGCTACGGTGATAGTGATGTGATCGATGTAACGGCGGTTCCAGATGGGTTCGAATATCGGGTTGGCAAAGCGCAACGCGAGGATATTCTGCACAGTCTCTTTACCGAGGAAATGATCCATTCTAAAAATCTGCTTTTCATCAAAATATTCAGTCAAAGTTTGATTGATGCTCCTGAAAGACTCAAGATCATGTCCAAGCGGTTTTTCTACCACTACTCGAACTCGCTCTCGATCCGTCGCCAGCTCTGCGTCAGCAAGTCCAGCTGCAACGGCTGAGAATAAAATGGGCGGAATCGCCAGATAAAAAACAATGGTATCGGGCTCTGATTTATCTGGATGAATTAGCTTGTTTTTGAGTATGCTGTAGGCTGTCGTATCGTTCAGGTCCATCTGATAACTGTCAATACAGTCTGCAAAGTTATCCCAATCAGTATCAGTGAAATGGCCTGAGTGGCTAAAGCGCTTTGCGCTATCACGCAGTCGAGCAATCAGTTTTTCATTATCAATCAAACGATCAGCCCCTAGCAGGCGGAAATTTTCAGGTAACTGGTTTTTACAATACAAGTCATAAATCGCAGGCCCTACCAGGCGCCAGGTCAGATCTCCCATTGCCCCAAACAGTACCAGAGTGGCTATTTTTGGCATGGTCAAGGATTTATTTTTTTGCATCGCTTAACCTGCCTCAGGGAAACGCCCAAGCGGTTTCAAAATTTTACGATGCGGCTCGATAAATTTTTGAATTCCTTCTTCCAGTAAGGTTTCAATGACTACTAAACCTTCTTCGGCTCCGGGAATTTTAATCATGATATTGGGGCATAGCTTATCCATCAGTGGCGAATTATCATAAAGAAGATCTTTGCCTGATGTAGACAGCATCAGGCAAAGACAAGTTTCTTAACAACTCAAAAAAACAGGCACACAACTCATGCTTGAACATTTTTTGACGACTTACGGCTGCCCTGTTTTTATCATCCTGGATTACTATGGATCGAAATATCAGAATCTATTTGGGACACCCACTTTTTGCTTTATTTACGTTGAGTAGTTACATTTCCTTTTCAATTGATGGGTGTCTTAAATTATTTTATCTTAAGCCGTTTCTGAATAGCTTAAGATTAATTATCTTTTCAATTGATGGGTATCTTTTATTATTTTTTGTATACTTTAATCATAAATATAATAGGTTATCTCTTGTAATAGAACATCCCCTGCAAATACCTGCAAAGTCCAACTATCTTGTTCTAACTCACTTTGAATACTTAAAATATAACCAACATATTGTATCTTATTAGTTCTTTTAATCTTCTCATAGCTTATTTCGCCATACACTTCTCCAGATTTTGTTTTTACTGGTATTGATGGAGTCCACTTAAATTTTAATTCAACACTGTCGCTCTTTTTTGAATGTACTATGTACTCCATTCCAAATCTTGCATTTAGTTTTCGAGGCACTTTGTTCGTGGTTTTAATGTGATTTCTAACTCCAGACCTGCTCATTAGTTTTGTTGGAGATGTCTGTAAGTATTCTTTTTCAGTAGTTTTAGTTGTATATATACCAAAATTAACCACCTCAAAATTAAACTGACTTGTTCGCTCCTTGTTTGGTGAAGCACAAGAAACTAGCAGAAGGAATATAAAACATATCCAGATTTTCACGGTGTGCCCTAAAATTGTTGACCATTGATATTCTCCACAAAAAGTGGACACTGATTTATGCGCACTTATTATAGTATTCATTTAATAATTATGAGAGTTTGTTATTAGATTCATCCTCAAACTCATCCATAGTTTTCGGTGAGGCCAATAGCCCTATAAACCTCGCGAAAACAACCAGAGTCATAAATAGACCAACAATCGCCTGAATAGTAAAAACTGCAAGACCTGTTTCAGATTCAGCCACATATTTATCTGGGGAAAATGAAAACATTAACATTGTACTTTCATGAAAAACTCTTAAAAACGTTGGTTCTGGGCTTCCAGATGGCAATGATATGTGACCGCTGAAAAATAACCACATATTTGCCACACCAAACCAGCAAACTATTTCTTTGCCTTGTTAGCGTGATTTTTCAAGCATGTATTCATAAGTCTTAATATTTATAGACCCGAATTCTTCGGAGTACTCTTTAAGACGCTGCTTTTTAACTTTACCTAGTTGTTGACCAATAATAGTGATTTGGTGAATGTAATTAAGCACTACCTGTCCTGATATAAAAATAGTAACCCTGGGATTTTTATTAAAAAAGTCATAATCAGAAATCTCTAAGTGAAATAGGGTCGGAAGGATTAAATTCTTACAAATTTGTGTGATTACTCATTTTTTTAATCACTCCGTCCTCCATTACTCAACTTAAGCCTGATTACTCGACCCTGCTTCACCAGCAGACTTTAACGCAAGTTGATACAAGTCTTCACCAAGCCTAAACCCAGTTTTACGCAAATTATCGAGATATGGCCTAACTGATTTAATATATTTATTTTTCTTAGCTTCAAGGAGAACACCGACCATACCGATTATATTTCGCCCAAGTTTTTTCGCAACGGATCGACCGGCAATCTCATCAATAATCAAGACATCGGATTGAAGCTCAATAGATAAAGCTATTGCCTCTGATTCACCCAAATCTAAATGACGCAAAAGCTTATCCAGGACTGTACGATTTTTAATCGGAACAACTTTTATCCAGCTTGAATTTAGAACTTGTAAAGCTCCTGGTTGCGTACGCTTTACCTGCGACAATTCTGAGTAAACCGCCTCAGGGATAAGAATTTCATTATAGAGTAGTTGAAGAATATTTAGTGCACCAATTTTTGCAAGATGCGTTATTGCAGTTGTATCACTAACGACTAACTTTTCCATTTAATTATCTCCTATAAATCGTTATTTTTAATATCATCAATTAAATCATCAACATCATAATTCACTGACTCTCTCTTTTCGGAAAGTAACGCATGAAAATCAAACTCACTAATTCCTAGAATTTTTCCTGCTAAAGAACCGTGAATCCCTTTATATTTGTAGAGCGCAATTGCCAAAAGCTCTAAAGCCTCCTTTTCGCTTACTCCCAGTTTTGAAACAATCGATTCATCAATTTCTATTTTCATTTTCACTCCTTGTTTACTACTTACTTTTTATAGTTAAAGGGGATGGAGTGATTAAATTTTAACCAATTCATGTAATTGCTCATTTTTTTAATCCCTACGTCCCCTATACTCGTGAAATCTTGAATTAAATTTCTCAAGAATATACTTTTATTTCTCTCTGCATCCAATATTGTATCGACAAACACTTTTACTTCAGACACTTCTAAAGTCCTTCTTAGTAAAATCTTTTTCCTTTTCGACTTCTTTTCTTACTCTTTCAAAGTTTTTTTCAATGCTTTCAAGATTATCTAAAGTTGGTACCAATGATGGTTTTTTGGCATTTCTCTTTTTTTCGTTCACTAGCTTTATCATTTTAAATTTTCATGGTAAGGCATAAATGTATTTTACAGACTCTCTGTTAACTGGGTTTTACAGAGTCTGTAAATCCCAGTTAAATTATTTCTCTTTTCTGATTTTTTTTGGGGACTAGATTCAATCGCTTTGAAAGGCAGAACTCTCTTTCCCTATAAAAAGATACTCTATCCTGTCAAAGCCAGATCGCGGTATAGATAAAAGATTTAAGAATACATCAGCTCTAAACAAAGAGTCAAACACTGGCTACATTCACTCCGTCATATCGGTGATTATCTATCTGCGGAAAGCTGAATGTTCAATTTTCATCGTTCACAGTTAATAGCCATTTAGAGATTTCAAGCTTTTTTTGAGTTCTATGGTTTATTATTTGTAACGCCCTTATGTGAGTGCCGAAAATTGAGTAATTTTTAAGGGCCTGAGATTTAACATGCGTTTTACCTGTTATCATACACTCTTGAGAAATTTGGTAGCGATGAAGAAAAGATTTACTGTAACAGCGTATTGTTATGTTTTTACGCATTATCTACTTCTGTGTTCCACTCTTTCTCATAGCCTGAAATTTCTAGATAACCGCCTAAGGAGTTATATAGCTTTTCAGTCCAATATTGTGAACTTCCTTCACAGGGTAATACAACACCTCCTTCGGCTGACTTATTAACCATTTCCCAAAAGAACTGACGTGACCACATAGTTTAATACACACAAGCCATAGCGTTTCCTGGCCTCGTATAACCATGAGATCCAACGCTCTCGATCTTTGGAAAATTTTAGTAAGAACTCTTTCTTGTGATAGCGATGGGTTATATGCCAGATCACTGCTGTCCCGTTAACTTTCATAATAAAGCCATCTGATTAATGTCGGGTAATTTATCGTCAATGGGATCTCCTCGAAGCAAAGCCATGAGGTCTCTTTTTTCGAACAAATTGAGCTGAAGTATTCGTAGCACTTGCAGCATGCTTTTGTTCAGACTCGATTGCAGCTTAATAAATGCCAGTATTAAATAAACACACATGGCAACCCATATCTGTGTCAATACGGCATTCTTACTTGTACCAATGAATGACTTTATTTTCAGATTCTGTTTGATCCATTTAAAGAATAACTCGACCTGCCATCTGGCTTTATAAACATCTGCAATCGTTTTAGCCGACAACTTGAAATTATTAGTTAAGAAAATGTAACGCTTTCCAGTAACGGCATCTTTATAGCTAATACGCCGAAGGCGAGTAGGACACTTCTTTGAGGTTTGCGCTCCCGTAAACTCGATCGTTTGATCACAACTCAAGCCTTTGCTTTTCAAAACGCTTCGTCGACTCACAACTCGATATTTGGCATTCGTCTTCAGTCGGGTAACAAAAAATATTCCTTTATCAGTCAATTGTTTATACCAACTGTAGTCATTGTAGCCTTTGTCCATTGCGATAATGCTCCCCTTGGGGAAATTCATCAGCTTGCCTATATTCACCTCATGAATACTGCCTTCAGTTATAGAAATAAACTCAGGAAGATATCCCGCATGGTTCAATCCAACATGCAGCTTGATCGCTCCTTTAGTCGTGCGGAAGTCAGCCCAGGGAAATACAGATAAACACAGGTCGATCACTGAGGCATCCAGTGAGTAAAGAGGGTTGTTAAATTTAAAATCATGTTTGGGTGCCAGCTTTTGGCAGCGCTGTAATAATTTCATAAACAGAGCTTCGTATAGCTCAAAAGGTTTGCTCTCATTCATTCGGGATAAGTTAGAGCGAGTAAGCTTGGAACTACCCAAATGGTAGAGCCGATGTGCTTGAGCAGATAAATTATCGACAATATCTCGTAAGCTATTGCGACCACTCAGTTGCGCCATCGTTAAACCCACAAACTGTGACCATCTTGAAGAAGTACGAAACGCTCGACCTGAATGATGCTGCTTTGCAAGGGTTTCAAATTCATGTCTCGGCACAAATTTTAGTATCTGAGACAGTATCGTATTACAATGTGCCATGGCCTGATTACTCCTTTTTGCTCAATGGTTTGTGGTGAATTCATTGTAACAAAAGATCCGAGTTTTCAGGCCTACTTATTTCTGTTTAACGGGACAGCAGTGATGCCAGATATAACCCGGTAGAAAATATCGATTAGCTCGGGGCATAGTCTTTTTCCTTAAAGTATGTTTTTTCCCTGTTAAATGGGCTCTTTAAGGCTTAAATCATAGGGGTATATGGACAATAAGTCCATAGAATCAATAAGTTACTTAGGTCCGACCCGCTTCAAACCGCTTCAAAGTCTTTGATTGAAGGTTATCTGGAAGTTATGTTGGAGGCTGTGGAATTAAACCTGCCGATATCCGCAGGCTTGCTGTCAGTAAGGCTTGTAAGTTCATTATAGGGATCTGCTTACGCCAATACTTTGGTAAAGCTTTACGCCACATACTCGACTCTGACCCAAATATATTTGATCGCTTAAGTATAATGAGTCAGGTAATATCCGGAGTCAGTGATGAAGCATTTAGAATGATCGAACTACCAGGACAATTAGCAAATGATAACTAACTCCGTAATCCAAACCCTGGGGCGACGTCTACGCCTGGGTATTATTGGTGGTGGGCCCGGTTCATTTATCGGACATGTGCACCGTGCAGCAGCTCTGCTTGAAGGACAGTATGAAGTCGTAGCCGGAGTGTTCTCCTCAGATCCTCAGCGTTCGCTTGAGGCGGCCAGGAATCTGGGTATTAAGCGAGGTTATGCCGAAGCTGAAGAAATGATAAAGACTGAAGCAGAGCTAAATGATGGCATTGACGTGCTGGCTATCATGACACCCAACAACAGCCACTACGCCCTGGCCTGCTCTGCGCTGGATCATGGCTTTCATGTTGTATGTGAAAAGCC
>JBNKMF010000070.1:0-26793 GCA_050292965.1 Gammaproteobacteria bacterium | reverse complement strand
CGCACCCACTGGGTAACATTAATTAATTTCAGATAATTTCTTATCCTCCCAAAATTTCGGATTTATCTCGTCACGAGAAGTCCATTGTTATAACTGCTAATGTGCATGTTGCCTCAGACCCTTGAAGCGGGTATGTTTTGTTTTTTACGATTTATAAAAACTATCGCTCTTTCCGAATAAAAGCAAGGGTTTCTTTTCGTAAGCCGATTCTCTTTAACGGCTGCCGATACTCAAATTTTTTTTATCACCGAAAACCGTTTTGTTCAAAGCTTGCCTGGTAATAATTGGACTCGCATGCTTTTTTTGTTTGTTTTGGAACTGATATTTCAAAATCTGTGATTGTTGCTATTGTAACAATCTGATCAATTTTCTTTTTAGTTATCGACCTGCATCAGCGGACGGCGCCAATGAGCCTTCCGCGTCAGCGCCGCCAACGATCACGCCGTCCGCTGAATGCTTTGGTTAAGTGCTGGTTTTTTTTATTTCATTCGTAAGTTTTCGAGAAAGCTCTTTTATTCCGATTTGTGTGTTCAACCCAACTTTATCTGCAAGGCGGGGGCTGTACTCATAAACCTGCTCAACTGTCACATTATGCCAAACTGGCAACATAACATTAGTTTTCTCCAAAATTTCTCTAGTGTAAACTGAATCAAACTCAGCTTTTCCCCACCCTTCGTTAGACAAAAAATTGGGAGATAAAATAACAATGCAGTTTTTTGTTTCTTTGAGACCGGTTTCAATGCTCTCTCTTAGGCTAGCACCTACTCGTAAGGAATATTCATCGTACCAAACAGGGCACATTAACTTTGATAATTCCAGTGCAAGTTCTCTGACGAATTCTTCTTTGTCTCGTGAGTCATGAGATATGAAAGCTAAAGGTTTTTCCAATTCAGATTTCTTTGCAGCGTATTCGTGATCTCTAATAAGCACATGATATCCTTGTGCCTCTCCAGTTTCCCTTATTGATGTTCTGTTCTCTTGAGTAAGGTCATAATCCAAGTACAAAAATATCCGGTTGGTAAATACCAAAGTATTTGACGATGCTTGTTCCGAATAATCGTGAAAACCTGATAGCACCAGCATACTGTCTCCATCAGGTCCAAGAATACATTGCTTAACTTCTGGAGTTTGGAAAATGGCATTAACGTACAGATTAAGGTCACCACCTGCTGGAACATAAAAGGACCAGTATTTTGCATTAGCATCAAAATCTTGTGATATTCGAGCAGTGATAGGCTCACATTCATTACCATTGGCGTCTATTATCCCCCATGGCTTGTGAGATGCCATATTCTTGTTTAGATCAGTATCAAAATATTCTCGTAGGGTAGCCATATAGTTCTCTATCTATGTGCACTTAACGCCGCCATAATTTGCCGCCTGAAGCGCAGCTTAAGGTGGTCAAATTGATGGCTTTGTTATCTCAGAGCTTTATCTCCGAAACGTTCATAATCATGAAGGAATGCTTCAAATAGCTTCGATTTTGCCGCCTTTTCAGGGTTTTTTCTTATAAATTCGTCAATTTTATCATGATGTGCTTCGGGTATTGTTTCATAAATATTTGATATTTCCCTAGCTTTATCGACCATGTAGTTAGCAAACCCATCAGGCCACCAGTATTCTCTGGGTCTAATCTGCCCTTGATTTAATGCTATACGACTGCTGCGGATCTTATTTAGCTCCTCTGCTTTAATGCACCCCAGAAGTACAAAAGACGGTATCTTGGTAAAAATGAATATATCTTTATCATTGCCAATTATATCCATAGCCATAGTTCGCAAGAAGTATCTGTTTATATTTGGCGGCAAACCATTTTCAGTAGTGGATTCGATTTTTTCTAAAGGAAATAAATGCTGTTCGTACTGATTTAAATTATTAACTTCGTCCAATAAGTATTTTGCAAGGTGTCTTTCCGCCGCGTTAATAGCTTGGATGTAGTCCGGGGCTTTGTTGTAGGTACCATTTTCAATATTTTTACTTCTAATATAAGTGAGAGTGCGCCAAGACAAAGATGCACAAAATTTTGACATCCAATTTTCATAGTTTGCTATACATTCTCCCTTGTCCACAAAAGGAAAGAAAACTTTATTGGCAAATTTTGTTTCCCATGTAGAGAACTTATCTTCACAATCACCACAAAGCCAGTATTCTTTGGCTATATCCTGCTGCCTTTTCGCTACTTCATTGTGCTCTCTAAGGTAGCCGTAATCGAAGTTTTCTTTATCCACTTACCAATAAACTTTGGAATAAAGTGACTCACCTCAAGATCGCCTTCTTTCTTACAAAGCTTACATACTCCTTTCATTTTTCACTCGATAGTTGGATAACACTGATTATGTTGCACGCACGTATATTGACTTATGTCACACGCACGTATATTGACTTATGTTGCAAAATTTCCTCAGCATTCCCTGATTCTTATGATGTTGAATCAATCTATCCTCACTTTCCATTTTTCTTTTCCCCATTTTCTAACATTTTACAGCTAATCCTTCTCCCATGGCGTGTGTTACCACTCCAAAACCCCAAATATCGATCAGGACTTTTTACCAATCAACTCTATCTGATATCCATCGGGATCTTCCACGAACGCTATTATGGTGGTGCCTGCATTCATCGGCCCGGCATCGCGTATGATCTTGCCACCCCGTTTGCGGATCTCCTCGGTGGCTGCGTACACATCATCTACTTCCAGCGCGATATGTCCATAGCCATTGCCAAGGTCGTAGCTGTCGGTATCCCAGTTGTAGGTTAGCTCAATGACTGCCTGTTCGGATTCATCGCCATAGCCGATGAAGGTGTTGGTAAACTTCCCTTCTGGGTAGTCTGTTTGACGAAGTAGCTTCATACCTAAAACTTCGGTATAAAACTTGATCGAGCGATCCTGATCGCCGACTCGTAGCATGGTGTGTAAGATGCGCATTGTTTGCTCCATTCTTTATCTTTAACCGTATCGGGGCTGATATTACTCTGCTATTGCTGGGTTTCAAGCTCTGCTTCGGTTGGTATGATTTGTGGGTTTTCAGATTTATCTGCTTGCTCTAAGGCAGCAGGTGGTTCCGGTTGTTTATCTTGATCAGCTTTTAATGTTTCCTTCTTTGCAGCGTAATAGGCGGATTTGGCAGCAGCATTTTTTGCGTAGTGCTCTAACCACAACATATTATTAAAGCGATTATCTGGATCTGCCTGTTCTTTTAATCTGAAAAAATATCCGGCATCTGGATAGGCTTTTGTAAACTGTTCTGTGGTTTCATGAATTTGAAACGGCATGTAATAACTGCCACCAGAATCAATCGCTGCCTGTATCAATTGTGATGACCAGTCTCGAGTTTTTTGCATCGACTGTGGGGTTTTGTCCTGATGATAGATAATGGTAAATGAAAACACATCGGTTTTGGCCCAGGCTAACAGACTGCCTGTATCCTGAGGGATATAACGGATAGAGATATTCAAAATACTGGCGTCGGTTCGAATAAATATATCTCTCATCTTAAGCGTAAATATCTCGAATTCTTCTAGCGGTACAAAATAGACCCTGAGCGCCAGTGTTTGATCATCGGTAGAGATGAAACCAAAATCATACAGATCGTAACTGGTTTCCCAGTTACGCCAGACTACTGCATCATCTTTATAGATCATGGGGTCTATCAGGTTTTTGCGTAAGCGTTTCAGTAGATTAGAATCAGATATCATATCAAGCGCTATATTTTTCCAGATCGACATCGATTTTTTATCGTGCAGGCGTGCTTTTTCAGTCAGCGGTTTATCTGTTTTTCGCCAGCTTATATCCAGTACGGATTCATAACTCGGGGGATAGAGGATGGCATTATGCAAAACTATACTGTCGTCATGCTGGATATTTTTACGAAAGTGCTCGGTAAAGCTATGAAATTCAAGTTGAGTCACCTGTCGCTCGATTGCGATATTTTGCTCCAGCTCCAGTGTTACATGGGTAATTACGCCTAGCCCGCCATAACCACCGATAGCACCATAAAATAACGAGCTGTTATTTGTTTTGCTGGCTTCGTATACCTTTCCACTGGCGAGAATAATCCTGAAGGATTTTACTGAATTGATAATGGTTCCAGTTCTTACAAACCGTCCATGCGCATTAACGCTCAACGACCCGCCCACAGTAAAGTTATTAAAATCCTGCATCACTTTTACCGACAGGTCATACGGGTCGATAAATTCCTGTAACTTTCTCCAGGTTATCCCCGACTGAACGGTTATAAGGCGTTTTTTGGGGTCAAAATCAACCACCTGATTAAAACTGCGCATATCAAAGTGAAGGCTGTCGGGATAGGCGCTCTGCCCTCCCATACTGAAGCGAGCACCACCGATAGAAATGGGACCGCTGCTGCTGGTGATAGCATCTACAATGTCCTGCTCGGAAAGCGGCTGGACTATATTGGCAACATGGATGGAATTAAGACCGGTAACATCATTTACCGTAAAGGACTCCTGTTTTAATTCAGGTCCCGGAGAGTGTTTGTCATAGAAATACAGGCCTAGAACAGAGAGCAGGATACCAAACAACAGTATCAGCTTGAGAAAGAATTTAAAAAATCCCATATTCCCCACTTTAGTTGTTGCAGCACTTAATTAAGGCCCGGCTGCTTATAGTTTTTTTCCAATTGTAGACGAAAAGGACGATGTAAATCCTGTTTATCTCATGTGCTAATCACTTATTGCTTATTATATGTCGCACTAATCATAAGGTTTATTCCATTTTTTGCACCAGATCCGGACTATCATTACGCGCTGAACTTACCTTCTTACTCACCGCATACATGCTGAACTCAGAATCTGAGTGATGCAGGCAATAATCGGCTCTTTCGGTACTCTCATCGCTATGATCCAGCCATAAATCTCGTAGATTTTCCGGTATGACCAGCGGCATTCTGGCGTGCAGTTCTCGCATGGCCCCAGCCGATTCCTGCGTGATTATAGAACAACTTTGCAGTTCGTTACCCATACTGTCGGACCAATGCTCCCAGATTGCGCCAAAACTGAATATGGGCCGCTCAAGATGACAATAATACGGCTGTTTGCCGCCCTGCTCAGCTTTCCATTCATAAAAACCACTGGCTGGTATCAAGCAGCGGCGACGTTTATAGGCATTTTTAAAAGAAGGTTTTTCAGTAATCGTTTCAGCTCGCGCGTTAAACATTCTGCTGCCAATATTGACATCCTTAGACCAACTGGGTACCAGGCCCCAGCTAAAAAAGGTCAGTTCACTTGCGGTTAAGGCCAGCACCGGCGTTGTAGGTGCAATATTGAATCTCGGCATATAAAGCTCTGGCACTTCAGTAGCAAGGTATTCTGTTATCTGTTCTGCATTCGCCTGTAGTGCAAATCGTCCACACATGGAATAAAGCCCATTTTTTGTTAGTCTTCTATATCATCATTGGCGCATACAAAAAACTCAAGGCAGACATGTTAAAAAAAATCACTCATTTCATCATATTTCTTCTGGTTTTCAGTGCCCAGGCGCTATCTGCAGCCGAAACCGGTCGCGTAACGGGAGGCGTTGCCTACGAAATACCCGACTGGTTTAAGCAGTCTTTTCTCGAAATTTCCGATGATGTGGAGGAAGCCGCTGATAGTAATAAGCACGTACTGCTATTCTTTCATTTGAATGCTTGCCCTTATTGCAATCGCATGTTGAGCGAGAACTTCAATAAGGAACCCTTGAAAAGCCAGATTCAGCAAAACTTCGACAGTATCGCCATCAATATCCGCGGAGACCGTGAGATAGCGATGTCAGAAGACCTCAACACTACCGAAAGGGCTCTGTCCAGCTATCTCAAGATTCAATACACCCCAACCATCATCTTTTTGAATGATAAAAACCAGACCGTATTGCGACTGAATGGCTATCGTTCACCTGAGGCATTTAAACAGGCACTAGATTTTGTCCAAAGCAAGGTCTATCTGACGAGCAGTTTCAATGATTACAAACGCCAGCATATGCAGTATGGGCAATATAAATTCATCCCAGACCCATTGATCAAATCCACCTCCGATTTAAGCACACTGCAGGGCCCTGTCGCCTTATTGTTTGAAGACAATGATTGCAATGAGTGTGACCATTTCCATAAAAAGATGATGCAACGCCCTGAAATACGTGAACTGCTCAAGCGACTGACTCTGATCCGGCTGGATGCTAAATCTGATAAGCCTATTACAGGTTTTGACGGCAAACCGACAACCCCGCTTAAGCTAGCTGCAGACCTGGCCATGAGCTACCGTCCCGGCATTGTGCTATTCGATGGGGGCAAGGAGGTATCTCGTGTTGAATCTATGCTCTATCCATTCCATTTTGGCAATGTAATCCGCATGGCGCTGGATGGTAATCACCTGGAATATGCCAGCTATCTGGATCTTTCTCGTCAACGACAGCAGGAGTTACTGTCTCAGGGCATTAACATCAATGTAGGTAAACCGGAAGACTGGTAGCTTTCAATTAAGCCAGGAGCCTGTCGGATTTAGGATGAATCTACTGCGCAAAAGGCATTTTGGCCAACAATCCGATCATTTTCGTTAAACAGGCTCACTATTCACTTCAAATGATCGAAATATTTGGCTCAAAATACCATTTCCTCGCTACGATCACCTTAACCCTACAGGCTCCTGGTTAAGGAGAAAAGACCGGCAGGTTTTGATTTGGCAGATATACTTAGTCAAATGTAACCCTATGTTTAGTAATGACTCAATTTTTCACCAGTATTCATCTTGACCCTTCCGGAACTGTAGAAGGAATTCAATCGGCTGTTTCTGATTCACTTCAGAAGGGTCCTGAGGCACTTTTACTGTTGCTTGGTAGCGAAAGTCATATGGATTTTGACTCACTACCTGATCTATTGAAAACCATATCCATTCCCTCAGTAGCCATTATTTTGCCGGGAGTGATATATGAAACCGACTTATACCCAGCGGCCGCGCTTATCTGTGGTTTAAAATATTCAGGTTTAAATCTTCTTTTTACAGATATTAATAAGTCTGAAGATGATTTGAGCTGTGATTTATCCAACCGTCTTAATCGGGAAACCTTAACCAACAATGCCATCATCTTCATTGATGGATTATCCACTGGTGTGGATAATTTTATAAGCTGTCTGTTCGATCAGATAGGTCCTGATATGAATATCATGGGCTGCGGCAGTGGGTATCTTAACTTCTCATCCAGGCCTAATATTTTCACTGCTGAAGGTGGCTGGAATAATGCCGCACTATTGATATTCCAGCCACCTCATTTTACTACCTGTTTTCGCCATGGCTGGGAATCCGTTGCCGGCCCCTTTTTAGTGACCAGAGCTGAAAACAATCAAATTCACGACATCAATTTCCAACCTGCCCTGCCTTTCTATAAAGACATCGTAGAGCAACACTCTAAACATGCTTTTGATTCAGATAATTTTTTTAACACTTCAAGTCACTACCCCATAGGTCTGGAACAACTTGAGTGTGAATATCTGGTACGAGACCTGATTTCCACTCAGGGTAGCTCCATAGAATGTGCTGGTACTATACCAACCAATGCGATGGTTTATCTACTGCATGCTAATCAGGAACAGTTGATATCTGCAGCCGGAAAGGCCGCCTCAAATTTGTGCGAGAAACTCTCAGCTGTATACGAAACGGATGAAGAGCGTTACATCTTTGTCGTCGACTGTGTTTCACGCAAACTAATCTTTGCTGATCAATTTCATCTGGAGCTTGAGCAGATACGAAAAAACTCATTACAAAAAGCAAAGGTTATAGGCGTATTATCGATTGGTGAAATTGCGAATTCTTCTCAGGGCAACATTCAATTCCTGAATAAAACCACGGTAATTGGGGGCCTAAGCAAATGAGTTCCGGCCATCAACTGGATACCTTAAGCCTGATGTCAATTCAGCATGAGCTGGCGATGAATATAGGCCTGAATCCACAGCTGATGCCCCTGCTTCGCCACATTATGAAAATCTGTTTGCGGCGACTTTCGATTCGCCGGATTTATTATTTCAGACGCTATGATGATGAAGACATCATTCCTGTTGAATCTCACGAAGGTCCTGGAAAGTCATTTTATTTTTTTATGCCATCAGGTAATGCAAAGAATTTGCTGCAAACGCCAGGCCTGGGTGAATGGCTTACTGCATATTTTCAGGACAATATTACTCACCATACACCACAACAATTTACGGATAATGAGCTTTACTATCATACCTATCCACTCGAACATTCAGGAGTATTGATTCTTGAACGCGCAGTTTCCCCCTTACCCGACGAACTGATCTATGCACTGGTCCCTGTATTTGAACGTCTGGATAAAGGATGCCAGGCAGCTATGGAGCATGAGCGTATTGTTGTAGAAATGCAAAGAAGATTCATCGCCGAGAAACAGATTGAGTATTTAGCCTACCACGATGACCTGACCAACTTACCCAATCGAAGACATTTACAACTCAAAATAGACAGGGCTAATAAATCAGATAATGCTGAAAAACCGTTTAGCCTGTTGCTATATATTGGCCTGGATAATTTCAGAGATATCAATGATTCACTGGGATACTTTTCTGGTGATAGCGTACTCAAAAAAATATCCAGCCGACTATCGGTCCAGCAAAGCCCATCCCGAAGCATTGCCAGGGTAGGCGGTGATGAATTTGGCATATTGTATTCAAATATTGTCGAAACTGATGAATCAGGAAAACAGCTGGCTATCGAGCTTGCTCGTAAAGCGTTAATGGAAATTGAAAGTCCAAACCGAATCAATGAACGCTATATATCTGTTGCCGCCAGTATTGGCATTGTTGTTTTTGATGCGCAGAGTGGTAGCTCCGACACCATTATGAGCATGGGCAGCTCTGCTTTACAAAAAGCAAAACTTTTGGGTCGAAACACCGTGCACTTTTATGAAGAGTCCATGACCACTGAAATAGAGCTGCGATTAAACCTGGATACAGAGATGCGTGATGCTCTAAATAAGGATCAATTTGAACTCTATCTACAACCTCAGGTAGACGACAATGGTGATTGCATTGGAGCCGAGACCTTAATCAGATGGCAACATTCTGAAAAAGGTTTGATTTCTCCTGCGGCATTCATACCTATGGCTGAAGAGTCTGGCTTTATTGTGACTTTGAGTGACTGGGTATTATTAAAAGCCTGTGAAATGATCAAGTTATTAAAAAAGGAAAAGATCATCTCCGACAAACAGCTTATCGCCGTCAATCTGAGCGCCAAACATTTTCACCAGGCAGACTTCGTATCAAGAGTCATATCAATACTGGAACGCAGCGGGGTCTCTCCGAACAGCCTGGAACTCGAAATCACCGAAAGCACCTTGCTTGGAGATGTAGATACGACGATTACAAAAATGATGAGACTAAGGGAGATCGGTATAAGGTTTTCCATCGACGATTTCGGCACTGGCTATTCGTCACTGGCTTATCTCAAGCAACTGCCTGTTGACCGCATCAAGATTGACCGCGCATTTGTTCAAAACGTTGATAGCAGCCCAGATGATGCCGCTATTGTTGAAATCATCCTATCAATGGCTAACCATTTTAACTTAAAGGTCATTGCTGAAGGTGTTGAGACCAGCGCAGAGTTTGAACTGTTAAAAAACCGAGGCTGTCGTGAGTTTCAGGGTTACCTGTTTCATCGCCCCATGCCTATTCAACAGTTTATAAAAACGTTTCGTTGACTTTAAGCCTGGTCCCAATTATAGCTGATATATTCAAAGCCTTTATTCGCCGTCAATTTGTCCTGATCGATTCTGATCAATTTTCCACCATCGGGTAGCTGTAACTCCTGATTGATTTGTTTTAGTCTATCCTTTGCCAGTGTAAGCGACTGTGGCGTTGGTTGTTCCGCCCGCCAACATTGCAGGTATATCATCTACCACTGCGTAGACCAGTGAAACTGAACCTGTCAGGGTAACGGCGAGCCCCCCCTATAACAAGAAAGATAAATTTACGCACTGCCTGACCCGTAATCACAAAATGAAAAAATATTCTAACTTCTGGCATCACTAAACAGAAACATCAATTCAGAAAAATCATCTATAATGCGCGCTTCAAAATTATCGATATCCACAAATGCCTCTGATCACCATCAAAGACCTATATCACAGCTTCGGCGATGCGCCGGTACTAGACAATGCTAACCTGAGTATCGATAAGGGCGAGAGGATCTGTCTGGTGGGTCGTAATGGAGAGGGGAAATCCACCCTGTTAAAGCTGTTAGGTAAAAAGATCAAGCCGGATGAAGGTGAAGTTATTTATAGCCGTGACACCCGTGTCACCGAATTACGTCAGGATGTACCCGCATCTATAGAAGGTACAGTTTATGATGTAGTGGCCGAGGGTGTTGGTGAAATGGGTCAGATCATCAAGGACTGGCATCATGCCGCTATGTCAGTGGCAGATAACCCTGACGCCCTGAAACAGATGGATGTATTACAGCAACAGATCGAAGCACACAATGGCTGGAATCTTGAACAAACTATCAGCGCTACTATTTCATTACTTTCACTGCCCGCAGAAGAAGCCTTTGATTCTCTATCCGGTGGGCTCAAGCGCCGTACTCTGTTGGCACAGGCACTAGTTTCAAAACCCGATTTATTGTTGCTGGATGAGCCCACCAACCACCTGGATATCGAATCCATCCTGTGGCTGGAAGAATTCCTTAAATCATTCAATGGCGCAATTCTGTTCATCACGCATGACCGCTCTTTTCTACAAAGTCTTGCCACCCGCATTATCGATCTTGATAGAGGACAGTTAACCAGCTGGCCCGGCAGTTATGAAAAATACCTTACAGCCAAGCAACAGATGCTGGATGCAGAGCAAACCGCCAATGCGCTGTTTGACAAAAAGCTGGCGCAGGAAGAAACCTGGATCCGTCAGGGCATTAAGGCACGTAGAACCCGTAACGAAGGCCGTGTACGTGCACTGGAAAAGATGCGCAATGAACGTAGTCAACGACGCGAACAACTGAGCACGGCAAAACTATCAGCGAATCAGGCTGATATCTCGGGCAAAATAGTTATAGAAGCAGAAGCTGTGAGCTTCAAATGGGAACAACAGTCGATAGTTAATAATTTCTCCTGCACCATTATGCGCGGTGATAAGATTGGCATTATTGGCCCCAATGGCTGTGGCAAATCAACTTTGATTCAATTGCTATTAAACGAAATCCAGCCACAAGGCGGTCACATCAAAACCGGTACCAAGCTGGAAGTTGCCTATTTTGACCAGCACCGGGATGCGCTGGATCTACAGAAATCGGTGCGTGACAATATCGCTGATGGCACGGACAAGATTGAAGTTAATGGTATCAGTAAACACGTTATCGGCTATCTGAAAGACTTTCTGTTCAGCGCCAAAACCGCCAATGCTCCCGCCAGCATACTCTCTGGTGGCGAACGCAACCGCCTGATGCTGGCCAAGCTGTTTACGCGCCCATTTAATTTCCTGATCATGGATGAGCCGACTAACGATCTGGATATAGACACGCTGGAATTACTTGAAGAGCTGTTAACCGATTACAAAGGCACCCTGCTACTGGTCAGCCATGACCGTAGTTTTATCGATCATGTAGTGGACTATTGTTTTGTGTTTGAAGGCAACGCCCAGGTCAACCAATATGTAGGCGGCTATCAGGACTGGCTGCGTCAACGCAAACTACCCGAAGTTGCTGTATCTGCAGCTGTCAGCAGCAGTAAAGCAACGACAGCAAAGCCTCAAAAAACGCGCAAGAAACTTGGCTTTAATGAGCAGAAAGAGCTCAAAGCCCTGCCGAGAAAAATTGAGAAAGTCGAGCAGCACGTCTCTCAACTGCAAAACGATATGGCTGATCCCGGCTTTTATCAGCAAGCTGCCGATCAGATTTCTCAAACAACCCAGCAGCTAAGCTCTCTGGAACAGGAACTGGAACAGTTATATCAACGCTGGGAAGAACTGGAAAGCGACGACTAAATCAATCTAATAGGTTTTTTCATCGCTCTTAAATGCTATGATGCCAACAATTATGATTTCAATTAACTTTTGTGACTGAAGGCAAGCACCCAAACACACATTTAAACATCGTACCCAGACCAGAACACAGTATTTCACGCCGACAGATTTCGAATGCGGCGCTTAAGGTATTATACCGACTTGATGAAGCAGGCTATCGAGCCTGTCTGGTTGGTGGTGGGGTAAGAGATGTTTTACTTGGCAAACGGCCCAAAGATTTCGATATCGCCACCGATGCGACACCGGATCAGGTGCGCGGGCTATTTAGAAACTGTCGCCTGATTGGGCGTCGTTTCAGACTCGCGCATATCCATTTCGGCCGCGAGGTCATCGAAGTCGCCACCTTTCGGGCGCATGCACCCGACTCCGATAAAACCAAACTCAACGATGATGGACGTATCGTACGTGATAACACCTTTGGTGATATTGAAGAAGATGCCTTACGTCGAGACTTTACCGTCAACGCGCTGTATTACGATATCCGCGACTTTTCGATACTCGACTATGCCAATGGCCTTCAGGATATTCAGCAAAAAACCCTCAAGCTAATCGGCGACCCAGCGACTCGCTATGCCGAAGACCCTGTGCGTATGCTAAGAGCCATTCGATTTGCCGCCAAGCTCGAATTCAGTATCGATACCCAGGCTGCTGAGGCTATATATGAGCAGGGATATTTACTAAAGGATATCCCTTCAGCGCGTCTTTACGATGAAATACTCAAAATATTTCACTCGGGCCATGCGTTAAAGGCCTACCAGATGCTACGTGAATTTGAGTTATTTCAATTCCTGTTCCCGGCACTGGATAAATACCTTAAATCTGAACCTACCGAAGCGATGCTGGATTTTATTGAGCAGGCACTGGTGAACACCGACATTCGAGTGCAGGAAGAAAAACCGGTATCTCCGGCATTTATCTTTGCCAGCCTGCTATGGCCTCTAGTACAACAGCGAGCAGTTCAGATTCAATCTGAAAAAGTGGCCGCCTCTCCTGCATTGCAGAGCGCCTCCAGTGAAGTCTTTGCGGCACAGATACAAACCATTGCGGTCCCCAGAAGATTCAGTCAAATCGCCAAAAACATCTGGACTATGCAACCACGCTTTAACAATATCCGTGGTAAACAGCCACAACGATTATTCAGCCATCCAAATTTTCGTGCCGCCTATGATTTTTTCTGCATCCAGTCCATGGTAGGTCTGACCTCTCATCAACTGTGTCAATGGTGGACCGATTTTCAGACGCAACAGCCAGCAGCTGAAATTCAGCCAGCAGGCCCCAGGCGCAACCCCGGCCATCGCCCAAGGCGTAGAAGAAAACCACGCAATTCGACAGATGCAAGCCGTTAAAACCTATATCGGTATCGGCAGCAATCTGGCTGATCCCAAGCAGCAGGTGATTGATGTCATTCCTTATCTGGGCAAGATTCGTGATACTCGACTGCTACAACATTCTTCGTTGTATCAAACCGAAGCCATCAGCGATATCGAGCAGGAAGATTACATCAATGCCGTCGCCTGCCTGCAAACCACACTTAAACCCACGGAGTTACTGCTGGAACTACAGGCGATTGAGCAGGCTTTTTATCGCCAACGCTCCTACGAACTTAAATGGGCACCACGCACTATGGATCTGGATATCCTTTTATATGGTGAGTTACGTATGAATGATACCCACCTGACCATACCGCATGCACAGATGCAAAACCGTTTATTTGTACTGCAACCTTTGCGCGAGATTAGTGGTGACATCTATATCGCAGGTCTCGGTAGTGTTGATTACATGATCAAACATGCTCCCTCTATGCGAATCAACCGCTTACCAGAAAGCATTTGACAAAAATAAGCTCGCATGCGATTTTGTGCAGCGCAATAATTTTACCCACTCATAACGCCTATAGTATGTACACACCAAAACCACTGGAAAAGAAAGTTACTATCCCTCTGCTGTATAAGATGAAGCAGCAAGGCGAAAAATTCGCCTGTCTGACCGCTTATGATTACAGTTTTGCACGCCTGATGGAAAGAGCAGGAGTAGAGGTTGTGCTGGTGGGTGATTCACTGGGTATGGTCATTCAGGGTCATGACACCACTATACCTGTGACCGTCGATCATATTGAATATCATGGAACTACTGTTGCCAGAGGCCTGGAGCATGCCATGCTAATTCTCGACATGCCTTTTGGTTCGCTGAATTCTCAACAACAGGCGCTGGATAATGCCAGCCGATTGATCCAGAACACCGGCGCTCAGGTCATCAAGCTAGAGGGCGGCATCACCCAGATAAAAACAGTCGAAACTCTAAACAAATTTAACATTCCGGTTTGCGCGCACATTGGCCTGCAACCGCAATCGGTGCACAAGATGGGTGGGTATCGGGTACAGGGACGCGATCACGACAGTGCCGTTGAAATGAAAGATGCGGCGCTACAATTGCAGGAAGCCGGTGCAGATCTGCTATTACTGGAATGTGTACCAGCCTCGTTAGCCGCTGAAATCACCAATTTACTGCAGATTCCCGTGATTGGTATCGGTGCGGGACCCGAATGCGATGGACAGATTCTGGTATTACAGGATGCACTAGGCATCACTGAAGGTAAGAAGCCCAGTTTTTCCAAAGACTACATGCCGCTTCATCAGGATATTGAGGGGGCTATTCAGGGATATGTCACGGAAGTAAAAAATGGTATCTTTCCTGACCAATCCCATTGTTTTAGTTAAATAACACAGGTAGTTTAGTGCAACGAGTCCACAACAATAAAGAACTTATCGCCCAGATCCAGCAATGGAGACAACAGGGCAATAAGATCTCATTCGTGCCGACTATGGGCAATCTACACGATGGTCACCTGTCTTTACTGAGTACTGCCAGAGAGCAATCAGACAAGATGATCAGCAGTATTTTCGTCAACCCTATGCAATTTGGGCCGCACGAAGACTTGTCCAAATACCCGCGCACACTGGAAAATGACTGTCGTTTTCTAATGGAATACGGATGCGATCTGGTTTACCTGCCTGACGATGCAGAGCTGTATCCGCAGGGGCAGGAAAATATCACCAAGGTAGAGGTTACTGGTGTTACCGAAAGCTACGAAGGTGAATTCCGCCCCGGACATTTGACCGGGGTAAGCACTATCGTACTCAAGCTGTTTAACCTAACCAACCCCGACATTGCGGTATTCGGTAAAAAGGATTACCAACAATGGCGCATGATCGAAAAAATGGTGCATGATCTCAACCTGAATATCGAGATCATTGGCGCAGAGACCGTGCGTGCAAGCGATGGACTGGCGATGAGTTCTCGTAACCAGTATCTGAATGATACTGAGCGAAAGCAGGCTGTGCTGATCCATCAACAGCTGACAGAAACTGTCGCACAGATTAAAGCAGGGCAAAACGACTATGCTGCGCTCAGTCTTAAGATGAAATCTACTCTGCAAAAAAATGGCTTTGCTGTCGATTACGTTGATATTTGCCATCAGCTAACACTCAAACCTGCACAACTCGGCGACCCTCTGGTTATTCTGGTTGCAGCCAAAATGGGGACTACCCGCCTGATAGATAATCTGGAAATTTAAAAAAAGAAATATAAGAAAACGTGCTGACAACAGGCACATTAACCACACCAAGGAGAAAAAATGAAACTTGAGTCTCTGGCTTTACATCATGGTTATGAATCTGAAGCGACCACCAGGGCAGCGGCGGTACCCATCTATCAAACCACATCCTATACCTTTGATGATACTCAGCATGGTGCCGACCTGTTTGATCTCAAGGTTGCTGGTAATATCTATACTCGCATCATGAATCCTACCACTGCGGTACTGGAACAGCGCCTGGCCGAAATGGAAGGTGGTATCGGTGCTCTTGCCGTGGCATCTGGCATGGCTGCCATTACCTACTCAATTCAGGCGATTACCCAGGCTGGTGACAATATTGTGAGCACCTCTCAGCTGTATGGCGGTACCTATAACCTGTTTGCGCACACTCTACCGCGCCAGGGTATCGAAGTGCGCATGGCTTCATTCGATGAATATGAAAAACTGGAAGGGTTTATCGATGATAAAACGCGTGCCGTATTCTGCGAATCGATTGGTAACCCTGCCGGTAATATCGTCGATATTGAAAAGCTGGCTGAGATCGCACATAAACACGGCATACCATTAATCGTAGATAACACAGTTGCTACACCTTATCTTTGCCGCGCATTCGATCATGGAGCGGATATCATTATTCATTCATTGACCAAATATATCGGCGGCCATGGCACTACCATCGGTGGCATTATTATCGACTCCGGAAAATTTGACTGGATGGGCAATAAAGAGCGCTTCCCTATGCTGAATGAACCTGACCCCTCTTATCATGGCGTTGTTTATACCGAAGCACTGGGGCCTGCTGCATACATTGGGCGTTGTCGTGTAGTCCCATTACGAAATACCGGTTCTGCACTGGCACCACATAGCGCATTCCTGTTGTTACAGGGCCTGGAAACTCTGGGGCTGCGTATGGAACGTCACTGCGAAAACGCATTAAAGGTGGCGCAGCACCTGCAAAAACATCCCAAGGTGGCATGGGTCAATTATGCTGCACTACCTGATAGCAAATTCCATGGCAGTTGCCAGAAAATCACCAATGGTCAGGCCTCTGGAATACTAAGTTTTGGCATCAATGGCGGCAAAGAATCTGGTGCAAAATTTATTGATGCCTTGCAAATGATTCTGCGTCTGGTGAATATTGGTGATGCAAAGTCACTAGCCTGCCATCCAGCCTCGACTACGCACAGGCAGTTAAGTTCAGAAGAAATGTTGACAGCTGGTGTCTCGGAAGACCTTGTCAGAATATCAGTCGGTATTGAACATATCGACGATATTATTGCCGACATCGACCAGGCACTGGACAAAGCCTGACAAAATCCATCTGGGTAGAATCTCGTTTAATCAAGGTTGTAGCGCGTTTGCGGTGGTGTAGATCAAGTCGTAACGACACGGAGATACGCTGCCGCCTCAAACGTGCAATCTAGACTGTAGCGGGACTCACCTACTGGGTTTTCAGCAAGGATGTACAGGAACGTGAAAAGATAAATCGACTGTAATGCTAAACGTAACAGTTGATTACCCTCTAATGCGAGCGGTCAACTGCGAAATCCAGGTTAAAAGTAAATACTTTATTCACCGGGTATAGGAGAAGTAATGGTTATAGATCCGGTATCATCACTTGAACCACTTCCACCACCGCCAAGTCCAGTCAGGGCAAGTACTCCGACACCAATTAGTATCATTGTAAGTGGGCTCATACCTTCTTCTTCAACAGGTGGCCTGGTTTCAGTAACAGCCACTTTTTCTGATTCATCCCTGGGTATAACGGCAAATGTAAAAGGTGAGAATTTCTGGCCTTTTAAAACGCTATTGCCCGACACATCATCCGCGCGGATATAAACATCAATTTTATTGGATATTACGGAATCGATAGATACCTCAGTCGTGTATAGCGTCGGATCAGATGTAGACTGCTTCATTTTTTTCGGTATAAAAGCGATGTCATTAACACCTTTGTAGTACAGGGTAACAGATGCAATACCCACATTATCCGTAGCCGTGACTGAAAAAGTTTGTAAACCCTCTTCCAGCAGGCCAATGTTTACATCAAAAAATATCGTTGGTGGCTCGATATCTACGGCTTGTAATTCTAATTGATCTGCTGATATAGAAGGTATAGTTACTTGCAGGAAAAATATAAAGGTAAACCAGCGAATCAGATTTTTTTTCATACTCTTTATTCTCTATAATGAGATATTAGCTCGACTCAAACAACTAGCGGCAATAGCTGGATAAAGTAAGCATCATAAAATTTCAACCTTCAACCAGTTATCATATTTCCTGGTGATCTTTATTTCTATATTCGTCCAGCCTGCAGCTGAACTAACAGGATGTCCATTCACGTCAATCAGGTCGCTAATTTCAAATTTCACACTACCTGTACCCTGCTCTTTCATCAGCCTGAAAGAATTAGGTACCACAGTGATTTTCAAAGATTCGTAGGACTTAAATATTCCGGAATAAAGCGCATGCTGTTCATTTGTCAGCCGTGTAACTTTAAACAAGCCCCACATATCCATAGACCTGAATGACGCCATAAACTGTCCAACAATATCCTGAACGACCTGAAAATCATCCTGTTTCTGGTTAATTCCTAGCGGAAGAAATGTATTAGCTGCAGCTAGATTTTGATTAGCTTTTTCTGCATCCGTTATCCACGGTTTCATCTCAAATTCATCCTGCACATTGTTCTCTTCTGGTGTAACAATTGTAGTAGCTACCGTCAGATTTTGATTGACACTTTCTGCATTCTTTATCCTGTTTTCTTTTAGAGCCAACTCTGATTTCAAATCTGACAATCCTGAATAGTCTGGAAAATACTTATCCAGAATAGCCAGGTTTTTCTTTGCTATAGTTATGTCACCAGATTGTGTGTTTTTGCGCACCTTTTTCGCATAAAAGCCAGCCATTCTAGAAAGTCGACCTCGCGCAGTTACGTTCGAAGGCTTCAGGGATAATACTTTTTTATAAAACAGGTAGGCATTGTTATTTTCTGGTACAAGTAAGTGATTATTCTTAAAAGCCGTATTCGCCTTGGCAAGTAGCTGCTCCAGCTGGGTCGATTTTTGGACCTTCTCTCGCAAATTTTTAATTGAAGGACTTTCTGGCTTAATAGTTTCAGCAATAGATATCAACTTTTTTGCATTCGTAAAGTGCTTTTTTGTAATTTCGTTTTGAGCATCAGTAATGAGTTTCTCTGAAATATTAGATAATCCAAGTCTGGCAATAGCATTGTTCTGATCCAGCTGAATTACATTCTGGTAATAGAAAATTGCATTTTCCTGCTCTGGTTCATAAACCTGACCTTTGCCCAGGGCAATATCAGCCTTGTCCAGAAGTACTTCTATTTTCTTTTCACTGCCCAGACGCTGCTTATACTTTTGCTGCGTTTCGGACAAGCCATTTAACATAGGAACAAACCGGCTAATTATTTTTAAATCTTCACCCGTGCTGACAAGGTCGTTGTTATCCATAGATTGCTGGGCTTGTTTCAATATCAGAAGCCCAACACGATTCATGCCTTTTTTAGCTGCCAGATTTTTTTCATCAATACTTAGAATTTGCTGATAAGCATTTAATGCACCCTCACCAGATCTGTCATAATACCGCCCAACTTGAATTTGACTTTCAGCTTTTTCAAATAAGGCTCGAATTACCTGCGATATTGTATCTTGCTGAAATATCCGGCCAGGAACCGGTACTAAAGCAAATACAATAGCTACAACCGTTACTATAAAGATCCGAACTCCAGGCCGACAGAACAGGGGCTCAGAGGTAGTTCGCTCGATTGCTGCTGTACGGGGTACCGGACCAGGCCGCTTTGCTTCCACTTTAGAAATCTTATTGCGCCTTGGCATGATTTCTGTCTTCTGGATAATCATGGTAGGTTCAATTTCTGTTGACGACCCACCTAACAAATTGGGTAATCCGATATCACCTGACAACCTATCTGACAAATCGATATCACCTAACGACCCAATAGTAGGTTCCTTGCCTGTTAACAAACCATCAGACAAATCAGGTAAAGCCGCTTCACCTGGTAAATCAGGCAAAGTGATTTTACCTTTCAACATTGCTAGAAACTCATTCAATGTTTGCGGGCGATCCTGAATCTGAATCATCAATGCCTGATCAATTGCTCGTAAAAATGAGCGGCTATATCCATCCGTCCTGGATACTACGGACAGAGGTTTATAAGGATCAGCCTCTTTGTGCAACAGGGCCTCTCCACGTACGCTTGACTCCACAGGTTTTTTTCCTGTAACCCCCTGATACATGCTTGCACCTAGCGCATAGATATCGGTCCACGCCCCCTGTTTTCCTGGTGTATCACTGTACTGTTCAAAGGGAGCATAGCCAATAGAAAGCATTGAAGTTAACTTTTCAGTTCTGATTCCTACTGGCTGCCTTGCTGCTCCAAAATCGATTAATACCGGTGAACCATCTTCGCGAATATAAATATTAGAAGGCTTGATATCTCGATGTATAAAACCTTTTTTATGTACCAATGACAGGCCATGAATGATTGGATAATAGATGCTTTCCAGCGTTTGCTGAGTGAGCTGTTTTTTCCGTTTATAAGCACTACTTAGAACTTCACCCTGCTCGTAATCCATCACCATATAACCCGTGTTGTTTTGCATAAAAACACTGGATACACGTACGATATTGGGGTGTTTGAACTGGGCCAGTGTTTGCGCTTCACTCATAAACCGCTCAAGGCCCCAGTCGAACAGCTCTCTTTGTTCAATAGAAACGGGCTGGACCGTGCTATCACCACTACGCGTAGCGAAATCACGAGGCAGGTATTCTTTAATGGCAACCTGATGGCCCAGATTGTTATCTCTGGCCAGATAAGTAATACCAAAGCCACCACGACCTAGTACAGATTTAATCTCGTACCAGAGTATGGAAAAACCGGGTTGCAGATCGTTAGCGATTGAATTCACAACTTATACTCATCAGCAATCAAGCAATTACATAACAGCATCAAAAAACCACCCTGGACCATGGGAAACGCACTATAGGATTGCCGCTGGGTTCAGCCTGGGTCCAGATGGCATGATAGCCATGCAGAGAAGCAGTTAACGATAAATCAAAAACTCTAATATTGGCATTCGCGTCCAGTATTGTCGAACCACTCCAGCCATTGACTGGATCATAACGATCTCCCATAACATGATGGATACCGGAACTATCTTTCTGAATCCAGGCAGTCAGGAAACCATTACCATCACTTGCTATATGAAGATAATCGACACTTCCTGCACCTGCTTCCATTGCAGTGGCAGGTGACCAGGTTCCGTCGAAAATACTAACAAAGGGATCAAGCGCTCCCGCACCATCTTCCCGCGTCCAGGTCACTGCATAGTTATCCGCATTGCTAGAGATAAAGTCCCCGGCAAAATATGACAGATGAACAGAACCAGATGCCCCATCATCTAAAGTGACTGGACCTAACCAACTCGTGCCGTCGTATATATTGGCCACTACACTATCCGCTGTCCCAGCATGCTCATCCCATACGACCGCATAACCATTACCATTTGAAATCGCTGATGGTGTAGTAATCTGATGCCCGGTTGTTCCGGTATTCAGGGTTGAAGCGGTGCCCCAGCTACCAGCAGTGTAGAAATTACTTAACACTCGGTACTGCGGTGTTCCATCATCCTGTACCCACACAGCGAGGTAATTCGCACCATTAGAAACCAGTCCTATAACCGAAATGCTAATATCACTGCTGAAGCCTCCATCAATAAAAAGCTCATCAGTAGACCAACTGGTACCATTAAACACACTTGAATAGGCATCTGGCCCAACCATATTTTTCTCAGGCTTAGCAACCCAGGCTACCAGATAGCTAGTTCCATTGGTTGCAATTGAAGGAGTTACGCTGACATTTGAGCTGTGTGTAGATGAATTCAAAACCACCGGCGTTCCCCAACCTGACCCCTGGTAATGACGGGCATAGGTATCATAATATTTGCTGCCATCATACTGGGTATAAACCAGCATATAGCCATTACCATTTGAGACTATGGGTGAAAACCTTCCACCAGTGTACGCATCACCTTCAATCGAGCTATCATCAACTTCCAAAACTTGCCCCCATTGGACACCATCAAAAATACTCGCAAATATTGACCAATAAGCACCATCATAATCGTTCCAGGTCATGGCAAAACCGTTGCCATCACTCGTTACATAAAACTCTATTTTATCGGAACCGGTAAACAGGAGTTGCGGTTGACCCCAGCTTCCATTTTTATTGATATTTGCATACAGGTCATAGTTGTTACTGGATTTCTGCTTCCATACAGCCAATATCTGACCATGTTCATTACTGATAAGCCTGGGAGAAAGGCTACTTCCGCCTGGAGCAGTGGCGAGTAGGCGTTCACCAGACCAGTTTGAACTATTAAAGGTGTGAGCAAACACACCTCTGTCAAGCTGGCTCCAGGAAACAGTTGCTCCACCATTTGGGCGCGCTTTAATAGTAGGAGGAGTGACATTTTGAGCCCCATTATCAAGGGCTTGAACCTGACCCCATCCATTTTGAGGAGAGGTTTCCGTATAAACTTTGGCATACACCTTAGTGGTATTTCCAGGCTGTTTAACCCATGTAGCTATATACTGAGAACCGCTGCCCACCAGGCTATAATAGCCCTCTGGTATCGAGCTGATACCTGTATCAATAGCAGTAGCTACAGGCCAGGAACTACCATCGTAAACACTTGAGAATAAGTCGAATGTGGAGGCGTTAGTGTATTGCGGCCATAACGTAGCGTAGGTCTTTCCATTAGAGACAATCATCGGCGTTCCGGATTGCTGGAAGTTATATTTCTGCTGTAATGCAACAGGTGTACCCCAGTGACTATCACCCGCAGTATTAGTGACTGCATACTTAATTGAATTGGCTGAACCGGTAAAAATTGTTGCGTACCCAGTACCGTTTGAGGCAATTGAGTACTCTGGACCACCTGAAGTTCCCCCCAGATTAGCTGGCCAGATAAAACCATCAATCTCGATGATGGGACTCCAACCGAAGGTTCCTGAGTTGTAATAAGTTCGATTGTAGGCACGATTATTATTTCCCCAGACCACAGAGAAACCCGAACCATTGGAAGCAATATCATACCCATTACTACCAGATGTACTGGTTTCATCATCCAGCAAAATGGCAGTACCAGCACTCCAGCCTCCATTAGAAATATTGACACCTATCCTTTCTGGTGAACCCTCTTGCCAAATCACTGCATATTCAGATCCATTGGAAACTATTTTCGGATACCTGGCATTTAATAATCCATTATCGATAACAACTGGAGCCCCCCAGGATGTTGCATCTGTTGTAACACTGGCAAAAATGCGATTATCTCCAGCGACACTTTGATTCCAGGCAACAGCATATCCAGTACCGTTTGATGCCAGCACAGGAGAGTTCACTGCGCCAACTTCGGTATCAATAATTACCGGCGTGGACCAGTGAGAGCCATCGTAAAAACTCCCATAGAGCTGATGACCTACGTCATCAGATCCCGCCCAAACAAGAGCAAAACCTGCACCGTTACTGACGAGTTGAGGCTCCATCGAATTGGGGAGGGCACTTGAGAACAGTAAAGCTTCGGGTGACCAGCTGTCACTATTACTGTCATACATCGAATACTTCAAAGAATAGCCGGCATCCTGAACTATCCATACTGCTACACCATCGCCGGCATCATTGTTCGCCAGGATCGGAGAAGAGCTAGTGCTCAAGGTGGGCACGCTTCCAACCTGCACAACTGGGGCTGATTTGACCGTAAAACTCCAGCTTTTGGTACTAACCAGACTGATTGATGCACTATTCTGTACGTTAGTTGTCAGCTTTGCCGTATAGGTTTCGGCGTAATTAAGTACCGACGCAGGCGAGAAGGTTGCAGTTTTTGTAGCCCTATCATAAGAAACTGTTCCACTAACCACACCAGAACTGGAACCAGTCACAGTAAAACTGGATGTCGTTAATGTGGATGAAATCATCGGATCATCAAAAACAGCAGTGATGCTGGTGTTTTCCAGTACACCACTCGCTCCCTCTACAGGAGATACCGAACTCACCACTGGTGCGCTACCACCACTAAGCATTTCATCAAAATTGCTGATGCCATCGTTGTCACCGTCAAACTTGCTGAAATCAAAATCACTGTCAGTGAAGCTGATGCTATTACTGCCAGGGGTGACACTGACATCCCTGGTGGATGCCACCAGAGTAACTGGATTTTGCGGATCTGAAGTCAGCGTGTATTCCAGAATAACGGTGAACTGATGCATACCGGGACTCAGTCCGGTTAGCTGGATGCTGGCAGTTGAACCGCTCAGTGTCATAGCTTGACGCGCCCCCTCATCGACCTGTAGGTAAGCAGTCGTAGCACCAGTGTCAATCAGGCTGGACTGTAAGAGAGTCTGAGGCAGAGTAAAGGCGATATCGACCACCGGCACAACCGGAGCCGGTTTGACCGTAAAACTCCAGCTTTTTGTACTGGCCAGACTGATTGAAGCACTATTCTGTACGTTAGTTGTTAGCTTTGCCCTATAAGTTTCGGCGTAATTAAGTACCGACGCAGGTGTGAAGGTTGCTGTTTTTGTAGCGATATCATAAGAAACTGAACCTCTGACCACGCCAGAACGGACACCAGTCACAGTAAAACTGGAGGTCATTAATGTGGATGCGATCATTGGATCATCGAAGGTGGCAGTGATGCTCGTGTTTTCCTGTACACCGGTCGTTAGATCTGAAGGAGATACCGAACTCACTACTGGTGCGCTACCGCCACTAAGCATTTCATCCAGATTACTGATGCCATCCTCATCATCATCATACTGAATAAAATCAAAGTCTGACTCACTAAAACTAAGGCTATTACTACCGCTGGAGACATTGACGCTTTTACTGGACTCAACCAGAGTTATCGGGCTTTTCGGATCCGAATCTGGAGTATATTCCAGGATGATGGTAAATTGATGGGCACCGGTGGAAAGTCCTGATAATAAAATACTGACTGAAGATTTGCCCACAGCCATAGCCTGACGAGCGTCTCCATCAACCTGAATAAATGCCTTAATGATTCCACTATTGGCTAAACGGGATTGTGTGATGGCACGTGGTAAGGTGAATACTGATGCGGAGGGATCGCTTTCAGATTCCGTTGGAGAGCTCGAATCACAACCCGCTAATGCCAATATAGTTATCCAGATCAGGGCACAACAGGATAGGAAGCTCCTTGTAAACATAATGCCATCCTTTTAAATTTTTGATGATTTTATAAATTAGATAGATTGCAGGTTTCAAAGGTTTATTTGAGAATACCCAACTCAAAAACAGGGTCATGAAAATACCCATCAACTGGTTACCTGTAAAGAGAACCTGTACTCAAAAGCCATTCTCAGAGCTGATTTTGAGAACTATTGACTGACTCTACAACTAGTCAGTTTTACCTCAAATAGTGTGACGCTGCGATGAGGTCGCAACCACCAGTCAAATATTTATCTGTTATGCGTAGCCAATTATAAGAACCTCATTAGCAAAGTTTAACCCCTTATAAAAGTGCAATTCTTCTTCAGGACTTTCTTCTGGCTTTAGCACTAACCCAACATATGATTCCTCACCGCTTTTGATATCAACGAACTCTATTGATTCAATTTCTTGAGACATTGCGAAGGATGAGTTGAACGGAATCAATAGAGACATTCCTTTCTTTGCTTCTCCCTCAATAACATCCCCGTAAACCACTGTTCGTTTACCTTTAGGAAACTCAATCGTCATGATTCCTTTTACGTCAATTTTCGCATTCATAATTTACGCATAACGCCGCACTAACCAGCTTGTCCGGTTGAGCGCCTTGTTAAACGCATAAATGTATAAATAAGCAATTTTGCAACATAAAACACCGATAATGGTAGCGCGATAAATGTGTTGAATATCATTCCCCACCATATATAGCCCGAATGCCATGTGCTGCCATTTTTTGGACTATAAGATATTTTTATATTCGTGGAAATATTTTTAAATTCTGGGACTGGTTTTAAAACTTCAATTTCAAGTATGTAATTGCCAGGGGAAACACTTATTTTATCTATAACTCTCCCAATTTCTTTCTGTGACCACGAAGATGCACAGCATGTATTTTTTTCACTGGCCGCCACCAATTTATCGGTTTCTTTTGAATACAAAGACCAGTGAACTGGGATTAGCACACCAGATGGGATTAATTCCATATTTTTGTTATATACGGAATCTCCAGCTATCTTTCTGAGCTCCTCAAAATTCTGACCTTCTCTAATGAAGCGGAAAGTCAGATCATAATTCTGATTCATGGGAATAAAAATATCTGCCTTTATTTTTTGCGGATTGCCTAAATTAATAGGTGTCTCAAGTGGAGGGCGGCTATAGAAGTCAGTAAATTTTTGATGAAAAACATAGTGCAATGCAAAAAAACATAGTAAAAATGTCATTATTTTATTTTGTGTCATTGCTGATCTAAGCGTTTAACGCCCGCGTAAAGTGCGCGAGGTACGAGCATCGCATTTAACGCGCTTGTTAAGCATTGACCCGATCGCCGTGACTCTTAGGCTCTGACACCACCAAGAAAACAAGATCAACATTTCCTTTATTCATTAATTGATGTGGCTCCTTGGCTGGAACATGGAGACCGTTTCCTTTGCTTACTTCATGAACCTCACTCGATATCTCAATGTGAGCGACACCAGATAGTATGTAAAAGAATTGCTGTGAGTTATTGTGGTAATGGCGCAGCTCACACTCACCAGGTGATACTCTTTCTTGAATTATGCTAAGCGAGTCAGATTTTAAAAGATGCCATCCATCTGATCCATTCCCCCATTTATAGTGATCTGCGATGTCAATATTGATAACGCTCATAACTTTACCGGGTGCTTGACAGTTGCGATAACGAAACCGATTGTCTCGCTATTTATTTTCATGTGCATATTCTCTCATAAACAAAAAACTCAATGCCATTTTTTGTCATCTCCCCGGATCGAACAAACCCAGATGACTCATACAGATTCTGAGCTTCTTTCATTGACTTTTGAGTCCACAAGATCATTTTTGACCAATTTTTATCCGTTGCAAAATCAATAGCTTTACTCACCAGCCTACGACCGAGCCCATGCCCTCTATACTTAGGC
>JBNKMF010000069.1:0-26855 GCA_050292965.1 Gammaproteobacteria bacterium | reverse complement strand
CGCAGGATGCACTACTTTTATTTGAACCTACTTCTTTCCTCAGTATTAAGGTTTTTTACCCACTAATTTTCCTGAAGACCCAAAATTTGAAGTATGAATATAAAAACAGAATTACCTGCACATCTCATTTATCAACAATCCCCTAATATTGATGATGAAATCGAAATCAGTGAATTATTCAATAAAATATGGAATCGAAGGTTATTTATTGTTGCATTTGTTTTTACTGTTGGAGTGATCACTCTTGGTGTTTTATCAATGCAATTATTGATAGACCCACCGGAAAAACGTTATTCAGAAATCTTGAGGTTTAATTTTCCAGAAGCTGAAAAGGGGCTATATCCTTCCGGACAATTATTTTCTTACAATGATATTGTGTCTGCTAAAGTGCTGGCTAGAGTATATAAAAAAAATGATTTAATTAGTAAAAACATTAAGTTTGATAGGTTTAGTGATTCTATATTAATAAATCCTTTTTCTGAAAATGCCGATTTTATCAAAAAAAAATACCTAACTCTTTTAGCGAATAAAAAACTTACTCGTCCAGAGATAGACTCTTTGGAAAAAACATATCTAGATGAGCTAAGCGCCGCGCAAGCACGCTTTGTCCGACTTTCCTTAATTGACCCAGGCTATTTAGGGCTTGATGAAATTGCCATACAGAAAATTCTAATGGATATTCCACTTGTCTGGTCAAAGGTAGCTATAGAAGAGCTTGGTGTTCTTGACCTCAAAGTGGCTAGTGCTGATTTCTATCAGGTAAACCAGATCGACAGGTTTGAGTATGTGCAAACTCTTGAATATCTTCAGGAGAGCTCAAAATATCTTGAAGGTGCATTAAAGTTAATTATAAAAGACCCAGTTGGAGGCCTGGTGCGTAGCCCAATATCAGGGAAAAGTGGCTATGATGTGCTGGTGCAATTGAAGAATTTGATGAATTTTGAAATTCAACCTTTATTTTCAACTGTCACCAATCTGGGTATAAGCAGAGATGCTGATAAAGCCTTGATTTATTTAAAAAACACCATACAAAATTTGCAGGATGAAAAAGAAGTTTTAGTGAAGAAAGCAGAAAATTTTAAAGCTACTATTAATCAATATGTAAGTAATAATATTGGAACAAAAGCTACTAAGCAAGAAGCAGCTATGGGGGGATTTGCTCAGTATGACAGTACTTTTCTGGATAAATTTACGACATTAATTGAAGAGAAAAACGATAAGGTCTTCACACAGGATTTGCTCAATAAACGTCTGACCGCGTTACAGGATATTGAAAATATTGAGGGAGATATTATTAAGTTCCAGCGAGCAGAAAAGAGGTTGCTTAGTAGTACAAAAGATATTTCTAAACAGGTCCGAACTGATGTTATTCATGATATCGCTTTAGTCAAAAAGAATTTTGAAATACTTGTTGATGAATACAAAGGTTTATTGGCTGCACATAATCAACAGGTTTTAGGGAATAATGCTAGCTTATATCAGATAACCAGCCATGATGTATTGGTAGAAACAAATTTGATATCAAGATTAAAGACTGATTTTATGATATCTTTTCTGGCAGCTTTTGTCGCGTTAATGATTGCAGTTATTATTTCCCTGGCTCGTAAATCTCCTGTCAAAACTGAGCAAAGCAATACAAGTGTAAGCGTCCAATCAACTCCACCTGCTCATTGAGCAGGTTTTATGTCCTGAGGCAATAGTTGATCGAGATCCTGTGGCTGCTTTGGGATTTGTTCCAACAGACAGTTCAGGAAACCAACGGGCATAATAAGATTCGCTTAGGCGTGGTTTCCACCAGACTATACAGGACAGCACTAGCTCTGGCTCCATTAGCGGTGTTTGAGAAGCTATCGTCGCACCCAGGTAACCAATTGTTTATGCTTAAGTTTTATCCATAAATAACAGGTTAACCGAGCTTTAACCACTCATTTCAACATCAAAATTAACCCTATAACGCTCTGTCGTGTCTCGTCGAAGCACAACTTTCAAACGACCGCTGATTTGTTCTGTACATGGTATTTTCACTTCTGAGCTTGCGCTTTGCCTTTAAACACTATTTTTGAGTTCCCGCCACAAAAAAATCAGAGCTCACGGAGAAAAGCATCTTTTTTGATCTTAGTATTCTTCGTGGATAATAAATTAATTCATTATCCAAACCACCCTGTCCCATTTTTATTTATTTTGACTTTCTCCGCGACAAAATTTCCACAATATTATTTTCAATCCAGTCAGACAGCCCGGCAACATGTGCCGATACTTCCAGACCCATCTCGGTCAAACTGTACTCAACATGGGGCGGTACTACTGGAAAAGACGTTCGTAGCACAAAGCCATCTAACTCCAGATGTTTTAATGTTTGAGCAAGCATTTTTTCACTGACACCATTGATGGTACGGCGTAATTCACTGAAACGATGCGTTTGACCATCTTTAAGCGCAACCAGTATTAACACGCCCCAGCGACTGGTGACATGGCTCAATACCTCACGAGAAGGACATTTGTTAGAGAATACATCACCTCTATCAAAGCTCACTGCAATAGACGAATTGTCTAAATCTTGATTTATTCCCATACTTACCTTTTTGTACGTACTTACTTTAAGTTCGTACATACTATATGCTCTTTTTCATCATTTCAAAACACAAAAAGGTGAAAACATGATTTTAGTAACAGGTGCTTCAGGCCAACTGGGTCGTCTGGTGATTAACTCTCTGCTTGAAAAAACTGATGCTGAACAAATAATCGCAGCCGTTCGTAACCCGGACAGTGTAAAAGATCTGGCAGAAAAAGGGGTTCAGGTTCGACATGCCGATTACAGCCAGCCAGATACCCTGCCTGCTGCACTAGAAGGTGTAGAAAAAGTCCTGCTGATCTCATCCAGTGAAGTAGGCCAACGTATAGCTCAACATAAAAACGTCATCGACGCCGCCAAAACAGCAGACGTGTCACTGATTGCTTACACTAGTATCTTAAATGCAACAACCTCCCCCTTAATGCTAGCTGAAGAACATGTGGCAACAGAAGCATTATTGGCTGAATCGGGCATTCCCCACGTTCTACTGCGCAACAGCTGGTACTCTGAAAACTACACAATGAGCTTACCTGTAGCACTTGAACACGGTGCGGTATTAGGCTGTGCCGTAGATGGAAAATTATCCACTGCTGCACGAGTTGACTACGCGGAAGCTGCAGCAGTGGTACTCACTTCAGACAATCAAGCCGGTAAAGTCTACGAATTAGCGGGCGACACCGCCTTTAGCTTAAGCGAATACGCTGCTGCCATTTCTGAAGCTACAGGTAAAACCGTTGTTTACCAGAATATGCCTGAGTCGGAATACACCAATGTGTTAATTGGCGCAGGCTTACCTGAAGGCTTCGCAGCTATTCTGGCCGACTCAGAAGTGGGTGCATCTAAGGGTGCGCTGTATAGCGATAGCAAAGATCTATCAACTCTGATTGGTCATCCTACAACCTCTATTTTAGAAAGTATAAAAGCCGCGCTGTAACTACTAGCTCAAAAAACGCCTGTTTGTATGCCGGCAAACAGGCGTTGTCTGGGATGAATTGGAGATGAATTGGAGACACCCATCTATGGATGTTCATTTAGCTCATCATCCCCTGTACATTTAACAGAATAAACGTCTCAATAGCTCAGCTTTAATAGCGTTTTCAATTAGAGGGTGTCTTTTATATTTTTATATTCCCTATCTCTGGGTGTCCATAATGATCTAATTAACTGTTGCGCAACCCAGTAGCTACACGCTCTTCTGCATAAGATAAAGCGCATTATACAATCAATCGAATCCGTCCCCTTTAAATGTTCAATCCGCTTCCTAATCCGTATGTATCAGAACAGCAAGACAGTAATAGATTCAAAGCTTGATGGAAAAGGCAATACGTTGCAGATCTAAGCGGTAGCTTTTTCCTGTTGTGGTGAAAGGATCATACTTCAATACGTTCCACTAGTGGTTCGACTACCACAGACCAGCCCAGCAGGTTCGAAAAAAGCTCTGCCTGTGCAGTCGTTGGAGCCGTGGAAAAAAATCGAATGGAAGACTGATTGCTGTGAGGATTGAGAAAGCCCTCCTGTTGCAGCAGGGATTGTAGACGGTTGGCGACCGCCTCAGCGGTATCGATAACCGCCACCTTCGGTCCAACCAGGTGTTCGATCAAAGGACGCAGAAACGGGTAGTGAGTGCATCCCAACACCAGAGCGTCGGCACCGCGTCCAAGAATGGGCGCAAGGTATTGCTGTAGCAATCGGCTCGTCTCGGCTGTCTCCAATGCGTGGCGTTCCACCTGCTCCACCAGACCAGGACAGGGCTGGATAATCAGATCGTACTCTCCGGCGTAACGTTGAACCAGATCAGCCATGCGGTTGCTGTTGACCATTGCAGCAGTAGCGAGTAGGCCCACCACGCCACTCTTACTAGACAAAACCGCCGGCTTAACACCCGGCTCCATACCAACTACCGGTATGGTGTAACGCTCGCGTAACGACTCCACTGCCGCCGCCGTCGCTGTATTGCAGGCAACCACCAACGCCTTGATACCCAGGTCAACCAGAGCAGCTGCCAGTGCATTGACCCGCCCTCGGATATAGGCCGAGCTCTTGTCACTATATGGAAGGTGAGCGCTATCGGCGGTGTAGAACAATGTCTCATCGGGCAGCAGGGTATGGATGTGCCGTAACACCGACAGACCGCCAGCGCCGGAATCGAGAATACCGATAGGTGAATTTACAGATAAGGACATAGTGGGATAATACCAGTCTGTGCATGCTGCTGTAACTGTAATGCCCTCTCCTGAAGTCGTATCAGTTTCTGAATAATTGTCACAGATGGCCGACCTTCAGCAACGGCTAACAATTCATATACTCAGCTTGTTCAAAAAACCAAGGGACTGTTCACCAAGCTCTCGGCTTGAAGCGGATTCCTATCTTTTAATCTTCGTGCCCTTCGTGGTTAAATCAATCAACCTACCCAGGCTAGCTGCTTCGCTATTCCGCAAAGTTAAAACCAGCCGGTGTGTAAGCGCTAGCTTGCGTTGTCTTATCAGGCTTTAGTTGTAGGATAGAAAAATTCATAAACTTTTGGATTATTTAGTATATCCCCTAAAATCCTCCATTCACTTTGACTCCGATCTTTTGCTCCAAAAAACCATAATTCACGGATATTTAGCTCTGGAAGATTAATATCCTTAAAATCAAAACTCTCATTTCTATTTAAATGAATAGCTACGCATAAATCTTGTGAGTCTGTGTATTTTTGCAGCTTTTTTAATTCATTTTCGAGCTGAGCATCAGGATTAACTTGCTCAGGAACTAACTCTTTCATTTGGATAGGAATATAGTTTAAATATCCCCCCTCAGGATAAACCCCGACAAAGTCATAGTCACTTTTTTCATAATCAGCATATTGAATTTTAATATTTCTGGCCTTGCTTATGCCGTAACAAAATAATGCACATTGGCGTGATTCCCCGTAGCGCCTTAGCTCACGCTTTCTTTGTGATGTTAAGTTAGATGGAATTCTTGGGAATGGGAAATTTACAGCAATATCTCTAAGCCCTAAAAGTATTTTTTCAGGGTCATAATATTTTAATTTTTCCCATTCTCGTATGTTAGTCATGACAATATCTGGTTTATGGGGGCAGGGTTATTTATTACGGAACAGTTTAATATTGTGATTACTATCATGACCTTGCTTTTTCACCTGATCTTTTGAGAATAACTACATCACTTGCTGAAACCGCTCATCATCACTGATTACATTATTCTGCGTATTATCGCCGACTAATGTGAATGTATCAGTTTCTAACTCTGGCCCCTGTAATTGCATAGAACTGCTGAAGCGCATAAGAGTAAGCTGGAAGAAAACCTGCGTTACTAAGCTATTTAACAATATTTAGAACGTTTTCACCATAGTTTAAGGCAGTATACCCATAATTAAAGCAACGAAAGAAGCCAGAGCCTGGCATGGTAACCAGAACATAAAACAAGCCACATGGAAAAAGTACCTGCGAATCTTCGTGCTCTTCGTGTGCTCGGCAACTGAGTCCTGCGTTACTCTACTTACGGGCATCCTGCCCTATTTCATGGTTAAATAAATCCATCGGTCGACCTGGATAAACTAAAAGGCTCTTTGCGAAAACTTTACCTATAGGGACATAGGTAAGGAGAGTGAGCAGGATGAGGAAGCTTAAAAAAAGAATAAGACAGTTCAATCGAATTAACCTATAGTTAATATTATCAAGAAACACCTTGTCTCTCAGCAGGAGGTTAAGTTTGTCCCAGTCCAAACCATACCTGATCTGGCTGTTTTTCATGTTAGCGCTTCAGGTTGTGCCCGTTTATGCCTCTGGGCAAAGCCAGGTCATATCTATAACCCATGCCGACTTCTCCGAGCGCCTGGCCTATGGCCTTGAATATCTGGAGGATGCGGAAGGAAATCTGACTCTGGATGACATTCTACGGCTCGACCAGTCAGGCCAGTTCAGCAGCTTCGCACACGACACCCTGCAAATGGGCTACAGTCATAGCGCCTACTGGATCAAACTGGTCATATCCAATCAATTACCTGATCGGGTTGCGCAAAATATGGATGATCGCTTTTTCCTGTCGATTCTCTATCCATTACTGGATGATGTTCGCTTCTATCATCTCAGAGAAAAGGAAAACGATTACTATGATACGGGCGATAGTTACCCTTTCCAGCACCGTTTCCTGAAACTGAATCACTTCACTTTCCCTTTCACCCTCAACCCCGGTGAGCAAAGCCAGATATTTATTCGAGTACAAACGACCAGTTCGGTTTCTATTCCGCTCTATCTGGCGACTGAAAAGTCATTCATCGAGCATCAGCATCAATTCAACTCATTCAACGGCATATACTTTGGGATTTCGCTGGGCCTGGGTATCTACAACCTGTTTTTATGGATTGGGGTGCGTAAAAAGGTTTATGGCCTGTATGTACTGGTCATCATCAATCTGGTGTTATTCAATGCCACTATGCAGGGTTACAGCTTCCGTTTCTGGCCTGACGGGGTAGCGTTTCAGCAATTTAGCATTTATCTTTTTAGTACAACCGCTTCAATGGCTGTATGCCTGTTCGGTATCGCGTTTTTAAGAACGCGTGAAAATCAACCGAAACTGCACAAGCTCATCAAGGCCGCCATATATGCTTACGCTATGGCCATCCCCGTTATTATTTTTGCGCCGACGCAGACCGCAGCTCACCTTAACGTAGTGATAACGCTCAGTGGTGTTTTTATTGTATTTGTCGCCGCAATTCGCAGCATACTACAGGGTTACGCTCCAGCTAGATATTACCTGATCGGTCAGGGCGCGGTTTTATTCAGCGTGTTTTTTACAGTACTGACTTCTCAGGGCCTCTTACCTTTGTATTACCTGGCTCCCGAAGTTATGAAATGGACATCGGCCTTCGAACTGATTTTCTTTTCCATTGGGGTGTCCGATCTGATTAATAACGAGCGCAAACTACGTGAAAGAGCACAGAAGGAATTAACCCATGCACATCAGAGGCTGTATGAATCGCAAATTAAACAAACAGAGAAACTGGACGTTCTGGTCCGACAGCGTACCGAAGAGCTGGAGGATGCCAATAAACGCCTGTTGGAACTGAACACGAAGGACGAATTAACCGGGTTGCGCAACCGCCGCTATTTGAACGAAATCCTGCCGCTGGAATACCGGCGAGCCTATCGTGATAAAAAGCCGCTTTCCTTACTCATCTTCGATATCGATTTTTTTAAAAAGATCAACGATAGCTATGGGCATCAATTCGGCGATCTCTGTCTGGTCGAGGCTGGTCGGATAATTAGAGAAAACCTCAAGCGCCCCGCCGATATTGCATTTCGCTACGGAGGCGAAGAGTTTATGGCGATACTCCCCCAAACCAACCTGGCAGGCGCGGTTTTAGTTGCGGAAAATATACGCCAGATATTTGCCAATCAAGTCGTTTCAGACAATGAAAATTCAACCACTATGACCATCAGTATTGGTATCTCTTGCGAAATCCCAGCAGAGCGCGCGGAATATGAACATCTGCTCAAACTCGCCGACCAACGGCTATACAAAGCGAAAGAGAATGGCCGCAATCAGGTCGTCGCATCATCCGATGAGATCTCTAGCAAACCCGCTAGCTAAGCGATGATGGCGGCTTGACGAATAATAATTAGTATCCAGAGTCAGTTCTATACTTGCCATCAATTTTAGATCTCGAATAAGTATAAAAAGTAGAAACAATCCTGTTCTCTGTATACAAGCGTTCCATATATTCCTCATCCAGGCCCACTGTTGAAACGTAAGAACCACGCGCCCGGAATTACTCCCCTATTCACTTTTGGGATGCCGAGCAAAAAACTGCCAGATTTTTTCTGAAATATTCGGCCCGTCAGGAAAACTAAATTCACCTGGATGACCGCCATACCATCCATGTCCCGGCCCATTCAGCAACAGGGTTTCAATAACCGACATCCCCCTGTTATTTCCATACAGCGTATGCTCCCAGCGTGTACTGCCATCTTTACCCTGCCGAAATCGTTCAGCCTGTTGAGTCTCAATGCCAAAACAGGCTCCCCAGCTATCGCGCAGATTTAAAGCCGACTGGATATCTACCGATGCATCCTGATGTGAATGAATGATCTGGATCGGTACCGCATGTGATAAACCACCCATTTCTTTCTGCATTGCTGCCACAATCTTGTCTACAGGTTTGTTACGTGAGGTTTTATTAAACACGTGTTTTACGACGTCCGCTCTATCCGCATAGGGCATGCCGGCTACAGAGGCACCAGAGGCGATTTTATCGGCGTGAGCAACCATCATGGCAACCGCCATACCCGCGCCGGATGATAATCCAGCAACATGTATATGCTTTGGATCAACGGCATAGTTAAGTTTAATTTCCTCAACTATCTGCCACAGGTCTTCCACTTCGCCCTGCCCTGCATGAATCTCCCGATCAATCCACCAACCCCAGCAGTTTTCAAAACGTAGACCGCCATAACTGGTGATAAAGGGATAAGCCACCAGAAAGCCATACTTATCTGCCATCTGGTTAAAACCTGAAATCTGTTGAATATCACGATTGTCCTGCTGGCAACCGTGTAACACGACCACCAGTGGGCGTGGTTGATGAGTAATATTTCCGGAGGGTTCATACACCAGATACTGTCGTTTTCTGGAGCCTATATATGACCGAGGGTGGAACAGATATGACTGTTCGTTAGATTCCTGATTTTGCCTGTGGTGATGCGCTTTCGCCTGTTGTTCGGTTAAATGACTAAAAAGTGCAGCGACATCCTCCAGCTTTGCACCGAGTTTGTGTGCACCAGCTCGCAGCTTTTTCAGCAGATCGCCCGGGATTTTAAATTCTTTCATGGTTATCTCTTGTGAAAGATGCAGTGGTCAGCAGCTACCAGAAGCTGAGTGAATAAATCAGAACTGGAATCTGAGTGTTCGGCAAAGAGGAATGTCAGTGACAACTGATTAGCCAGGCCCCTTAATGACTACGTGACTTAAACAATCGACATAAATTTAGATATTTCTCGGTACTTTTAGGCATAGACGTTCTTGCCCGTGTAATGTGAGCAATCAGTTTAACTCCCTGATTTAACAGGTATCTGGTATCCAGCTCATCCAGTAAAATATCGTCAGGGTTTTGTTTATTGGAAGCAGTTTTAAAATTCACAATGTCTTCCCCGGCAACCACAAATTCAGCCCAGACATCCAGTAGTGCATCGTCGGTTCTTAAAATTTCACATTTCCTTTTGGCAACATCTGCATATCTATGCATGAGAACCTCTATGCCCTTAAAACGCTCATCATCACCCAGACAGGCGGCCATATAATCAGCCACCTGATCTATATTTCTCATGGTGAGGGCAATCTTGAGATAACGAGTCTGATAAAAGTCTTCAATAGACATAATAAAGGCTTTAAACGGCTCGCCCCACAATTCATCAATCCCTTCATCACCGTTGCGGTGCTTGACCATTTTCCCGTATACCAGGGCTTCCTGCAGGCAAAGTCCGCATGAATGCATCAGATCATTACCCTGTTCTATCTTTACTCCGCAACTTTCCAGCTCGACCAGTTGATTAAATATATCGGCTGCACGATTAAATAATGCACCTGCCAGCATGGCACCTTTAACACGCTTTTTTTTCGGTTCGGATTCAGCTTCGTAGGCAGCTCTTACTTTTTCCAGCATTCTGCCCGGAATATTGATACCGTGTTCCATATGATTAAACAGGCGTCGGGTGAGTGACTGAATCAGTAATTTTTTGTCTGTCAGACTGTCTTTGGGCGGTTCATATCGTTTAATCCAGTATCCATCATGGAAAACCTTTTCTTCACCATCGATTAATTTTATCGTTCCATTTTCAAGTGTTTCGTTCATATTTCACTATGCCTGACATAATTCTATAAAGGGTACTGAAAACACCGTTGTAATTAATAGTCCAGGTTTAACCAGGCTATAAGTGTTGATAGCAGCTAAATATAATCTGTTCGAACTGGCAAATCTGAGACCTACCCAACAATGGGATACAATGGATTGATTTAAGTGGCAAGTCACGAAGAAAACATTAGAAATGGAATGTCTTTATCAATAATTGATATCAGAAAATATGATAACTTCAAACTGGATTGCAAAAATAAAAGCTCTGCCAAAATGTTTCGGCAGGGCCTTTTATTAAGAGGAAGTATCAGGACAGATTTTTAGCAAAGAAATCCAACGTTCTGGTCCAGGCAAGCTCTGCTGCTTCTTCGTTATACCGCCCGGTAGAATCATTATGAAAGCCATGATTCACATCAGGATACACATGAGCCTGATAATCAACCTTCAACTGCTTTAACAGAGCTTCATAATCTGCTTTCGATGCATTTACACGTTTATCCAGGCCCGCATAGTGCATCATTAAAGGCCCTTTGATATTGCGTACGATATCATCCCTGGCAGGGGTTCCATAAAAAGGTACTGCGGCATTAATCACTTCAGGCAGCGCAGCTGCAAGCATATTACAGATATATCCACCGAAACAGAACCCGACTACGCCGACTTTTCCATTACCCAGATCATGAGATTTTAGATGATGGGCAGCGGCAATAAAATCCTGCTCGATCTTTGAGCGCTCCATAGATTTTTGCATCGCCTTACCTTCTTCATCATTGCCTGGGTATCCACCCAGGGTATGTAAGGCATCAGGAGCAAAAGCAACATACCCCTGTTTTGCAAGTCTGCGGGCAACATCCTTGATATAAGGGTTTAAGCCGCGGTTTTCGTGTACTACCAGGACAGTGCTGGTTTTACCACTCAATTTACTCGGTTTTACCAGATACCCCCTGCCTTCAAGATGGCCTTTTGGAGATTCAAAGGTTTCGAAACTGGCTTTAATATCTGAATCATTAAAGGAAACCTGTTCTGCCAGTGCGTAATCTGGCATCAGAGCTCCTGTTAAAACGCCCATGCTTAGACCTGCGCCGGTAAGGCCTGCCAGACGTGACATAAAGGTTCGACGGTCGATAAAGCCATGTGCGTACTCGTCGTACCAGTCAAAAGCCTCCTGTGGGATAACTATGTTTTTTTCTTCACTCATTTCATTCTCCTCGGCTGTTATGATTAAACATCACTTGTTTTTGTAAAATGAAAATCGATATGTTTTGTGCAGATTAAAATAGTTCTGCTGGTTCAAATCCGCTTTAGAAATAGGGATCTAAATCAGCTGCGCTTGTTAACGAATCGTTTTCTGAACTCTCTGGGGCTTAATCCTACAATACGTACAAATATCTTGCGACAGGCGTTGATATCTTCATACCCCACTTTATTTGCTACGACCTCAAATGAATCCGAAACAGTTTCCAGTAGATCACAGGCTTTCTGGATTCTTAGCCTCTGTAAATATTCACTGGGGTTTAACCCTGTTGCTTTAAAAAACCGACGTAAAAAGGTACGTTCGGTCAGGTGGCAAAAATCGGCTAAACCGGTAATTTTAATGGGTTGAGCATAGTCAGTCTGCAGTTTTTGCTGCACTGTTAAAATCAATTCGTCATCATGTGTAAACCCTGGTGAGAATTGCTGGTAATAGCGTTGTTCACGCTGACCGGTATCGACGACCAGTATCTTGCCAAGCTGTCGCATGATGCCGGGGCTGGAAAATTGCGCCACCAGTTCCAGTCCCAGGTCTAACCATGACAGCATACCACCTGCCGTCATAACATCCTGATCATTCACCATGATTTTATTGGCATTCAATCGAACTGCAGGATGCTGTTGTTTAAACTCGCTCACCAGTCCCCAGTGCGTTGTTGCTTCGCGCTTATCCAGCAAGCCTGTTGCAGCAAGAATGAAAGCGCCTGCACAGGCCGAGCAAAGCATACTGCCCTGCTTATGCTTTTTGATCAGCCAGTTTTTTATTTCGCTGGAAGGCTCAGAATAAAAGATATTATCAATGCTGGGCGGCAGGATGATGGCGATATAGCGTTTTTTATTCGAGTTGATGTCGTCTGCAGGAGTTAATTCAATAATCTCGGTTTCGAAATTTACTGACAGATCCTGCTCAGCGCAGAGCCGGTTAGCCAATGCAAACATTTCACTTAGTCCATACACAGCAGACTTCAGCGCGCCAGGGTAATCAATGATTGCCAGTTTCATATGCTTTTATTCGATTTGTCAGATTTGAAAGCTATTATGTCATTTTTGATACTAAAGTTCTGAGTTAAAAATCAACACAATACTGCCTGCTTAATTAGATTCGAGACAATACTCATGACACACAACTCAAAGGCAGCACTGCTGGTTGTAGACCCACAGAATGATTACTTTCCCGAGGGGAAATACCCGCTGTGGAATACCGAACAAACCCTGAACAATATTGAAAAGGCTATTGCGATGGCCAGGCAGAACGAATTACCGATAGTGCTGATACAGCATATTGCTGATGATAGTAGAGGTATTGCGCCATTTTTTAATAAGGGTAGCTCTGGTGCAGAAATACACCCGGTTATTGTGCAGGCCGCGCCTGAAGCGGACATTGTAATAAAACAGTTTGCCGATGGATTTGAGCAAACCAGCTTACAGCAAACTCTGGACAAATACGGTATTGATGAATTATTGATCTGTGGGATGATGACGCAGAACTGTGTCACGCATACAGCGATCTCTAAAAAGGCAGAGGCTTATAAGGTTAGTATTCTGGCTGATTGCTGCACTACAGTAGATGAAATGCTACACAATATCGCATTACATGCCCTGTCAACTCGGGTAGAGCTTTTACCTTATGAACAGGCTTTTTAAATTTAAACAAGTTACGGTTAATCAGGTGCATAGAGAATCTATGCATCTGGAATCTCTGACCCGAATGGCACTTATTTAAGGGAAAAATGTCATCGCGAGCGTCAGCCCGTAACCCGGAATGGTAGGTTGTATATAGACTCCTCCTGTTTTGCAATACTATTGAGAAAACTTACACGTACTCCACTTCATTGGCATTGAGTTGTAATGCTCTTATAAGCTGTGTTAGCTGTCGTATATTCGGTCTTTGTTATGGAGAGCTACTCCAGACCTGTACGGCTATTTGCCGTGAAGACCAAACTCCTTTTTGGAAAAGAGGCCTCAAAGGGCCTTCAACCTACTCAGGGTTTGCCTGGTCTGCTACCTGCTATAATGATCCGTTACTTCATTAGCTAACTACATGATAGGTACTATTATCGTTAAACACAGGCTAAAGAATACCGTTATGCCTGGGCGACAGGTATTATGGTGACAGTTTACTAAATACTCTTATTTATTCGATGTGGCCTTTTTCCAGGGACCTATCCTTTTGAGGTTTTAGCGCTCTGCCGGCCACTTTCTCAACCTTATCAATCCATTCTTCGCTGCCTAATGGACAACCCACTGTTTCAGATTGATGAAGCGGCTTGAATGCTGCTTTATCTTCTGTGGTTGCGCTGAGAAATTCTTTAAAGTCCCCATAACGTTCAAGAACAGGCACTACTTTCACCAGTTTATCGCCTTTGCTCGACAGGTGGGCGGTAACACTTGACCATTTCCCGCCTTGTAATCTGTGTCAAATCCCTCGCTTAGCATATTGCCAACTTGATATTGAATGTATATGATTCATATACACATCATATATCGGAGACAAGCTGTGGGAATTGTTAAGATTAACGACGAACTTCATGAGGAAATTCGCAAGGCGAGCTCAGTTATGGTTCGCTCCATCAATGCTCAGGCCGAATATTGGATAAAAGTTGGCATGCTCGCCGAGGCGAATCCAGCTATGACTTTTTCTGACATCATGCGCGATCAAATGAAGCTGGCCGAAGTTGATATAAGGAAGGCTGTCGGTGGCTAGCGTAAAACAAAAAAGTGCCGATGAGCTAAACATAATGCGGGAGTCCGGTCGGCTTCTGGCTACGGTTTTTGAATACCTTAACGGCTGTATCGATATTGGCATCTCAACGATGGAGATCAATGATTTAGTGGAGAGGTATATCACCGATCAGCTGAGTGCTCGTCCAGCGAGTAAAGGCCAGTATGGATATCAATATGTTCTAAATAGCTCTGTAAATCGCGTTGTATGCCACGGTATTCCTTCAACCACTCAGAAGCTGAAGTCCGGTGATATTGTCAACGTTGATATTACATTGGAACAAGGTGGCTTTATCGCTGACTCCAGCAAAATGTACATGATCGGAGACGTAACTCCGACCGCCAGGCGCTTGGTCAATAAAACCTATGAGGCCATGTGGGAAGGAATTAAACGTGTAAAGCCTGGCGCGACCCTTGGCGATATTGGTCATGCCATTCAGAGCCACACCCAGAAAAATGGCTATGCTGTTGTTCGCGAATATTGCGGGCATGGAATTGGGCGAGAAATGCATGAGGCACCAAATGTATTGCATTATGGCCAGGCTGGTAAGGGTTTAGTTCTGCAAGAAGGGATGGTGTTTACCATAGAGCCCATGATTAATCAGGGCAAGGCCAAGGTTAAGGTAAAGAAAGATGGCTGGACTGTTATCACCAGCGATAAGAAGTTATCTGCTCAGTGGGAGCATACAATCGCTGTTACCGCCGATGGTTACGAGGTGCTGACACTGAGAAACGAAGAATCGATCTAGTCTGACCCTATTGATCCGCCCCTCGAACGCTAGCGACAAGACAATCACCGCTTTATCAAAAATTTGACATTGCCTACAAATCATCAGGAATGGCAACAGAGGGAGAAGTCATCCAAGTTTAAAAAGTAAATTAAGTAAACTGTCCTCTGAATTGCAGAATTAACTCCTTTCATTTACAGGTTTGAACTTTCAGACGTACGGTATACGATTTGATATCTTCTCGTTTTGTTCTCTTATATAATTAAATCGTATATTCTTATTATCTAAATAATATACACCTCCAATTAACCAAGAGATGATACCAATGAACAGAAAAATGAAACCAACACGTAAGATCAATCCACCAATCAAACCGGGGCAGATAGTCCCAAACTCAGGCATATATCGAACCCGGGGTAGACGGGCCACTATGGTTGAGGGCGAACCGGCACCGCCGACGCCAAAGTCGGGGCAAAAATGGCGACTGGATATCGATACAAACCCTTAAAAATTGGTAATATAAAGCTTCGAAGCCGATCAACCCTGCTTCATGCTAATCTATATTCCGAAGCTTTCTCTTGTTCAATAGTGAATAGGAGCAAAGTGCCAAAAGCAGTCATTGATTGTTTAACCTATGATTGAGAATATAGTGCAACATAAGTCAATATTCGTGCGCGTCACATTATCAAGCTGTTATGCGTAATTCACTTTCCTGATACGGACTAAATAGAGTAACTAATGGATAATCCTGTAACTGCCTTTTCTAAGCTTGCTGGTGTTCTGAAATCAGTTCTACTTCTTTTAGAGCAAACCAAACGTGGTGATGCCCGGCCGATTGGTAACTTTTCACCTGATGATGTGAAAGCCTACTTTGAAACTACTCTTATGCAGTTAAATGTTCTCAAAAAATCTCTTCCAGATTTATATGGTGATTTTGCAGAGCTGAATGTCAAGCCTCAAACGAAAATGGCAGAAGGTGGTGAGTATCTCTATCACTTTGGTAGAAACCAGCTTGAAACTCTGGTAAGAGATATCGAGCAGATTTTTGAACTTAGGGCAAACAGTGAGCTTGCAGCTCCTGTTTCTAGTTCACCTGCTAGAGTATTCATAAGTCATGGTAGGGCAAATGATTGGACTGAAGTACAAGCTTTCATTGAAAAGGATCTTGAATTACCAACTTTAGAATTAGCCCAAGAACCAAATAGAGGTCGAACAATATTACAGAAGCTTGATGAAGAATCTTCAAGTTGCTCTTTTGCTGTAATCGTTATGACTGGAGATGATCAGGATTCTGAAGGTAACCCTCGCGCTCGAGAAAATGTAATGCATGAAGTAGGGTACTTTCAAGGAAAGTACGGTTTGTCTGCGGTATGTTTACTTCATGAAGAAGGGACGAGCATACCAAGTAATATTCATGGGTTAGTCTATATACCTTTCCCAACGGGGTATGTCAGTGCAACATTTGGCACGCTCATGAGAGAAATAAAAGCATTCTATAAATAGAGAATTGAGCGATAACAATCGGCAGCACAGGAATCGCTCGCTCTCCTCTGAGCCGGGGTGTTATGTTAAATAAAATATCAAGTTTCGGGACTATCAATCCCGAATGTCGCCAATGATAAGGCGGCTAAAGGGTTGCTATATTGGCAAGCCCTGATCGTGGCGAAACGTGTTCCGCTAGCACGTAAAAGATCGGCGAGCTCTACGTGTCACGCATCACGTTAAAATGCGGAATGCTGCGGGCAGGATAACTTGTTTAACTAATAGTAGCCTGCTGCTGGTGTTTCATACTAGTTGAGAAGCCCAGTGACCGCTCGCAAGGCGGTATATAAAAACGAGTCTTCCATGACTCAACCGGTTGAGTCGGTTCAATGGGGTTAAACCATGAAAACCAAACTCACCATCAAAGTAAAAGTTGATCTAGCTCTTGTTATATCCGCCCTAACCGGCTTTATAGTTGCAATAGCAAAGTTCTTCTAATACTTTAAAAGCCCAGGGTGGTGTTGCAAACATCACTCTGGCACAAACATAAACAACCCGTAACCCGGAATGGTAGGTTGGAAAAGGAGGAACGACGCCTTCCAACATTGATTGGCATTTGAGATTGCCGAGGTACTTGTGTAACTCATGTCGGATGGCGCTTTGCTCGGCTCTGGCTTCCTGCTTCGCCCTACCACCTACATCCATATAGGCGTCGGCAACTGCGTCCTGCGTTGCCCTCGACAATAGCGTCCTGCATTGTCCTACCTTCGACCTTCCATGGTCTCGTACTCTCTGGCATCCCTGCCAGGATTATCCGACCGACGCAAACAACATACCCAATAATCTTAGCGCCCTTCGTGTGCTTCGTGGTTAATTAATCATTCAACTCATTCGGGGCAACTATGGATTACTACACCTTATCTCTATGCAGCTAAAACCTGCCCCTGTTTTTCACCCGATCTAATCGCTCGATTAACACCATTCATTAAAGCTTTTATTGCAGCAGTAGTAATATTCTGATCCTGCCCCACACCAAACACAGGATGCTGTTCGCCTATCTTTACTTCTACATAACACACAGCGGTTGCATCTGAACCTAGGCCCAGGCCATGTTCGTGATAATCGACTACCGTTATTGACTGAGCAACATGTCCAGCCATAGCCCTGGCTGCCGCGTCTATAGGACCATTACCCTTACCGGTTAAAGTCAGGTCATTATCATGATATCTGCTGTTTATCTGCGCAGTGACTTCTGTCTCGCTCTCATTCACAAACTGACTGGCCTGATATTGGTACGGGTCGCTCACCTCTAAAAAATCTTTCTCAAAAAGCTGATAAATGGTTTCACTACTGATTTCTTTTCCTGTTGAATCACTCACCTGCTGGACGACCTTACTAAACTCTATCTGTAGACGACGGGGTAGCTCAAACCCCGCCTGCTGATGCAAAAGAAAGCTCACACCGCCCTTTCCTGACTGACTGTTTACTCTGACCACTGCATCATAGCTTCGACTCAGGTCGGCAGGATCAATCGGCAGATAAGGGACTTCCCAATATGATTCGGACTTCTGTCGGTTAAAACCTTTTTGAATAGCATCCTGATGTGATCCCGAGAAAGCGGTAAATACCAGCTCACCCGCATAAGGATGTCTTGGGTGCACCGGCAATTGAGTGAATTCTTCGGTCAACTGGCGTACCTGATCAATATTGCTGAAATCCAGACCCGGATCTATACCCTGTGAATACAGATTAAGTGCCAGAGTAACCAGATCTACATTGCCGGTACGTTCGCCATTACCAAACAGACAGCCTTCAACACGATCAGCGCCTGCCATCATTGCCATTTCAGCCGCAGCTACAGCAGTCCCTCTGTCATTATGCGGATGAATGCTGATGATAAGGCTATCACGACGATTCAGATTGCGATGCATCCATTCAATCTGATCGGCATAGGTATTAGGGGTAGACATTTCAACGGTGGCAGGCAGATTTACAATCATCTTTTGCTCAGGCGTTGGCTGCCAGATTTCAGAAACTGCATCGACAACCTCTTTGGCAAATTCCACTTCGGTACTTGAGAAGACTTCGGGTGAATACTGATACACCCATTCGGTATCAGGCTGTGCCTCGGTGTACTGTTTTACCCAGCGTGTACCTCGCTCAGCAATTTCCTTCACACCTGCTTTATCAGTGTTGTATACCAGATCACGGAAGCTGGGTGCTATCGGGTTATACATGTGCAGGATTGCTCTATGTACACCTTTTAGTGACTCTACGGTTCGTTCGATTAACTCTTCCCGTGCCTGAGTCAGCACTTCTATGGTGACATCAGCGGGGATACGATCTTCTTCAATCAGACGTCGTACAAAGTTGAATTCGGTTTCAGAAGCTGAGGGAAAACCCACTTCGATTTCCTTAAACCCCATCTCCACCAGTGCGCTAAAAAACCGTAGCTTGGTTTCAACAGACATAGGATTAATCAATGCCTGATTACCATCCCTGAGATCAGTACTCATCCAGATCGGCGGCTTTTCCCGTGTTTTATTGGGCCATTGACGATCAGTTAACTTAACAGGATTAAAGCTGCGGTATTTTTGTTTTGGGCTGGTGATCATGGGTCGCTCCGAATTAATGAAATATGCCTGATTTTGATGAAATAAAACCCTGTTGCGAACTCCTCGCGACTCTGGCGGGGTGGCTAACCCAGAGGTTTACGATTACCGCTTAGCACTTGTGATGCTAATGGGCCAATCGTGCCAGGAGGAGCTTGTGACTCGCTTCGCTACAGGTTTCAAGCATGGAAGAAAGTATAGGGGTAAGGCTGTAGAATTAAATTTCAATAATTACAGAAAATTTAATTTATAAGGCGCTTATTGCTAATATTTATATTTTATTTAGAATAATATGCCCATCAGTAAATTTATTCGGAAATATTATGTCATTACAACTCGATAGATATGATCGACAGATACTGAATATCCTGCAAAAAAACGGACGTATTTCGAATCAGGAGCTGGCAGAAGCCATCAGCCTGTCACCTTCCCCCACTCTGCGCCGTGTCAAGATGCTGGAAGAAAACGGTCTGATCGATGGATATGTTGCCCTGCTAAATGCAAGAAAGCTCGGGCTATCACTCATGGCTCTGATTGGCATCAGCATGGATAAACACATCCCCGAGCGCTTTGCGTTGTTTGAGTCCACACTGGCAGACTACCCCGAAGTACTCGAATGTCATCTAATCACTGGCCAGTCTGCCGATTACCAGCTCAAGGTCGTGGTGGAAGACATGGATAGCTACCAGCAATTCCTGTTAAACAAACTGACTCGCATTGAAGGCGTATCAGGCGTGCATACTTCATTTGTGCTCAAGTCACCTATTAATACCACGGCATTGCCTGTCAGTTGATGAAGGGCTTAACAGCACAATAAGCCAACACGTGAAACATAGAACTTATGTAACAATATGTTAAATCAAATGAAAATCCCTTAAACTATGTTTGATAATAATGCAGTGAGTTAACCAGAATATTTAATAATCCGTATTTGGGGTAGCCAGCACAGGCCAGGAGAGCTATTTTTGCTGTTCTCGTTCTCGGTCATCATTTTAACTCAGGATTTCAGCCTAACGAATCAATCGTTCAATATGATGAAAATCAGGGAAGTGATATGGGAAATAATCAGCAACAAGATAGAGTATTATTTGAAAGCGCAATCAGAGCATTAGAAGCTGAAATTGCCAACATTGGAACACACTTAAGCATAGATTCCAGTGCCAGAAAGGCCTATTCAAAGCAAATTCAAGCAATGTCTGCAGAGCTTAGAATGAAAGCATCGTCAGGAAAGATCACCTGGAGCCAGGCAGCAACAGAAGCAAATCTTGCCAGAAACACCATCATGTCAGTCGTTAGAAGTCGAAGTACACCAGTAGGCTTAGCAATTGCTGAACAAATGAAAAAAGAAGGAAGAACACTTAACGAACTTATAGCAAAAAAAACTCAGTCAATTTATGGGCCAGGATCTATATTTGATAAGCTTAAGCCTGAGCAACAAAACAAGATTTACTCTGAAATAGTAAAGTCCGCTGGAAGATCCGACCCAAAAGTTACCAACGCAATGAGGAAGCTATCTTGGGTTGGCAGAGGATTATTATTTTTATCAATTGCTTTGTCTGTTTATACAGTAGCTACCGCCGAGGATAAGCTTGATGCTGCAGGTGAGGAAATCGCCATCACTAGCGCTGGGATTAGTGGTGGAATTGGAGGTGGTGCACTGGCAGGACTAGCCTGTGGGCCTGGAGCCCCCGTATGTGTCACAGTGGGGGCTTTTATTGGTGGGGCTCTGGCTGCTTTTGGTGTCAGCTATATCTGGTGAGTACAGGATAATGGAAAAGCTCACCGAGCAAGAATTTTCGATCAAAAAAATTTCTGAAGCCACAGAAACAGAGGCCCCTAAATGCCAGATAAAAATAAAAGGAAAAGCTACGGACGCAATCCTGGAAGGCTCCATACTGGAAGTTGTTTTCAGATATCGGGATTGTTATCTGGTATTTACAACGAATGATTGCCTATACGAAGAGTCTTTAAATATTTATTATCTTGATCAGGATTTAACTAATCTTGATCAGGCTACCTTATCATGGCCATATGGTACGGGATTATTTAACTTACTTAATACCATCCAGCCCAACAGGATCAGGTTCCAGTTTTTTGAGCAAGAGGCCTGGGAAATAGCTTTGTTTGCAAAAGCACAATTTTTTACCCCATATTTATCTGAGCCACGTGGCGTATGGAGAAAGTTTAAATTCAATCGCTACTTCGCAATTTCAAAATCAGCGCAGTAAGTTTTGGCATATACTTTTTTGTCTATAACCAGTGATTCTCTACCAGCTGGTAATGAATCACAAAGTCATCCGGTTCCAGTTCGTATTGGTAATCCTCCGGATAAAGACGAGCAACATTAATATCATCACCAGCAAAGGCTTTGATTGAATCCAGTGATTCCCAATAGGTGATTAAAGTCACCTCAAAATTGTCATCCAGTTCACGAGTAAATATTTGAGCACCTTTGAAACCTGAAGTCGATGAAGCATCTTTGATTCCAGTTTGGTACAGGTATTTGATAAAGTTATCTCTATGAGCCTGAGGGCATCTGGCTTTCCATTCTCTGGCGATCATTTAATTTCTCGTAGTATCTAACTAATCCGAAATATAATAACTTCATTAAGCTAATTCACAAATAAAAGGCTGTAGTTGATTAAAAAGTCCATGAGTGGGAATATATTGAGAGAAAAATGCGAAAAGTACATAACAACACGCTTGTTCAGAATGACAGAAAAGCGCTCCTCTCGCGAAACTCTAACGAGATAAAGGCTAACTGATACAAAACAATGAAATGGACTGCATCTAATACACTGAAAACCATTGGAGCTATTATATTGCTACTAAGTATTTCACTTCCAATGTCTAAGTGTTCCGTCTCGGTTCAACCGGATCCAACCATCGATAGCTACACCCTATTACCGAGTGAGGGCTCAAAAGAAAACGCTTCAACACGAGAAGAGAAAATCTACGTGCTTGACCATTTTGAACCTTCAGATCCGGGAAGCTGGATTAGTGTTTTGGTGTTTATCTGGCCATTATTGCTTATAGGGATTAACAGGTGGAATACCTATGGAGGAGTTGATTTAACAATCAGGTTTCTCGAACCATTCTTTTTAGCTGGTTCATTTTTTGTCGTCGATTTCGCATCCACCTTTTTTGCTGATCGCCGAGAAATTGGCGCGTATGTGGCATTTCTAGCTATTGCTCTTTATGCAATAGGGGCAGTGTGGAGTGATATTTTACTATACCTAAAGTGGAAAAATGAAAAGCGTACATAACCTGCAGCAAGGTATTTCACTTACCTGCCAGAGACACATCATAATTGTTCAATGGTGCCCTGGAAAATCATGAATGAAGGAATATACATAGAATCATATAAATTCTGGGATGTGGTCAGTCTCTGGGGCAGAGAAACCTTAGAACATGATGTCCTGGTCGCTAGAAAACTTGCTAATGGTGTCATTAAACAGGGACTGAGGATGCAAAGCAAAAATCCAGAATGGATGGACTCTAAAGACGAACTTCTGTCATATCCCTATATTGGCTACACAGTCATAGAATCTGAAGGCCCCATAATTTTAAAAGCAGTAGCCCTGGCCCATTTAATAAATATCACGGAAGAAAAAGAAGAACCATCGAAGATTATTTTGAATGATGAAGCGGTACTAAAATCTGACTTCAAAAAATGGCTGGTTAGGACAGGTCAGAGTTTCCCAGAATTCTGGTATGGAAAAAGTGGTATCTAAATAAGGATACCGATAAAAATTGGTAAATGAAGAATAACTGGCTATAAAGACCGACTAACTTTGTCCCTTAAGATAAGCAGTTAAGCAGTAACATCCATCAAAAAGATTAGCGTTTCTATACTTAACCAGAAGCCAACAACACCACCCACCGTCAGCACACCCGCGAAGGTAACTGCATAAACCGACCACTTAAAAATATTATTCACTGCTTGCATTTAAAGGTTCCACTGACTGATTTAATTTTGAGGCTCTATAACACATTATTCAGAACGCCATAGCAACAGGGTAAATGTTAAACAATGTAAAACCTAAGAATCGTGAACCAGGTAGAACTTTTAACATAGGTTCCACAGTTATCCACTAATATCTAACACAAGGTAGTGATTTATCAGGACAATTATTGAATTTAACCGCCCCACAGGGTTTTCAGTATAGATGCTGTTATTTCGTGAATACATGGACGACTATATGGACGTAGGTGGTACGAGCCCAGGGATGGGCGAAGGTACGAGACTATGGATGGTCGAAGGTACGAGACTATGGATGGTCGAAGATAGAACAATGCAGGAGCTATTGTCGAGAACAATGCAGGAGCTATTGTCGAGAACAATGCAGGAGCTATTGTCGAGAACAATGCAGAGAGCAATTGACGAGAGCGAAGCACGACTCCAGGGAGGGAGGAGGTAGAGCGAAGCACGACTCCAGGGAGGGAGGAGGTAGAGCGAAGCAGGATGCCTGAGCCGATGCATAGGGGCGTGAACTCATTAACGCTACAAGAATTAGTGAAAAATCCCAACGCACCCTGCTGAGTCGACTACACGGATGTAGGTAAGGTAAGGGGCGTGAGCAGGCGCGGTAGCCGTAACTCCCTGGAATAGCCCGCTATTCCGTTTCATCACGCCTTGATCTACACCGCCGCAAACGCAGCACTACAACTCGTCCAACTACGGATTCCAGATTTAACGGTTGTGTCGAGTCGAATCCGGCGGTACGACTTCAACCAGTAACGGCCTCCTTTTACTCGAAACCGTCTTCTGCGCCTTTACCCTGTAGCTCTGAGAGGCGCACCAGCCAAATCAATAGGAATAACGAATGACCACCAGGTGTAAAGTTATAAAATCCAGGCTTGATCCACACTAGTTAGATCAAATATGAGTCAGTACATCTAAGGTAAACCAGATGAAAAAAGTAACGGCGGTGATTACATAGTCGGCTAACAGCCGGTTAATCAGCTTACCCTGATTTACTTATTAACGATTAATACTTCAATACGACGATTTCTTTCGCGGCCTTTTCTGGTTTCGTTACTGGCGACAGGTCGGCTTTCTCCATAGCCTTTAGTACTTATCTTATTCGAGGGCAACTTGCCTATCTTTTTCAGGAAATCAGTAACGGTGAGGGCACGCCTTAGTGACAGTTTCATATTGGTGGCATCCCCACCAGTGGAATCGGTATGCCCCATGATCACAACATCTGGGTTTTCAAATACATGGATAGCATCCATGATTTTTTCCAGCAGACTATAGTTATTTGAATCTATTTCACTATTCCCGACCTTGAAATTAAAGGCATGGGTTTCCAGCAATACATTATTACCCTGACGAAAGACATAAGCCTCCTGTTCGTTAAACATATTGCGAATCTTTTTGTAGCGCGCCTGAGCTTCCTTATTGGCTTGCTTGTCCTGTTTGAATTGGGCATCAATAGATTCAACCTGCCCTTCCAGCATGGCGATATTCTCATTGGCAGAAACCAGTGCACTCTGTTTCTGGTCCAGTTGCGCGATCAAGAAATTAATCCGTCCCCGTAATTCATTGACGACATTATAGTTAGGTTTATCAAACCCTAGAACCTCACCGAAAGGTTTATTGATAATTTCGAGTTGATCCTGGTACCACAACAGGGTGTCTTCGGCAGAAAAATCACGTTGATCAAAATCCATTATCATCTCGGCGATCTGTTTGCTTCTTTCTGCATAATAAGCCGATAGCGCGGCATGCTCTTCTGCTTTTTTAGTCTGGGTGCGGCCAGCAGAAAGTATGTCAAGCGCCAGTGAGAGTTCTTCCTCTGCCAGCTTAAATGTTTTAGGCGCATAGTCATCGGCTCGATTGTTTTTAGCTTCGGCTATTTTGATTCTGGCCTCTCGCGTCGTGCTGTGCTTTAAGGCAGATAGTTCCATATCTGCGTAAGCCTTAATTAACTCAGCTCTAAGCTGTTTAGCTTCTTCAACATCTTTCCCTTCGATAGCCTTGGTTGCCGACTTTAACTCAGACTCTAGCTTGTTAAATTTTTCCGGGAAGATAGTTGGTGCATTGGCTTCCACTGTCTTTTTCCTTGCATCCAGTACCTCGCGTAAAACAACCTTGCTGGATTCTGCATTGCTAATAGCCAGGCGCAGGTTTATCAAACCATTTTCGGCAATTTCATTAGCCCCTTTTACTTGTTTTAGAGCCCCCTCATAAGCTCTGTTGTAATCCTCTACAGCCTGCTGGTAGCCTTTTGGAGCCAGATTAGGAAGGTCTGTTTTTTCTGCATCAGCAATCATCAGTTTTAACTCTTTAATGGCTGGATACTGTTTATAAACAGCATTCGGTTCAAGCTCAATGGTTTTGCTTGCACATGCAGTCAGTATTAAAACTGTAGTCAGCGCATAGAATGTACGAGTTAGGTTGATCATCGATTTTATCTCTGTATTTTTGAATGGGAGTAGAATCACTCTACTTAATCTCAATTGAGATACTTTTTTCCTGATAATTTTCGGTGTCATTCACCAGACGCTATTAGTATGGAATTATATGTTACTTATGTATAACTGCCATTAGAAATTATTTCACAAACAGGGCATGATGGTACCTTAAGAACTATGACAAAGTTACGCATCAAAACAGGCATGTTACGGAAACTTTGGGGAAGGCCTTTGATTTTGGCTCAACCATTTCTCGAGTATTACAGCTCACTTTCATGCTCCCTAATTGGCAACTTCGAGGTGGTTAGTACTCATTGACGATCGGAATGTGGACAGCTACTTCCCAGAAAGACCATTTATTAAATGGCTAACTAGTAATTGTACTTTAGCTAACCTGTATCTGCTCGGTGGATAAATAATATGACAGGATGTCTCTTTTTTTGTCCATTCAGGCAATATTGATATGAGTTTGCCTGTATCAATTAAATCAGAAACATAGATCGAAGGAAGCATCGTAATCCCCTGGTGGTTAAGCGTGGCATTCAACATAACCTTACCATTGCCTGCCTTGAGTTTAGGCACTGGCGTTATAGTTTGTTTGAGGCCTTTCTTTTCCAGTTCCCAGGTATCTTTTGTTCCTACAATCAAGCGATGAAGGTTTAACTCAGAAGGTGATTTTGGCTTACCGAAATTTTTAAGATATTGCGGTGTCGCTAATAAATGGTTGCGATAGCTGATGAGTCTCTTTGCTATCAAGGTGGAATCCCTGAGTTCACCAAAGCGAATGGCAAGATCAAAATTACCGCTGAGTAAATCTACATTTTGGGAACTGAAGTTTACCTCGATATTTATCTCTGGATATAAACTCATGAATTCGTAAAGGCTGGGAGCAACAAATTCTTCCCCCAGGATTCCACCTGGTGATGCAATTCTAATGTCTCCATGAATCCTGTTTTGTTCATCGAGTAACAGCTCTTCAGCTTGTTGAATTTGAGTCAAAGCATCTTTACACCTGGCTAGAAATGCTTCACCTGCGGGCGTTAAAGTGAGCTTTCTTGTGGTTCGAATAATTAATTGAGCCTTATAAGACTTTTCCAGGCTTTTAACCTGCTCACTTAAATAGGCTTTTGAACACCCCATCGATTTAGCGCCCAGGGTATAACTTCCATGCTCCGCAACGGACAGAAAGGCTTGAATAGCGTTTAAGTTTATTGTTC
>JBNKMF010000068.1:0-27100 GCA_050292965.1 Gammaproteobacteria bacterium | reverse complement strand
TCTACCAGGGCGGTTCGACACCGCCGAACTTCAACATCTGGCTGGATGATCTTGCACTGAGCAGTACTCGCGTGGGTTGTAGCAGCAACCCTGTCGAACCGACACCAGTTCCAACAGTGACTCCGAATCCGAATCAGGAACCGACTCCGACGCCGACTCCGGCACCAACTGATACTCCGGCACCAACTGATACTGTACGAGATCCTAATAATACGCTCTCTGGTGATCATGCCATCGAGTGGGAAGACACTTATCCGGTGGTGACACCTGTTAATAACGACAAATCTGTGGCGGGCAAATTCCGTATCGATGCAAAAGGGAATATTACTGAAGACGGTAAGATCTTTCCTGTAAGATGCGGTAACTGGTTTGGTCTGGATGGCCAGCAGGAACCAAAGAACTCCGAAAACAATGCCGACGGTGCACCCATGGAACTTTATATCGGCAATATGTGGTGGTTTAACAGTAGCCAGGGCTCAGGACGCTCCATCGATTCTGATATGCAGGAAATTAAGGCAAAAGGGATCAATATGATTCGCCTGCCTATTTCTCCCCAAACCTTAGACCCAACCGACCCTCAAGGTATGGGAGATGCTTCACAGAAAAATGGTGGGTCATTGAAAAATCACCCTAGCGTACAACAGCAAAATGCACTGGAAGGTCTGAAGGAATTTCTGATAACAGCAGATAAATATGACGTTAAGGTTCTGATCGATATACATTCCTGCTCCAATTACATTGGATGGCGTGCCGGACGAATTGACGCAGCCCCACCCTGGACGGATGCCAATCGTGAAGGGTATCAGTTTACCCGCGAGGAATGGTCCTGTAATGCGGCTGACATAGGTAAACAGGTCAAGCTTAAAGACGGTAGAACGGTGACCATGAATGTCGACGAATACAACGAAGAAAAATGGCTTGCTGATCTGCAGAAAATCGCTCTGCTTCCAAGTGATCTTGGCATCGACAATGTGATAGGCATAGATATTTATAACGAACCCTGGGAGTACACCTGGGATGAGTGGAGTACACTTGCCGAAAAGGCCTATAGCGCCATCAATTCTGTCAATAAAGATGTTCTGATCTTCGTTGAAGGAAATAGTAAGCTGAGTGAATACGGTGCTAGTAAAGAGCTCATCCCTAACTGGGGTGAAAACCTGTACGGCTTTGCAAGCGACCCGCTGAATATTCCTCAGGATCGCCTTGTTCTGTCACCCCATACCTATGGACCCTCAGTGTTTGTTCAGCCGCAATTTATGGATCCTGCTCAAACCGAGTGTGCGAATCTAGAAGGTGATGAAGCTGCAGCCAAAGATTGCAAAATCGTGATCGATTCCCAGGTTCTGCGCAAGGGATGGCATCAGCATTTTGGTTTCCTTAGAGATCAGGGCTATGCCGTAGTCGTCGGTGAATTCGGCGGAAACATGGACTGGCCTGGCAGCAAGGTTACATCAACGATTAAAAACCAGTGGTCTCACATCACCACCAACGTAGATGAGCAATGGCAGCATGCATTTGTAAATTACATGCTGGATAATAATATCCATGGCTGTTACTGGTCTATTAATCCGGAATCAGCCGATACTTATGGCTGGATCAAAACCCGCTACGACCCCATATCCGCGTCAGATCTTTGGGGTTCCTGGGGTGACGGTAATGGAGACAGTATTTTCGATACGAGAAAAACAGAGCTCCTGAATAAGCTGTGGCAAATTACTCCATAGATCTTCAAATCTAAACCCTTAACAAAACCCGGCTAATATGCCGGGTTTTTTTATGGCCTGCCTGTTGAGAGCTTAAGGCAAAGGTAGCCATCTTTTCTTCCGCTTTTATGGGCACCATCTCAGGCTCTACAAGAGCCTTAACATGCTTCCCGATAACTGTCTGCATCAACTTCAGTTTCGCAATCTGTTGGCAGGTTTCTTTTGCAGTAGGTATACACAAATCTGACATTACCTGAATCATCAACTGCGTACATCCATTCCAGATAATCGTCATAGTAGTAAATATAAAAGGCATACACCTTGCCGGGTACTTCTGATCCTGCTACGACTTGAGGTGAAATCAAATAGCTTCTTAATATCAGCAAAGCTGCATTTCTGGTGAACACTCCAGTCACTAAATCAAAGTCTACAATATCATCAGCCTGATCTTCGCAACTTATTTGCGGTGTTAAATCACTATCACTCATATTGCCTCCTGTGGCATTTCTAAACCCCTGGAGACAGAAACAAAAAACCCGCCTCCTGGGCGGGTTTTTTAAAACTAGTCGAAAACTAGCATACCCACCATTCATTGAGAATGATGGTCATCATTTGTGAAGAAATTTTAGCTAGTTCGTTCATACTGCAAATACTGAATGAGTGTTAAGAAAGTGTCAATATGAATATGAAATAATAACAGACCTGTCTACAGATAAATGACTATCATCTGCTTTAACCTGGAATCCGCAGTTGGGCATGGATTTGAGGGGAATCCTGATGCGGTCAACTGAGGAATCCCGGTTAAACACTATATGGGGCAGTAGCCCAGTCAGTTAGCACCTTAAGGTCTTTAACAGGAATATAGTCATACTCACCCGACTGGTCACGCAACACAGCGTCAGCCAATACGAAGTTATCAGACTGACTGCTGAGCATCATGAAAAACCAGGAGAAATGATAGCCCATGACATTGTCATAGCGTTGTATTGCAGTAGCCAGATCTGCACCAGATTTACCTTCGATCTCTAGCAATTCAGCTGATCCTTTAGAATTGGTAGCCACCGGTTTTGCATTGACCTGTCTGTATCCATCTCTATCTGCAAATTCGCGTAATGCGAGTACCCAGTGTTGACAGAAACAGGCTGTGTCGTTTGCACTACTATGCTCCCAGTCTTCAAGAAATCGACGGATGTTTTTTAAATGCCGACTCTCAATGGCAGTTTGATGTATCAGTTGATCCATATTGGTGATGCGACGGAAGATGTAGCGGGATTTACCGACAGGTTCAGGTTCTAACTTTGTGTAATCTATCGGGTCAAGAAAATCCTGCATACTATCCGGAAACCAGTCGCGTTCTACCAGTGGCCTATCCAGTACTTCCTGTATTTCTTCGATCTCTAACTGGATAAACTGTTCCGGTTTATCACCCGTTGCAACGGTCAGGTAATGAGTCTGACCTGACAGCCTGGTGGCAAAGTAAACCGAGTCGATGTATTTCAGCACTAGCTGTTCCGGATCACCACCACTTTCCTGCTCGGCCCAGCTGGCAATATTGTCAGTGATTCGATTGGAATTTGCATCCACCACACCACCCAGGCGATACCAGCCACCGCGCGATAACACATGCTCGAATTGCAACTCGGGAAATATAGGCGCGAGTCCCGTAAGTATTGCGTCTATACCCTGATCAGTACTCGTCTTATTACAAAGCTCGACCAGCTGTTGATTGTTCTCGATATATTTATTCATTGTTTGATAGCTGTTTTAGTCTTTCCAGAGCAAAGGTTCGCACATCTTCATCTTCATCATTCAGTAACGGATCAAGCATCTCTAGCGGAACGCGCTGACAAATCGCTACTCTTACACGCCAGTCCCTGTCTTTCATCATAGGCGCGATCGATTCCAAATCGATTCGTTCTGCAACAGCAATGCGTATCTCGTCGGAAGGATCATGCATCATCAATTCCAGACTCTCTGCAGGTAATCTTCTGGCTACCGTTTTTCTAACCTCACTGTCCGTATCATTAATCATGCGAAACAGCCGCCCGGGCTTGAGCCGTTTGGCAACATACTGTCGCACCAGATAATCCTCATCCTTCACCAGCGCTTCCAGTTGATCCACCGGAATTCGATCCGCCACGGTAATACGAACCTCTCGATCAGGATCATCCAGTAAGCGATACAGTTCGTCTACCGGTAATCGGTAAGCCAGCACTCTTCTAACGACCTCATCTGGATCGTCCAGCATTTTCAATAAGCGTTGTTGTGACAGGTATTTTGCAGCTATTGCACGTCGTTCCCAAAACTCATCGCCGGCATATTGTTCGGCAAGATCAGGGTTAATGGTAAAAAAACGTGCTATCTGGCGACCACTCATGGCTCTGACACAGATATCTCCGGGATGACACCTGCCTTTATTCAGGCGGTCTTCTCTATGAGGACAGGTTGCGCAGTTCGCTGTTGGTGTAGCATCATTGTCATGTGTCGACACTACCTGATTCACCGGCTTACTCTTCTTCCAGTTCTGCTACCACTACTCCGGTTGCCAGATCATGGTTTTGAGTGAAACTCAGGCAATGATTACTACTGTCGATTAGATAAAGATTAAAGCTCTGCTGCTCCAAAACGGGATTAGCACTGACCACATCATCATCCATGCAGATAGTAAAATGTATGCCATTGAATTTTTCACGTAGCTCTGTAGACAGATTGACTCCCATTCCCTGCGCTAAAACAAAATCGCTAATTTCCGAAAGCTGCTGCTGACTGATCATTCATCATCTCCCTGCTCAAAACGAATACGTTGTTCAGGACTCTGCCCCATTACCTTGGCTAACCAGGGTGGTGCATCTTTACCAATAACAGCCTGTAGATTAGCAATCTCATCACGTGCAGCACCTGCATCAGGTTTTTTGATCGGGTGAGCACCGGTTCGTACCACTTTGGCAGCGGCAGGACCACCAATAGATACCATAAACACAATCTGACAGTCCGCAATCAAAGAAGCACGATAAGCATTCTTATCTTCAGCCCCTTTTTCCCTGTCTACTTCGCGAATATCTACTAAGCGACTTTGTTCAGCATTCACCTGATAGATAAGAAAGCGACGACATGATCCAAAGTGGCCATCCAGCATTTCTGATTTATTGGAAGCACAGGCAACGCGAATACTCTCAGGCATATCTCCTTCACTGTAAGCCTCGATTTCTGGTAATGGATCTGTGACGATACCTGACTCACCTTTCAGATAAGACAGTGCAGTTTTAAGCATACTGCTGTCGACATCAGCTAACTCGCCATCGGCAGCTGATTTAAAAGCTTTAACGGTAAGACTTGAAAGCTTTTCGGCGGTGGGCGGCAAGCCTACCGCATCTAAAATAACCTTGAGTAATCGTGCTGCATCAGTATCTGGTAATTCACGTGCAGCCAGACCTATACGCAGGGCTATGTCATTTGAGATTTGGGTAGTAGTCATTATTACACCACCTGATAATTGAATTTAAACTTAGGTTGGCTGGGCCAGAGCAACTGAAAGCCTTCTGACCCGGCCTGATTCACATCGGGTATTTCTGCCTAAGCAGGAATGATGCAATCGTCTTCCATACAGACATCCAGACACTGAGCTGAATCGAATTCACCTTCACACTCAGTACAGGTTTCTGCGTCAATTTTGTAAACGCCTTTAAAGGGCACAATAGATTTAGTTGGGCAAACCGGTTCACAGTCGCCACAGGCAGTGCAAATATCTCTAACAATAGCTAAGGCCATGATAGTTCTCCTAAAAATAAATTATTCAGCGCGTCTAAAACGTAGGGTTGTTGGAAAGCTCGGCGGTGGACTAATAGGGTCAATGTAATAAGTTGAACCATCAGTTAATTCCACGTTACCGCCCCATTCAGTGTCGGTATCTTTTTCGACAGAAGCAATTTCCTCTTCCTGATCCTTTTTTGCGATATAAAACAAAAGAGAACCATTGTCTTTTACACGAATCATTACATTTGGCATGAGTTAAACCTCATTCTAAGATCTTGATAATCATGGGAGAGGCTACTGGAACCTCTCCCACTTTCAACCTAACGAACCAGATCGTAGTTATAGTCGGTTGTACCCATACCACGGGTTTCTTCGTCCAGACGTTCCAGAACTGAATTGACCAGCAGCTTCAGCATGTACATAGCACCCTCGTAACCCAGGGTAGTATCTCTATGCATGTGATGACGATCAAAGATCGGGAAACCAATACGGATTAGAGGAACTTCGTGCTCTTTACCCTTGTGCAAGGTATCACGCTGGATAAATTTACCGTAAGAGTTACCAATCATGAAATCAGGCTTGTTGGTGAACATCAGTGAACGGAAGTGCCACAGATCTTTACCAATATGAACTTCACTGTTCTGGCCATAAGGTGAATCAGCTAGAATAGCTTCTACAGCCTTCTTCCAACGCTTGTTAGCATGTTGACACAGGATTTGAGTTGGCTCAGCACCCAGCTCAAGCAGGAACTTAACCATACCCAGAACGAAATCTGCATCGCCATATACACCAAACTTCTTACCGTGTAACCAGGCATGACTATCAGTCATCATGTCAACCAGTACACCACGCTCACGAGTCAGAGATTCAGAGATTGGCTTGCCAGTCAATTCTGAAACCTTCATCAGGAAGTCATCTGTTGCAGTCAAACCCATAGGAATCGCAATATCCGTTGCTGGCTGTTTCCAGGTCAACTTGGTGAATTTACGACTCTTAACTGACTGCCAGGGCTGCAGGAATAATGTGTCGATAGCATTAGGCGCATCTTTCATTTCATCCAGAGTGGTTCCACCATCGTACATACGGAAAGTACCGTCTGCAGGAGTATCCAGAACATCAGTTGGATCACTCAACATGCTACAATCAACATCCATATCTTTCATCATGCGCTTCATCACACGATAGTTACCCAGGTAGGTTTCAAATCCCGGTACGATATTGATCTTACCGTTACTACCTACTTCCTTGTCTTCCATGTGGTTCAGCGTGAAGTAACGCTGAATACCTTCGAACATGTTATCCCAACCGGTAGTATGCGAACCCACAAAGCTTGGAGTATGTGCAAATGGAGTTGGGAAATCTTCTTCAACAGCGCCTGCATTTTTCGCATTACCGATAAAGGCATTCAAGTCATCACCGATAACTTCTGCCATACAGGTAGTTGATACTGCAATCATTTCTGGCTTGTACAGTGCCTTTGCATTTTCCAGGCCAGCAATCATATTCTTCTGACCACCGAATACCGCAGCATCTTCAGTCATAGAGTCAGATACACAGGCAACTGGCTCTTTGAAATGACGATTGAAGTAGGTACGGAAATAGGCCACACAACCCTGAGAACCGTGTACATACGGCAGGGTCTTTTCAAAGCCCAGCGCACACAATACTGAACCCAGTGGCTGACAGGCTTTAGCAGGGTTTACGGTTAAAGCAGTACGTCCAAAATTGAGATCTTTATATTCTTCAGTAGTAGACCACTGAAAAACTTCTTCAATCTTGTCCTGTGGATGCTTTTCTTCGTAGTTATCCTGCTTGTTTTTAAGAGAATCCTTGTATTCGTCTTCACGAAATAGTGGATAACTCGGCTTAATATCTTCTATAGCTTGACTCATGATAATCTCCATCCGCGCCACTAATCTGTGAACAACGGAACAGGTGAATTAAAAAATAGTTTGAACAATCAGAGGGCTCGGCTTTTGCTCCACCCCCTTATAGTTCGATCAGGCACCCACTGCAGCAGCGGTAGCTTCCTCGCTTTCCTGTAACCAGGGCGCTTTAATCTTGTTCCAGCAAGGATTGTTCAGTGTCATATCCATGTCGCGGGCAAAGATAGCGAAGCCGTCATAACCATGGTAAGGACCGGAATAATCCCATGAATGCATCTGACGGAAAGGAATACCCATTTTCTGAAATATATACTTTTCCTTGATACCGGAACCGATCAGGTCAGGCTTGACCTTCTTAACAAATTCTTCGAATTCATAACCCGTTACATCATCATAAATCAGTGTTGCATTACCCATTTCCTTAATGGTTCGATCATAATCATCGTTATGCGCGAATTCGTATCCGGTACCAACAACTTCCATACCCAGATCTTCATAAGCTCCAATCACGTGACGTGGACGTAGACCACCGACATAAAGCATCACGCGCTTACCTTCCAGACGTGGACGGTATTTTGCGATAACAGCTTCATATTGTGCTTTGTATTTTTCAATTACACGCTCAGCGCCTTCCTTGATTTTGTCGTCAAACAATGCTGCAATCTTGCGTAAAGATTCTGCGATTTTGGTGGGACCAAAAAAGTTATACTCAATCCATGGAATATTGTACTTCTCTTCCATATGACGAGAGATATAGTTCATTGAACGATAGCAGTGAATCAGGTTCAGCTTGGCTTTTGGAGTGTTTTCCATTTCAGCCAAAGTACCGTCACCAGACCATTGAGCGATAACACGCAGACCCATTTCTTCCAACAGAGTACGTGAAGACCAGGCATCACCACCGATGTTATAGTCACCAATAATAGTAACATCATAATCGGTTTGTTCGAAGCTGGTATCAGCATCGCGGTTACCCAGAACCCAGTCACGAACCGCATCGTTCGCAATATGGTGCCCGAGTGACTGAGATACACCACGGAAACCTTCACAACGCACAGGAACTACTGGCTTGTTGATTTCTTTAGTGGCTTTCTTCGCAACAGCTTCAATGTCATCACCGATCAAACCGATTGGGCATTCTGACTGAATAGAGATACCTTTGTTTAATGGGAATAACTGTTCGATTTCAGTCATGATAGTAGCAAGCTTCTTATCACCACCGAAGACGATATCTTTTTCCTGAAAATCAGAAGTAAAATTCATGGTGCCGAAGGTGTTTATTCCTGTAGTACCTACATAGTAGTTACGACGTCCAGCACGAGAGTACTGACCACAACCCACTGGGCCGTGAGAAATATGGATCATATCCTTGATAGGACCCCATACCACACCTTTAGACCCTGCATAGGCACAACCACGAATGGTCATTACACCTGGCAGAGATTTACGATTTGAAGTAATACACTTCTTGGATTGCTCAACATCCTGATCGTTAACAGTCAGATGCTTAGCGCGATCTTTCTTTGCATTCTCAGGATAAACTTCTAACACCTCCTGGATGAGGGCTTCAGTTTCTTCACGTGTCAAATTAGACATATTTTTCTCCTTATAACCACCACTACTAATCTGTAGATGGCTGGATTCTGGATCAATAATCTGCAGATACCGACCCAGATCGGGGTCGATACCTACCCATACAACTTATGCTTCAGCAGCAGCAGTCTGACCAACGATGCTTTCGTCTTCTTCATCCATCAGACCGAATTCCATCAGCAGCTCTTCCAGCGTATCCATAGTGATAGGAGTAGGAATAACCAGCATCTTGTTGTCGATGATTTTCTGTGCCAGATCACGATATTCCTGTGCCTGCTTGGCAGCTGGATCGTATTCGATAACAGTCATACGACGGATTTCAGCACGTTGAACCACATTGTCACGTGGTACGAAATGGATCATCTGAGTGCCCAGTTGACGAGCCAGTTCCATGATCAATTCATCTTCACGAGCAGTGTTACGAGAGTTACAGATCAAACCAGCCAGACGAACACTACCTGAGTTTGCATATTTCACGATACCTTTAGAAATGTTGTTGGCAGCATACATAGCCATCATTTCACCAGAACATACGATGTAGATTTCCTGTGCCTTATTTTCACGAATAGGCATTGCGAAACCACCACATACAACGTCACCTAGTACGTCATAGAATACGAAATCAAGATCTTCTTCATAGGCGCCTTCTTCTTCAAGAAAGTTAATCGCTGTGATAACACCACGACCCGCACAACCAACACCTGGCTCAGGACCACCAGATTCAACACATTTGATATCACCGTAACCAGTTTTTAATACATCTTCCAGTTCCAGGTCTTCAACCGTACCAGCTTCAGCAGCCATTTCCATGATAGTGTTCTGCGCCTTAGCGTGAAGAATAAGACGAGTAGAATCAGCTTTAGGGTCACAACCTACGATCATGACTTTTTTACCTAACTCAGCAAGACCTGCTACCAGGTTCTGGGTTGTGGTAGACTTACCGATACCACCTTTACCGTAAATTGCACATTGACGCATAGCCATTTTTAATCTCCTAATATATGTTAATTAAGCGTGTCTGAATGAATTCGGATCACTCCTACACTGAGGAGATAGCAAGCTGCGTGCCAACATTGCTATATTTACATAAGTTATTGTTTTAAAACGCTTTAATTTGATTTTATGAATATTTTATTTAAGTCGGTTTCGCTACAATCCCCTTATTAATGTATGGAAGAATACACACAAACATCAACAATGAAGGCTTCACTACCAGCGTATTCAAGGTTACCAATAAACCGCTGTAACCTCCCCGCCCTGATCCTTGGTGGTCTGACGTTTCAACAACATCCCGTTGCTCTTCGAATAGATGGCGTGACCGAAATACACAAGCAACTATTCGATGATTTACACGGTATAGAAGATATCAAAACACGCGTAATACACTTTAACGATTACATGCGCGCCAGCTTTTTACTGGATAACCCTGAACAGGTCGGCCAACTCGAAAACAGTACGGCTAAACGACGCGACAAAGCTGATTATCTAAAATTACTACGCGGCTGGCACTTTGACCCTAATAGTCAGGAAGCAGCCGTCATGAAAGGCTGGGTAGAATCCAGATTTGGATTAATGACACTTAACCATATGGGCCCGATTAGTGATTTCACATCAACACGGTATGCAACCTACCAACACTCCAGATGCCTGGGGCTCTACAACACCAATGCACTGGAAGCTCAGCTTGACCTGCTATACAGCTTCACCCAATACGAATTAACCCGGCGCTATCCTGAACAGTCGCATTACACCTTATATAGAGGATTCAACCGACTTAAAGATCATGAGATCCTGACCAAGAAATCATCATCAAGCATGGTTATACTGTTAAATAACCTCAATTCGTTTACCCTCAACAAAGACCGTGCTGATGAATTTGGTGATTTGATCATGACGGTAGTGATACCACATGCAAAGATTCTGTTCTTCCCTGATCTATTACCCGGATGTATGAAAGGTGAAGAAGAATATCTGGTGATTGGTGGAGCTTATGAAGTTAAAGTTAGCAGCTACCTTTAACTGGAATTTCAAAACCAGCTATTAGCTGGCTGAAACAGCAAGCCCTAAACCTGAAGACTAAAGCTGCTATCGTCGAACGATAAAATCAATCTCAACCAGAGCATCTACAGCGAGTGCAGTAACACCGATACAGGTTCGAGAAGGCAATTTTCCTTCTGCAAAATATGACTTATAGACATCATTCATTGCATTAAAATCGCGTTTGAATTCGGTCAGAAAGATACGCACTGAAACCACATTTTCAAGCCCCAGGCTTAACCCCTCAAGCACCAGAATAAGATTATCCATCACTCGACGTGTCTGCGCCTCAACACCATCAGGCAGTGGTGCATTTGCATTATCAGGATCGGTTGGCATCTGTCCGGTTAAAAATACCCAACCATCGACCTCGCTAGCATGACAAAAAGGCCCAACAGGCGTTGGGGCCTGATCAATCATGTGAAATATAGGTGCCGTCATAGAATTTCATCCTCAATATCATATAAGTACGAATAATCCTGGAATCCGCAGTTGGACGAGGTGAAAAGATAAAAAGGCAACTATCAACATTGAAGTCAAATAGCCCTCCTGAGTAACTATAGTTTTCATCTCGCGTGGCTTTATACAGTGTCTCGATAAATATTTTGACTTAATCACGTGCGGGACGCATGTGTAATCTATCAGGTAAATTTAGTTTTTGCATTCCTTCTTCTAAGCGTAAATTAGCCATACACAGTGCTTACATATTACCCTGGCCGAACTTCAGTTGTCTCAATTGCATCTAACGCCTGCTGTAAATAATTAGTCAGGAGAAATATCAGGTGAATACAGTCCGAGATGTAGAAATAAAGCAGACTCACAAATGAGCCTGCTTTTTTTCAGAATTTTAATCCAACGACCATGGTGACTTTGGCGATTTACCAATATTAATGATACCAATCTGATTCCCCATACGGGTCTGCACCGCTGGTGAAATCATATCTCTGGAGAAAAGCAGAATATTTAACGATCCACCAAAGAAAAAATTACCAAACTTGGTTTTTCCTTTAGTGACCTTTTTACCAACTTCAAAACAGTTAACACCATCTGTTTTTCTATGTTTGTCATTACATTGATTAAGAACCACAGAACTTACAGAATCCAGACCTACTGGAATCGATGCTACATAACCTGTCTTCGTTGATTTTTTCTTTTCATCGGTTGATAAACGATCATCATATGTCACTTTTATGATAATAACACCGCGCTGAAATGCCTGGAATTGACTAAAGTCAGTACCTGGTCGACCAACGTTGCCATCATCCGGAACCCAGTTAGGAAAGTCCAGATAACCAAAGGTGCCTGGTGTACCAGGTGTACCTGTTTTCACAATCTCAGCATGTATTACGGTGCCATCAACAGGTGAATGGAAGTGATGATAGGTATTCGGCATTAGGACACAGGCCAGGCCATTGCCTCCGACAAACTTCTGCTTAATATCAACAGGAACAGTCCCCAGCATATCATTCACAGATATTGGAATATTTTTAACATCCAGAACGGTATCAAGCTGAAGTGGATTTTCGACATAACGACGTTCATAGGTCTCATTAAATTTAACAAGCTGTACCAACGGATTCATGATGCAATCTGTTGGTGAAACAATGACATAATCATGTTCAGGAAATGTTACAGGGCGACTGGGATAGTTACCTTGTTTGTCACTCTGTAGATTGCGTGCGAAAAACTCATTCCAGTTTTTATACTCCTTGGCTGTTTTCTTTCTGTAATCACCAATCTCAATCCGAGGATCTTTAACCCACTCCTTGACATATTTATATGAAGCAGGACTGTTCATAAAGCCAAGATATTCATCACTCCATTTTTTCAGGAATACTGTACCTGTCTTCAACAATTCAGAAGGTTTGGAAGGATTACGTCCCTGTACAAAATCCTGCCCTGCCGGATTTTGATAGTAAAACCACGCAAAGTAGAGAATGGGATCTAATGCATTATCAGAATCGCCTTTAATCTGTGGCAATGCGGTGCACCATGTATTAAACATTTTGTGCATCATCTGCATCAAGCCTTTACCACTTCCCGCTGCCTTCCATGGATTTACCCTGGACTTGTTATAGGAATAACCTTGTGGAAGATCAACCAGACCATCATAAACCTTATCATAGGCATCTCTGGTAACTGAGTCGAGTTTGTATTGTGATTTGAGATATTTTAACGAGTCATAGCATGGAGATTGCTCAGCCATGATCTGGGTTGAAGAAAAGAGTAACACAGTACCAATTACCCAATAAATAGAACGCTGAAAAACCGTCTTTATAGTAAACATAATAACTCCCCTGTTTTGTTTATTTGTAGCTGCTCGTCCCCTCATATACTGACACAAAACAACAGAAAAAGATGCACGTCAATTCAAAAAGCCTTTAGCCGTGAACAAAGTGTGGCGTGAAGCAACTCAGTAACGCCAGACCTCTGGATTTCCGCATCGCAATAGCCAGGGATGTAGAGTAACGCTTATTTGTAAAATTAAATTTTTATTAACTATTACTTCTAACCATCCTGAAATCATTATTTCCTTCGTGACATTCCTGGTCACGACTTTAAACACTCTGGTCTTATGAATGAGCGCATCAATATACTTAGCACCCTTTTCAATATAGTCAACTAAATACTTCTTCACCAATTACCAATTCTTGCTGTTTTTCATGATTAAAAACTTCTTCAGCATCACTAGTAACAACATCACTCTCATATTTGGTGCTGAACTTATCAGCAAGGACTTCAGTTTTACCAACAGTACAAAAAGCATTGAAAATATAAAAGCCCTACCCCACAGCTATCAATATTAAAAATCGCATTCTATATCCCATGATTTTTCTTATTATCAGCCGAGGATTGATTAACGGGTGTCGCCCATTAGCCGCTACCAGATACAAATTTATCGCCCAATACAGCAAATTAACAATTATAAATTTGACTAAAAAAACCCAATGGCTCGCTTACCCCGCATACTCCCACTGAGGAGTTGATCAGGTATTAACAAAATAACTTTTTAAGAAGCTAGTTAAGGGGGTCAGGATTTTATCATAAGAATCTATTTGTATTTCTTTTCAAACCCATATATTACCTATGCACCAGCTAAGGCTGTGCCAATTTGCTCCCGGAAAATTTGTGGGAAGGCGGTTTCAAACCTGAGGCCTGGATAGATGGAAAAGCATTAGCAGCCTGCATGGCCCATGTCGACCTCTATCCCCTTTGCTCTCGCATGGCACAGACAGCTGATGCATAGGAGCGTGAAAAGACACATCAATTGTAATGCTTGACGAAACAGTGACTTACCCTCTAATACGAACGGTCAACTGCGTAATCAAGGTTCAATACCAGCTATTGTAATATTGCGTAAAACAGTTTTTTCCGGTATTACTCTGCATCACGGATGGAATACTGATAACATCAGTCTATTTTAATTATTATTAGTTGAAGTATTAAAAATTAAAAAAATCTAAAAACCACGAATTCAGGTTAAACCCATACGGTTAATGCTTTATTTATGACAATTCCTGTAACAATCTGTGATGATTCTTCATTCGCACGAAAACAAATAGCACGTGCTTTACCCGAGCATTGGGATATTAATGTGACGTTTACTTGCAATGGAGTTGAAGGCCTGGAAGCTGTTCGCCAAAAGCAGGCTGAGGTGCTGTTTCTTGATTTAACCATGCCGGAGATGGATGGTTTCGAAGTACTGAGCCATATCTTTAACGAACAACTGAATTCTATTGTTATTGTTGTGTCAGGGGACATCCAGCCCGAAGCAAGAGACCGCGTCATATCTCTGGGTGCGATTGCTTTTATTAAAAAACCCTTCAGCACGGAAGAAATCACTGAGATTCTGCAAAAGTTCGGTCTCATGAATGAGCTGATCGAAGGCTCTAACCAACTGCTGGAAAGCATCGATTCAACCCAGATTACCCTGCAAAACGTGTATCAGGAAATTGCCAATATCGCTATGGGTAGAGCAGCCGATCTACTAGCTCGTCATATGGATGCATTTATCGCGTTACCTGTACCCTCGGTAAATACGATAGAAGTCAGTGAACTGAAAATGGCATTACAGTCCATCGTAGGTGATCAACAAATGCTTTCAGTTTTCCAGGGCTTTATAGGCAAAAGTATCGCGGGTGAAGCTTTATTAATTTTTAATAATTCCAGTTTTACAGACATTGCAAAATTACTCAAATACGAGGGCAATATCGACAGCAAAGTTGAAGCTGAATTAATGATGGATATTGCCAGTATCTTAATCGGTACCTTTTTGAAATCATTTGCTGAACAACTGGATATCCAGTTTAGCCAGGGACACCCAAAAATTTTACAGGATGGTCATATTGCAGATCTCCTGAGACCTGAGTGTGTCAAATGGAAGCAAACCTTATCTATTGAAATTAATTACAGAATCGAAGGATATGATGTGAATTGCGATTTATTATTGCTATTTACAGAAGATTCGATTAGTGAGCTTAACAGCAGAGTATCCTATTACGCATCATGAGTATCAATACAAACGATAGCACAGAGATCAAGGAACTCCACTGGATGATGGATATGCTAACTAATGTAGATGTTGGCCTTGTCGTATTAGACGCATCGCACATGATTCAGATGTGGAATCGCTTTATGGAAGATCACAGTGGCATCCTTGAGAGTGAAGCAAAATATAAAAACATCTTTGGATTATTTCCTGAATTACCGCAAGAATGGTTCGAGCACAAAATTAATTCCGTGTTTACCTTACAATGCCGAGCTTTTTCAACCTGGGAGCAACGCCCGTACCTGTTCAAGTTCAAGAATTATCGCCCCATTACCGGCACCGAAGAGTTCATGTACCAGAATACAACCATGATCCCTCTGGTATCCGCTGATGGCGAAATAAACCATGTGTGTCTGTTGATTTACGATGTGACTGATGAAGCCGTAAGTCAAAAAGAGATGCAACGCCTGAATAATGAATTGGAGCATATCAGTCGAATAGATCGATTAACCGGCCTGTATAACCGAGGGTTCTGGGAAGAAAGTTTTCAGAAGGAATATGAACGCTGTAAGCGCTATAAAACAACTTCTTCTGCACTTATGTTTGATATTGATCACTTTAAAAAGGTGAATGATAGCTATGGCCATCAGGCAGGGGATGAAGTGATACGAAAAACTGCAAAAATGGTGATGAATTTGATCCGCAAAACGGATGTCGCTGGACGTTATGGTGGTGAAGAATTCGTGATTTATCTGACCAATACTTCAGCAGATAATGCAAAAATATTTGCTGAAAGGTTACGCCAGAATATCGAAAAAATGGAAGTAAAATATGAAGCGCTTCGCATCAAGATTACGATCAGCATAGGGATATGCGAATTTCATGAATCGCTGATCAATCATGAAAAGTGGATAGAAGAAGCGGACAAGGCTCTTTACCTGTGCAAAGAACATGGCCGCAACCAGACACGCATAAAAAGGTTTTCTGAAATACTCTAATCTTTGGTGTTTTTAAGGTAGCTTGAGAAATCTGCCTCATCTAATGGTGTACTGAAATAAAAGCCCTGAATAACGTCGCAATCATAGGCCTTCAGAAATTCTAGCTGGTAAGCATCTTCTACTCCTTCAGCAACCACTTTCTGCCCATTGATGTGACCCATAGCAATAACCAGAGACTGCCTGATCCCTGGCATCATTTTGCAAAGCTGACTTAACCAGGTATCGAAAATATGAGTGTCTTCTAAGCTCATCTGGCAAGCGGCCCTTTATTGATAAATAAAATTAACAGGCTAGCCAAAGCATGCTTCGTTTTTTTCACCCCAGGCAGAGAAAGATGTGGTGATAAGCAATTTTCTACGTATTTAAATAAGGGGTAAAAGGTATTTAAGGCCATAGTCGAGCCATTACTCTTTACTTGTTACTATATTGCTATCATAGAAAATTATACGTTACTACAAGCATTTAGCTGATTTGTTTGCCGGTTAACCTCTCACCGACCCCTGACTTCAGCTTTCCCAGTAGACTTTAATAATGACAACTAGTAGGCTCAGCTCTATTAGAGCGCCGTTATAAAGTCACCTCCAGAAATTATTCTCAACATGCACCTTAAAAGGCACTAACTGAAGTTTAAATATTATGACTACATCACCGCATAAAATCGTTGTCGTTGGTGGCGGAGCCGCCGGCCTTGAGCTAGCAACCAGTCTGGGTAACAAGCTGGGGAAAAGAGGCCAGGCTGAAGTAACGCTGATTGACGCCAATCGTACTCATATATGGAAACCTCTACTGCATCAGGTGGCTTCAGGTAGCACCGATCCTGGGGAAATAGCACTGGAATACATGGCACAGGCGCGCTGGCATGGATTCAGGTTTCGTCTGGGAACCGTTAGCGCAATTGATCGAGTTGAACGTAAGGTTTTACTTGGGGCCGAGGTTGATGAAGATGGCGAAGAAGTCATTGCCGAGCGTAGTTTCAGCTATGACACACTAGTGATCGCAGTGGGCAGCCAGGGTAATGATTTTGGTATAGAAGGCGTAATGCAACATTGTTTGATGCTGGACAATAAGCATCAGGCGGTTAAATTTCAGCGCATCTTACTTAACAAGCTGATTCGTGCTCATGCTCAACAGGGACCTATCAAGGAGGGTGAACTTGATGTAGCCATTGTGGGTGCTGGTGCGACCGGGGTAGAGCTGGCTGCACAACTGCATCAGGCCAGCCGTCAGCTGGCTCAATATGGCCTCGATGAAATCGAACCGGACAAGCATATGCGTATACATGTGATCGATGCCTCTCCTCGCATTCTACCCGCATTGCCTGAGAAACTATCTCTGGCGGTTACAGCTGAACTGGAAAGCCTGGGCGTCACCGTGATGACGTCAGCACAGGTAAACAAGGTAACCAGCGAAGGTATCTATACAGGCGATGAGAAGTTCATACCCGCCTCTATAAAAGTATGGGCAGCAGGCATTAAAGCCCCTCCTTTTCTATCTGAAATCGGCCTGGAAACTAATCGCATCAATCAAATTAGAGTTAAGCCAAATCTACTTTCTACCATGGATGACAGAATCTTTGTAATCGGTGATTGTGCTGACTGTCCAATGGGTGATAGCTCAGTGCCACCCAGAGCGCAGGCTGCGCATCAACAGGCTTCCTTTGTTTCTAAACAGATCAGAAAACGGCTAAAAGGAAAATCTACCGAAGGCGATAAATACGTCTATCGAGATTACGGTGCTCTGGTAACCCTCGGTAAGTACAGCACCGTTGGTAGTCTGATGGGCAGCATCACCGGTAGTGTCAGGGTATCTGGCTGGATAGCAAAAACGGTTTATCTTTCATTATATAAAATGCATCAGATTGCGCTACACGGTTATTTCCGTACCGCCTTGATGACCCTTGCGCAATGGTTAAGAAGAACTGTTGATCCTTCGATCAAGTTGCACTAGGTAACCAGATCGAAAAAAGCCTGAGCCACGAAGCACACGAAGGTTATTTATTTTAATTTTCGAAAAATAATTCAGTTACAAAACAGATTGTTGATTTTGAATTCAGCAACAACCTGCCAACAAGCTCTTCTTCGTGTCCTTCGTAGTTAATCAAGGCTTTAGCTTTCAACCCAGCAACAAGGCATCATCATCCAGCTGTTCTCCACCCTGGGCCTTGCTGAATAAATCGAGCAGGTCTTTTACCGTCAGTCCTTTTCTATCATCGCCCTGGATATCAAAGATAATATTGCCCTGATGCAACATAATGGTTCTGCTACCTACTTCCAGCGCCTGCTTCATGCTGTGCGTGACCATCAATGCTGTACATTGTTTTTCCTGAATGATTTGATTGGTCAGCTGAAGCACGAACTGGCTGGTTTTGGGATCCAGTGCAGCGGTATGCTCATCCAGTAGCAGGATTTTTGACGGCTGTAAGGTCGCCATTAATAGACTCACCGCCTGACGTTGACCACCTGAAAGCAGTCCCATCTTGTCTTCCAGTCTATTCTCTAATCCCAGATTGAGACGGCTTAAATATTCGCGGTAAGGCTGTTTGCGCTCATCATTCAGTGCGCTTTTAAAACCACGCTTGCGGCCTCGTGCATCGGCCAGGGCGAGGTTTTCTTCGATAGATAAAAATTCACAGCTACCACCCAGAGGGTCCTGAAACACGCGAGCCACCATACCCGCACGGCGTGAGGTATCCAGTCGGGTTACATCTTTGTGGTCGATTTCTATTCGCCCTTTAGTGATGCGAATTTCACCACTGATAGCATTCAACAGGGATGACTTGCCCGCGCCATTGCTACCAATAACGGTGACAAATTCACCTTCATTGATTTCGAGGTTAAGGCCTCTAAGAGCATGGGTTTCCAGAGGGGTATTGGCACCGAAGGTAACGTGTATGTCCTGTAAACTAATCATGATGATAGTTTCCTCAGCCGATAGCGTGGTATTACGATAGCTATCATCACCAGCACAGAGGTGACCAGATTAAGGTCCTGTGCCTTCAACCCTAGCATATCCAGGTTGAGTGCAAACGCGATCGCCAGTCGATAAAGTATCGCACCCACAATACAGGCGATAGCCGCTTTAACTACATTGCTGGGTGTGATGATCGCTTCACCTCCAATTACCGAGGCCAGACCCACCACGATCACGCCAACACCCATGGTGACATCGGCACTGCCCTGACTTTGCGCGAACAAACTACCAGCCAACGCAACCAGTGCATTGGAAACTGCCATGCCGGATAGAATCATCCAGGCTGTTTTTACTCCCTGAGCCCTCGCCATACGTGGGTTGGCACCGGTCGCGCGCATGGCCAGACCGGTTTCTGAATTCAAGAACTTGATCAGTATCAGTGCGCAGATAACCACCACGATAAAAAAGATAATCGGCGTGGAGACATAGAAAGGTGTATCCCAGTTTTCGATAGGGGACAGAATAGTACTCTCACCCAGCAGGGCAATATTGGGCCGCCCCATGATGCGCAGATTAATCGAATACAAAGCAACCATGGTCAGGATAGAAGCTAGCAGGTGCAGGATCTTAAGCTGTACATTTAACCATGCCGTAACCATGCCCGCCATCGCCCCGGCCACCATCGCGAGTCCGGTAGCCAGCCAGGGATCCCAGCCACTGACGATCAGGGTTGCACTGACGGCAGCGCCCAGTGGGAAGCTGCCATCAACGGTTAGATCAGGAAATTCCAGCACCCTGAACGAAAGATAGATACCCAGCGCAACCAGAGCGTAGATTAGGCCACTCTCTATGGCGCCTAGAAATGCAATCAGGCTCATATTATTTAATAACTTCTTTGGCCTCTGCGATCAGGTCTTTATCCAGTGTAATGCCCATTTTTGCGGCTGATTCCGGATTCACAAATAGCTCCATTTTCTCTACGCCCTGTACCGCAATCGAGCCCGGCTTTGTGCCATTCAGGATTTGCAGCACGATCTTGCCGGTCTGGCGACCTACGTCGTAGTAGTTGAAACCCAGTGCTGCAACAGCGCCCTGTTTTACCGAATCGGTATCACCTGCCACTACAGGTATTTTTGCAGCCCGACCAACTTTAACAACAGCTGAGAATGCAGAGACAACGGTATTATCAGTAGGAATGTAAATCACGTCAGCCTTGCCAACCAGTGAACGCGCTGCTGACAGTACTTCGGATGATTTACTGGCACTGGCCTCAACCACTTTCATGCCCTGCATAGGCGCATACTTTTTCACCAGATCAAGCAGAGTAACCGAGTTCGCTTCACCCGGATTAAAGATAACACCAACGGTTTTGGCGGAAGGTACTACACGTTTTACCAACTCCATGTGTTTATTAATCGGGGTCAGATCGGTAACACCGGTGATATTCTTGCCGGGCTTTTGCATATTATCGACAAGCTTGGCGCCCAGCGGATCGGTAACCGCAGAGAATACTATTGGAATATTGCGCGCTGCCGATGCCATAGTCTGAGCCGATGGGGTAGCGATGGCGACGATGACATCAGGGTTATCACCGGCAAATTTTTTGGCGATTTGCGCGGCAGTAGCGCCATTACCCTGCGCACTTTCATAATTCCATTTAAGGTTTTTACCCTCAACTAAACCGGCTGCAGCCAGCTCATCTTTAACACCCTGTCGTACCGAATCCAGAGCAGGATGTTCGACTATCTGGGTGATTGCGATAGAGGTTTCAGCCATGCTGCTGAGAGGATTTAATAACAAGAGGCAAGTGCTAAGCGCAGCTAGTAATTTATTCATGCTCGGTAACTCCACAGGAAGGGTTTTAGTTTTGTTGCAGTATAAGGCAGATAAGGCTTTCCGATAACCCCTTTGTTGGCCAGCAAGCTTTAATCAGGTCACAATATCAACCAGGCGCGCTTTGAGTATCTCGTATTAATGCTTCCAGACAATCAGTCGATTTCGTTGATCGCATCACCCAGGGCATTGATAAGGCTATCAATCTCTTCTTTTTCAACGGTAAAAGGCAGACCCAGTTGAATGGTATCTCCGCCATAGCGTACATAGTAGCCCTTCTCCCAGCACTTCATCGCAATCTGATAAGGGCGCAATGCCGGCTCTCCAGGAAATGCTTCTATCGTCAGTGCACCGGCCAGGCCATAGTTGCGAATATCAGTGACATACTCGCTACCTTTGAGGCTGTGTATAAGCGCTTCGAAATAAGGTGCCATAGATTTTACGCGCGCTATCAGACTGTCATTCTTTAAAATATCCAGTGCGGCAAGGCCAGCTGCACAGGCTACTGGATGCGCTGAATAGGTGTAACCATGCGGCAGCTCCAGCATATATTCAGGCCCACCTTCATGCATAAAGGTGTCATAGATTTCCTGTCTGCAAACAACTGCACCCATGGGGATAACGCCATTGGTCAGCTGCTTCGCCAGGGTCATCATATCGGGCACTACCCCAAACTCTTCGGCACCTGTGTTTGATCCCATACGACCAAAACCCGTAATAACCTCATCAAAGATCAACAGGATATTATGCTGATCACAGATTTCTCGCAGGCGCTTGAGGTAGCCAACAGGTGGCGGGATAACCCCGGCTGAACCCGCCACAGGTTCTACGATGACAGCAGCGATATTGGATGCATCGTGCAGAGCAATCATTTCACTCAGTTGATCTGCAATATAAGCCCCATGTTCAGGCATACCTTTGACAAATTTATTTTCCGGCAACATGGTGTGCGGAATATGTATTGCATCTACGCCCTGTCCATAAAGCGCACGATTGGGACTAAGACCACCAACACTGATGCCGCCCCAGTTCACGCCATGATAGCCCTTAACCCGACCGATAAAACGCGTCTTGCCTGCCTGCCCTTTTTTTCTCCAGTAGGCACGTGCAATCTTCAATGCCGTTTCAACAGATTCGGAACCCGAGCCGGTAAAGAACACGCGATTCATTCCTGCTGGCATGAATTCAGTAATACGATGCGCAAGCTCAAACGATTTGGGGTGACCGAACTGGAATGCTGGCGAGTAATCCAGATTCCTGACCTGCTCACTGACGGCCTCTGAAATCTCGGGGCGACCATGCCCGGCACCACAGGTCCATAGGCCTGACAGACCATCGAAAATACGGCGACCATCAGCGGAGGTGTAATAATGCCCCTGCGCGGAAACCATCAATCGGGGACTCTGTTTGAACTCTCTATTACCCGTAAAGGGCATCCAGTGCGCATCCAGCTGCTGCTGAGTTAAACCACAGTCAGCCTGCATATCGGCCTTATTTTGCATCTCTACCCCAGGCTATTACTTAAAAGTGAAGCTATATTACGAGCCTTATAACAGGTTAGTAAATTATTAAAACTTTAACTATAGTTAACCATTCACTTAACTTTAACCAAGCTCATGCCTCGCTCCAGAAACTTACTGCCAAGCAAACTCGGCGATTCGCATATCCGACTGCTCAGAATCTATAAATCTGTCGTTGAGAGCGGCGGCTTTGCAGCCACCGAAGTTGAGCTAAACATCAGCAGACCAGCCATCAGCATGGCTATCACCGAGCTTGAAAGTTTACTCAACATCAGGCTTTGTCATCGCGGTCGCGCTGGCTTTTCTGTCACCGATGAAGGTGTAAAGGTTTACGAAGCCACACTCCAGTTAATATCGGGCTTAGAAAACTTCAGGGCTCAGATCAATGCCATCAATAAAGAATTAAGAGGGGAGTTAAATATAGGCATTACCGACAATCTAGTGACCTTCCCAAAGATGCGCGTCACGCGCTCTCTGGCAAAACTTAAACAACGTGGACCCGAGGTAATCATTAATATTCGAATGATCCCGCCCAATCAGATTGAAACGGCTATTCTTGATGGGCAACTACAGATTGGTGTGGTGCCAGACCTGCGCAAGCTGCCTGACCTGAATTACATCCCGCTCTATAAGGAAAAGTCTCTGCTTTACTGTAGCAGGGAACATCCCCTGTTCGATCAGGATAATGCTAAATTAACGGATGCCGAGCTTGCGCAATATGATTCCGTACTACCTGCCTACCCTCAGACTGCTGACATAAAGCAACAGCAGAAGATACTGTCCGCAACGGCATCCTCAACAGACCGAGAAGGGGTTGCATTCCTCATTCTCAGCGGACAATACCTGGGCTTTCTTCCTACCCATTTTGCGCAACGCTGGGTTAAGGAAGGTGAGATGTGTGCAGTACAGCCAGAGAAGAGAAAATTTATCACTCATTATTCGGCCATCACCCGCAAAGCGGGCAGGCCGAATTATGTTCTTGAAGTGTTTCTGGAAGAATTACTAAAGGAAGCGTAATCAGGGAAGCTCTGAATCATTCATCCATGAATTCACAGAGCGAGGAAAACGAAAAATACGATTTTCGCTTTTCTCTCAAAATCAAAGACTTACAGTCATTGATTTTGGCGGCACATCCCTGTGCCGCAGGAACCTCTGAAATAATCAGAGGTTCCATAGTTATTAACTCAGTGCTTCGGTCATCGCTGGCACGGCTTCAAATAAATCTGCCACCAGACCATAATCTGCAACCTGAAAAATCGGCGCTTCACTATCGGTATTGATAGCCACAATGACCTTACTCTCTTTCATACCAGCCAGATGCTGAATAGCACCAGAGATACCAACGGCAACATATAAATCAGGCGCAACGACCTTACCGGTTTGGCCTACCTGATAATCATTGGGGACATAGCCTGCATCAACGGCTGCACGGGAAGCACCCACAGCCGCACTCAGCTTATCGGCCAGTGCATACAGCAGATCAAAGTTCTTGCCATCTTTCAGGCCTCGTCCACCAGAAATGATAATTTTAGCTGATGTTAACTCAGGTCTTTCGGATGCTGAAAGCTGTTGCTCTACAAAAGTGGATAGCCCGCTATCGGCTACCGCCTCTACGCTCTCAACTGAAGCACTACCTGCACCAGTTTCAGCGGCAGGAAATGACGTAGTACGTACGGTAATCACTTTTAAGGCATCAGCCGACTGTACTTTGGCTAATGCATTGCCCGCATAAATCGGGCGCACAAATGTATCCGCAGAAACTACCTCGCTGATTTCAGAGATCTGCGAGACATCCAGTAAGGCCGCCGCACGCGGCATAAAGTTTTTACCAAAGGTCGTTGCAGGCGCTAATACATGGCTATAAGCGGATGCCATTGCCACCACCTGATTCGCTATATTCTCAGCCAGATTATCTTTCAGCGCAGCACCGTCTGCCGATAGCACTCTGGCAATACCATTAATATTGCTACAGGCCTGAACGACTTCATCACAGTCACTTCCAGCGACCAGAATATCTATATCACTGGCGCTATGTTTTGCTATCTCTAAAGCCGCTGCTACGCAATTTAATGAAGCAGATGCAAGCTCTTTATTGTTGTGTTCAGCAATTACTAAAATAGTCATAATTAAATTACTCCTGCCTCATTTTTTAACTTATCGACCAGTTCAGTAACACTTTCGACGATTATTCCAGCACTGCGAGCTTCCGGCTCCTTAATCTCCAGAGTAGTCAAACGAGGTGCAACATCCACAGCCAGATCAGCAAGCTGGATTTTTTCCAGTGGCTTCTTTTTAGCTTTCATCACATTTGGCAGCGTTGCATAACGCGGCTCATTCAGGCGTAAATCAACCGTAATCACGGCAGGCATCTTGATTGAAATAGTTTCCAGACCACCGTCAATTTCGCGTGTAGCCTTAGCCAAACCTTCTGATAATTCCAGTTTGGAGGTAAAGGTGCTCTGTGACCAGCCCAGCAAGGCTGACAACATTTGTCCGGTTTGATTAGAATCGTCATCTATCGCCTGTTTACCGACCAGGACCATACCAGGGTCTTCCTTTTCAACCTGAGTTTTTAACAACTTTGCTATGGCCAGTGGCTCCAGCTCCTCATCAGTGACGATATGTATGGAGCGATCTGCACCCATCGCCAGCGATTGGCGCAGGCTATCCTGTGCTTTTTCCGGGCCAATAGAGACTGTCACTATCTCGTCGACATGCCCAGCTTCTTTCAGGCGCAGCGCTTCTTCCACTGCATTTTCATCGAAAGGGTTCATCGACATCTTTGCGTTTTCCAGGTCCATGGCTGAGCCATCGGCTTTTACTCTGGCTTTTACCTGCGGATCAAGAACGCGCTTTACACCTACTAATACTTTCATATAGTCATTCTCTAAACTTATTAATTATGAACGCAGACAGGCATTGCCTGGATCAAATGGTGACTCTTTAATCACGCTCGCTTATACATTTCACCTAAAATTTCCATCTCAAGGCTACTGCCTACTTCTGCATATACAGGTTCCACCAGACTCGAGATACCCGAACCGACGACCCCGCTACCAATAACAACAACTTTAGCCTTAATTTTCATATTAGACTTTGATCTCCGTAGGGGGTAGATTTTTAAAGATAAGGGTTAAACCATAACAATGCATAGTTATGGCATAAAGTATATATTCCGAGCATTCCACTATTGACCATTTTGCGACAGTAACCTATCCATATGCGCCAAGGGGTTATGCCGCTTTGAAACAGTTCAAAGTCGCGAATAGATCAGATGGAACAGCCCTTGCCCAGCATACTTCCCGCCATCATACCCTAATAACGCTATAGCACAGGCCTGCCAACTTTACCGAGTACTGATTATGACTGAAGCAACCACACCGGAACGCGTCAAAAAAAGACGCGGAGGAAGAGCAGATAGAATTGCCCGTGCCAGTAATACAACGGCACCTATCACTCCCTATATCAAGCGTAAAATTCCTTTTGTTGAAGTGCTGGATGAAGAGGGCTTGCAACAGATTGAAGCCAATGCCGAAACTATACTTAATGAGACAGGCATAGAGTTTCGCGATGATGCCGAAGCCTTACAGATCTGGAAAGATGCTGGCGCTGATGTTCAGGGAGAAAGAGTGCGTTTCCCTAAGGGTTTATGTCGCTCAATTATTCAGGCCTCAGCCCCGGCTGAGTATACTCAGCACGCCAGAAATCCGGCCCGCAATGTTCAGATTGGTGGCAAAAATACGGTCTTTGTACCCGCATACGGTAGCCCTTTTGTTTATGACATCGACCAGGGACGACGCTATGCCAAGCTGGAAGATTTCCAGAACTTCATTAAACTCGCCTACTCTTCGCCAAGCATGCACCTTTCAGGTGGCACCATTTGTGAACCCGTAGACCTGCCTGTGAATAAACGTCATTTCGATATGATTTACTCACACATGAAATATTCTGACAAATGCTTTATGGGATCAGTTACCGCACCAGAGCGTGCTGAAGACACTGTTGAAATGTGCAAAATACTGTTTGGTGACAACTACCTTGACCCTGTATCCGGTAGACCAAAAACTATCACCACCAGCCTGATCAATGCCAATTCTCCTCTAACCTTTGATGCTACAATGCTAGGTGCCGCCAAGGTTTATGCGCGCAACAATCAGGCCTGTATCATTACACCTTTTATCCTTGCGGGTGCTATGTCACCGGTTACAGTGGCGGGTACCGCCGCCCAGACTCTGGCAGAGGCTATGGCGGGTATGGCATTTGTACAACTGGTTAACCCGGGAGCACCGGTTGTTTTCGGCAGCTTTGCCAGCTCGATCTCCATGCAATCCGGTGCACCTACCTTCGGCACTCCAGAGCCCGCTCTGGTACTATATGT
>JBNKMF010000067.1:0-27644 GCA_050292965.1 Gammaproteobacteria bacterium | reverse complement strand
ACTTTCAACACTATCTGACATAGGCAGGGTCATTCTACAGGTGCCACCCATCATGACTAAACCCCTGGCGGTATCTCTTATTCCTCTGGTTGCACCGCCGCCTTCAATTTGTATTTTTATCCCGGTCTCTTTTTCAAAGCCCTGTGCGAGTTCTTTCATAAAAGACTTTTGAGTGATTCCACAACCAGCCCATGTGAGTACTGAATCATTGATTTCAGTGAGCGCCAATACCTGTCCAGGTAGTAATAGAAAGATCGCAATCAGCGGAGTGATTAAGTTCAAGATGACAATGTGTGTGGTTTTTCTTATGGACATATTATGATGTGTTCAGACTTCAATGAAGGAGAAAAATCCTAATATACCTGTAATCTTTATGGTTTTTTTTTGATTTTAAGCTCTACGGATCTAATTATCAGACGAACGGTTAGATATGCAAGATATTGGATGCTATTCAGCGATATTCATATCTATAGGGTTATTTATGAGCTCTGATTCATTTTAGAGGCGGATTGAGACCTTATCTATGGCAATGCTGACTGAATTCCCCTGATTAATTCGGCAAGTTGATTCTGATTGAATACTCTGATGCCATTTTTCTCAAGTAAAGCTGTAGTGACGCCTTTGCCGGGTATTTTAATGCCTTTGAATTCGCCATTGTGGATGGTATTACTACCGCAGGAGGGACTGGATTCGGTTAATAGTGCGACACTGATGCCATGCTGCAGGCAAATGTGCAGAGCTAATTCAGCGCCTCGGAGAAAGGCTTCGGTGACATCAATACCCTCATTATTGATCACTCTGGACTCACCTTGTAACACCTCGTAGCCTGTACCTTTTATGATCTCTGCTGGAGCACGAGGTGTTGTAAGCCCACCGGATACTTCAGGGCAAAAGGGAATCACTTCTACAAAACTTATCAATTCACTAAACAGCGGCGAGGTTATCGCGAGATTGCTACCGTTGTATCTCACTTTGCTCCCCATCAGGCAGGAGCTGACCATGATCTTTATCATGCAAAAAATCTCTTGTTAAGGCATGAGGATTTAAGAGCCGTATTTTTGTACTTACTGCATGCCTGTATATCGAGGATGATTTTTTATGCGAGTTATCCAGTCGCTGATTTCCGGGTATGCCGCCAAATCAAAACCACCTTCATCGGCTACATGGGTGTATCCGTAAAGTGAAATATCTGCAATGCTAAGCTGATCTGCAACCAGATATGGAGATTTCTGTAATTGCTGTTGCATCACTTTAAGCGCTTTATGCCCGCCAGCCTGTAGTGATTCATATTCCGCGCGTCTATCTTCAGGTAGACCAAGATATCTGGCAATGAAACGAGCCACGGCGATATAGGGTTCATGGCTATATTGCTCAAAGAATTGCCATTGTAAAACCAGCACGCGTTGATAAGGGGCTTTGGGTATTAGCTCGCTACCTTCGGCAAGAAAATTCAGTATGGCATTCGATTCACTCAGGTAGCGGCCATCGTCCAGTTCCAGCAGGGGGATTTGCCCACTCGGGTTTTTTTGCAGAAACTCAGCAGATTTGGTTTCACCACTGAGACTCTCTATGCTTATCCATTGATGCTCGATATCCAGCAAAGAAGTGAGTAGTTTAATCTTGTAACAATTGCCAGACAGAATATCGCCGTAGATTTTCATATTAGAGTGTACTCAGTTGTTTTGTTTTAATAAGGAGGTTTGCGATTAAGCAGAAGATGCATAATGCAGATTCCTCAGCTGATCAATCTTATGGGATAAAGCGTCGAAATAAAACCACCACAAAAAAACAAACAGATATCCAAAAAACTTTGCTATTGCCATAAAGTTTTTTCCAGTGACCGCTGAAAAAGTTATTTTATGGTTTTATCAAAGGTATACTATTCGTTTTTTTAATTGCCCATGTCACAGTCCCCATCTATTCGTATCGCTCTTGCGCAAATGAACCCCAAAGTCGGGGATATTCAAAGCAATTTGCAGAAAATTCTGCTACTGACTAAGCAGGCAGGTGAGCAGTATAGCGCTGATGTGGTGTTATTCCCTGAGCTGGCTTTAACTGGTTATCCTCCAGAAGATCTACTTTTGCGTCCCCAGTTTATCGTTCAGGTTGAAGAGGCGATTCAGCAGTTGCACAGGGAGATTAAGGGTATCAGTCTGGTGATTGGTTCTGTTCAACAGGTCGATGGGCGTTTATACAACAGCGCTGTATTTCTTCAGCCTGATCGGTCAGCCATTTTTTATCATAAGCATAAGCTACCTAACTACGGGGTATTCGATGAACAGCGTTACTTCACGCCCGGTGATCAGCCCTGTGTGGTTGATATCAATGGTGTCAAGCTGGGTATTACTGTATGCGAGGATATCTGGTTTTCTGAACCGGCAAGGCTATCGGTGCAGGCTGGGGCTGAAATTATCGTCAATCTAAACGCATCCCCATTCCATGCGAGCAAAACCGCAGAACGCGTTCAACAGGTTAATCAGCGTGTGGCGGAAAATGCGGTGCCGGTCTGTTATGTGAACATGATAGGTGGTCAGGATGAGCTGGTTTTCGATGGTCATAGTTTTGTTATCAATTCGAACAATGAGCTTATCCTGGAAGGTGAAGGCTTTGTGGAGTCCTTAATGGCGATTGAATTTAATCGATCGACAGGTGTTAGTGCAATCACTGAATCCTTTCCTGAACAGGATGAGTTGGCACAGCTTTATCAGGCGCTGGTTCTGGCAACGAGAGATTACGTGCTTAAAAATGGATTTAAAAAAGTAGTATTAGGGTTATCAGGAGGGATCGACTCGGGATTGGTGCTGGCCATAGCTGTAGATGCGCTGGGTGCCGATGCGGTGCAGGCGATTATGATGCCCTATCACTATACCTCGGATATGAGTGTGTCAGATGCTGCAGAGCAGGCAGGCTTGTTGGGTGTAGCCTATTCCGAGATCGCCATTGCTAAACCGGTGCAGGCCTTTATGGATGTGCTGGAGGATGAATTTAGCGGCTTGCAAAATGATGTAACTGAAGAAAATCTGCAGGCGCGTAGCCGTGGGGTTATTCTAATGGCGATATCTAATAAAAAAGGCGCCATGCTTTTAACCACGGGTAATAAAAGTGAAATGTCGGTGGGCTATGCCACGCTTTATGGAGACATGGCGGGTGGTTTTGCACCTTTAAAGGATGTTTCCAAGTTGCGGGTGTTTGCCTTAGCAAACTTTCGCAATAGCTGGAGTCCTGCGATTCCTCAAAGGGTGATAGATAGACCGCCTTCCGCTGAACTTGCACCAGACCAGAAAGATGAAGATTCCTTGCCTCCTTACGAAATCCTCGATCCTGTTTTACAGATGTATATCGAGCAGGATTTATCGGTAGCCGAGATCATCGCACAGGGTTATGAGGCGGATACGGTCAAACGAGTTGCCTGGCTGGTGGATATCAATGAATACAAGCGGCGTCAGTCTCCACCGGGCGTAAGGGTTACCCAGCGAGCATTTGGTAAGGAGCGTCGCTATCCCATTACCTCCGGGTTTAAACGGCATTAAGGATTTCAGTGAGCAGTCTGTTTCCGTTGGCGGATGATACGAATCAAAGGGATAAACATTGAGATGAGCAGAGCCAGCATGCCCCAGATCATCAAATCCATTTTCACCAGTACAATAGCCAGCATAAAAGCGAACAACATGGAAACGGTAGAATCGATTAGCGCCAGACGTATCAGGGATTTTCGTGCAGATTCGCTCTCATTACCGGTGATAAACAGAATCAGTACCGGTAGCATAAAATGCAGAGGCGCATAGAAAGCAATGATGATGATCCAGATAATCGTATCGTTCATGGTATTTGGACCTGTTAACCAGCCCTGATTGCATAAAAAAACCGGCATTAGGCCGGTTTTTTTTGTTGATGCAAAAAAGTCAGGATTATTTAATCTTGGCTTCCTTGTACTCCACGTGCTTACGCACAACTGGGTCATATTTTTTCATGACCATCTTGTCAGGAGTGTTTTTCTTGTTCTTGTCGGTAGTGTAGTAATGACCCGTACCAGCAGTTGAAACCAGTTTGATTTTATCTCTCATAAGTCACCTATACCTTTTCGCCGCGCTTGCGCATATCCGCAAGTACTGCTTCAATACCGTTTTTATCGATAATTCGCATGCCTTTAGTTGAAAGACGCAGTTTTACCCAGCGATTTTCAGCTTCTACCCAGAATTTATGGGTATGCAAATTAGGTAAGAAGCGGCGACGCGTCTTATTGTGTGCATGTGATACATTGTTTCCAGTGACAGGTTTCTTGCCTGTAACTTGACATACCCGGGACATGGTCTACTCCGAATGTTTGGTCAATTGCGTAAGGCCGCGCACTCTACCAGATCAAAAGGCAGTATTCAAGCCGCTTTTTAGATTAACAGGGCAACACTCTATGCCTTATTCATTCACGCAAAATATTATCTATAATATTCATTTAATGATCAATGAAATCAGGCAATAATAAGGTTAACTAAAAACTAGAAGATGTTGATGGATATCGTATTTATAAAAGACCTGCAGGTTGAAACTGTCATTGGGATTTATGACTGGGAACGAAAAATTCGCCAAACTATCAGTCTGGATGTGGAAATGGCTACTGATATTAGAAAGTCAGCTAATTCGGACAATATAGACGATACGTTAAACTATAAAGCAGTTGCCAAACGCCTGATTTCCTTCGTAAGCGAAAGTGAATATGAGCTGGTAGAAACCCTGGCTGAAAAAATTTGTAGCATCATCATGCAGGATTTTGGCGTGCCCTGGGTAAGGCTCACACTCAATAAACCAGGTGCCGTGAGTGGTTCCAGGTCGGTTGGTGTCAGAATTGAGCGTGGACAAAGGCAATGACCAAGGCTCGGGTGACTGTGAGTTTAGGCAGTAATATTGATAGCGAACGAAATATCAGGCGTGCGATAGAGCTGCTCCAGCAACGCTACGGAGAATTAACTATTTCACCGGCCTATCAAACTGCTGCTGTGGGATTTGAAGGTGATGATTTTCTCAATTTGGTGGTACTTTTTTCTTCATCCGATAGGGTGAACGATATTGTTCGAGTGCTAAAGCAGATAGAAGATAGTATGGGCCGAGATCGCTCCTTACCCAAATTTTCTGCACGAAGCATAGACCTGGATCTACTCACTTACGACAGTCAGATAATCGATGAATATGGGGTACAGATTCCGCGTCATGAAATCCTTAAGAATGCATTTGTACTCAAGCCTTTGAGTGATATTATGGGTAACGAGAGACATCCTGTAGTTGGGAAAACCTATAATGAATTGTGGAATGAGATGAAAAGCTCTGCGGATCGAATCGAAAATATCGCATTCGATCTAAAATAACTACCGTTTGCCCATTGTTTCGCTTACGAATTGTAATATTGATCTTAGATTTAGTTTTATTCGTAAATTGAAATTTTTTATGATTATGAATTGTACTTTAAACTGTGTTGTTGGCAGACACATCGTGCTAATTCTTAGATTTGATTGAGTTCCTTTGCAAAAAAACATCGAACTCAACTAGAGACATGCAGTGGAATTAGAAACAGAGCACTTAGATTTCTGGAAATCGATATCGACGTTGTTGAGTGATAACTGTCTGGTAACGGATGGTTATCGCCTGATATATGTCGGCTCGACTTTTAGTGATTTGTTGGGGGTTTCCTACGACGACCTGTTTGGGCAACCCTGTGATGATTTTTTTTGTTTGCAAAACAAGACTTCTTTAAGTAAATCTATTCAAGGGCTTCTATCAGAATCGCAAAACAAGTTAAGTGTACTGCTTAATCTGATTAATCATAAATCCACTCACACTCGATTATTGAATGTGGAATTTCATTGTCATGAAATTCTGAATTCCAGGCTCATTGTTGGTGTCCTGCCAAAACTTGATTCTAATCTGCATACAGAGCAGGAGCTTTCAGAAACACGCCTGCAATTGAACGCTATTCTTGATAATTTCAGCAATACCATTTTTCGAATTAATATGGATAGTGAGATCACTCTGATTTCTGAAAGTGTTAAGGACCTGATGGGATATAGCAAGGAAGAAGTCATTGGTACTAAATTATCGAGTTATTACTGGTCGCCAGAGGATAGGGAACGATCAATGGATGCAGTTTTGAAACAAGATGGGGGTGTGGTACAGCTAGATACAGTTATGCGTCACAAGGATGGGTCCCCGGTATGGCTAACTTCTAATGTGCATTTACTTAAAAACGAAAAGGGGGAGCCTATAGGGGTAGAGGGAATAGGGCACGATGTAACCTATCAGAAGAAACTTGAACAAAAACTCGAAATGATTGCCCTTACCGACAGCATGACTCAGTTACCCAATCGCCGAGCCCTGATGGATGAACTTCATCGCCATTATATTGATGCTAGAGAAAAAAAATCGGCTTTATCCCTGATTATGATTGATATCAAGGGAACCAAAAAGGTGAATGAACAGTTTGGTTATCTATATGGAGATACACTGATAAAGCAGGTTGCAACTCTATTGAAGGTGTATACCCAATTTCCGCAGGTGTTTGGTCGTATTTCTGGAGATGAGTTTTTATATATTTTACCAGACTATACAATAAAAAATTCAGTTCAGTTTATGGCTCCTGTTATTGAAGCCGTGAAGCAGGATCGTCTTTCAGTAGGAGATGCAAAAGTTTCCTATTCCTTTTCCATAGGTATGACTGAGCTCAGAAAAACTGATAAGAATGAATATGCTCTGCTGGATAGAGCGGATAAAGCCACTCTGGTATCCAAGCGAGGAATCGCCACCTACGAAGTTATGTGAACAGAGATAAAGCATGGCATTTCAGCTCTGTCGTCTGGATGTGGACTACTCTTTCCTATCCCCGCAGATAATAGCTTAAGCAAAGTTTTGACAATGATCGCCGGTTGTTCAAATCCCATTCAACCTGGAATATGCAGTTGGAAGAGTTGTAGTGTGTTTGCGGTGGCGTAGATCTAAGCGTGACGACGCGAAATAACGGGCTATTCCAGGGAGTTACAAGGCTTCTGCGGCCACTTACCTATGTCCCTATAGGGTAACGCGGAGATACGTCGCCGCAAACGTGCAATTCAGCTCGTAGCGGGATTTACCTGCTGGGTTTTCAGCATGGATGCTGTTATTTCGCGAATGCATGGATGCATAGGAGCGTGAAAAGATAAATCTATGGTAATGGTTTACGAAACAGTGGGTTATCCTCTAACGTGAGCGGTCAACTGCGGAATCCAGGTTCAATCAAATCGAATTTAAAATGACTGATTTAACGAAAGCTATACAAACACCCCCGTCTTCTGGTTGGCAGTTCTGGGTAGATCGAGGAGGTACCTTTACTGACCTGGTTGCTCGACGTCCCGATGGAGTATTGTTGACCCATAAGTTGCTGTCCGAGAACCCTCAGCAGTATCCTGATGCAGCGATCCAGGGAATACGTGATCTGCTAGGTGTAAGAGCTGGAGAGGATCTACCTACAGAACAGATTGAAGCAGTAAAGATGGGTACTACCGTGGCAACCAATGCTTTGCTGGAGCGTCAAGGGGAGCCTACTGTGCTGGTCACTACCCAGGGTTTTGGTGATGCTCTACGCATCGGCTATCAAACACGTCCAGATCTTTTCACACTCAATATTCAGTTACCGGAGATGCTTTACAGCCAGGTACTCGAGGTTGATGAGCGCTTAGCTGCGCACGGTGAAGTCGTTAAACCTCTGGATGAACAACAGGTTCTAGCAGGACTGCAACGGGCTTATGACGCGGGTTTCCGTACGCTAGCTATCCTGTTTATGCATGGTTACCGTTATCCGGCTCATGAATTAAGGGTGGCAGAAATAGCTAGTGAGATTGGTTTTACCCAAATCTCGGTAAGCTCACAGGTAAGCCCATTGATGAAACTGGTGAGCCGGGGAGACACCACCGTGGTGGATGCCTATCTGTCACCTATTTTGCGGCGCTATATTGACCAGGTAGCCGATGAATTATCAGGCATGCAGACATCAGGAGGGCGTTTGATGTTTATGCAGTCAAATGGAGGGCTTACTGATGCGTATTGCTTTCAGGGAAAGGATGCGATTCTTTCCGGCCCGGCTGGTGGTGTGGTGGGTATGGTGCGCAGCGCCGAAGCTGCCGGTTTTAACCGATTAATCGGTTTTGATATGGGCGGGACCTCTACCGATGTCAGTCATTATGCCGGTGATTACGAACGCGCTTTTGAGACAGAAGTAGCAGGAGTAAGAATCCGCGCACCGATTATGCAAATTCATACGGTTGCTGCTGGTGGTGGTTCAATTTTACAGTTTGATGGTGCGCGCTATCGGGTAGGGCCAGATTCTGCTGGAGCCAATCCCGGGCCAGCAAGCTATCGCAATGGTGGGCCGCTTACCGTCACCGATTGTAATGTGATGCTGGGTAAGCTACAGCCCGATCATTTTCCGCCGGTATTTGGACCAAATGCAGATCAGCAACTGGATGCTGAGGTAGTCGAGAAAAAGTTTAGCGAATTGGCTGATGAGATTTTCATATCTACGGGTAATCGACGTACACCTCATCAAGTTGCAGAAGGTTTTCTTGTTATCGCGGTAGAGAATATGGCGAATGCTATCAAGAAGATTTCGGTTCAACGAGGATATGATATATCTGAATATACTCTGTGCTGCTTTGGCGGAGCAGGGGGACAACACGCCTGCCTGGTGGCCGATGCACTGGGCATGAAGCGTGTTTATCTGCACCCTTATGCGGGCGTACTATCAGCTTTTGGTATGGGGTTGGCGGATCTTCGCCTGATGCGTGAGAAGGCAGTAGAAGCTGTCCTTGATAGCAAGGTGATGGCAAGCCTCAGACAACAGTTGCTTGAATTGCAACAAGATGGTGAAAAAGGGATGCTGGCTCAGGGTGTACCAGCATCCCGTATGCGCAGTGAATGGAAGGTACATTTGCGTTATTCAGGGTCGGATGCTGCGCTGGTGGTTGCTTATGGAGATCAGGAAGAGATCATCACTGCATTTGAACAGGCGCACCGTCAGCGTTTCGGTTTTATTTCAGCTGACAAACCGCTGATTGTTGAAGCGCTACAGGTGGAAGTCATTGGGGGGGCTGACTCACCTGCTGTTGAAGTCCGTGCGCAGCTATCAATGGATGCTTCTGTTAGTACTATGCATAGTGCAGTGATGAATGGCGAACCCCACAATACGCCATTTTATGAAAGGGATTCCCTGCCAGTCGCAACAGCGATAGAAGGCCCGGCTGTTATCGTCGAGAAAACAGGCACCATCGTGGTTGAACCAGGCTGGCAGGCCACACTCACTGAGCACAATGATATTCTGCTCGAACGCTATCAGGCTTTGCCTAAACGGGTTGCCATTGGCACTCAGGTAGATCCGGTGATGCTGGAGATCTTCAATAACCTGTTCATGTCTATTGCCGAGCAGATGGGTATGGTGCTGGAAAACACCGCTGCTTCGGTGAATATCAAGGAGCGCCTCGATTTCTCCTGTGCGGTATTTGATCAGGCAGGAGAGCTGATCGCCAATGCTCCGCATATGCCAGTCCATCTTGGTTCGATGAGTGAGAGCATCAAAACGGTGATCCGTGAGCGCCACGGCAGCATGCAAAAGGGTGATGCCTATGCGTTGAATGCCCCCTACAACGGTGGTACCCATCTGCCGGATGTGACCATTATCAAGCCGGTATTCGATGAAGCAGGCGAGCAGGTCATCTTTTATGTTGCCGCGCGTGGTCACCATGCAGATATTGGCGGTATCACACCGGGCTCGATGCCACCTGACTCAAGCTCGGTAGAACAGGAAGGGATCCTGATCGACAATGTAAAACTGGTAGATCAGGGGCGTTTTCTGGAACAGGAAGTACGCGACCTGCTCAAATCCGGTGATTATCCCTCGCGAAATCCCGATGCCAATATCGCCGATTTTCAGGCTCAGCTTGCCGCCTGTGAAAAGGGTATGCAGGAATTGTTGCGTATGGTGAATCATTTTGGACTGGAAGTGGTACACGCCTATATGCGACACGTGCAGGACAATGCTGAAGAGTCTGTGCGGCGCGTACTGGATGTGCTCAGCGATGGTGAATTTTGTTACCCGATGGATGATGGATACCAGGTATGTGTGAAAATAACTCTGGATAAAGATGCGCGTCGCGCGGTTATTGATTTCACCGGTACCAGCACTCAACATCCAGGTAATTACAATGCCCCAGCTTCAGTATGCAAGGCTGCTGTGCTGTATGTATTCCGCTGCCTGGTGGATGACATGATTCCACTCAATGAAGGCTGTCTCAAACCTCTCGATATCATTATCCCTGATGGCTCTATGATCAATCCACAATACCCCGCAGCAGTAGTCGCCGGCAACGTGGAAACCTCTCAGGTGATCGTTGATACGTTGCTGGGTGCGCTTGGTGTTGCTGCTGCCTCGCAAGGGACTATGAACAACTTCACCTGGGGTAATGCAAAATATCAGTACTACGAAACCTTATGTGGTGGTTCCGGTGCCACAGCAACACAGGATGGTATTGACGCCGTGCATACGCATATGACCAACTCGCGTCTGACCGATCCTGAGGTGCTAGAGTGGCGATTTCCTGTGCGGTTGGAGTCGTTTGAGATTCGCAAAGGCTCTGGTGGTAAGGGCAGACATAGTGGTGGTGATGGCGTTGAACGACGCCTGCGATTTCTAGAGCAGATGACTGCCAATATACTTGCCGGACATCGTAAGGTTGCGCCATACGGTATTGCTGGAGGCGAGCCGGGCGCGCTGGGAATTAATTACGTACTGCACAAAGATGGCCGGGAAACACGACTGCAAGCCAGAGGACAGGTGGAGATGATGCCGGGTGATGTATTTGTGATCAAAACACCGGGTGGTGGTGGATATGAACAGGCTTAAAAAGAGCACTTACCACAGAGACGCAGAGATGAAAATTCAGGCAGATTATTACTCTGTTTTAATGTTTTGGTAATCTTCTGAAACTAAAGATGAACTTTTAAACTCACTGATCTCTGGGCCCACAGTGATGAGTGTTTTTTAAATGGGGTAAATTAGCTGGGGTTTAGCTGTAATCAGGAATGAAGAATGTCATTTTCTTTCTAAACAGGCGGCTATTATCTAGCTTATAATAACTAACTATTTTCGATATGAGCTTTACCGATTCTACTTTATGAGCCTTGAAAGCGCACATTATACCCATGCCAGTGATATAGGTGGATTAGAGTATCTGAAAGCAAGCTTTCGCCACCAGAACTTTTCTCGCCACATTCACGAAGGGTTTTGCGTGGGCGTTATTGAAGAAGGTGCACAGGGGTTTTATCGTAGCGGAGCCAATCATGTTGCCTCTCGAGATAGCATTATTCTGGTCAATGCAGACGAAGTTCACGATGGACACTCAATAACTGAAAATGGTTGGTCTTATAAAGCGATTTACCCCATGCCTGAGCAATTAGGGGAAGTGGGTTGTGAGATGGGAGGGCTCAGTCGAGGTATACCTTATTTTACTGACCCTGTGGTTGATGATCCTGAGCTGGCTTTTATGTTACGCCAGTTTTTTAACGTACTTGATCAATCTGATAACCAGCTTGAAAGACAATCATGGTTTGTCACAACTATGTCTGCATTGATATTTCGTCATGGTAAAAGCGCTTCATCATTGCTTGATACAAAGCGCTCACCTCAGAAAATCGAGATGATGAAAGAGTACCTGAATGATAACTTTCAGAAAAACGTGTCACTCAATGAGTTGAGTGATCTCGTTCAGCTAAACCCTCAATATCTGGTTCGGCTTTTTCGTAAACATGTCGGCATGCCACCACATGCCTATCAGGTCCAAAGTCGGATCCATAAGGCTAAAATATTAATTCGTAACGGAGCTTCACTAAGTGATGCAGCAGTTGACTCCGGGTTTTCTGATCAAAGCCATATGAATCTGTATTTCAAACGCTTTTATGGGACCTCTCCTGGAAAATTTAAGGAACCTCTGATTAATTCTGGTTGATTTTAGACTGAGATAGAAATGTTCTGGTTTGTTTCGAAGTGAGCTGTGTAATAGCCGCCCTGTTGCTGCGATCTACGGGACGAATCAGGGTATTTCCAGCCTGAATCAAAAAAATCATGAATTGATCAGGGTTCCCTTAATAAAATTTAGAGTCAGTTTCATCCAATCATAAAGCTAAATTATCAATACCATTGTTCTTCCTTATTATTGAAAGAATAATGATTTATGACTCAAATAACCATCACTCGTCACCGATTTATCGAAGGTGCGATAGATATATTCCCGCTTATTCTGGCTGCTATGCCATTTGGAATTTTATATGGTGCCTTAGCGCAGGTTTCAGGTCTTTCGCTGTGGACGTCTATGGCTATGTCGCTTTTTGTGTTTGCCGGTTCGGCGCAGTTTATGGCAGTTAATCTGTTGCTCACTGCGACACCTGTGCTAGTAATAGTGATAGCGACTTTTTTCGTTAATTTACGCCACTTAATGTACAGCGCTAATCTGCTTGAGCACGTAAAGCATGTCCCGTCCTCCTTAAGAGCGATCATGGCCTTTTGGCTAACCGATGAAACCTTTGCTGTAGTCGCTAAAAAAACCAGCACTCCTTATGACTCATCTTCTATTCATCTGTATTATCTCGGTTCGGCGCTAACTATGTACAGTAGCTGGCAGGTATACAGTTTTATCGGATATCAGTTGGGCCGCCAGATACCTGACCCACAGGCATGGGGGCTGGATATCGCTATGGTGGTTGCATTCATCGGTATCGTCGTGCCTTTGCTCAAAACAACAACCATGTGGGTTTGTGCCATCAGTGCATTCTATTGCAGTCTTATCACTAAAGATTGGCCCTACCAAATTGGATTGATAGTTTCCATGTTGTTATCGATTGCTATAGCCACTCTGGTAGCGCGACTGAGGAGAAAACCCAATGCATGAAGCTTTATTAATTGCAGGCATGTTTGCAGTAACCTTCAGTATTCGATACCTGCCTTTTGCCTATGCGCATAAGATCTCATTTCCACTCTGGCTACAGCAGGCTTTGTCCTATGTGCCTGTCGCTGCATTAACAGCTATTATTGCACCTGTGGTTTTATTTCATGGTGGTGATAATCTAGATATGAGCTTGCACAACGCTCATTTATTAGCCGCGATAGTAGCGCTAGTTATTTCAATGCTAAGCAAGAGCATGTTGTTTACCGTTGCATCAGGACTGATGGTTTTTGCCCTTGTTAAGTTTATGTTATAGCTAATGATATTAAGAAGCTTTAGGTTAAATAATCTACGCGTTAGCAGTTTACAGGCAGTATATATCAACGCGTAATACTCAGTTGAAGCAGGGAGATGTCCATTTTGGATTACATGACGCTTTTATAATGACAGCCAGGCAGCGCAAAAAAGGACCGAAAGCGATTTAAGAACCCATAAGGCAACTCTGGAGAAAACCGTTGCTAAGCCTACGGCAGAGTTTCAGCAAGCGAATAGAGAACTGGACAAACTGGTGGCGACCACCGACTCTCGTGGAACCATCGCGCGTTCAGTCTACAGGTTGTTAAGGAACTGGAACGTTCGAAGCACCATGCGCGCGATACCACAGTCGTCATGATGGATATCGACTTCTTCAAGTTGGTCAACAACACCTACAGCCATGCCACGGGCGACCAGATACTGAGACGATTTGCCGCAGATGTCGGAGCCCATATTCGCTTTGGCGATATCTTAGGTCAGGTTGGTGGTGAGGAATTCGCAATTATACTACATGACGTGGATCAGATCGCAGCCATGGACCTGGCCGAACGCATTCGAGCCTCGGTGCAAACTATGGGTACTCTGCCTGCAGAAAACGCAGAGATGAGCAAGCTTCCCGCATTTACCGTAAGCATGGGCCTCGTTTCCACCACTCAACTATAGAGCTACAATCTGAAAAATCTCATGTAGCATGCCGACCAGGCACTCTATCAGGCGAAGAAAGCAGGACGCAATCAGGTGATAGTAGCAATTATCGACCCTGAACCCGCTCAGCTTAAATTGAGTACTGGGTGAATGTGAGCTCAAGCAAACAAATCATAATGATTGAATGATTTCATCTTATTGAGAAATAAGGTATAAGGCGCCATGAAAATCCCAAAGCGAATCCTCCCCCTGATCAATGAAGGCCTGATTGACGAAGTCATACGTCGGCTAATGAGTGGAAAAGAAGCCGATGTCTATGTTGTGCGTTGTGGCTCTGAGATACGCTGCGCCAAAGTCTATAAGGAAACCTATAACCGTAGCTTCAAGCAGGCCGTGGTTTATCAGGAAGGGCGCAAGGTACGCAATAGCCGCAGAGCCAGGGCGATGGAAAAAGGCTCAAAATTCGGACGCAATGAGGTAGAGCAGGCCTGGCAAAATACCGAAGTAGATGCGCTCTATAAACTGGCCGCTATAGATGTACGTGTGCCTAAGCCTTATGGCTGTTTTGACGGTGTGCTGATCATGGAGTTAATCACCGATGAAGAAGGTCAGGTTGCGCCTAGATTAAACGACGTATCAATGTCTGCCGAGCAGGCACTGGAAGATCATGCCATTATGATTCGATATGTAACCCGAATGCTTGTTGCTGGGTTGGTTCATGGCGATCTGTCAGAGTTTAATGTGCTGGTAGATGATTATGGTCCGGTCATAATAGACCTTCCTCAGGTAGTTGATTCAACCGCTAATAATAATGCAAGACAGTTCTTTGAACGCGACGTTAACAAAATAACCGAATACTATGGACGCTATGCTCCAGAATTACTCGATACCCAGTTTGCCAGGGAAATCTGGGCACTGTATGAGTCTGGTAATTTACATCCAGAGATAGAGCTGACAGGGTGTTTTGAAGAAACAACACAAGCCGCCGATGTGGATTCTGTGTTGCTGGAAATCAAAGCGGCTATGCAGGAAGAGATGGAACGACAGGAGCGCATGAAGGAAGCCTGATAGCAACGAATATTCATCAAAGATTCCTTAATATTTCTCCAACTCTGGTTTTTTTCGGGCAGGTTAGAGCACTGCCCCATCAAACAGCGATTTTTAAACTACATTTACACCTGCAACCTGCAGTTGACCGCTCTCATTATATATTTTTTAATTCCACCGTGAGATCAAGTTCTTAGGTCATTATGAACCTGTATTTCAAACGTTTTTATGGCACCTCTCCCAGAAAATTTAATAAAGTTTAGAGTCACTTTAATTCAATCATAAAGCTGGATTATCAATAACAATCTTGTTTCGATTATTGAACCTGGATTCCGCAGTTGACCGCTAATTTTTAACGTAAGTTATTGATAAGTTAAACGAATTAATGATTTTTCTTTTCACCTACTGGGTGAACCCATCTTCTATTCATTGGTGTTACCTTGGCTCGGCACTGACAGCCATTATTGCACCTGTGGTTATATATCAATAGTCCTTATTGTGAACTATTTCTAAAGATTTGACGGTAAGCAGAGATTTTTCAGTTATACTTAATGAGAAAATATTCGGTTAAAAATTGAGAGTTTATTACTGGATATCATCTCGCTGTCTGAGACTTTACACTGGAGAAACCTTATGAAAAAACTACTCGCTGCATTACTTATCCTCACTTCTTCATGGGTTAGTGCAGAACCTGTTGAACAATTCATTCCAATGCAAATCTCTGGTGCGAGTACGTTTTATATAAATACCGATATCCCTGGTGCTGGAAAACACTCCATGCTAGTTGATACAGGTTCGGCTTATACGGTTATCAATGAGGAAACGCTCGCGTATCTAAACAGTAATGGCCAGGCTCAATTTATAAAAAAGTTACGTGGTCGTATGGCTGATGGGTCAGAAAGAATTGTGCCTTTGTACCGAATTGCAGCGATAAATCTTGGAGGAAACTGTTTAATCAAAGATGTAGATGTTGCCATTATGGATGGTAACTCCCGGCAAATTATTGGTATCTCTACATTAATGCGTGCAGCACCGTTTGGAATGTCGTTTGATCCGCCAATACTTTCGTTAAATCAGTGCGCCATGGCAGAGCAGCAAGTGAGCCTGGGTGCAGTGGAAGAAGAAAAGAAACTGGTAACTATTCAGTAAAATGGCTAGGTTCCAATCTATACCAGGTCCATTCGAGGCCTGGTAAGTCTCTCCATATTGGAAAGGTTTGGGGTCTTTGGTAGAGTTATCTGAGAATACTCGAATCGATTTAAGATATTACCAAAGACCCCTGTCGGGATCGCTATTCGCTAACAGCTTCAAATTTTGCAAATTCAGCCTGGTCTAACATTCCATCGGCATTTACATCCAGCTCACCCCACTTTTCCGTCAAAAGAGGGTTTGAAGACGCCTCTTTTTTATTAATGGTGCCGTCTTTATCGACATCCAATCTTGTGTACAGATCTTCCTCAGCAGCAACTGCCACACCTGAAAAAATAAGAACTAGTGATACAAGGGTTAACTTTTTAAACATAAATAATCTTCCTAAAGTGTGTTGTTAAACAAATGGACAGGATTGTGAATCCTTCCGACAGTATGGGTATTGCACGCCAGTAAAATGACAGAACTCCAACCCATACCAAATTCATGTGTTGCCTGGTAAAAACTCTCCATATTGGAAAGGTTTGAGATCTTTGGTAGAACCATATGAGAATAATCGCATATCGATTTAAGAAATTACCAAAGACCCCTGTCAGGACAGCTATTCGCTAATAGTTTCAAATTTGGCAAATTCAGCCTCATCTAACATTCCATCGGCATTTGCATCCAGCTCACCCCATTTTTCCGATAAAATTGGGTATGGAGCGGCCTCTTCTTTGTTAATGCTGCCGTCTTTATCGATGTCAATTTTTGTGTAAAGACTTTCTTCAGCAGCAACTGCTGCGCCTGAAAAAATAACTACTAGTGATACAAGGGTTAACTTTTTAAACATAATTAATCTTCCTAAAGTGTGTTTTCAAACAAATGGACAGGATTGTGAATCCTTCCGCTAGTATGGGTTTTGCACATCAGTTTAATGATCAGACTCCACCCCATACCAAGTTCACTTGAAGTCTGGTAAAAACTCTCTGTATTGGAAAGGTTAGGGATCTTTGGTAAAGCTATATCTGAACAATTAAATATCGATTTAAGAAATAGCCAAAAAACCCAACCGGGATTGCTATTCGTTAATAGCTTCAAATTTAGCAAATTCAGCCTGGTCTAATGTTCCATCGGCATTTGCATCCAGCTCTAACCACTTTTCCGCCAAAAATGGGTATGAAGAAGCTTCTTCTATATTAATAGTGCCGTCTTGATCGGCGTCAATTTTTGTGTACAGATTTTGCTCAGCAGCAACTGTCGCGCCAGAAAAAATAAGTAGTAGTGATGTAAGAGTTAATTTTTTAAACATAAATATTATCCTAAGGTGTTATCAAATAAATGGACTGGATTGTTAATCCTGTCGTCAGAATGTGTATTGCATGCCTTGAACCAATTTATATTTATCTATAAATATCAGTGACTTATGATTCTATGGTTTGTTTTAGACGAGTTAAACTGTCGCTATTTAGAGACAGTGAAATGCGGGAACTTTTGATTTATGCTACGGCAGGGGTGTTTAGCACTGTCGCTAGAAAGAGACAGGTAAATGTTTACTGGAAGCGGTCGGTTTATTGTATTGAAAAGTTACAAAGTTGTGATGATTATTTTCCACATTAGGATAGACTGACTGCTGACTAACGGCCATCTTAAGGGAGTAAAAGTGCGCTTCACAGTAGCAACTTCAATAAAACAATTAATTTTAATTGGTTTTTTTCTGGTAGCTCTTCCATTAACCATTGTATTGATTGGTACTTTTTATCAGGTTGATTCACTTTCCAGACAAATGCAAAAAACCTTGACTGAAACTTCTTTAACTACAGAGTCCAGTCGCATCATTGTCTCTCAGGTACTTAATCTTGAGCGCACTGCTGGCCAATACTGGGTGTTGCGAGAGGCAGAACTGTTGAAGCGTTATCAGGGGCAGCGTCAGCAGTTACTCGGTAGCATAGAAAATTTTGTCAGGAATTCTTTGGGTACAGCCATATTAAAACGCATGGAGCAACTGACTATTGTCGAAAATCAACTGTATGAAAAATTACAGCAAGCTGACAGGAAATCAGAGGGAGTTGTCGAGCAGGCAAATTTATCTGACCTGTCCGCTTTGGTGCGTGATCTACCCCTTGATGTCAGTATCAGAGTGAATGATAAAAGTCAGGCAATGAGCCAACGTATCGATAGCGTTGAGCGTTTGTTATTAATTCAGGTTCTAGCATTAATTCCGCTGGCTTTACTCATCGCGACCGTGTTTAGTGTATTAATTACTCGCCCTTTACAGCAGTTGGGTAGCATTATCAACAAACTGGGCAGCGCAGATTTTACTGGGCAGATACGTGTAAAAGGGCCGCAGGACATTCAGCAGTTAGGACATAAACTGGACTGGTTAAGACAGCAACTGGCGGAACTGGATCAGCAGAAAACAATATTCCTGCAACATGTTTCGCATGAATTGAAAACTCCGTTAACAGCCCTTTGTGAAGGAATTTCATTATTACAGGATCGAGTTGCAGGGCCGTTGACTGCCGACCAGCTTGAGATTGTTGACATCCTGCATAAAAATAGTCTGCAGTTGCAAAAAGAGGTAGAGGCATTACTGGATTTTAATTTAGCTTTAAGCCAGAAAAAACCAATCTTTGCAGAGCTTTTATCATTTGATCAAATAATTCTTAAAACCATAGATAAACACTTACTGGAGCTAAAGTCCCGCTCGGTTACAGTAGAGAGGGATCTGACACAAATCAGCTTACAGGGGGACAGGACACAATTGACAACCATAATAGATAATCTGCTTTCAAATGCGATTAAATACTCGCCCAAAAATTCCAGTATCCGCATCTGTTTAAAAGAAAATAATAGCGATGCGCAACTGGATGTTGTGGACAGTGGTCCAGGAATAGACCCACAGGATGAGGTTCGCATATTCGAGCCATTCTATCAGGGCCGTCATGCTCAACAGGGATCTGTACGCGGTACGGGCCTGGGGCTGGCTATAGTAAATCGTTACGTCCTGCTGCATCATGGATCAGTCAAAGTGATTCGATCCATTAAGGGTGCGCACCTGCGAGTGAATTTACCTTTGCAAACAACAGACCTGGTTAATGCCTGATGATTACTAATAGAATTCTATTTGGAGCGTTGAGCTGTATCTTAATCCTGCAAACAGGCTGTCTACGAAACAGTCCTGAAAATAAGCCTCGCCCATTTGTTGGAACTGGTTTGAAAAATATTGAAAATGAATCAGGTCTCTTTGAGGCGGGTGGCTTGAAAGCTGGACCAGTAGACTGTGAAGATGATCCGCTGGATTTTTACAATGCTATGCCTGTGTTGGATGATACGGAAGCTGGTGCAAAATTCAGCAAGACTATACCAGCCGAAAAACTCAGAGAAGACTGTCAAAAATTACGCAAAGCTATAAAGCTAAGCATACCGGGCAGTAAAAAACAAAACGACGAAAAAGCGCTGAGTTTATTAAATGAGCTAACGCAAAATTCCGTTTTAGTGGGTAGAGATCTGAAATTCAGCATGTTGCTATTGCAGCATGTATCTCAACGTCAGCAACTGCGAAAAAAGATAGTACTTCAGGAAAAACGTCGAATAAAAGTTGAGCAGAAAAATGCTGAATTAAAATCTCAGCTTGAAACCTTACAGTCACAGCTCGATCAGCTGAAAAATATTGAGATAGAGATTGATAAAAAAGAGCGTTCCGTTATCAGTCCAATTAGTGAATAGAAAATGATAAAACAGAAAATCTTATTGGTTGATGATGATGTAAGCCTGTTAAAGCTACTATCGATCCGTTTAAAAAATTCAGGCTATGAGATTCAGACCGCAGAGGATGCACATCATGCGCTATCTCGCTTAGCCGTATTTCAGCCGCATCTGGTTATTACCGATCTACGTATGGGTGAGATGGATGGGCTGGCGCTGTTTGACCGTATTCATCATCAATATCCATCGCTTCCTGTCATCCTGTTAACTGCACACGGTACTATTGCCGGTGCAGTTGATGCTACACGTAAAGGTATTTTCAGTTATCTCACTAAACCTTTCGACAGTCAGCAATTACTCAGGGAGATTGAACAGGCCCTGCAACAGTCTCATGCGTTTAGCACACAGACGGAAGATTCTGAGGATCATGCCTGGCGCAATGACATCATCACACAGAGCCAGGCGATGGAAGAATTGCTTAAACAATCCTTAAGGCTGGCGAAATCAGACGTTAGTATCCTTATTCAGGGCGCAAGCGGAACGGGTAAGGAAGTGCTTGCACAGGCCATTCATAAAGCCAGTCAGCGCAGTGAGCATCCTTTTATTGCGATTAACTGTGCTGCAATTCATGACAATCTTTTAGAGTCAGAATTATTTGGCCATAAAAAAGGTGCATTTACTGGTGCAGATACTAATCATATCGGGATGATTGAGTCAGCCAACCGAGGCAGCTTATTTCTTGATGAAATAGGGGATATGCCACTGGATTTTCAGGCCAAATTATTGCGAGCACTACAGGAAAAAAGTATACGGCCGGTAGGTTCAAATCAAACAATAGATGTTGATGTTCGAATCATTTCAGCCACTCATGTCAATCTTGAGCAAGCGGTAGAAAACAAAACCTTCCGCGAAGACCTGTACTATCGTTTGAATGTCGTGGTACTGGAAATTCCCTCTCTGGCCGAGCGCCGAGAAGATATTGTGTTACTCGCCAAACACTTTCTACATAAAACCCTGCAGGCGACAAATGACTGTATCGCGCGGTCATTTTCCCCTGAAGCCCTGCAGCACATGATGAGCGCTCCCTGGCCCGGAAATATCCGCCAATTACTCAATGTTGTTGAACAGGTCGCCGTGCTAAGTAATACCCCGGTGATATCGGAACAGCTGGTCATTCGGGCCTTACGCGGTAAAACAGACGTACTGCCGCCAATGTCCGAAGCGCAGCAGGAGTTCGAACAGAAATATCTGATTCGCTTATTACAAATGACTGACGGCAATGTCACCAGAGCCGCCAGATTGGCGAAACGAAACCGTACAGATTTTTACAAACTACTTCATAAGCACCATCTGGAGGCATCAGCCTTTCGCCAGATTGATTAATGGATTACATCATGACCCACCCTGGAGCATTGCCCGCAAAAATTGCCGGGTTGTTGCCTTAGCCACTGTTCAGGTAAAATTCTGCCTCACTTTTTGCGGATAGCCACGACTGTGTCTAACAGCCTACTCATCAATCAACCCTACTTTGAACGCCTGGAACCGAAGCTTAAGTCCTTTCTTGAGCATAAGTCACAGGTATTACGCCTGTCGCAGCAGGATTGTCGGCAAACCACTGAAATTGCGCTGGATCTGCAAATGTGGGGTGGCCCTTCGATTGAGGAGTTGTGGCCAGATGAATCCCAAATCATTGCCAGCGGTAAAGCGCGTAAACAACAATTGATGATTCAGCTACGTGAATGCTGGGAACAGCAAAAGGCCCGGCTGAATTCGTATCCCGCAGATAGCGATGCACCTAAAATCAGTGCCGCCGCTGAGCCCTGTAGTATCGAAAAGCAGGATCTAGGGCTGGGGCGCTGTCCAGTCGCTTCACCGCGTACCCTGTGCTGTAACCTGCAAACACTGGATGCTGTTGATAACTGTGGTTATGGCTGTAGTTATTGCAGTATTCAATCCTTTTTTGATGGCAAACAAATCAGCTTTGATCGTGGTTTTGCCGACAAGCTAAAAAACCTCCAGCTCGATCCAGATAAAACCTACCATATCGGTACCGGACAATCTTCCGATTCATTGATGTGGGGCAATAGTCACGGGGTGCTCGATGCGGTCATAGAATTTGCCGCTGATCATCCCAATGTGATACTGGAACTAAAAACCAAATCGGCGAATGTCAGCCATCTGCTAAAGGCAAAGCCGAGCCGGAATATTCTATGCACCTGGTCATTGAATACACCGACCATTATTGAACATGAAGAGCATGGCACGGCATCTCTTGATAAACGTTTGCAGGCTGCACGTAAGATGGCCGATGCGGGTTATGTGGTCGGTTTTCATTTTCATCCTATGGTGCAATATCAGAACTGGGCAGAAGAGTATCAGGCCGTGGTTGTAAAGCTTGCCGAAATGTTTAACCCGGGCGAGGTCGCTTTGGTTTCGATTGGTACACTCACCTATATCAAATCAGTGATGAGTGAGATTCGTAAACGTGCGATACCCAGTCAGATCCTGAAAATGCCAATGGTTGATGCCGCCGGTAAAAAGTCTTATCCCGATGAAATCAAACTCGCGATGTTCAAGCATCTGTATCAGAGCTTTCCCGACAGCTGGAAAGATGATGTATTCTTTTATCTATGCATGGAAAACGCTGAGTTATGGGAGCCAGTGTTTGGTTACCGGTATGCATCCAATGATGAATTTGAAGCAGCAATGAAAGGCTCGTATCTGAGAAAAATTGTTGGGTGTAGCGATAGTTAGGCATATAACTCTCTAATTCCATCTGGCGTATTGATGAAAGCAACTAGCTTTGATTGCTTGCTCTTAATCACTTTGGTATTGCCTACGAAATTTATTGAATTAAGCAACTTCTCTATTCTTTCAGCTTCAGGATTATGGACCTGTAATTCAATCAACGATAATCCATAGTCATTAAGTTTAGCCGCAGGATGTATTGCAGTCTTCCACTCTATCAGTGCTGGCGCAGCTTCATTGACAGGGAGGCTGCCATCCACCGGGATGGTTATCAGCCAGTTTGTATTAGCTCGGCTCATAGATTCTATTTTTCCTACAGGCTCTGAGCAGACATCTAACGTAGAGTGAATGTTTTCAGTTCTTACCACCCAGGTTTTTAGCATTGCCGGTGTGTTTTTATCTACCTTGTCCAAAGCAAACCAGCGCGGCCGCTCAGGTTTATCTGCTTTGGGATTACTGGCAATCACCTCAAGAAAAACAGAGTCACCTAGACGCAGCAGTAAATTGTGTGTTCCCATTCGGGGATGTTCACCTCCTTTTTGAGGTGTAACTCCGAGAGAATTCTTTACAAGCTTCTCACCTGTTTCAAGGGTTGGTGCTGTAATCGTAATATGGTCGATAACGCAAGTATGCATAAGTTTTTAATCTGCCGCATTCGCCATTGTTGCACGGGCTTTGTGCAGCTTCTTATAGCTTTCTAAAAGTCGAAGATGCCTGTCCAGTCCTTCCAGTTTCATACTGGTTCTGGTTAGCCCAAAGAATTTAACCTGCCCATTCACCGAGCCGACTACGTTAGCCATGGTTTCTTCACCAAACATTCGCCTCAGGTTGCTAATGAAATCCTCAAGCTCCAGTTCTTCATCTAGAGTAATTTCAAGTACTGTGTGCACCGCTTGATAGAATAATCCGCGCTCGACGGTGTTGTCATTGTATTGCAGGAACTCTGCTACCAGGTCAATAGCTTCGTCAAGTTCACCTAAAGCAAGGTTGATCAAAATTTTCAACTCTAGAATAGTAAGCTGTCCCCACACAGTATTTTCATCAAACTCAATACCAATCAGCGTTCGAATATCGGTATAGTTATCGAGCTGGCTTTCCTCCAGGCGAGCTAATAAATTTACTAAAGACTCATCGCTTAACGAATGTAGATTTAAAATGTCTTCGCGGTATTGCAGAGCTTTATTAGTGTTGTCCCAAATCAGATCCTCTACGGGATACACTTCAGAATAGTCGGGAACAAGAATACGGCAGGCTGTGGCGCCAAGATTATCAAATATGGCAATATAAGCCTGTTTACCCAGGTCATCTAAAATTGAGAACAGGTAATCACTCTCCTGTTGGTTAGTGCCGGAAAAATCCCATTCGCAGAATTCATAATCCTGTTTAGCACTAAAGAACCGCCAGGAAATCACACCTGTCGAATCGATAAAATGCTCTACAAAGTTCTCTGGTTCAGTTACTGCTAAACTATTGAAGGTTGGTCTGGGCACATCATTCAGGCCTTCAAAACTACGCCCCTGTAAAAGCTCGGTTAAACTTCGTTCCAGCGCCACCTCAAAACTGGGATGTGCACCAAATGAAGCAAACACACCGCCTGTTCTGGGGTTCATCAATGTCACGCACATCACTGGAAACTGACCACCCAATGACGCATCCTTAATCAATACCGGGAAGCCCTGCGCTTCCAGCGCCTGAATGCCCTGTAAAATACCTGGGTATTTTTCCAGCACCTGCTGCGGCACATCGGGCAGGGCAATTTCTTCTTCAATAATTTGTCTTTTTACTGCGCGTTCGAAGATTTCCGATAAGCATTGAACCTGTGCTTCATACAGATTGTTGCCCGCACTCATACCGTTGCTTAAAAAAAGGTTCTCAATCAAATTTGATGGGAAATACACAAGCTCACCATCGGAATGACGTTGATAGGGAATACAACAAATTCCGCGCTCAACCAACCCTGAATTGGTATCAATTAAATGCGAGCCACGGAGTTCACCTTCTGGATTAAAAATTTCCAGACAGTAGTCATCCAGAATACCTCGTGGAAGCTCGTCATTGTCTTGCAGGACAAACCATTTTTCATTTGGATAATGAACAAAATCTCTATGGGCGATCTCATCGCCAAAATACTGGTCGTTGTAAAAGAAATTACAATTAAGGCGTTCTATAAATTCACCCAGCGCCGAGCAAAGTGCGCTTTCTTTAGTGGCGCCCTTGCCATTGGTAAAACACATCGATGATGCAGCATCACGTATATGCAGTGACCACACGTTTGGTACAATATTACGCCACGATGAAATTTCAATTTTCATCCCAAGTTCGGCCAGAATTCTCGTCATATTTGCGATTGTTTCCTCAAGTGGCAAATCTTTGCCCAGAATCAACGTGCTAGATTCGCCATCAGGTTGTGCCATCAGCATAGCCTGTGCATCTTGTTCGAGGTTCTCAACAAATTCGGTGGTAAACTCAGGGGTTTGCTGAACCACTTTCTTCACGGTACAACGATCAATTGAGCGCAAGATGCCCTGACGGTGTTTTTCCGAAATACTCTCTGGAAGTTCAACCTTAATCTGGAAAACCTGCTTATAGCGATTCTCGGGATCAACAATATTGTTTTGTGACAGACGGATATCGTCAGTAGGAATATCGCGAGATAAACAATATACCCGCACAAAATATGCCGCACAAAGCGCGGATGAGGCCAGAAAGTAATCAAAGGGACCAGGTGCTGAACCATCCCCCTTATAACGAATGGGTTGGTCACTAATTACTGTAAAATCATCAAACTTAGCTTCAAGTCTGAGGTTGTCGAGGAAATTAACTTTGATTTCCATTAGATAGGTTCCGCAGTTGTAGCTTCTATGTGAAGCAAAAGATTGATAGTTGCCTGGTTGATGAAAATGGAAGTCCTTATCCATTTCTTTATGACATCTATTATGTCAGATTTGCTGTGGTTATGATTTATTTTTAGTTTGATATTGTTAGGAAATCTCTGCAAAACACAGAGGTTTCGTGGTGCAGGGATGCGCCACCATTTTTAATTACAGTCTCGTATTTTTTCGTTTTTCGTGATCTGTAAAGGCACGGATGGCTTTTGCAGAGCTTCCAGTCCACTGTTGAACGCCGGCTACGTGGTCTTAGCATTAAAATGAAAGGTGTCGGCAGCGTAATATCGAATGCCAGATCACAGCTCGTACCTAAGCACACATGTCAAACCTGTTGGAGGAAAATATATAAAATATTACAGATGATAAGGTAACGCATACAATTAAAGAATTGACGCGGTAGCCATAGCCCAGGGTGTTTTCGAGTTTATCCCAACCGCTACAACAAGTGCCTTTTCTGTTGTCTAAGAAGTGCATCCCTGAAGGTCAGTTCTTAGAAGCAGTTTTGTAATTCTCAACTGTTCAAATACCCTCCAGATGCATTTATCTACATTCAAACCACTGCAAGGGCTCAGGTAGCTCCATAGCCGAATACTCTAAATGAATAATTCTTCTATGAGATGGATTGGTCGCTTTACGTGATGAGTGGAAAAGAAGGGGATTCATTAACAGCACATCACCTGCGTTTGCATTGCACTCGATAACCTCTGAGTCTTCTACTATTTTAATTATTTCGCTAGATTTAATTCTTCCCTGTTTGTGAGTGCCCGGTACAACCCGTAATACGCCTGTTTCAGTATTAGCCTTATCTAGATGAATTCTCAATGTTAAAGTGTTAGCCAGATATTCTTCAGGTGGTTCTGTATGGGTAACGCCCTGCTTTTCACTCCAGACCCCAAAGCCTGTAACCTCGTGTTTTGATTTTACAGCTATTGAAGTATCCTGGTGCCAGGCAACATTCCAGTTAGCACCTACTACCTTATCAAAGAATACCGACCTTATTGGATGAGCATCATCTCCTAATATTTCTTTAGCGAAATTTATTAAAGGTGAAGAGATTGCTAACTGTTTTATATGGGGAACTTTATTCATCAAGTTTCTCACCCCATAGTTATTCATTTTTCCTTCAAACTTAGACGTCTCATTAATCAATAGGGAAATTTGCTCCTCATTAAAGGCATCCTTTACCAGATAATAGCCTTTTTGGCTGTAGTTTTGCTTCATGCTATTGCTACTATTCTATTAACGAAAATCACTGGTAGTAAAATCTGCATAGCTGAGGTACGAGCTGAGCAGCTGTAGTCTTTTCGAGTGCGTATGAATGGTTATGTGATAAGTTTCTCATCGGTTATTCTAGCAGTCTTGTTTTGCGATTTTCTCTTTCGTTTTTCAGCATCTTTAACTTCTAAAGGTCTAATATCATCAGGCATGACTTTATTAAAACGCTTCTCATATAAGTGTTCAATATAGTTTGGCAAAGGCTCTTTCCATTGCTCTTGTTTGTTTTTTTCCATTCGGCCAAATTTTTTAGGGTTCAATCCAAGCTCCCTGGCCATTTGGATTTGTGCATGGGATAAATGAAATTTTTTTCTTGCCTCTATCCATGGTCTCAGTTTATTCGGAATGAAATCTTTCTTTGGCATGTTTGTGCCTATCTGATTTGCTTTGCTATGTTCACAACGTAAGTCTGAAAGGTGAGAATCTCGGCACTCACCAATGTAGTACGGATGTGCCGCGAGTCGTTTTGAGGTATTTGTGTACGTATCTACTATAGGTTATTAACTAATGAAGTGAAAGTCCTCTGTAGGAGGGCACCACCTAAACCTTTGATGTTATTAGATGATACAGGTACTGGCACAACAATCCAAAGACAAAAACAAAATTTACTCGTTACACGAGCCACAGGCATACTGTATCGCCAAAGGCAAAGATCACAAGCAGTATGAATATGGCAATAAAGTCTCTATTGCCAGCACCGCTAAAGGAAACATCATAGTAGGTGCTGTCAGTCATGAATTAAATTTGCATGATAGTCATACTTTGCCGGACGTGTTAAACCACATCGAAGCCTCACGAGGAAAGGAAGTCAAGACAGCGATCTGCGACCGAGGTTACCGAGGTAAGAGCCGGGTCAATGACACCGTCATCCAGCTACCGAAAAAGCCACTGAAAAGGGATAATCGTTACCAGCGGGACAAGAAAAGAAAGCAATGCAGGCGGC
>JBNKMF010000066.1:0-27829 GCA_050292965.1 Gammaproteobacteria bacterium | reverse complement strand
AAGCGCGAGATTACCCGCTTGAGTTCCAACCAGGTGACCTATCCGCCCTATGTGGAACGGGCTATAAAGGCTATACGCCAACAATGTCCGCAGGCAGACCCACGGGTGCTGTGTGACCATGTTGAAGTAAAAGATCCGCGCTGGCAGGCTGCCATTGAAGGCTATTTAGGCGGCGCGCGTTTTTCCATTATCGTAGCCGAAGACTACGAGGCCGAGTCTATTCGTATCGTTCGTAACATGGCGGGGCGAGATAATCGGGCCAAAGTCATTCAGGGGCAAAAGGCAACGCGGGATTCGCTGCGGATGAACATCCATGAAGACTCCATCATCCATGTTCTTGAATTTAGTCACGAGACAGCTCGTGCTTATTTAACCGCAAGTTATGCCTCTGTGATGCGGGTAAAATCCGCAGAAGAGCTGCGCAAGACTGGGCGTGGTGTGACCGAAGATGGCATGGGCTCAGGCGGCTACAGTATGTGGCGCTGCGACCTGCCCGATGGAGAACTTGTATTTGGTTCGGCAGCAAGGGAAAGAGCGCTGGCAGCAAAGATACAGGAGCTTGAATCTATCGAGCTCGACTGGAATACAGCGAACGACCAGTTACAGCACTGTGTGGCACTTCAGCTCAATGTGGATAACCTGAAACGCTCGAGCTACGGTGATGTACTCAGGGATATCCTCACACTCTACCGTGCACTGCAGAAAAACGAACAACTACTGAGCCAGCTTGATCTCACCGAGCATGAAGATCTGGAGAATCGCCTGGCAGAGCTGCAGCAAAAGAGCGATGGCTATAGCAGGGAGAAAGATCAGCTCAATAAGGATAAAGGAAAACTGGAAACAGAGCTGGGTACAATCGATAAGCAGATAAAGGCACTGAGTGAGCTGCAGGAACAGAACCGAGAAAAGGTGGAAGAGCATGAAGCGGCACTGGCAGCAATCACCTCCATCTGGACTGACTTTGATGCAGATGCCCAGCTGAATATAGCCGATGAAGAAGCCAGCAATCTGAATATGGAGTTTGCCCGTGGTCAACGCACAGAGCTGGAAAATGCACTACACGCAGCGGAGAGAAAAACCGCTGAAGCGATCATGAATCACAACCAGAAGTGCCGTCCTTCCGATTCGATTATCTATGCCCCCTTTAGTGGTGAATATGGTTCGCAGCTGTTCAAGGCAATCTGTGATGTACGCCGCGAGATGGACCGTGTACAAAATATTCTTAAGAATAATGTGCTGGTCGAAAAGCACAGGGCGTTAACCGAACTGAAAGAATCGTTTAACAATGCCTTTGTGTCTCATCTGTGTCATGCCATCTATCAGGCATTGAGTGAGAGTAAGCGACAGATAGAATTGCTGAATAAGGAATTAAAGCATCATCGTTTTGGTGCAGATAGAGAAACCTTCCGTTTTGCCAGCGACTGGGTGCCAGAATATCGAGACTATTCGCGCTTCTTTGAAGAAGTTATCAAAACGCCGGGACTGGGTGATGAAGTCATGTTGTTTGAAGCAGATCTGAGTGAAAAATCTCGCAAGGTACGCGATGAATTGATGCGTATGCTACTGGATGAAGACGAGCATAGAGCTATGCGTGATCTTGAGCGTATTGCTGATTATCGTAATTATCGCCGCTATGAAATCTACAAAGAAGTGGAAGGCAAAGAGCCGATTCCTCTGAGTGAATACGGTACCGGTTCGGGTGGTCAGTTGGAAACGCCTGCCTACATCATACGTTCGGCCGCGATCACTTCGGCTTTCAGGTTCTCCGAAGGTAAAACCCACTTGCGTATGGTGTTGGTAGATGAAGCATTTTCAAAAATGGATGAGACACGATCTCGTGAAGTTATCCAGTACCTGACCGAATCGCTGGGCCTGCAGCTGGTATTCATTATGCCCACCAGCAAATGCGGCCCCTTTATGGATCTGATCAGCAATGAGTTTGTGTTTGCCAAGGTGCCCAGTGAAGCCCCGAGGGGGCAACTATCGACACGAGTTCTTGTGGATAGAAAACAATGCAACAAGGAACGCATCAAGGAGCTATGGAGTACACATAGACGCTCAGTCTATCAGCAGGCCGAGCTAGATTTTATGGAAGAGTTTGCGGCGGGATGAATCAGGCTGATAATCTTCTGCCTCGACCACCCTGGCTGGATGATGAGTTAGAGCTTATCGCAGCGTTCAGCTATTTTCTCAATAGACTGGATAAGCAGCCCGCCAGTGAAAGAGAAAAAATGCCGAGCTTTAAATTGGTACAGAAAAATGTACCAAAGCTGTTCAGGCAGGATGAGGCAGCAGATAGAACCTGGGACTTAATCAAATCGCTGGATGGAGTGTTGTATGATATCCGGCTGCCGCGCAAGCGATCACCCTACGATGCAGAGTTCGCAGGCGCATCCCTGGTCATGATAGCCAGTGCGGAAGATAGTTGCCGAGAATGGTTATCGCGACCCGTCAATAACCAGTATCAAAAGGAATGGGAGCAGGCGCTTGACGCATATGCGAGTGTATTCACTGATAATGGTCTGTCGCTTAGAACTCGACCTCAGAAAGTTGCAGGACAGTCAGCAGCATCAGTAGTGAGAGCCTATGCCAGTATTGCTGATTATCTGGATTGCGCATTCACGCTACGTCAACTAAGTGCCAGATGTTTTTGGGGCAATTCCAAGGTTCTTGATTCAAGAGAAGAGTTGTTACTCCAACTGTATTCCGATATACAAATAACACCCAGACCGATTTTGGTACATGTCCACCTGCCTGAAAAATGTAATGGGATTTTATTGATTGAGAATCAGGATAACTACATCCAGGCTTTGAAAGGCTACCCTGCATCGTTGGCAGATCTGGCTGTGATCTTTGTGGCGGGTTTTCGTGGTAGTGCAGAGCGGATCAGAATGAGTGAAGGCGTCAGTTTGCACTATCAGGGTTGCTATAATGAAGTACTGAAACAGCAATTCGAATCATACTGGTTTGCCGAAACCGACACGCTCTGGCCGGTCTGGTTCTGGGGAGATCTTGACTACTCTGGTATGGCTATTTTAAAAGCGCTGCGCCAGCGTTTTGCAAATGTTCAGGCCTGGCCGCTGGGTTATGACAAACTACTACAGGTACTCAAAGATGGTGGTGGTCATTGGCCGGATATGGCCGATAAAACAGAACAGAAAGATCCAGGTATTACGGGTTGTATCTACGCTGATCAGACGCTTTTGCCAGCAATTAGAACAAGTGGAAGGTTTGTTGATCAGGAAACCGTCTAAATAGGATCGTTATTCTGAAACTGCATAAGCCATAGAAAAAGCCCCCGGACCGACATTAATACCTGCGGTAGTGCTCATCACGGAAAGCGTTATTTGTAAGCCGGACCGTTTGGCAAAATCACAGAATGACTGGTAATCTTCTAGATTTCGAATAACAGTAGGGTTTCCGGCATAACTCATCGCAATCGAGTTGGTGAGCAATCCTCGATTAATAGCTTGTTTAGCTCGAGCGAACAATTTCCTCAAGGTCGCTTCAAAACCCTTGTGTTTTGCTATCGACACAGTTTCTCCACGGTTCACCTGGATGATCGGTTTAACATCGGCCAGTGTTCCAATCTTGTAAGATAACCAGCTCACTGATCGATCACCCTTGGTACTGGCGACCTTATACAGATAGGAGAGATCATTAGGTACAAGATAGCCATATACGAACTCACTCAATTGTTCTATGGATGGTCTTAGTTGATCAAATGGTATGCCTGACTCGATAAGTTGCACTGCTTCCTGAACCAGTACGGCCTGACCGGTAAATAAGGTTTGGCTGTCCACCACTACCAATGTAAATGCGGTATTAATTCCCGCCTGACGGCGTAGCTTATGGCTCATACTACGAATTTTAAAAGAGGCTTTAGTTGTATTTTCATAGACCATACTACGACTTTGGGAAATTGTTATCACCAGCAGCAGGTCATAATCCAGAACCCATCGTTCTAGAAAAATATCTGCAACTTCATCTGCAGCCAGAGGCATAGTCACTGCTTCGATATTCTTTTTTTCACTATAGCGTTGGTAAAAATCTTTGGTTTGAACAGGGTCTCTTATATCGAGGCTATGTTCTTCACCGAATCTGAGTCCAATAGGGAGGGTTAGAATATTATGTTTTTCCCTGTAACTCTGCGGTAAATCGCAAGCTGAATCGGTTACGATTCCAATCCTCATAAGAGTCACCAAAAATGCAATTAAGACGATATTCTAATAATTTCATTTAAACTATACAGAATTAGTTGCTATCCGCAACCAATTGAAATGTGAAATAGTAGACTATAATGATCGACGAAATAGTGAGTTACCTCTACCACGAGCGGTCAACTGCAGTATCCAGGTTTAATCGATTGAAGTGACAGTATTTACATATCTGATTTCCTGCCACAGTTCAGATCATTGCACTAGTCAGGGTGATCTACTGGTGGTGTATTTATTAACCATAATCTGGCTTCATTCCCGCCACCAACGCGTTCATGCATGGAAACTCTCCAGCCGTAAGCAAGAGTTAACTGTTGAACAATTGCAAGCCCAAGCCCACTTCCACCAGTATTTATATTGCGTGATTGTTCCAGTCGGTAAAATGGTCTAAAAACGTTTTCCATCTCCTGCCTGGGAATGCCAGGTCCTCTGTCCATGATGGTTATTAGTGGATCTCCATGGTGCAATTCAAGTTGAATGGTAACTGGCTGATTATTGCCATAGCGTAACGCATTACCCAGTAGGTTTCGCAATACTCTAAGAAGGCTTTGTTCAGCTACGGCGTAGACCTGTGTTTTTGTAATATCAGGATCAGTCAAAAAAGAAATCCAGCTATGTTCTGAAGGTTTCTGCTGCTGGTACTGAGCTTCCAGCTGTGATGCAAGAGTAGATAACAGTTTAACAAGGTCAACCTGCTTCACATTTTCTTCTTTACTAATGCCGCGAGCCAGCTGTAAGGATTGCTTCAGTAATTGCTCCATTTCTTCAATATTATTTTCCAACTGAGACTTAAACTCTGCATTAATAAAATCCGCATTAATTTCCAAAGCCAACCTTAAACGGGTCAGTGGTGTTCTCAAATCATGGGAGATACCAGCCAGTAGCGTGGTGCGGTTTTCTAATAAATTCTTCACTTCCTGGGACATGTGGTTAAATTTACGGGCTAGAATCCTGAATTCTTCTGCTCCCTGGTTTTCAGGCATAGGCTGCTGTTGATCCTTGCCTATCATGCTCGTAGCTTTGGATAGCATCTCCAGTGGTTTGCTTAAACGTCTTGCAAGAATTAAAGTTGTTCCTATTACAAAAAGAAAAATGCTTAATCCTATTAAACTAAGGGCTACAGGAGGACTCGCCCCAACACGTTCTACTGGAATACCAAAGCGAATAAATGAATCTTCAACTGGTACATGAATCCAAACACGATAAGACTGATTTTTTACCATCTCTAAATCAATATGAATTTTTTGTTTGATTCTTTTTTGTAGTGATTTTTTTAACAGGTATAAATATACACGTGATGAGGTTCTGCTGTCTGTTACGGGGACAGAGTTTCCTTCAGTTAGAATAATATCGTGAGTTTTCCTTAATTGAGCGACAAATTCGGGGCGTGAATTTTCTGGTAATACATACCAGGTTTCTGCGGTCAACACCAACAGCGCAGCAAAATCATCTGCCGAACGTTTCACAACTGGAGCCATTACAAAATAGACTGAACTAACTATAAATGTAAGCGCTAACAATAATAAAGAAAGTGTTAAAGTTGATGCTGTGCGAACAAATAAAGTGTTGGGTAATCTGAACAAGTTCTAACCTGTCAGTTTATTTCCGGGGTAAAGCGATAACCCTCCCCCCATACAGTTCGGATATAGCGTGGATTATTACCGCTATCATTTAATTTTTTGCGCAAGCGTGTGATACGCACATCAATACTACGATCAAAAGGCTCTGAGTCTCCTCCACTAAGCATATCCATTAATTGATCACGATTGAGAACTCGAGAGGGATGGGTGGCAAATATGATCAGTAATGACATCTCTCCTCTTGTTAAATCTACTTCCTGATTATTGCATAACAAAATTTTATTTTTACTATCCAGTCTGTAATCTCCAAACTTTATCAGGTTGCTGGTTGACATCACTCTGGAACCATAGTTAATAAGCTGATTCTCTCCATCCTTAGCGTGTGTCAAATCACATCCCCTGCGCATTACTGCACGAATACGCGCAAGCAATTCGCGCGGATTGAAAGGCTTAGCGAGATAGTCATCTGCACCAACCTCCAGCCCAATAACCTTATCCATTTCGTCGTCACGTGCTGACAGCATAATAATCGGAGTGCTTCTCTGGTTCCGGATGCGGCGTGCAAGGGATAAACCGTCTTCACCGGGTAACATTAAATCGAGAATAATCAAATTTGCCTGCTGAGTTTCAAACCAGGCATCCATCTCTTTTCCATCCCCCACTGCTTCGGCATCATAGCCTTGTTCCGACAAATAACGGGTTAGCAATTTTTGCATTGGAATGTCATCATCGACGATTAAAATTTTTGCTGATTGTATTTTTTCTGGCATGAGTTTACCTGGCTCCAGGATTTTGAAATATTTTGTAACAATTTAATTTTCAGGTGAAATATTTTAGAAACAGTTTAATAGCATAATTAGTATGTCAATTGAATAACGTATGTTAACTCTTGGCATAAACTCATGAATATTTTTTCGGTCATGAGCTTTTGATTTTACATTGTTTTACTGCTTATCTTTACCGAAATTTTATTAAAAAATTTTACTTTTTAAATCAGGAGACTGAACCATGAAAACTAGATCATTGAAAAATATTTTAATACCTGTATTTCTTGCCCCTATGTTAATGCTATCGGGCAGTGGAGAAGCATCAGGAGGTAGATTTAAGCAGGTCAATTCAATCAAGCCAATTAACGATACCAGTGCCACGACTTTTGAATTATCATATTTACGAAATGATCTGTACTCTATTGCATTAGGCGATTTGTCTCAGGAAGAAATCGATGGTCTGATCTATATGCGCGAAGAAGAAAAGTTAGCCCATGATGTTTATACAGTGTTGTATGAAAAGTGGTCACAACGCGTTTTCAATAATATTAGCAATAGTGAAAAAACTCACACTGATGCCATTCTTGAACTGATTAACCGTTATGGTTTAACTGACCCGATTGGAGATAACGGTCTAGGTGAGTTTAACAATGCCAGCTTAAAGAATTTATATGACACTCTAGTGGCTACTGGATCTTCCAGTTTAATAGATGCATTGCTGGTCGGTGCGGCCATTGAAGAAATTGATATGATTGACATAAATAATCATATTGATCATGTTGCAGGTAACGATGATATTATTCTGGTGTATGAAAACCTGTTAAGGGGGTCACGTAACCATTTAAGGGCCTTTGTTAATAATCTAAATCGTCTAGGAGTGACTTATGTACCTCAATATATGGATCCAACGGAATATCAGGAGATAATCAATTCTTCAAATGAAAATGGTGGAAATGGAAATAGTAAAAATGGCAATGGCCGAAATGGAAATGGTAGAAATGGAAATGGCAAACGGAATTGGTAATAAAAGGTCTTACCTATAAAGCTTGATAAGACCTTGACTGCAGCTATAATAAATTGACAGCATGAATTTCACTCAAGACTTTAACCCTTGTGTGACTTGCAATATTTATAAGCCTCTAGTGCTGTGACCTTAAAATTGTAGACAATAGGAAACTATGCTTTCCTATTGTCTCAGTCTGAGAAGCCCTGAGTGGACTTTTCAACCCATAATAAAATAAGCGTCCTCAACGAGGAATTCGAACTTCATCTTCGTCAAAATTACCATATTGCGCACCACGATGGCAGGCTTCACATCTTGCAAAGGTTTTAACCTTTGGGTTTTGAAAAACATATCTATCTGGTACTTCATTATGAATGGCATGAAAAAAACGGGTCTTAGTAATGCGAAGCGGTGTTCCCCTGCTATCAAAACGATTTCCATAACGGCGTTTGATACGCGATTGATCGTAGTTATTCCGTTCTAAAAAGGATTTTACCGCAGCAGTATCTTCAGCAGTGAGTTCTGCATTGTCGCCAAAGTGGTCAGCTAGATTATTCATCACAGCATCCCATGAGCTGGTCGGTAAAAATTGCGTTGGATAAGCCACATGACACTGGCTACATTCTTTGTGATAGATGGTAGCGCCCGGAACTGTAGCTGCATTGGCCTGTGCTAGCCCGATCAGTAGACAAACCGTAGTAATTAATTTTAATGCTCGTGAAATCATAGCTTTCTCACCTAAGTGTTATGTTAAAAGTCCCCTCTCAGGGCAGATTAAAAATTCCCTTTTTATGTAATCAGCTTGTCAAGCCGATTACTTTTTGGGTGCATCAGGAATAGTCATTTTTGAATCCTCAAACCAGCCCTGCGTAGCATCGCTATGACAGGCATCGCACTGACCTTTTCCATTTACATTGCTCTGGTGCCATATTTCGTCGGCAATTTCGATATGCTTGCGACGCCAGTAGCGGGTTTCGGTTATTCTTAAAGGGGTTAGTGCAGGCTTATTCCAGTCCATGATTTTTCGTGCTGCTTCGGTTACACCTTGCTCAGCAGAGTTGGCCACAGCGTAATCGTTCAACTGTTTTGCTACTTCTCCATCCAGCATCAGGTCTTCACCAAAATGTTCATTTTGTTTTTGCAGCAGTTCTGTCCAGGAACGTGCCGGCAACAGACTGGGGTGATAGGAAAGATGACAGCTTCCGCATTCTTCTTCCCAGGCATCAAGTGTTGCTAAAGGCTGACCGGTAAACTGTGATTCAAATATTTCCTTCCCCGGTATCAAGCCTATGCCCGCTGAAAAAAAGTAAACAAGTAATATCGTTACCATTCCCAGTGCGATGCCTCTTTGAGGCGATACATCAGGGGTGTTGTTAGAGACAAGCTTGCGTCCGTTTATCATGCTTAGCACCAGTTTTTCTTTAAGGTGATAACTTTCAAAGATAACACCAGCAACATGCACCGCTACCAGTGCCATCATTGCTGTCGCCACAGCATTGTGAAAATTCTTTGCTAACCAGCCCAATAAATCTGAAGCGAAAGAGGCTGCAGGGCCGTGACCTTCTTCAGCGCCAAATACAAAAAAACCGCTGGTAACAACCAGGAAAATACCTGTTAACAGCAGGTAAACCGCCCAGCTGCCCGCTGGGTTATGCCCAACATAGCGCTCTGGATGTCCTTTTAATGCATTTAAAGCGTAATCCTTTGCCTCGCTAAAGCTATAACTAAACTCTCGAAAGCGAGCGAAATGCGTACCACTAAATCCCCATGCAAATCGGAATAAAATTAATCCAAGAATTGCATAACCGGCAAAGATATGAATATCAAGCCAGCGGTCGCCTTCACCCGTGAACCAGGCGGTAAAAAATAACGCCACTAACGACCAGTGGAAAACTCTTACCGGAAGATCCCAAACTAATTTGTTTTTCAACTCTGGGCTTGTGTCTTTAGGTTCTGCTGATTGTGTATCCATAAGTCTCTAATTTGAAATCGGTTTGAAGTTTGTAGGTAGTTTTGCGGCATTTGAGTAAATGCAAGCTATAGTACGAATTAATCATTATGATAGGTGCATTCAGCCCCTGTGGCAGTTTTATCTTTACCTTCATTATTCAATTGTCTTCTGGAGTGGCTATAGCTATTCACTTTTGTGAAGCACTATATTTGTGCGTAACGCACCAGTACGGAGCCCTTAACAGAAACCATATCACCTACGCTTCCAAATCAATACTGATTATTGCTTTTTTGTTGCGTACTCTACTTTGCGATGTACTGACTGATGTTTGAGATAATTTCTCACTTACTATCAATCACTTACATAAAATCTCATGTATAAACTCAGGATCAGATTTTTGAGCCTTATGGCGTTTTGCATGGGTTTATCAATATCGCCTGATAAACATACCCGACCAAACGTTAAGAATTAATTAAACTGGCTCCTTTCTTGCAAATTGATGACAGTTAATAGGTCTTCGCGACTTACGTTCGTCATGTTTTTTAACTGTAGTTTAACCGAGTATTTATATATGAGTGGAAATCTATCTCGCCTGGAGGCGATTAAGCAAATCACCAACCGTGTACCCCCGGCCGTTAGTAAAACCGATCTGTTAGGTAACATCTGGGCTGAAGATGTTTTTAATCTTGCTCGTATGGAATGGGCACTTTCCAAAAACGCATTCAAGGCGGTTAAGAAAACCATACAGACTGGTGAACCTCTTGATGCTGCTACTGCTGATGTAGTTGCTGCCGCCATGAAAGAATGGGCTATTGCAAAAGGCGCTAAATTCTTCTCTCACCTGTTTTACCCCATGACCAATATCACTGCTGAAAAGCATGATGGGTTTATTGTCACCAACTCTGATGGTGCTGCGATCACAGAATTTACTGGTAGCCTGCTTATAAAGGGCGAGCCGGATGGATCTTCTTTCCCTAATGGTAGTTTGCGTATGACCAATGCCGCACGCGGTTACACTGCCTGGGATCCTACCAGCCCGGCTTTTATCATGCAGACCGATAATGGTGCGACGCTAATGATCCCCAGTGTGTTCATGTCATGGACCGGTGAAGCCCTGGATAAAAAGATTCCTCTGTTGCGTTCTAATGCTGCCATGGATAAAGCAGCAAAAAGATTACTGAAATTAATGGGTGAAACTCATATTGCGCCTCTTAATTCTAGCTGTGGTGCAGAACAGGAATACTTCCTGGTTGATTCTAACTTTGCTAACGCTCGCCCTGATCTGCTACTTGCAGGCCGCACACTGTTTGGGGCACCATCAGCCAAAGGTCAGCAATTTGACGATCACTATTTCGGTGCTATCCCAGCGCGTGTGCAGGTATTCATGCAGGATTTTGAAGATCAGCTGTACAAGCTAGGAATCCCTGCAAAAACCCATCATAACGAAGTTGCTCCAGGACAGTTTGAAATTGCTCCTTATTTTGAAGCGGCAAATATCGCAGCTGACCATCAGCAGCTGATGATGACGTTGATGAAATCTACCGCCAGGAAGCATGGCTTTGTTTGCCTGTTACACGAAAAGCCTTTTGCTGGCATTAATGGCTCTGGAAAGCATGTTAACTGGTCTGTAGGCAACGCTACACAGGGCAACCTGCTTGATCCAGGTAGCACACCACATGAAAACCTTAACTTCCTGATGTTCTGTGGCGCCGTAATCCGTGGCGTTCATAAGTATGGACCACTGTTACGTGCGGTTATTGCTTCAGCATCTAATGATCACCGACTGGGTGCTAATGAAGCACCTCCTGCGATTCTATCTGTATATCTGGGTGACCAGTTGGAAAAAGTTTTTAACGACATCAAAGCGGGCAAAATTACCCCGACTGAAAAAGGCGGCGAAATGGATCTGGGTTTGAGTCAGATACTCAAGTTTGATCGTGATCCTGGTGATCGCAATCGTACCTCTCCTTTTGCATTTACCGGTAATCGTTTCGAGTTCCGCGCTGTCGGCTCTTCTCAATCTGTCTCTGGCCCCTTAGTTGCCATGAACACAATGCTGGCAGACTCTCTGACCTGGCTTGCTGACAAACTGGAAGCTGAATTAAATGCTGGCGTGGTACTTGCTGATGCAGTGGTGAGCGTACTTAAAGAGCTGATGGAATTACATGGCAATGCTGTGTTCGGCGGCGATGGATACTCATCCGAATGGCATACTACAGCAGTTGAAGAGCGTGGTCTTAAAAACATTCCAACTACAGCTGATGCATTGCCTTATTTGCGTGATCAATCAATCATCGACCTGTTTAAAAATACCGGTGTATTGTCACCAGTTGAGCTGGAAAGTCGCTTTGAAGTCTATGCTGAACAGTATGTCCTATCGATTGAAGTAGAAGCCAGGCTAGTTATTGATATGGCGAAAACACTAATTTATCCTGCCGCGATTCGATATCTGTCATCTCTGGCTAGCACCTCTGCAGGTATTGCTACTATGGGTATCGAACTTGACACTACAGTTGCTAAAACTGTTGCAGACACCTCTAGTGCAATGCTACAGGCAATTACCAGGCTAACTAACGCCATTGAGAAGGAAGACTTTGCTTCAACCGAAGAGCATATGATGTTCTGCGCCTACGAAATTCGTCCATTAATGGAAGAGATTCGTCAGTACGCAGACATTCTGGAAACTGAGGTTGCTGATGAACTGTGGCCTCTGCCCAAGTATCAGGAAATGCTGTTTATTAGATAAAATCCTGCACTGCAGCCTCATTTCTGTATGAGGTTGCAGTGACTTGTTTCTAAAAAGCCAACTTGAGCTAGCTAAAGTACCTTCATCTGTCAGGAATATCAGAAAAGCATCAGAGAACATGATTTAGCATATAATTTCCTTATCTTATGTTCATATAGGTAACGCAGAGATACGCCGCGTCAAACGTGCAATTCAGCTGGTGGCGGGATTCACCTGCTGGGTTTTCATGGATGCTGTTATTTCGCGAATGTATGGATGCATTGGAGCGTGAATAGATAAACCGAATGTTATGCCTTACGAAACAGTGGGTTACCTTCCAACCCGAGCGGTCAACTACGGAAAAGCATTTTTGCCAAAAATTCGATCATTTTCGTTAAACAGGCTCCTGGGTTTAACAAATGGATCAGGGCCACGCAACTAAAGACAGATATTAGTTTTTCTGGCCACGTTATGGTGCAAGCCATATCAAACTTTTCTTGAGCACTTAATAGCGGTAGGCTAGCAAGCATTTTTATTTAGGAGACAATCATGTCAGATACCACCACGGAACTGGAATCCATACGTAATGAATATATTCATTTTCCTGATGAATTTGATTCTGTGATGATGGCTACCATCAGTGCCGATGGCAAGCCTGACGCAAGTTATGCAGTCTATGTATTCCATGACAATGCCTACTACGTATACATCAGCGAACTGGCAAGGCATACCGAGAACCTGATGCATTCAGGGAAGGTTAGTCTGATGTTTATCGAGAATGAAGAGCAGGCACAAAACCTGTTTGCTCGCCAGCGCATGACACTCGAATGCTCTGCAAGCGCGGTCGAACGTGACAGTAAACACTTCGATCAGATTCTCGAACTATTCGAACAGCGCTTCGGTACTATCATGCAGATGCTCAGATCATTAACCGATTTTCACCTGTTTCGAATCGAGCCACAATCTGGCAGCTATGTACGTGGATTCGCTCAGGCCTACCATTTGTACGGTGAGGGGCTACGTCAAATACGGCATATAAATGACAAAGGGCATCGTGCAAAAGACAGGGAGACACAGCGTAAGGTGGATGAGCAGGGCTCGGGAAAGTAAGGTTGGGCGAATAATAGACCTCAGGTCCAGGCCGAATAGAGTAAGCGCATATAATCCTCGCCCACATCCGACCATAAAAACCGTTGCTGAGATGCCTTGCTGGAAATTTCTTTCCATTGCTCTGTATCATCATGGTACATGTTCAAAGCCTGCTTTAATCCTTCTATCATATTAGTGGATTGTTCTGAAAGGTTGTTGCCTGAAAAGACAAAACCAGTTTCATAGTGGATTACAGTATCACGTAGCCCACCCACGCCATGTACCAGGCAGGGCTGGCCTGAGCGCATCGCCAGCATCTGACTGATTCCACAGGGCTCAAATGAGCTGGGCATGAGGAAAAGATCTCCAGAGTTATAGATAGCATCCGGTAATTCTTCAGAGTAACCCTTGAGATAGATGAAGTTGCTATGCTGAGCGGCTTCCTGTGTGAGAAACTGTTCCAGGTGATCATCGCCACTACCGAGCATGAAAAATAACCCCTGATCACCCAATGTTTCCAGAATCTCAGTCAGGGCTGTTTTACCGTTCGGCATAATCTGCCGTAAAAGCAATATTTTCTGATCGGTAATACGACCCACCGATGTCAGCAGAAAGGGCGGCTTTTTACGTTTTGACGCTATTAACTGCTTTAAACGATGCATCCCTACAAGGTGGGCGCTTTCTACCAATGGGTTTTCACTAACCCACTTTATCAATTCATCTTCGCATAGCATTAACAGGGCTTTCAATGATAACGCTTCATGCGACTGCTCCGGGTATTCACAGCCATTTAAAATTCCATGTAAACGCCCCATTTCGTTTGCTCTTTGCAAATCTTGCTGCAAACCTTCACCACCGAAAAAGCCCTGCTCAGGATGACTGGGTAATAGAATTTCCTGCGCATAACTGGGGGATACAGCTTGCACCCGATCACTTAGATTGATCCCACAGCGCATTAAGTTTACACAATGATGTACGCGCGGATCGTTGATCTGTTCTAGCTTGAAGTTCAAATCCGGGAACCAGCTCAGCAAAGCGGAGCTATCACCAGCCAGTGGGCGTACCCCCTGCAATGCCAAATTATGAATGGTATACACCGTATGAATTTGTTGTAGTTGGGCATAGTGAGGGTCATAAGCACGCAGCAATGCAATATTTGCTGTATGCCAGTCGTGCAGATGGAGTACATTCAGTTCACCAAAGTGCATATCTATGATCGCCTGACACACCGCCGTACTAAATAGTGCAAATTTAGTGGCATCTGTAGCAAATGGTCGATCAGAAGGGTCGTTACAATAGATATGGCCTACACCAGCCGCTGAGAATGATGGATGTTCCAGTACCCATATTCGTACTCCCTGCTGTGGGTATCTGGAGGGGACTTCAAAAAGATCGACAACCTCGCTGTGACCAGCAAAGGATATCACCAGCTGTCCTCGAATTTCTGCACCTTCTAGTTTTGAAAAAGCACCATAACCCGGTGTGATAACCGAAACCTGGTGACCTGCAGTTGCCAGGGCATGCGGTATATCACGCACCACATCGCCAATACCGCCAACCTTACCGCCATGCAAGGCATCATTTTCTGCCGCTACCATTAATACATTCATAAAACACTCATCTGTTCAGGTAATCACATCAGGCTTGCTTCGTCCGGTTGCTTCTGTGATACCCGCAATCTGATCGGCTGCTAAAATAAGACTCGCCAGTGCCTGTTGCGGATCCTGAGAAAATAAAGACGGATCGTCCTGATAACTATCCAGATAAACCCTAAGGGTTGCTCCCTGAGTACCTGTCCCGGATAAACGTAGCACAATCCGACCACCATTAGTTAAAAAAATGCGAATCCCCTGTGTACTGGATATGCTGTCATCAACTGGATCCTGATAGCTGAAGTCATCCGCAGATTCTACGCGTAGACCTGCAAATTCCTGACCTGCTAGCTGGCCCAGATTATTGCGTAGCTTATCGATCATGTGCTGGGCTTTTTCACTGTCGACAGCTTCATAGTCGTGCCGAGTGAAATAATCACGCCCAAACCGAGCCCAGTGCTGACGTACAATTTCGGCAACTGATTGTTTTTTAAGCGCAATCAGATTCAGCCAGAATAATACCGCCCATAAGCCATCTTTTTCACGTACATGATCTGAACCCGTGCCAAAGCTTTCTTCACCGCATAGTGTAATCTTACCTGCATCTAGCAGGTTACCGAAGAATTTCCAGCCGGTTGGCGTTTCGTAGCATTCAACGCCCAAAGCGTCCGCCACTCGATCAGCTGCGCGACTGGTCGGCATGGAGCGAGCAATGCCTGAGATACCATTGCTATAACCGGGTATATGGTGAGCATTGGCTGCCAGAATAGCCAGGCTATCGCAGGGGTTGATATAAAAATTATGCCCCAGCACCATGTTACGATCACCATCACCATCCGAGGCTGCACCAAAGTCTGCCCCCAGCGCACCGTACATATGCTCAATTAATTCTTTTGCGTGTACCTGATTAGGGTCAGGGTGACCGCCACCAAAATCTTCCAGTGGAATGGCATTTATTACGCTACCAGGTGTAGCACCCAGGCGATTTTCAAATATTTCCTTGGCATAGGGCCCTGTGACAGCATGCATTGCGTCAAAACACATACGGAAGTTGCTGTCTTTTAATAATGATGACATAGACTTAAAATCAAATAACGACTGCATTAGATCGGCATAGTCACTGACTGGGTCGATCACTTCGACCTGAGTATTACCTAGCCTGTAACTTGCTACGTCATCGAGATTGATATCATCAGCTTCTAGCGTTTGATACTGTTCAATACACAGAGTTTGTTGATAGATAGATTCGGTTAAGGATTCAGCAGCTGGTCCTCCATTAGCGCCATTAAACTTGATCCCGAAGTCTTCAGTGGGCCCACCTGGGTTATGACTGGCAGAAAGTACGATGCCGCCGTCGCTGTGATATTTACGAATAATACAGCTAGCAGCAGGTGTGGATAAAATTCCACCCTGACCGATGAGTAACTTACCAAAACCATTAGCCGCTGCCATACGGATAATAATCTGAATCGCTGCACGATTATAGAAGCGACCATCACCGCCGATAACCAGCATTTTACCCTCACAGGGAGCGATGGTATTAAAAATAGATTGCACAAAATTTTCAAGATAACCAGATTGCTGAAATTCTGTCACCTTTTTCCGCAAACCGGAGGTCCCCGGCTTCTGACCTGAAAACGGCTTAGTAGAAACTTTTATGACTTGCATATTAAAAACCCTCAGTAGTTCTGGCCAGTTTATCCAGCATCTCCTGAGTGATCATCACGATACCTTTTTCAGTAACACGAAAACCATTGGCCTTATCCTGTTCTGAATCATATCCGATGACACTACCTTCTGGAATATTACAACTCCGATCCAGAATGGCTCGGCGAATTTTACAACCGCGGTTAACCACTACATCCGGCAAGATCACCGACTCATCAATAGTTGAATACGAATGGATACGCACGTTGGAGAATAGCAGGCTCTTACTCAGTTTTGCACCGGTGACTATACATCCACCCGAGATTGTTGAATCAACCGCCATACCCCGTCTATCATCATCATCAAATACAAATTTTGCGGGAGGTAGCTGTGGCTGATAAGTCCAGATTGGCCATTTGGGATCGTAAAGATCAAATGCAGGAGAAGGCTCAACTAGCTCCATATTGGCTTCCCAGAATGAATCCAGGGTTCCTACATCACGCCAGTAGCCGCGCTTATTGGTTTCTGGATCGCGGAAGGGAAATGCGACGACGTTATATTTTTCGATAATTGAAGGAATTATGTCATGACCAAAGTCATGCGTAGAATGCGGGTCGTAGGCATCCTTCTGTAACTGTTCAAATAAAAATTTAGTATTAAAAATATAATTACCCATGGATGCCAGAGTGAGGTTGTCTTCTCCAGGAATAGGAGTTGGATGTTCAGGTTTTTCCTCAAAACCGATAATTCGATTTTCTTCATTTACACTCATGACGCCGAATGCGCCAGCTGCTTCTTCAATAGGAACTTCCAGACAGCATACCGACATATCGGCCCCACGCGCTACGTGGTTGGCCAACATCTCACCGTAGTCCATCTTGTAGATATGATCGCCCGATAAAATCAATACAAATTCTGGCTGTTCAGATCGAATGATATCCATGTTCTGGAATACAGCATCCGCTGTACCCTGATACCAGTCGGCCGAATGACGCTGCGAAGCAGGAAAGATTTCTACAAATTCACCCAGCTCTTTTTTAAAGTGACTCCAGCCGTGTACTAAGTGTCTGATTAGTGAATGTGCTTTGTACTGGGTTAATACACCAACTCGGCGGATACCAGAATTGATACAGTTTGATAATGGCCAGTCGATAATACGAGCCTTACCACCAAAATAGAGTGCAGGCTTGGCGCGCCAGTTGGTTAATTCATATAACCTTGAACCGCGTCCACCAGCCAATACCAGTGCCAGTGTTTCACGGGTTAACCGTCTTATATTTAGCGAACTCTGATCAGCGTTATTTCTTTGCTCATCCTCATAATTACTATTCGGTCGCATGCTCCCTCCGCATGATATTGCTAATGTAATCAACTTATGGAAGCTGTGATCAATTCGTCAAACAGTGTGTAGTGACTGAAATAATCAGGACTTCCCTATGTATCACCAGACTCTAGTTAAATGTTACAAATGCCAGATATCTTCACTGTATTCTTTTATGGTTCTGTCACTGGAAAAACGCGCACTTGCGGCAGTATTGAGTATACTCATTCGTGTCCACTGATCAGTATTCTGATAAGCGGCATCCACTGCTCGTTGAGTATCGATATAGCTACGAAAATCAGCCGCGGTCATCCAGGCATCATGGGGGCTACGTATAGATGTAATCACATCCTCAAAAATGCCATCTTCAAACATACTGAAATGCCGAGTTTCGAGCAAATGCATAACGCGTACAAAGTCTTCATCATTAGCGATAATACTATCTGGGTCATAGCTCTTTCGAGTTTCTTCAACCTGATGCGCATCAAGTCCGAATAAAAAGAAGTTTTCATCGCCAACAGCTTCGCGTATCTCGATATTGGCACCATCCAGAGTGCCGATGGTGAGAGCACCATTCATCATGAATTTCATATTTCCTGTACCCGAGGCTTCTTTACCTGCAGTAGAAACCTGTTCAGATAAATCGGTACCTGGACAGATCACTTCCATCGTAGTGACCCGATAGTTTGGAACAAACGCAACACGCAACCAGGGCTTTAGTCGTTCATCTCGATTGATCACTCTGGCTACATTATTGATCAATTTAATAATCAATTTTGCCATCGCATAGCCTGGTGCTGCCTTGCCACCGATTAGTACACAACGAGGTTGCATGCCTTCGGTATCTCCGCGCACAACACGGTCATACAAATGGATAACATGCAGTACATTCAACAACTGGCGCTTGTACTCATGAATGCGTTTTACCTGAACATCAAACATCATCGATGGATCGAAGTCTATCTGACAATCCTGCATCACCATTTCGGCAAGTCGAATTTTATTGTCATGTTTTACTGCTCTCCATGAAGACCGAAAATCAGCATCATCAGCATATTTGGCAATGTTGTGTATTTCATCAAAATCGGTGATCCAGTGGCTACCCAGTTTCTGGTTCATCAGTTCGGTTAAACCGTTATTACAATGGGCTAACCAACGTCTGGGGGTAACCCCATTAGTTTTATTATTAAATTTATGTGGCCATAGTTTGTAAAAATCATTGAACAAACCCTGCTGTAGTAATTCAGTATGTAATGCTGCGACCCCATTTACCGATGAGCTACCCACTATAGCAAGATGCGCCATGCGTACCTGAGGATAATCACCCTCTTCAATAATAGAAAGCTGGCGCTGACGTTCGATTTCGCCCGGCCAGTGTGCAGCTACTTCAGCCAAAAAGCGCGCATTAATTTCATGGATGATATCAAGCAGGCGTGGTAACAGTTTTTTGAACAAAGCTACCGACCAGCGCTCCAAAGCCTCAGGTAGCAGGGTATGGTTAGTGTAAGCCATGGTTTGAGTAGTAATCTCCCAGGCCTGATTCCATTCCAGTTTATGCTCGTCCATCAGCAGTCGCATCAACTCGGCAACAGCAATAGTCGGGTGGGTATCATTCAATTGAAAGCCATTCTTTTCAGCAAAAAGACTAAAGTCATCGCCATAGTTTTTAACCCAGCACTGAATCACATCCTGCAAGCTGGCTGAAGCTAGAAAATATTGCTGACGTAGACGCAGTTCTTTACCGTTTTCACTGGAATCATTTGGATAAAGTACCATAGTGATCTGTTCGGCCATATTCTTGGCTGCGACAGCATCGGTATAACTGCCGGCATTAAACTCATCCAGATCAAACTCATCGGTTGCTTCCGACTTCCACAGACGCAGGGTGTTCACTGTATCATTCCTATAGCCAGGAATCGGCACATCATAAGGAACGGCTAACACATCATGAGTCTCTGCCCAACGCGCATGTTCGCGACCTTTATGGTCAGTAAAGTATTCGGTATGTCCGAAGAAATGAACTCGCTGAATATTTTCAGGGCTTTCTATCTCCCAGGGGTGCCCATTGCGTAACCAGTGATCGGGGGATTCGACCTGTTGTCCATCGACAATCTTCTGATGAAACATGCCATATTCATAGCGAATCCCATAACCGGTTACAGGTAGTGATAAGGTTGCGCAACTATCAAGAAAGCAGGCCGCTAATCGACCCAGGCCGCCATTACCCAGACCAGCATCATGCTCTTCAGAGACTACTTCTTCCAGTGTGCAGCCATACTTGTTTAGTGCAGTACGTACCGACTCTTCCATGTCCAGATTCAATATTGCATTGCTCAAGGTTCGACCCATAAGAAATTCCAGTGACAGGTATTGAACTCTTTTACAATTTGATTCTGTGCATTGTTGACGAGTTGAGCGCCAACGCTCTACCATGCGGTCACGAACGGTTAGCGCCAATGCATTGAACAGATAATAATGAGAATTCCCCATCTCATCATGACCCAGTGTAAGTCGGAAATGACGATCCAGATCTTCAGTTACTGAGTCTGCCCCCATATCAAGTGGGGCAGCAAGCTGTAATCCTTTTGCATTCAGTTTGATTTTATCATTCATCTTTAGTATCGCTTCTTAAGCTATGGGTGCATAGAATTGCAACACTGCGCTCAGCAATCAAAAGGGGCTTTTTACAGGGCACTGTAGAAATCTCGGGGATTCCACTTTCCAGTGCGCTATTCAATAGCCACGACCATTGATTAACCGTGTCACAGATGGGTAAATTAAATTTATGAGCTTCGGTGGAGTTGTTAAAAATAACCAGCACATGCTTTTGAGTATCCTGCTCTGCTTCTGACAGCATATAACCGAGCACAAAACTGTGGTGCTCCTGCCAGTGCTTTTCATTCATTTCATGACCATCCATATTTAGCCACATAATGCTAGTTTTAACTTCACCAAAGGGCAGGTGGATATAGTTGCGCGCACTCAGTACAGGATAATCTCGACGGATCTTAAATAAATGTGCTACGTACTGGGTTAATTGCCTGTGCCAGGGATTCTCATCTGACCAGTCTATCCAGCTAATCAGATTATCCTGGCAATAGGCATTATTGTTGCCTCTTTGGGTGCGGTTTCTTTCATCACCCGCCTGTAGCATGGGTACACCTTGCGACACCAATAATGTAGCCAGTAGATTGCGTTGTTGACGTCGGCGTAACGCTTCGATTGCAGGGTCATCGGTTTCACCTTCAACGCCAAAATTTTCACTCAGGTTTTCGCGGTGCCCATCGTTGTTATTTTCAGCATTGGCCTCATTATGGCGGGACTTATAACTCACCAGGTCGCGCAATGTGAATCCATCATGACTGGTGATGTAGTTAATACTGGCGCGTGGTTTACGTCCGGAATATTCAAAGATATCACTGGAACCATGCAGGCGACGTGCAAAGGTTGGCAGGATACCAGGCTCTCGACGCCAGAAGCGACGTACGGTATCACGATAGCTATCGTTCCACTCACTCCAGTCACCCGGGAAATTTCCCAGTTGATAACCACCCGGACCAATATCCCAGGGTTCAGCAATCAATTTACTGCGTGATAGCTGCGGATCCTGTGCCAGTGCCTGAAAAAAACTCGATTGACGATTATAACCTTTATCCTCTCGCCCCAGCACGGTAGCGAGGTCAAAACGAAAACCATCAACGCCCATTTCACCAGACCAGTAGCGCAGGCTGTCCATCACTAATTGCATAACGCGCGGATGACTCACATCCACAGTATTGCCACAGCCAGTATCGTTATCGTAAAAACGTGGTTGTCCCGCCTGCAACCGGTAATAAGAAAGGTTATCGATACCACGGAAACTAAGTGTCGGACCACGGCCATTACCTTCAGCAGTGTGGTTGTAAACCACGTCCAGAATCACTTCTAATCCCGCATCGTGCAGGCGTTCAACCATATGGCGGAATTCCAGTATCCCGTGTGCGCTTTGGTAAGCGGGGTGCTGGGCAAAATAACTTAAGGTGTTATAACCCCAGTAGTTACTTAGTCCCTTACTGAATAAATGCTGTTCATCGAGAAAGGCATGCACAGGTAATAACTCAATCGTAGTAATGCCTAACGCCTTGATATAATCAATTATCCTGTCATCACTCAGTGCAGAAAAGCAACCTTGTTGAGACTCAAACACCTCTGGGTGAAGTCGTGTAAATCCACGTAGGTGAGTTTCGTAAATAGTGGTCTGGTGCCAGGGAATACTGGGCCTGGCGATGGATGATGGGGCCAATGGTGAAGTCACTACACCCTTCAACGTATATCTGGCATTATCACGTGTATCAAAGGTTAAATCCTCATCTACCCCACCAGGCATATAGGCAAAATGACTCTGATCCCAGACAAATTTGCCCTGCAGCTGACGCGCATAAGGGTCAAGTAATAATTTATGATGGTTGAATCGATGCCCGGAATACGGGTCAAACGGGCCATACACCCGGTAGCCATAAATTGTTCCGACAGGCACGCCCGGCAGGTAACCATGCCATACGTCATGGGTTTTTTCTGGTAACACATGTCGAGCGATCTCATGCATTCCATCTGCATCGAACAGGCATAGCTCAACCTTTTCTGCGTGCACCGAAAATAGCGCAAAGTTTACCCCTTCTCCATCCCAGCTAGAGCCAAGAGGATAATGTTCGCCTGCCAGCATTTGTTGGGATTTAGTCATACGCTCGCTTCAAAGACCAGTAATGCCAGAGGGGGGAGTGTTAGACTCAAATGGTAAGGCTGGTTTCTAAACTCACCCAGTTGTGCCTCAACACCGCCGCCATTGCCCATATTTGAGCCAGCATATTTTTCAGCATCGGTATTTAAATGTTCCTGATAAAAACCGCCCTGAGGCACGCCTACCTGATAGTTGAAATGCGGAGTCGGGGTAAAATTAACAACTACCAGAGCTGGCGCACATCCCGGCTTACCACGTCGCAGAAAAGCCAGAATCGAATGCTGACTGTTTTCCACATCCAGCCATTCAAAACCATTTCCATCACAGTCCAGTTGATGCAAGGCAGGAACCTGCCGGTAGACATGATTGATATCTCGCACCAGTTGCTGCACACCGCTGTGGTAAGGGTATTGCAACAGGTGCCAGTCAAGACTGGCATTGTGATTCCATTCCTGACGTTGCGCAAACTCTCCCCCCATGAAGAATAGCTTTTTACCGGGATGTGTCCACATATACGCCAGATAAGCTCGCAGGTTGGCAAACTGCTGCCATTCATCACCAGGCATTTTATTGATTAAAGAGCCCTTGCCATGAACCACTTCATCATGACTGATGGGCAGTATAAAATTCTCGCTGAAGGCATACATCAAACTAAAGGTCATCTCATTATGATGGTATTGGCGATGTATAGGATCGCGCTCGATATAGCGTAGTGTGTCGTTCATCCAGCCCATATTCCATTTAAAACCAAAACCCAGCCCACCATCTACCACTGGTTTGGAAACCCCCGGAAAGGCGGTTGATTCTTCAGCAATCATCATCACGCCGGGATAGTTGAAATAAACCCGGCTATTCACCTGTCTGAGTAATTCAATCGCATCCAGATTCTCACGACCACCATATTTATTCGGTAGCCACTCCCCTTCTTTACGACTGTAATCCAGATACAGCATGGAAGCTACAGCATCCACCCTTAAGCCATCAATATGAAATACATCCAGCCAGTACATGGCATTGCTCAGCAGATAACTGACTACTTCACGTCGGCCATAATTATATATCAGGGTATTCCAGTCGGGGTGGTAACCCTGACGTTTATCCTGATGTTCATATAGCGCAGTGCCATCGAAGCGACCCAGGCCATGTTCATCGGTCGGAAAATGCCCTGGCACCCAGTCGAGCAACACACCGATACCATTCTGATGGCAACAGTCTATAAAATATTTGAAATCATCCGGCGAACCAAAACGACTGGTCGGTGCAAACATGCCTATCGGCTGATAGCCCCAGGAGCCATCGAAAGGAAACTCTGATAACGGCATAAACTGGATATGGGTAAACCCCATATCTACCACATAAGGCACCAACTCCTGTGCCATCTCACGATAGCTCAGATAACGATTAGCCTGATCCGGGTTACGCCGCCAGGAACCTGCATGTACTTCATAGATTGATAGGGCACTATGGTAAGGGTCAAATTGCTTACGCGCAGACATCCACCCCTGATCTCTCCATTCATAACCCAGGTCATGGGTGGTTTTACAGGCTGTTTCCTGCGCATGGGCGGTGGCATATGCATAGGGATCAGCTTTAAGCGGTAACAGGGTGCCGTCACCAGCACGAATTTCAAACTTGTATAAAGCACCTTCCCCCATTTCGGGAATAAAGATATCCCATAGACCCGAGGCTGGGTGTTTGCGCATCACGTGTCTACGACCATCCCACTGATTAACATCACCGACCAGTGATACGCGCTTGGCAGAGGGTGCCCACACCACAAACATCATGCCACTAATACCATCTACCACGCGAGCATGCGCACCCATCCAGCGATACAGGCGCTCCTGTGTGCCCTCACCAAAAAGGTAAATATCATCGGCACTTAATTGGGAGGGGAAGCGATAAGGATCTTCAATATCTTTAGTTAAGAATGGATAATGCACACGTAAGCGATAGTCGAATCGCTCACGCTTTTCGCCCATACTACCGGCAAAAAGTCCATCATCATGTAGCTTTTCAAGTGGCGCGACGACACTCCCATCCTCGCAGGCAATCACTTCTACCGATTGAGCGCCGGGTAGAAATGCTCGAACCACAAGGGCCTGAGGTTTTTTTATTTCATGCATACCAAGGATAGAGAAGATATCATCATAATCTCCTGTGATCAGCGCCTGAATTTCCTGTTTGTCTATATGTGTCAAAATTATTTTTCCTGCGTAGCCTGTTCAGCCAGCTGTTGAATCCCAGTCCAGTCACCCGCGTTAATTTTATCTGATGGTGTTATCCATGTACCACCCACACACAACACATTATCTAAAGAAAGGTATTTATCCACATTTTGTGGACTTACCCCACCGGTAGGACAAAACGACACCTGAGGTAATGGCCCGGCCAGAGATTTGAGCATTTTAACCCCTCCGGCTGCTTCTGCAGGAAAAAATTTCAGCGTGTCATATCCTTGTTCCATTAATCTCATCACCTCACTGGCGGTAGCAGCACCTGGTAATAATGGGAATTGCTCATCTTCAGCAGCCTGCAGCAAGGCATCGGTGGCTCCTGGAGCAACCGCAAAAACAGCACCTGCCTGTTTGGCTGACAGTAAATCATGTTTAGTCAACACAGTGCCAGCACCCACTACTGCGCCGGGTACCTCGGCCATTGCCTTAATAGCATCCAGTGCCACCGGCGTACGCAGAGTGACTTCCAGTACTGGTAGTCCACCCTGAATCAGTGCCTGAGCCAATGGCCGGGCTGTTTCCAGTTGTTCGATCACCAGTACCGGAATAACCGGCGCCATGGAGCAAATCTCTCTGGCTGACTTCATTGCTTAATCCTGATTACGTAAAGCATGAATATGATTTAAAAGCCCCGTAGTTGATGAGTCGAAACTACCCTGATGCTTAGCAGAGCTGACCGCAGGAGCAATTGAATTCGCCAGCACCTTACCTAACTCTACACCCCATTGGTCAAAAGAATTAATGTCCCAGATCACTCCTTGAACAAAAACCTTGTGTTCAAACAGCGAAATCAGGCGGCCCAGAGTGAATGGATCCAGACTACGATAACTGATCATGGTGGAGGGACGATTTCCTGCAAAGGTTTTATGGCTTGCTAAACGGTCGATGTCAACCTGTTCAAGGCCAGACTGCTGCATTTCCTGACGGGCCTCCTGTTCAGTACGTCCAAATGCTAACGCACTAGCCTGTGCCAAAGCATTCGCCACTAGCAAATCATGGTGCTTATTTAAAGCATGCCCAGGATCATCACAGTGAGCAGGCTCAGCGGCGATTAAAAAATCCACCGGTATCACATCACTGCCCTGATGCAATAATTGAAAGAATGAATGTTGCGCGTTGGTACCCGCTTCACCCCAGATCACCGGGCCGGTCGCATGCTGGATATCCTGTCCTTCTCGGCGTGTCTGTTTGCCATTTGACTCCATATCCAGTTGTTGAATAAATGCAGCAAAGCGCGCCAGACGCTGATCATAAGGAATCAAAGCCACCGAAGACATGCCCAGCAAATTGCGTCGCCAGATACCTATAAGCGCCAGCATCACAGGCAGATTTTTTTCTAAGGGTGCATCACGAAAATGCTTATCCATCGTTTCGGCACCCGACAGAAAATCTCGGAAGCCTTCGCCACCGATGGCAATAGCTACCGGCAGGCCAATTGCCGACCACACTGAATAACGCCCGCCTACCCAGTCCCAGAAACCGAATACGCGCGAGTCATCGATACCGAAGGCCTGGGTTGCTTCCAGATTGGTAGAAACCGCAGCAATATGCGCACCGGCCTGCTTCTCGTCCAGGCTTTGAGCTAACCAGTCACGTGCGCTTTGCGCGTTGGTCATGGTTTCCAGAGTGGTAAAAGTTTTGGATGCTACAATTAGTAACGTGTTGCGGGCATCCAGTTTAGCCAGTGTATCGAACAGATGCGCACCATCCACGTTAGAAACAAAATGTACGCGCGGCCCATCATGCCAGGGTGCCAGTGCCGATGTCACCATCGCAGGACCCAGATCGGAACCACCGATACCAATGCTCACCACATCGGTAAATGGCTTGCCATCGACGGTTGTATATTTGCCAGAGCGTACAGCATCGGCAAAGGTCAGAAACTTATCCAGCACGCCATGCACTTCGGGCTTGATATCCTGATTATCGAGTATAAGTGGTGTATCACTGCTATCACGTAGCACGCTATGCAAAACGGCACGGCCCTCAGTATTATTGATTTTCACACCCGCAAACATCCACTCGCGGTAGGCTTCAACACCCGCACTTCGAGCCAGTGCTAATAATGACTTAAGCGCATACTGGTCGATTCTTTCTTTCGAGTAATCGATCAATATGTCATCAAGTTGTAACGAGAAATCGTCAAAGCGGGAAGTATTTTCAGCAAATAACTGACGTAAGGTTTTATCCTGCAAACGCTCAGCCTGTTGCTCAACTTCTTTCCAGATAGTTGCTAAATCAATCACTGTTCCTACCCCTGATTAAAAAACACGCTTGCACCTTCGCTGGTAATACCAGCAGCCCTGCGAAAATGAGAAAATAATTCACGCCCCATACCAATTTGATTGGCCGACAGGTCTATCATTACAGGCTCTCGCTCAGAAAAGTCATCTGCCAGTACCTGTAAAGTTTCAGCATTGGCATCCAGACGAATCATATCACCATCTCGTATACAGGCTATAGGGCCGCCATCGCAGGCCTCCGGGGCCACATGAATGGCTGCCGGAATTTTACCACTGGCTCCCGACATGCGGCCATCGGTAACCAGCGCTACCGAATACCCTCGATCCTGTAGCAGACCGAGTACTGGTGTCAGGCCATGCAGCTCGGGCATGCCATTAGATTTAGGCCCCTGAAAACGTACCACACAGATAAAATCTTGCTCCAGCTCACCGGCGTCAAAGGCCTCTTTGACGGCTTGTTGAGAATCAAACACCCTCGCTGGTGCCTCAATCACCTGCCGCTGTTGCGGCAATGCTGATACCTTGATTATGGCCTTACCCAGATTCCCGGTTAAAACCTGCAACCCGCCTGTGGGTTGGAATGCCTCTGCAAAAGGCCTTAATACCTCAGTATTTTGACTTTGATTCGATACCTCAATCCAGCTCAGGCGACCCTCATTATTCAGTTTCGGTTGACGAGTATATGCGGATAAGCCTTTACCAGATACCGTACTGACCTGTTCATGCAGCATACCAGCATC
>JBNKMF010000065.1:0-28537 GCA_050292965.1 Gammaproteobacteria bacterium | reverse complement strand
ATCACAGAAAATGTGCTATAGCTGTCACCACGGCGCAGTGATTGATTCGCGTGTAAGCATTGGTAGTGGCAAGCAGCACCCGGATATTCATCATCAACGAGACCCATCCAGAAAGACAAAAACTGAAGAACAGGATAAGGTACCTGCAGAGTTTCCCTTGATAGGGGATGATCAACTTTATTGCGGCAGTTGTCACACCCCGCATACCGCAGATATAAAAGAGTCAGATACCCTGTATGAATCTCATTCTAATCCCTGGTTGAGAATTTTGAATAAGGAGGGTGATTTATGTCAGCAATGTCATGAATCCAAACTGGATAGTGTGCTGGATGATCAACACCCTGTACGCGGGATCAACCATCCGGTAGGGCTATATTTACAAACACCTGAGCCGGCAAATGATCCTGAACGCTATGCACGAACTGAAAGCCTGCAAAAAGGATTACCCAATGAACTAAAGCTTGCAGGGGCCAGTGTAGGCTCTGATCAGCAGTTGATCTGTCAAAGTTGTCACCAGATACATGGAGCATCTGGGGAGCAGCTTTTGCCAGCGGGTTTTGACAGCAATGAGTTATGCGAAAGTTGCCATCAAGAATTACACAGCAAGGATAAAAAACAGGCGCATCACAAAGGTATCCATCCGGTAGATATTGAAATGGAAGAGGCGGTGGAGCTTAATGGTGTAAAGGTTAAGCAGGTAACCTGTCTGGTTTGTCATTCAGCACACAGCGGTAGAGAAAACTCAAAGCTGTTAACTCGTACTACAGCAGATATCGAAAAGTTATGCGCTAGCTGCCATCCACGACAACATGCGACAAACGAAAGGGATGCGCGTAAAAAAGGTGTGCATGCGGTGAATATGAAACTTGAAGAGGCCGTTAAGATAGATGGTGAAGAAATCACCGCAATGACCTGCCTGAGTTGTCATAGCGTACATGCTGGAAAACCTGATACAGCCGTATTACGCGAAGACGATAAAAATGGTGAGCTATGTAGCCACTGCCACAAAGGAAATAATGCCATTGTAAATAGCGATCATGATTTACGCATTACAGCGGAAAAAAGCATGAATAGATTTGAGCAGACCGCAGAACAAAGTGGAGCCTGTGGTAGCTGTCATAGCATGCATCGAGCAGAAGGAGAGGCACCCTTCCTGTTTTCAGGAGAAATATCAGCTTATGCAGGGAAAGATAAGGTATTCCAGCGCGATCAACTCTGTCTAAATTGCCATCGAGGAAAAGGTGTCGCTGATAAGATGGTTGTTGAATATTTTTCGCACCCTGCAAAGGACCTGGTTTTGAGGTCTGATCCAGAAGTGATGCCGTTACTGGATGATGAAGAAAAAGTCTCAGAATTTGGAGCCATTGCCTGCATCACCTGCCATGAAGCACACCACTGGCAAGCTGGGGAAGGTGAAGTTCAGCATATACAGCTAAACTCTAAATCAGACAACAAAGATGGTAATGTACTCAATAGTTTTTTACGTCTTAAAAATATGAAGAATACCTTTTGTGTTTATTGCCACGGTATAGAAACCCAGTTGAAGTATAAGTATTACCATGACAGTTTGAGTCGAGATATCGGAGTGGACTATATACATTGAAAGCTCAACTATATTTGACCTCATCAAAGGAAGTAGATGTAGCCTGTACCATAAATTTTGCTATAGCATGAACAGGTGTCTTTCTTTCCTTATTGCATATTCTGGAGATCCTATCAATGGTGCTCATGCTGGATGCAAGAAGTAAGAAGATGAAAAGAGCCTATATGGAATTAGACAGTATAGAAATGCAGGGGGAGCAGAGGCTTAGAGACCATAGGCTATATGATTTTGTATAAAAAAGCCTCGCTATATAGCGAGGCTTTTGTGGAAATTGAATTCGTTAACTACGACGTTTTCTTTTTCCTTGAAAAACCAATCCCAGCTAACCCTAGCCCAATCAATGCAAGCGTTGTAGGTTCGGGTACTTGAGAATTATTACCATCATTAAAATCAAGTCGAAATGTAGTGTTATTAGTAAAAGATAGGCCATTCCAATTGAACATTAAAGCGTCGTTACTGTATGTAAACCTTGAATCAACCCAGTTTACCATGTTTGTTGATACGACAAAGTCTGTCAAAAATGTATCTATATTGCTTATGACTAAACCATTAAAAGCCCCAGTAGACCAGGTCGCAGTACCGCTGAAGTCCACAAATACTGACAGGTCATCCACATCAACTGAATAAAGAGGGGATACGTCAGCCAGGTCACCTGTTCCGTCTTCTACTAGCACATCCATTGGGGTATAAATTTCTGAGCCAAGAGATGACCAATTGTGAGCAATATGTACAGTGTCACCAACAAGGCCAGCGTTAACAGTTCCTGCAAACAAACAAATAAACAAACAAATAATTTTTTTCATATTTCTCTCCATTGAAATGGTTATTTTAGAGTTTTTATAGCAGCAAAATTTATGCCAAAATATAAAAATTGTTATATATGTTACTTATTTCTAAATATTGAATCGAGGAGTGTAAATATTTTTTACACTTTTTTAATGTATTGTCAGATTATTTTACAGTTGTATGCGGGGTGATATTTCACAATCTAACGCTCGGCTCTGGGAAGGAGTGGTTAAGCTTAGCTGCTTTAAGATATTAATGACTTCTATAATTATCCTGAATCCGAGGAAAATATCGGCCCTTGAGGCGAGTTGATGATCCCTCGGTGGGTTATTCTCTTACGCCATAAACTCGTCCTTAAACCACGGATTCAGGATTATATTAGTCCTCAATTTTAAATAATTTAAGGTACCGAGTGCGCAGAGATTAAATTATTCAACAATTATTCAAAACAGCCATCTATTGGAAAGGAAATTAATCAACAACTATTCAGTTGCTGTCTCTGTTTAAAGAAAGGGTGTTAAGCTAGAAATTCTGGTTTTGCTAAACTGTATCGGGTATTTTTTACAGTTTCGGCATATCAGGACAAATTAATCCTGCAACCAGTGATTTAAACGGGCTTTCAAAATCATTTGTCAGGTAAACCCAGTGCCTGGGGTCGATATTCAGCCGGGTCAGTATGTCAGGTAGATGTTCAGGGATTAGGCGAATGAATCCACCAGTTCAAGGTAATCGGTGTAGCGAAAGGGTAAACCTTTTGGCATCTTGTTACGCGGGTAGCCCGCGAATGGTAATAACTTACTGGGTTGGGAGCATATTGCTTCTGGGCTAACAAGGTTCGTCTAGGTTTGGTGTTAGATGCGTTGCTTTACAGAAGTGTGATCTGCTGACTCAGGTGTCTGTGCCATGCAAAAACGGATTGGATTTAGATCAACGTAGGCCCATGTAGGATGCCAGTGCTTTTTCATCCAGTGTTCAATATTTGGGTGTCCCAAAAGATATTCTGGGGCGCAATACTTAATTGCTTTTACTCATAAAGGGCTGCAACGATGATACAGCTGAGATTGAGGGATTCACTTGTAATTGACTACTCCTGGCTCCTCGACACCTATTGCACCGCACAATAAAATGTCTAATATCAGGTTAAAGCCCAATATCTTTGCGACTCTGTAGATCTTATACAATTTAATTAGTTTCTAACTGCTGTAAGATTCTAGTCCTCAATTTTAAAATCCACAGTAATATCAGCCTGGTATTTGATTTCATCAAAAGAGGTGGATGGTGCCTGTTCTTTAAATTTAGCAATGGATGAGTAACTATCACTTTCATCTAGTCTTCTCGAGACAACAACGCTTTCTAAAACCCTTGCTCCACGAGTAGCCATCTGATGAATATTACTATCTCGTATACTTATGGCTGTGAGCTTCAGGCCTAGTGTTTTTTCGTAAAACGCTTTTTGTTTTAAAACCTTGTCTAAGGCCTTAGCTTTAACCTTCTGGTTATATTCATCTTTCGCTGAATGCTCGAATTCAGTATCAGAAAGATCAACTTCCTCAAATTGATCTGATATAACTGCGATATCTTTTAGATGTGCTTCATTCGTAATAGAGATAGCCATTCGATTGACTATTTTGAAGCTGGTGGGTTTTTTGCCAAACCAGCCATATTGAGGAGAAGAGGAAAATTTTGAACTTTTAATCGAGTTCTTATTAACACCAGATGCAAGCAGTGACTGGGTAATCTTCGCCCGCAACGAAGTGTTTTGTGATAGGGCATTTGATAGAAGCTTATCTTCTGTTGTAACAACCAGGCTGACGATAGCGACATCCGAATAGGCTTTCTCTTCTGCCTGCCCAGTTATAGTCACTACTTTATCGGCAGGGTGCAAAAAACCTCTAAGTTCCTGTGGAGTTCCCTTTAGCTCAGGTGCTGACAGGGCTTGAGTTGAAAGCAATGTGAAAGCGGCTATTAGAATGATTTGTTTCATTTTTAAATGTCTCAATAGTTTATGTTTGTCAAATTAATGATGCTGATATTTAACTGTCTTAGGTGAATAGAACTAGAATAACGAATAGCGTGATAAGAAAGTATCCCGTTAAAGACACGAAAATATTTGTCAAAATAGGGGCCTTTTCATCATCCCTAATCCCTTGAGTGGGATAATTACCAATTGTCAGTACTCTCCAGAAACTCCAGCCAACAGACCAGGCTATGAATTCATGTACTACCTCTACAGCCAGGTAGAAAATAATTCTGAATATATGGCTAAAGATAAATACGAAGGGTTTGAGAAAAAGTTCTAAAATGTCATCCATGTGTAAACGCTATATTTAAATGGTTTGCAGTAGTATCTTGTTTACCTTGATTTAGACTATGTGTACTAAACAGATTAAATAGTTTTAACTGTTCAGACTATTCAATTTTCGTACTCTGGTCATTTGTCTCAATATTTTCTCCGGGTTTTTGAAATGATATTCTTCTACCTCAACGTTTATGCCGTCATCAGGTGAGAATACTTTTTGCAATGCGACTAACCTGCCGTTACCTTCGTATGAAATATAGCTATTCTCAGTGTCCTTGACTACTTTTATTCCAGATACAGAAGGTAAATAATCGGCAAGAATCTTCTGGGTAAGATCCTTCTTTTCAAGTAAATGACTTTTCACCTTTTGAAGTTGTTCGATCCTTTTTTCAGTGGCCAGGATTGCATTTTCACGATCTATGGCATGAATCTGTTTAAGAGCAAAAAGAGGTACCAGTAAGTTTTCTGAATGAGTTCTTTTACGGTGAATGGCGAGAACAATTTTTGCTAAAAGAGCATCTTTGGTTTCAAGGTCAGCTAACTCAGATGTCTTACCTAGTAAATACTTTATGAAATGAATGACTTTTTTAAACATGAATGTTGTTTTAGCTATAGTGATCGAAATGGTATGGAAGTTATCTGGCTTGACACAGTAGAGTGGTTTAATAGTTCAGGTAATATGTCCTGAATTCTGTCATATATATGATCGGTAATATAACTAATATTCAGAAACAAAATCCTATAAGGCTAACGCCCCAGGCGCCGAGGTAAGTTTTACCAGAACGATCTATCAGCTTTACCCCTGATTGAGCCCTTAAGAATCTTCCAGTTTCCTTATTTTTTATAAGACGATCTGGTAGCCATTTACCGAATGAGAGTATTGGCGTTAATAAAAATCCTGTGCCGTATATCACGCCCCAGAATGCGATTTCAATAAAAAATAAATAAAATATATAGAATAAAATGTCTTCCATGATTCTGTCGATTATCGTCGTGACCAGCGGTGTGCTAATGAACTTTCTGCGTCAGCATAGGAGACGTTAACGCCATCCTCTGAGTTACATTGATAGTTTTTCATTATTGCAAATTAATGTGAATTTTCTGCTTTCTGGTATTAAAAACAATTGCATTGTAATGCATCCATCTTTGATTGACGTTCCATAATTTAAGAAATTTATCGTACGACTGTATCAACCGTTTCCCACCATGTGCATCATTTAGGTAAATCTCACGCCGATTTTCGTTATAACCGGTGATGAGTCGATAATGACCTTTAGATTTTGGTAGCTTCCAGTATTGGTGAACTAAAACAGGAATTCCATTGGATAAATACTGCTTCACGTTGTGAAATAATTTATCCCTTTTTTGTTGCTTCATTTTTGCAGAGTCTGGTTCGTGTTCCAACATCATGTTGTATGTGCTGCCAAACCTTTTCAGGAATTCCCTAATATTTATTGTTCCTGTCCCAGGGTACTTGCTCCAGTCGATAGGGTTTGTATTCAAAATGCCAGATTTCTTATATCTTTTAGAATGAGAAAACTGCTTTAATAGTGATTTGGCAATATCGTATTGGTCATATTTATCAACGCCCCAATAACGAAAAAGCATTTCAATCGTAGCAGGGCCGCATAACATTTTTCCCTGTTTGATTAGTGGAACGTTCAATTCAACGCGCTGTTTTATTGAAGCCTGTGAAGAGCAGGCAAAAAGAAAAAATAATATCAATGTTAATAGTATGCGATTCATTAATTCAGGATCTCTCAATTTTGAAAACTTAACGCCCTGCCTTAGAGGTGAGCGCCATGGTACTCTCCGAAGTGGCACGTATAGTCCCGGCTCCTTTGCAGCGTCTTAAGTGCTTTAAACATTTATGAGACGCCCCTTGATAGTTTATAAAAGTGCATCCCAGCGAGTACAAATAGAGCTGATGGACCTGAAACATTAGCAGATAAAAACCACATTCCAACGAGAGAGGCTATGCCTAAAGATACTAGCACTCCTGAAATGAAAGCCACTCGAAGCGCATCCCTGAATGCTGGTATAACTAAAACTATAAGACATGGAAGTGTAATAACTAAAAACAAAATTGACACCCATGGATGTTCGACGCTTTTATATATAGCAGGTGAACTCGGCACTTCAATATCTGGCAAGTACCACCAATAGTAAAGAATAACGAATCTCCATGCACAAACTGCCATCATAAATGCTAATAAAAACAACGATAGTTTATTGAATCTAAATGCGATTTGTTCCACTTTATTCACTTAACACTAATGCTCAGCGGTGCGCGCCTGTGTCGCGTCCGCTGGAGCTGCCTGGGTGATTTTGGTTACAGAACGAAAAATACGCCTTGCATCTCTTTCAACCACTTTCCATTGCCATAAGCGTGGATCTTGCATCTTTGGGTAAGTTTCCTTCCAGCTATTAACTCTTTTTTCAGTGTTGACTGCTACACGGCACTCTAAGGTGTTGTGCTTTTTTGTAAATTGCACGTAAATAAGCCCACCAACCTCAAATAAGTAAGCCCATGACTTTATTTTACTTCTATCTCTAAAAATTGAGTAGCCAGATAGAATCAGGCTGATACTCGAAAGTAATATAGCAATAATCGATATTGTTACTGGCAGGTTAGTCATACATCCTTATACTCTCTTGCTCATAACAGAGTAATTCAAAGGTAAATGACCTTTGAAAATAACTTAGTGGGTTGACCTTTTCAATTATTTCCTTCATTTTTTTATCCCCTAACTTATTAATTATAAATAAGAATCCTCAGGTCAATATCTAGCTATTCAAATAAAAGGTCATTGACCTGAAATTCTGTCTTGATAATCGATATATTGTGGTTGGGAGTTGTCCATTTTTTATTCATAGTCCGTATTTTGCGTGGTAATCTTTGAAGTCGCCCTACCATAGGCAAACCTGTTTATTTGATCAAGTATTTTCTTTATCAGATGGGTTTTAAATAAGTACTGAATAGACGTGGGAAGAATATAAACGGGCGTCCTCTGAACGCCCGTTTATCATTACGGCCTGGACTTCAAGCTACTGGTTCAGCTTAGAAAAAACCCAGTGGGTTAATGTCATAACTGACCAGCATGTTTTTGGTTTGCTGGTAATGATTTAACATCATCTTGTGTGTCTCGCGACCGATACCGGATTTTTTATATCCACCAAATGCAGCATGTGCTGGGTAATGATGGTAACAGTTGGTCCACACTCGCCCAGCTTGTATCTTGCGTCCCATGCGGTAGGCTCGGTTCATGTCTCTTGTCCATAGACCTGCGCCCAGTCCAAATTCTATATCGTTAGCTATGGCGAGCGCTTCAGCTTCGTCTTTAAATGTGGTTACTGAAACGACAGGCCCGAAGATCTCTTCCTGGAATACGCGCATTTCATTGCTGCCTTTGAGTAATGTTGGCTGGATATAGTACCCCTCATCAAAGCCACAGCCGACATTATCGATATCACCACCGATTAATACTTCAGCACCCTCTGATTTGCCTATTTCTACATAACTCAGAATCTTGTCGAATTGTTGTTTTGAAGCCTGTGCACCGACCATGGTATCTGTATCCAGTGGATTGCCGCGTTTGATTTGCTGTGAGCGCTGAATGACTTTTGCGATAAATTCCTCATACATGGATTCCTGTACCAGCAGGCGCGAAGGACAGGTGCAGACTTCGCCCTGATTAAAAAATGCTAACACGGCACCTTCGATGCATTTACTGACGTATTCATCTTCGTATGCCAGTACATCATCGAAGTAGATATTGGGTGATTTACCACCTAGTTCCACGGTGGAAGGAATGATGTTTTGCGCAGCATTTTTCAGGATCATAGAGCCGGTAGGTGTTGATCCGGTAAAGGCGATTTTTGCGATGCGGGTATTACTCGCTAACGCCTGACCAGCTTCTGCGCCGTAGCCATTGACGATATTTAGTACGCCGGGTGGTAACAGGTCGCCTATGACTTCCATCAGTTTCAGGATTGATACAGGGGTTTGCTCGGCAGGCTTAAGTACGATGGAATTACCAGCAGCGAGAGCGGGTGCAATTTTCCATGCGGCCATCAATAATGGGAAGTTCCAGGGAATGATCTGACCGACTACGCCTAGAGGTTCGTGGAAGTGATAGGCAACTGTCTGTTCATCAATCTCTCCAATACTGCCTTCCTGCGCACGGATACATCCTGCGAAATAGCGGAAATGATCTGCAGAAAGCGGTAGATCAGCAGCCAGTGTTTCGCGCACAGCTTTGCCATTGTCCCAGGTTTCTGCGACGGCCAGCATTTCAAGATTCTGCTCGATTCGGTCGGCAATCTTGAGCAGAATATTGGAGCGCTGAGTCACTGAGGTAGTGCCCCAGCTAGCCTGTGCCCGATGCGCGGCATCTATTGCAAGTTCTATATCTTCTGCTGATGACTGTGGGATTTCGCAGATTTTTGTGCCGTTAACAGGGCTGATGTTGTTGAAGTAACGACCCTGTACAGGGGCGACCCATTTACCGCCTATATAGTTTTCGTAACGGTTGTCAAATGAAACGACTGAGCCAGTCTCACCGGGGTTTGCGTATAACATTAGATGTATTCCTCATATCTTAATTGTTTTATCTGGAGTCGCATATACTACTGATTAGATGCGCTGGTCAGGTTGTATAAACATGCCAATGACTTGACCCAGAATCCACTTCATTTGTCTGTTGTTCCCAATGACTTGACTGAGAGTCCAGCCTCAGTGCAGTATGGCTGACCTGAAGCTCACGGGAGATGAGGCGATGTCATTTGTCACGGCCATACATAAGCAACGTAAACCTTTGAAAATGGTAGAGAATCAGGTCTGTTTTACAGGCCAGGATTCTGAATTGAGTATCTACGATACCTATGCCAGTGCACAGAGAGTACCGTTAGCTGCAGATCAGTTATTGTTTTGCGGTATGGTCACTGGCCGTAAGGTCATGCACAGTCACAATCTGATTAATCCTCAAAACTTTCTACCGCATGAGTCTTTCATTATGGCTCCCGGTGAAAAGGTTGAGATTGACTTTCCTGAGGCCAGTCAATCCAGTCCCACGACCTGTTTAACCGTTGAGATATCGAAAGATAAAGTTTGTAAGGTTGTTGAGCGCATGCGTGATCTCGGTTCGCTTAATCAACTATCTGTAGTGGTGGGTGTATCCACGGTACTACACACGCAGCACAGTGCAGAAACGCAACGACTGCTTGATCGTCTGGTCAGGGTTTTCGTTGAGAATGACCCGGATCGCGATATGCTGATCGACCTGGGATTAACCGAGCTGATTGTGCGCATGCTGCGCCACAAGGATCGTGAATTTGTCTTAGCCCATTGCAGCCGAGAACCCGAGTACAATGGACTGTATGCGGCGCTTTCGTTTATTCGTGACCACCTGTCACAGCCATTATGTATCGATCAGCTGGCAAAGACGGCCTGTATGAGCCGTAGTAGACTATATCAGGAATTCAAAAAGCACTTTGCCTGTACCCCAGGTGAGCTTTATCAGCAGATGCGCCTGAAAGAAGCCGCCAGAAAAATAGAGCAGGGCAAGTCGATCAGCTATGCCTGCTTTGAGCTCGGGTTCACTGACCTGAGTCATTTTAGCCGACGCTTTCGTCAGTTGTTTGGTTGTTCGCCTACGGCTTATCGTGAACGAGTGAATAGCAATCCGATCACTCCGGCTACGAATGCAGTTTCTTAAGGTTTAATAAAACCTGGCCTCCTCAGAAAAATATGTGGGTAGAATTTTTCATTTCGAAGTGCAATTTATTGAAATAGAGAGACATTCAGATAGTAGTAGTTGATTATTTCAATGCTCACTTTTGAATAATCAAAACCAATTTATGAGTTGGCAACTCACAGAACAAATAATTTCACACACTAAATGCTTTCCTTGCTCCGTAGCTTCTTCATTTAAAGTGTGCGAGTTACTTTTTTCTACAGCAAAAAAAGTAACCAAAAAATGCCGCCCCTCAATCCTTTCACCGACAAAATGGCATCCCTGTCATTTGACCCCGCTCTGAATACCATTTTGCCGCAGGCTTGAAAGGGCATGTATATCTGCTAACGATCCTGAGACACGGGATATTGGGAAAGCAATTTACCCACTAATTTTTCAAAAGAGCCAAAACCTATAAAGGAATAGTTAGCTATATTGGTCTACACTTATGGAAATTGATATTGTCACGGTAGACAGATTGATATGTCCGAACAAGTTTATACAAATAATAATTTCACTTCATTAAAACTATTGTTGGTGGATGATGCATCTTTTGTCAGAGGGATTTCCGCCAAAATATTAAGAGATATGGGCTTTGCTAAGGTGCTAGAGGCAGAGAATGGGGTTGAAGCCGTTTCTATTCTTAATGCAAATGAGGTCGATCTTCTAGTTACCGATATACAGATGCCAGAGATGAATGGACTCGAGCTTATCAAACAGATTCGCACTGGCAATACTTGCAGAGACCGAGGTTTACTCACCATTGTGGAAACTTCCTTTTCCAATGCAGAGGTGATCGGCTCCTGCCTTGCACTCGATATCAATGGCTTTCTGGTAAAGCCATTCAATCCTGAACGTGTAAAAAATAAAATATGCAGCGCACTTGCCGAGCATAAAAGCTTGCGACCCGCAGTAGTATATCAGTCGGTTAAAACAGATCTAGAGTCCTTAGCCAGCATGGGTAAAGAGAAGCTGAAAACGACTAATAATATTAATCGACATGTACTTTTGCGGCATGATGGCCCTGACGATAAACAGGTTGAAATAACGAAATTAAAACCTGGTATGAAGTTACTTGAGGACATGAATACCAATAGTGGTATGCCCATGGTGGAGGCTGGTAGAGTACTCAACGAAGGTTTAATAAACCGAGTGCTCGAGTTAAAGGAAATTGTCCATGAAAAAGTAGTTTGGGTCAGGCTGAGCTGAACCGAATAAAAACTATGCTAAATTTCATATTGATTGATCCAGTTTTTGACCTGATCGAACAAAGTAAAGAAGCGTTTCTGTTGCTGTTTTGCTGCCCTGGCGTCATCTTCTTTACCTGCCATTTCTATTGCCAGGCAACAGTCTGCCAGAGAATCGGCGCCAATAGCTCGAGCAGATGATTTTAATTTATGTGCCTGTGAGCTTAATTCTATAAGATCATTTTTGCTGTAAGCAGTTCGTATTTGCTCAATCGTCGGTTCGCAGGACTGCAAAAATTCCTGATAGTATCCAGCCAGCATTTCCCGATCCTGACTACCTAGTAGTTCACCCAGTATGGAAGGGTTTACTACCATTTCTTCTTTATTCGATCTCTGGGGAGCCTTTATGGGTGCCATAGCGGAGCTGTCACGCTCTACATCAGGTATCCACTTGTCTAACGCTATCTGTAACTGGTTCAGCTGAGCAGGTTTGGTCAGGTAATCATCCATCCCGGCAGCAATGCACTTCTGAGCTGTACCTCTCATGGCATCAGCAGTGATTGCAACAATTGGTATATGCTTACCGCTGGCTTCTTCGCTACGTATTGTTTGCGAGAGTTGATATCCATCCATTACTGGCATATGACAATCAGTCATCACCAGGCTGTAGTTTCCTTTGCGCCACATTTCCAGAGCTTCGCTGCCATTCTTAGCTGTTTCTGTAAAATAGCCGAGCATGCTGAGTTGATGAACGATAAGTTTTCGGTTTGTTGCATTGTCATCGGCAAGCAGAATCAATTTATTATTTTTTATCGCTTCTTTGGCAGAGAGCGGTGTGTCGATTAAAACTTCGTCAGGAGTTTCCGGTTCAATCATAGGTGATTCTAGACCAGCGACTGCAGCAACAGTATTGAGCAACTGTGCACGATGCATGGCATTGATATCCATAATCATGCCATCTACGCCAAGTGGACGTGGGTGTTGCCGCTGCCCTCGTTCCAGCACTACAAATCGTAACTCATCGTTTGCAATGGCTTCGCGGATTGTCTGCTGTAATGTTTCAGATGTTGAACGATCGTAGCCTGCAATGATTACAATCAGAGTTAAGCTTTCATTGATTTCCTTAAATGCGTTTAGGCATGTGTCAATGGCTTCCTCTACGGGCACAGAAATTACTTCGACATGTGAATGTTCAAGATATTGCGATACCACCCAGGCGAGGTCATCATTGTTACTGACCAGTACGACTTTAAGGCCATTCAAGTTGGATTCTTCAGCTTTTGAAGATTCCGTTGCCAGTTTGAGTGACAGGAATATGTCAAAGGTTGAGCCTTTTCCTTCAGTGCTAGCTACCTCAATATAACCACTCATCATTTCCACGAGTCGCTCAGTAATAACAAGACCTAGTCCTGTCCCCCCAAAACGGCGTGTGGTTTCTTCTTCTCCCTGCACAAAGGGCATGAATAGACGTTTTTGTATTTCAGCACTCATGCCAATACCGTTATCGCTTACCCTGAAACAGATGTCAGCCCGGCTTGTTCTGATCTTTTTCAGCAATACATATATGGATACCTTCCCATCCTGATCAGTCCGTCCACTGCTGAATTTGATCGCATTCCCCGCGAGATTGTAAAGAATCTGGCTTAAACGAACCGGGTCACTCAATACCTCAGGTAGTTCTGGGTCGCAGTAAATCAATAGTTCAACAGCGCGTTTTTCTGCCAGGTGCCTGAGGTTATCTCCCAGTTTTTCGACCAATGTCTCCAGGTTTAGAGGTATTTTTTCAAGCTCTAATCGCCCAGCCTCTATCTTGGAAAAATCAAGAATGTCATCGATGATACTTTGCAAGAGTGTGGCTGAGTCGGTAGCGGTATTGATCAAGTCCTGTTGCATGCTGTCCAGTTTGGTTCGCGACAGCATATCGACGGTGCCGACCACCCCATACAGTGGTGTACGTATTTCGTGGCTCATAGTAGCCAGAAAAGTTGATTTGGCTCGGTTTGCCTCTACGGCTTCTTCTTTGGCTTTTATCAGGGCTTGTTCGGATTGCTTGCGTTCCGTAGTGTCGATTGCGAAAGCTATGCTAATTGGCTCTCCTGATGGTGAATCAGGCAGGTAGACGATGGTCACTTCTACCGGAATGAGTTTGCCTTGCTTATTACGGTGAACAGAGTCTAAACGCCACCAGCCTTTTTCAATAATCAGGGCAATGAGTTCCTGATAATTCTCATCGGTAATGTTGGGGTCATAGTCATGGACACGCAGTTTCAACATTTCTTCTTTGCTATACCCAAGGTGGTGACAAGCCTGGTCATTCACTCTTAACGACTGTCCATCGCTTGTGCGAATCCAGAACTCACTGATTCGAGTGAGATTAAGTGCCTGCTGTGTCATGCTGAGTATATTGTTAGCTTGCTCAGTGGCTTCTTTTTCATGCTGCAGGTCAGCTAACAGGCGCTTTTCTTCTGTGATATCCGACTGCAGTATAACGAACTGAACCAGTTCTAATTGATCGTCATAGACAGGGCTTATCTCAAAATTGATCCAGTACGGACTCCCGTTTTTTTGATAATTGAGTATCTCTCCCTCTATCCTTTCACCCGCCTGTATTGCATCACTTATTCTTTTGACGATGACAGTATCTGTATCAGGGCCGTATAATATCTCGCTGGTTTTATGGCCAATAATTTCGTCAAACTCATAGCCACTAAGGCGCGTAAAGCCATGGTTTACCCACTTGGCAACACCTTTCAGGTCGGTAACTATGACTGCATTGTCGGTATTCTCAGCAACCAGTGCGGTAATTCGCATCCGTTCATTGGCTTTTTTAAGAGTCTGTTCAGATTCAACCTGCTGACTGATGTCGGTATGAGATAGCACGATTTTGGGGCGATTTCGATGTACAAAACGATTCGCCTTCATTTCGAACCATTGTTGCCCATCAACTGTATTACAGGGGTATTTCATTGTGAATGTGCTGAGCTCACCATTTAGTATTTCAAGCAGCTTCTGAACAGCATCTAATGACTCATCAGAACAAAGCAGTGGAAGCTGCTGCGCGATTTGAGTGAAGTTGTTTTCATCACCAGCCTGGTTTTCTGCTTTTTGGTTTCGTTGTGCAAACCTGTCCCAGGCGCGGTTGGTTAATCCAATACTTCCTGTTTCATCCATTACAGCGATATGAGCCGAAAGGGAATCCAGTACTTCCCGGGTAAAATCTCGTTCATGTTCCAGTTCGCGTTCAGCCAGTTTGCGATTGCTGACGTCACGAATCACACCCGCAAAATGCAGCCCGGTGTCAAGTTCAATACGATTAATCGTCAGTTCAATAGGGAATATGTCACCATTTGAGCGACGGGCTTCGCTTTCTCGAGCTTTACCGAGAGGTATCTGTTCATCACTTTTTCGGTATTCAGCCAGGTAGCTGTTATGCCTGCTACGAATGGGCTCGGGCATTAGTTTGTTAAGGTTTTTATTGATTAAAGATTCGGCGCTGTAGCCAAACATTTTTTCAATAGCAGGGTTTACACTCTCTACAATGCCCCATTGATTGATCACAACAATGCCTTCACTTGCTGTCTCAACAATGGATTGGAGCCGTTTTTGGACCCTGGCGATTTTACGTTTGCCCAGGATAAAAACCTGGGTCAGCACAAGAAGTATCAGCGCTGAAATGATTCCGCCGCCCATGGTTGTCATACGTACAACATTAAACAGGCCGTAGGCTTCGGCGACATCCTGTTCAATGGCAAAGCCAATGCCCAACAAGCTGTCCCAATGCCAGGCACCAATAACTGGAACACCTCTGTAGTCCCTGTACCCTTCCAGGTCTATGCCGCTTTCGCCATTGATAGCACTAGCTGCCATTCGAGTAAGCGGCCATTGTGTTGAAGCGCTAATTTTATTCTTAGTCCTTGATATATCCCAGCCAGGATCCAAAAGCTTTATATTGGATGCGCTTGATTGTCCTGGCTTTAGAAGACCTGCTCGAATTAGTACCTTGTCAAAACGGCTTCGGCTAAGCAACATACCGCTATTATTGAATACATAACTCTCACCGGTTTTTCCAATATTTGCTCGAGAGGTGATCGGCAAGAGCGTTATATAGGGGTTGATGCGCAATGTCAGCACGGCGATTATTGTGCCGTTTTGATCTCTGATAGGGGAAGCCACGAACATGACTTCGTTGCCGAGACTATTGGATTGTTTTTTTCTTAGCAGGGGTACGTCAGATGGTTGAATGGGAGTGATGCGGGTTTCTCCGCTGCGCACTTTAGCTAATAACTCAGGAAATCTGGCCAATAGATTTGGAGTACCTATGTTACTATCGACAGATGACGATAGACTTATATTATCGGGGGCAATGATAAAATAACCGTCGTATTGGCCTGATTCAACATAGGAGCGTAATTCGTAGCGCAATTGCCATTGATAGTAAGAATCCTGCAGTTCCTCTTTATCACGGTGTAGCTTCAGGAGACTCTGGGTTATTTTTATTACATGATCATCCTGGGCGATATTTTCAACGGTTAGTTGCTGTTCCTTACTCCAGAAACGGACTGAATCTGTGGTACTTTGTAACAGGGTAAGTAATGTATTTTGGAGAGCAGCCTTGTAGAGGTTTTCAATAAATCTGGTAATGCTATAAGCAGCAACGGTTAAAAATATTATTGCTACAAGCACAGCCAGTATTTGCTGAGTATTTAAACCCAGATTACTGAAATATCTTAGAAAGAGAGTATCTTTCCCTTTTTTTAGAATCGGTATCATATCCAGTGATTACCTCGATTGATATGCTGTGTTTAGCTCGACATCCAATGAAGTGTAGCTGACATTCTACTCTGTGCCAGTTTAACTATTAATACTGAACGACCACCCCGGTACTAATTTGTGGAAATACTTAATCACGTCAGTCTTTTAATAGTGCTAAAGTAGGATTTACTGTTGACTAAATAGCCCATACCAGGCTTTCGTAATCAATTAACGATTGATAAAATCTTTGTTAATTGAAAATAAATAGATATTTTAAATAGCACAAATCTGAGGTGTTTTATTAAATGCGTATCTTTTTTGCTGGCGGAGGTCAGTGTGTCGAATATATTGCCAAACGTCTGATCCGTGAAGGACATGATGTGGTATTAATGGAAAGGGACGAAGAGCGTTGTCAGCATCTGAATGAAAAACTCGATGCACGGGTTATCATGGGCAATGCGTCCTGTATTGCAGAGTGGAACAGGGCAGGACTCTCTGAGGCTGATATGTTTATGGCCTGTACTCATAATGATGAGATCAACGTGCTAGCCTGCATGATCGCTAATGATCTTGCTCCCGATGCATTGAAAGCAATCCGTTTACGTACCCCCGAATATATGCAGTGGCAGCAAACCTTCGAGCGCCTGGGCTTAAGAGTTGACCGTGTAGTCCATCCTGAGAGTGATGTAGTCAATCGTATCCTGCGAGTGATAAGAATCCCCGGTGTTTCGGATATTCGAAATTTCGCCGGCGAGAGAATAAAGCTTTTTAGTATGGCGCTGCGACCTGGCAGCCAGCTAGTCGGCTCACGGGTTGGTGATTTCCACTTGCTAGTAGGTGATGGCGTAGCCACTATCGGTGTTGTTTTGCGTGCAGATGAAGCAATTATTCCGCACCATGATGAAGTGTTAGTAGCTGATGATATTGTGTATATCGTAACCAGTACCGAGAATCTGGATAAAACGTTTGAACTGGTCGGTGTTGTCAAGCAGCAGCAGGTGCGTCAGGTCTTTATCGTCGGTGGAGGGGAAATGGGGCTGGAGCTGTCACGTGCGCTGGAAGTGGAAAAAATCCCGGTCAAGCTGTTTGAGAAAGATCTAAAACGCTGTGATTTCCTTTCCGCTGAATTGAAGGATACTGTTGTGATCCACGATGATGGAACCAGTCAGGAAGTATTGATGGAGTCCAACGTCGAAGGTATCGATGCTTTTGTTTCGTTAACCGGTGATGAGGATGCAAACCTGATTGCCTGCCTGTTAGCACGGCGTATGGGTGTCGAAAAGGTCATACCGCTGTTCACCAGCATAACCTATTTAGAGCTGGTACAACGTCTGGGGATCAATACCACGGTTAATCCCCGAATTAAGGCGGCGGATGCCCTGCTCGAATTTGTGCGTAAGGGTGGTGTTCATTCTGTGCGCACACTGGGTGAGAATAAGGTCGAAGTCATTGAGCTGGAGGTTGCTGATGACTCAGATTATATCGGTCAGCCTATGGGGGAGATAGATCTACCTGAAGGGAGTCAGATAGGGGCCATAGCACGTCCTGACGGTAGTGTTGTGATACCGGATGATGCAACGATAATAAATTCAGCGGATACGCTGGTAATTTTTAGCGATATTGATGTAGTCAGGCAACTGGAAAAGAAAATACTCTCGGCTAACAGGTAATATAGGGACTTTAAATGCTAACACATGTCGTCAATCCTCGGACCATGGCCTGGGTGCTGGGTAGTTTTTTAGCCTACCTGGGGGGCAGTATGATGGTGCCTTATCTGTATGCACTGGCAACCGATCATAATGATCAGGCTTCTATGCTGGATGCTGCTCTGGTCACTGCAGCTGCAGCAGTGCTGTTATTGCTGTTGGGTAGAAAGCGTGAGCGCAGGGATTTGTTACATCGAGAAAGTATTCTATTAGTTTCACTGATCTGGATTGTTATCTGCGCTTTTGGCGCTTTACCTTTTTACTTCTCAGACAGCTATGTTTCAGTAAGCGATGCCTTCTTCGAAGCAACCTCGGGGTTTACCACAACCGGGGCTACCGTCATTTCTGATGTGGATGGACTTTCCCGACCGATACACCTGTGGCGTTGTTTCAGTCACTGGTTAGGTGGTATGGGCATAGTCCTGCTGGGTCTGGCTATTCTGCCATTACTGGGACAGAGTGGAAATGTTATGTATCAGTCCGAATTCTCCGGAGCATCGTCCGAGCGTATGCAACCCCGTATTGTCGAGACAGCACGTGCTTTATGGCGTCTGTATGTGTTATTTACCGTAGTAGAAATTGTATTGCTTGTTTTCTCCGGGATGAATCTTTTTGAAGCAGTGTGTCATGCTTTTTCTACTTTAGGTACGGGCGGTTTTTCGACCAGAACGGCGAGTATTGCCGGGTTTAACAGTCCTTTGATCGAATATATTATTATCCTTTTCATGTTTCTGGCTGGAGTGAGTTTTATCCAGCATTATCACTTCTGGGTTGAGCGTAAAGCAGGTGCTGTATTTCGTGGTTTTGAATTCAGGGCCTATTTTTTGATTACCCTTGTTGCCACTATGCTGGTTTCATTAACCCTGATCGCGAGCAATGATGGAGCTTACGAACCAGTTATCCGCGCAGCCCTGTTTCAGGTGGTATCGATACTGTCGACTACGGGTTTTGTAACTGCCGATTACGGTATGTGGCCGAGTGTGTTGCAGTTTGTCCTGGTGATGCTCATGTTTGTCGGTGGCTGTACCGGTTCGACTGCTGGTGGCCTGAAGGTTGCCCGTGTGGTACTTATGTTTCGAGCTGTGTATCGTGATTTTAGACGCCTGGCAGAACCTCAGGGCGTATTCCGTATCCGTGCTGGCGATGAAGTACTGCCTGAACCTACGGTTAGTGGATTGCTTAACCTGATATTACTCGCAGTGTTGGTCATGCTGACTGCAAGTTTGTTGATATCGGCCACGGGTGTGGATCTGGTCACAGCCGTGTCCAGTGTGATTGCCTGTCAGTTTAATATAGGCCCCGGACTGGAGCTGGTAGGGCCAGCTCAGAATTATGCCGAGCTGAGTGCTTTTGCAAAATGGCTGCTCTCCTTCTGCATGATCGCGGGGCGTTTAGAGTTTTATACCTTTCTGATTTTATTTACTGCGGCTTTCTGGAAACGGTAAAATCAGTAGGGTTATGAAACATTAAGCTGTGCAATCAAATAAGATAACCAGCGAATAGATGAATCAATTTCAGCAGAGCGGGTTCCTCAAACCAAATATGTGGTAGAGGCTCAGGGTGAGACTGGTTGGTGCCATTAGCGGTAACCACCAGCCTGACGATCTACGTTCTGAGAAAACCTGCTGTAGATAAAAGATAATCTTGCGGTATGTAAGTTGTTAAAGGTAGGAAAGTCTCTCTTGCCGTTAGTGAGGTATCAATTCCCGGCCTGCTTGAGATCATGCAGGTCGGGAGTTAGATCAATCAATACAACAAAAGAACTGTGCTTTGCCTAATTACGCATGTGCCTACGACACAGTCATGCCGTTGAAGTCTGGCGAGATGAAACGATGGCTTTTTATTTAATTCTCCCTGGCTTGATGAGTCATTACTCGTGCTTAAAGTGATTCGAGAAAAGTCGAAAGTGCGTGGCGTTCGGATGGTTTCATCCTCCGTACAATGTCTGCAGATGAGGCTGCCTCACCGTTATGCCATAGCACTGCTTCGATTAAGGTGTTGGCGCGGCCATCGTGCAGAAAACCAGCGCGTGGATCGACCTTCTGGGCGAGGCCGATACCCCACAGCGGAGGGGTGCGCCATTCACGACCATTGGCGAGATAGTCGGGACGGTGGTCGGCCAGTGCTTCGCCCATGTCATGTAGCAGGAGATCGGTGTAAGGGTGGATAGTGCGGTGAGCCAGCGCTGGATATTTGGGAAACTCGCCTGTCTGTAATTCGGGTACGTGGCAGGCAGAGCACTTTGCCGCCATAAACAGTCTTTCACCTTGCTGTACAAGTTTGTCTGATATGTTTCTTCGTTGCGGCACAGCCAGAGCGAAGTGGTAGAATTCGGTTGCATCGAGCTGTTCCGTACTCAGTTCAGGCTTGCTGGCAGAAGGCGATTGAGTGCAAGCGGTCTGCATGGGCATGCAATTCTCCTGCGGAAACAACGGCGAAGTAATACCCATATCCCCGATAAAGGCTCCGGCGATCTGTTGTCGCAAGTTGGGCATGTTGGCTTTCCAGCCGAAACGGCCCGCGACAGACATGTTCTTCTCCTCATCCCAGACCCGATTGATCCTGCCCTTGATACCTGCGGGTTTGTTTTCAGAGGCCAGCGCGACAAGCGTGCTTTCAGGCACTGCTTGCAGCAGCCCCAGACCATACAGCGGCTGGGCGATACGGGGAGAAGTTAGTAGAGTGTTTGGCATCGGGCCGTAAGCGAGATCGACGAAGCGAAATGTCGGCTTGCGAAGTTTGATCTTCTCGCCGCCACCCAGGCTCATGGTGCGATAGGAATAGTGCACTTCTGTGCGTCCTTCACCTGGCACGCCAGGTACGCCGTTCTCATTCAGCTGGCCGCCATATACCGAGTGTGCAAGTGGGCCACCGTGTGGGTCCTGGCCTGGCACACTTAAACGTATCAGCATGGTTCGCATGGGTTCATCTGCAGTCTCGGGAGCATAGCCGCGTCCGTTAGCGCCGTGACAGGCGATGCAGGAAATGCGGTTGTATAGTGGCCCCAGTCCGGCGATCTGGGGTGTTTCACTGGGTGGAATAATCCATACCTGGCGTACCAGACTGCGCCCCTGAAAGAATTTCACCCGGTCTTCTTCGGCAAGCGACGGAATGGGTTGGGTGTAGGCCATACGCGTTGCATCATGTACGGCAATGGCTTCGTCGTTGGCGAAAACTGGCGGAACAAGCGCCAGCGTGGCAAATAGTAAAGATGTGTAGCGCTTCATGGCTGTTCTCCCACGATGGACTGCGCAATATGCGTGGCTTGTGCATAGTGCTTTGAAATCTCGCTATCCCAATGCTTTTCGATACTTTCGATCTTGTCATCAAGCTGCATGAAAGCTTGTTGCAGCGCTGCATCATTCACCTGTTCAGCGTTCAGCGGCAGCCAGTAAGCATGTTGTCGAGCTTCTTTCAGGCGAACATCACCGGGTGACTTCTGCTCGGCCCGGCGTAATGCCTGATGCATCGTCTTCAGTTCGGCATGATGATGCGTGATGAGTGCATCGAACAGGGCGCTGACAACATCCTGTCGTTGCAGGCCGGAAGCAACATCATAGTCATAGGAGGCACGCTGCGCTGCGGCGAACGGATCGAAGTAACCCTCTGGTTTTTGTGCGTAAACGGCTGGGCGTACCGGCAACTTGCGGATGTCGGGATGGAATAGCAAGCGCTGGCCCTCATCCGACAGAACGAAACTGGCGAAGGCACGAGCACCAGCGAGATGACTGCTTTCCTTGAAGATACCGACGTGCGCTGGCGAGTAACCGACTTTTTCCGGATAGGTGAAGCGTAGCGGATTGCCGTTGGCGATGGCGGAGACAGCGAAGAAGTCTATGGTCATACCTACCGCCACGCGACCGCTGCCAACATCATCCGAGATGAAGGTGGAGCCTGCATCCGCCAATCTGGCGTTGGCCGCGATCTGCGTCAACACCTGCCAGCCCTGTTGCCAGCCATAGCTTTGCAATAGAGTGTCGATGAGAACAGGTGCGTAACCGACCTGGGAAGGGATGGGCAGCACAACATGTCCATCGAATGCTTCTGAGGTCAGTGCCTTCCAGTCTTTTGGTGGCGGCAAATGCAGGCGAGCCAGCTCTGCAGGGTGATAAGCCATGCCGTAACCCGCTGTCTCGGTGGCAACGAAATAGTCATCGGCATCTGATATCTGGAAGCCGCCGATCTTTTTCGGTAGCCCTGTCAGATCGATGTCGAGTTTGCGCAGTGCACCTTCTTTAGCCAGCATCTCGAAGTTGCGTTGAGCCGGTGTCCAATACACATCTACCGGACTGTGAGGCATGTGTAGATAGGTCAATGTATCCCGTGAGCGTCGCCACAGGATCTCCAGTCGGTATTGCGGATATTTTTTCTCGAAGGCAGCCTCAAATTGAGAGATGACCTCCTGCGGATAGCTGGAGATCACCACCACCTTTTCGCTGGCAGCAGCCAGTTGCAAGAAAAGCAGCAGGCAGAGTGCTCCGGTCAGTTTCGTTATTGTCATGATGTGCTCCTAGAATTGTATAGATGCGTTGGCGAACCAGCTACGGCCCGGATTCGGATAACCATCGGCCAGCGAGTAGTTGCGGTCGGTCGCGTTGTTGACCCCAGCTTCAGCTGAGAAATCGTGTGTGAAGTGGTAGACAGCCTTCAGGTTAAGCGTGGTATAGCCAGACAGTTCCACGCTGTTGGACGCCCAGCGGCTGCTGTTGTATTCGATGAAGGAGGTTGCCTCAAACCTGTCACCCGCTTTGTACGTTGCATGTACGGTGGCCTTGTGGCGCGGTACGCTGGTAATGCGGGTCGACGGGTCGCTAACATTCGTCATCTCTGTCAGCGTGTAATTGCCACCGACTTCGAGCTCGGGTAACAGCGCGCTATTCAATCCGAGCTCGATCCCCGATGCGCGTACCTTGCCGATGTTTTGCATCTGGCACAGGCTGGTGGTTGAGCATGTGGCGGAGCCGGGCTGGTAAGCGGTCTGGATCTTGTCGCTGATGTCGCTTAGATAGATCGCCGCTTCTACTCTAGTGTCACTCCATGCAAAACCCTGATATCCGACCTCATAGTTGAGCGAGCTCTCAGGGCGTAAATCAGTCTTCTCGATGTAGGTCGAAAAACGCGCAGAGTAACGATCTTTGAGTGTGGGAAGGCGCGTCTTCTGCGCAATGGTCGCATACAGCCGTGCCTCGGGCGACATATCGTAAAACAGGCCGAGCTGTCCGCTGTCCGCTGATTTGGCATCAGGTAAAGTGAACGGACTGCCGGGTTTGTATACCTCCTGCGGGCGCAGAGTATGATGCGACAGGCCTAGCGAGAGATGCGCATTATCAGTGAGGAAGAGGTCGTCCTCAACTGCGACGGATTGCAACGTGTCCTGAAATGACTCGGTTATCGCCGATGCACCATCGCGAGCAATGTGTTTATCCATCTTGTACTGGACAAACAGCTTAAGTTCCTGCTCGGTGAAACGGGTAGACGATAGCTCGAAAGAAGCGCCGTGTGATGTGTCATCGTAGCTACTGCGATTGGTGACCGGATTGCTGATGGTCGTATAGCTGTCGTCGGAGTAGATATCCAGCGCATTGTCGAACTTGTCCCAATAGATACGGGTTTTCAGCACTTCATCAGAACCCAGTCCGGTGCTGGAAACGAAGTACAGACTTTTCTTGTTCCAGAATGGCCAACGCCAGTAGCGGGCAAAGTCGCCAGTGGAAGGAGGCTGACCTTTTTCACCGTCCTGTTTGTAATAGCTCAGTGCATATTCATCGCCATTATTGGGAGTAAGGCCCAGCTTGAGAGATATCTTGCTGTCTTTACGGTAAGAGTTTTCACGCGCGTCGCCGTCTTCGGTGGCAGTCGGGGTGAAACTTTTGGATAACGGATAGTTGTCGTTCTGCAGATAGGAAATGCCTGTCTGCATATACCAGGTTCCCTGATTGCTGCCAAGGTTGGTTTGTATCTGTCGTTCATTGCCGGATGCGAAACCGGCTGAGACATCGCCTTCAAATTTTTTGCGCGGTTTACGAGATACCAGGTTGATCGCGCCACCCAGTGTGTTAGGGCCGTAAGCGACAGAGCTAAAGCCCTTGGATATCTGGATGGCGGAAAGATCAGCAGTGGTAAAACGATTCAAGTCCACATAGCCGTCATAAGGTACATAAATCGGGATGCCGTCGATGAACAACGGTACCTGACGCGCATCGAAACCGCGTACGTAAATCATCTTCTCGTTACGCATACCGCTGTTACTGAGGGTGACGCCTGAAAGCAGGTTCAGCGAATCGCCAACATTGTCGCGGTTGTACTTTTTCATCTGCTGGCTGGAAAGCACAGAAGACACCTGATCCGCGCCGACCTCGCCCACTTCGGGTCGCTGGGCTGTGACCGTGATCGTGCCCAATTCAAATGAAGAGGATTCTGCAGCTTGTGCCCCCATGGTCACAGAAAATACGCAAGCTGCCAGGCAGGCTGTGCGCAAGGAAATGTTAGCGCTCATTTATTGGTACTCCAAAAAAGGTTGGTTGCTCTGTTTTGGTTATGTAATAAACTACATAACGCTTACAGAGGCTTAGCAATGGGTGTGCCAAGCCGTGAATAGCTTGAAACTTGTGGCCTGGGTGGTTGAAGCAGCTATGCGTTATGTACTAAAGGTTGTAACGAATGCGCCAAATTGTGCAAAAACCTACAATCGGTATGTCTCAAGCGCTGAAGTAGTAAAGCAGAGCGATACGCTGAGATCGATAAGTGGTAGGATCGGGGTGAGGCAGAGTGATAAATAGTGAGGACTTTATGGCCCGGAAAACAGCGCTGAGTAAAGCTGCACACAAGGCGGACAGTAGTGTCGTCTCCAAACTGAAGCTCGCGCGCGGGCGACGTTGGGATCACCTGGAGTTACTGGAACGTATCGATATGACCGGCTCTATATCAGCGGCGGCAAGTGCCATGGGCATGAGCTACAAGGCTGCCTGGGAAGCGGTGGAAAGCATCAACAATCTTTCCGATCAACCTCTGGTGGAGCGCAAGACCGGTGGACAAAAGGGCGGTGGTACGACACTGACTACCTATGGTCGCCGGGTAGCAGGAGCACATCGCAGACTGGAACAGGAGCGCGAACAGGTGCTCAAGCGACTGGCCGAAGTGATGGGCGACTTTGATGAGTACTACCAAATGACCAGGAGATTCGATTTGAAGACAAGTGCGCGCAACCAGTTTTTGGGCACAATCAAAAGCATCAAGCTGGGGCCGATCAATGCAGAGATCGTGATGGACATAGGCGGTGGTGGCACTCTGGTATCGGTGATCACCAATGAAAGTGTGCAGCATCTGGGTTTGAAGGTGGGCGGCGAGGCTTACGCGATGGTAAAAGCGCCCTGGGTGATCGTGACCACCTCTGAAGAATTCAAGACCAGCGCACGTAACGAGTTGCGGGGTACGGTGATGCGCTGTCAGGAAGGAGCAGTAAATAGCGAAGTTGTCATCGAGCTAGCCGGTGGCAAAAGCGTGGCTGCCATCGTCACCAACGACAGCATGAAATCACTAGGGCTGAAAGTGGGGGTTAAGGCTACTGCGTTAATCAAGGCATCGCACATTATTCTGGCAGTCACTGCATAATAAATACTGGGGTTCAGGCTAACCCAAAGCCGGGATGATATTGTGTAGGCAGCGTCTATTCATATCAGGATATATAAGACTATTTTGACCTTCGCTTTACTGATACGGGAAGAATAGTTAGAGCTAATCGAAAAACTATCAATGCTCAAAGTTAGACCTGATATTCTCAGCAAGGTAATACCCGAATGGATCGGGTATTACTGAAAATCTATCGCTTATTCCTGCACCTGGTTCTGATCCTGAACTACCTGAAGATTGACCACCTGATTGTTCTCCCATTGAAAATTGGGTAATTGTAGGAAAGCAGTATTCATCGCTTCATTCCATGCCTGCTTGATGTCATGCAGGTAAGGATCGTCTTCTTCCAGCTTGATGTAGTGACTGGTAGTGAAAGAATCCTTCTCGTAAACCAGCACTTCTATCGGTGGACCAACTGTAGCGTTCGACTTAATAGTTGAGTCCATGGATACGATACAGCACCGGGCTGCATCTTCTAATGAGGTATTGCGATTCAGAATACGATCCAGGATCGGCTTACCATATTTACTTTCACCGATCTGCAGGAAAGGGTTCTCATCGGAATCGGTAATAAAATTGCCGGCTGAATAAACCATATAAACAGCGGGGTCTCCGCCCCTTATCTGACCACCAAAAATAAGAGAAACACTGGCATCAACGCCAGTTGAGGTGGTGGCTTGAGCCAGATCGAGCTCTTCGCGGGTCACTTGAGCCACATAGCGGGCAGCATCAACCATTTTGGCCATATGCCTGAGGCTATTGTTTGGTTCAATACTTTCAAGATCCTGCTCGATACGATTGACTATGGACTGAGTTGTAGAGAGATTGCCTGCCGATAGCATAACGAATACACGATCTTCACAAGGGTCAAAGATATGCATCTTGCTGTAGCTGGATAGCATATCAGGGCCCGCATTGGTGCGAGAGTCAGAACAGAAAACCAGACCACCGTTGGTGGAAACAGCTACACAATATGTCATAAAACAATACCAGACTGATCAAACTTAATGAATTTCGAACCTTATAAAACACCAGGTCATTGAAAATTCAAAGGGTTACCTGCTTCTTTGGGGGTTTAAAGAATCGCCGAGTTAATAAGGGTTCGGGATTCACTAAGGTACATGAAAAGGTGCTACAAAACCATCACATTTTAGTCAGAAAAGTGATCTAATTTACATTATTGGAGAGGAAAGTAAGCCTGGTAGCAATGTAAAGGATTTTATGAGTACTCATAAAAATATCACTAATCCGCTAATACCTGTTTACCCAATATGGTATTCTCATTGCTTTAGTCTGGTGTTTAGCAATCATGTTTTCTTTTTTTAAAGCTCAGTCTCGTGGCGTCCTGTTCTGGTGGATGTTGATTCTTTTGGGGCTGCTTTCTGAGGGTGTAGCGCTATTTTATCAGTACGTTCTTGAATACGGCCCCTGTCCATTGTGTATTCATACCCGGATTCTGGTACTGGCTTCCATATTAGTGGCCTGTGCAGCCCTCGTTATTCGAGCAACTCCAATGATACGCATATTTCACCTGTTCAATACGGGCATCATGGTCTGGCTTTGTGAACGTAGCTATATATTGTTGGGTACCGAAAGAGGTTTTGTGCTTTCTGAATGTGGCGTCGACTCTGGATTGCCTTCATGGTTTGCGCTGGATGAATGGTTTCCTGCAGTATTCGGAGTGATGGAATCCTGTGGCTATACGCCTTTAATGCCGTTTGGTGTGAGTATGGCAGAGGTGATGATCGTGGTTTATCCTATGCTATTGTTACTGAGCCTGCTGTTGCTGATTGCTTCCCTGTTACCCAGCGGCGACAGTTAATCTGGGCAGGTGAAAATACCTGAAGTGGTTTAGCCATAGATAATGCTGGAATGTGTAAATTCTAAACCACTGATAACTATCAAAAATATCCTGTAACGCTGATGCGCCCGATTCCGCTACTTATCCTTCTGAGCCTGCTGCTGGTTATGATCAGCGTAATGGGTATTGCTGTCGGCAGTGTTCATGTTTCGCTGACGGAGTTATGGCAGCTAATGCTGGGGCAGGGTGAACCTATGCAACGTGCGGTAGTGCTGGAGCTGCGTTTGCCACGAGTACTTTCAGCACTGGCAGTCGGAGGTATGCTGGCTCTCGCCGGAGCTCAGCTGCAGGTATTGCTCGGTAACCCGCTGGCTGATCCTTATATCCTGGGTATCTCCGGTGGCGCTGCGGTCATGGCTCTACTGGCCATAGTATTCGGCCTGGGGGGGCTGGCCATCGGTGGTAGTGCTTTCGTCGGTGCATTGTCATCCATGCTGCTGGTGTTCGGTCTGGCCCACGGAAAAGGCAGTTGGTCACCAACACGCCTGCTGCTGACCGGCGTGGTCATCGCTGCTGGCTGGGGTGCATTGATCAGCTTTTTGCTCAGCGTGGCACCCCAGCAGCACCTGCGCAGTATGCTGTTCTGGTTAATGGGGGACCTGCAACACTCTGCCTCTCCCTGGGGTGGTTTGCTGGTGCTGGTTATCGGACTGGCGCTGAGTTTGCCGCTGGCTCGTAGCCTCAATCTGCTGGCGCGTGGCGAGATGCAGGCCGCTTCCCTCGGTGTGAATGTTAAACGGCTGCGTCTGCAGCTTTACCTGCTCGCCTCGTTGTTGACCGCAACTGCGGTTACCATTGGTGGCAGTATCGGGTTTGTCGGTCTCATCACTCCCCATCTGATGCGCCTGCTGATCGGTAGTGACCATCGTCTGTTGCTGCCAGCCGCGAGTCTGGCCGGTGCCGCCTTATTGGTACTTGCCGATACTCTGGCACGTACGGTACTCGCGCCGCAGCAACTGCCTGTCGGGGTGTTGACTGC
>JBNKMF010000064.1:0-28788 GCA_050292965.1 Gammaproteobacteria bacterium | reverse complement strand
GCTAACTCTGGGCCTGTGGCCAGACCCATTAGTGAATGTAATGCATCCCACAATCGATAATCTGTTGCAACACATCAGTGTTTCAAAAATTTAGGTAAAGTTAGATATGATGCCTTTTATCCAGCCTGATCTGTTACCAGCACTCCCAGAGATGGTGATGCTAGCCATGGCCTGTGTGGTTCTGGTTGTTGATCTGTTTCTACCTCAGGAGAAACGCGGTTTTACCTTATTGTTATCTTTATTGACTCTGGTATTGGTAGCTTTTAGTACTCTGTATGTCGCACCCGCTACTGCGGTTTCCACCTTTCAGGGTACTTTTATTCTGGATCAGCTTGCCGTTACTTTGAAGCTGGCTGTATATGCAGTGACCTTCCTGGTATTTATTTATTCGCGTGATTACCTGAAGGATCTGGGTATCTATAAAGGCGAATACTATGTGCTCGGTTTGTTTGCAGTGCTGGGTATGATGATCATGATTTCAGCACATAGTTTTCTGCTGATCTATCTGGGATTGGAGCTTCTATCTCTGTCGCTGTATGCGATGATCGCCTTCAATCGTAAGTCGATGGCTGCCTCTGAAGCTGCAATGAAATACTTTGTGCTAGGCGCACTGGCCTCCGGTATTTTGCTATACGGGATTTCTATCTTTTATGGCATCACTGGAACGCTGGATATCACCACGTTGGCAGCATCAATCAAAGCGCAGGCAGCAAGTAATCCTGTATTACTGGCATTTGCCCTGACTTTCATAGTCGTTGGACTGTCATTCAAATTGGGTGCAGTGCCATTTCATATGTGGTTGCCCGATGTGTATCAGGGTTCACCAACCTCGGTTACTCTTTTCATTGGAACTGCGCCCAAGATAGCAGGTTTTGCAATGGCCATTCGCTTACTTATCGATGGCTTATCTGATCTACAGGTTGACTGGTCGCAGATGCTGATAGTGTTATCAGTAGCTTCTATGGCAGTGGGTAATATCATCGCTATCGCACAAACCAACTTTAAACGTATGCTGGCATATTCCACCATTTCACATGTTGGGTTCATTCTGCTAGGCCTGTTGTCTGCCAATGAGACAGGCTTATCCGCAGCTATGTTTTATACCATTACTTATGCTATTACTTCATCAGTTGCTTTTGCAATCATCATGTTGCTAAACCGCACTGGATTTGAGGCTGGTGAAATTGCTGACCTTAAAGGATTAAATGATCAAAATCCCTGGTACGCAGCTTTGTTGGCAATAGCGTTATTTTCCATGGCTGGTGTACCGCCAACTGTAGGTTTCTATGCCAAGCTGACAGTAATCAATGCTGTCGTGCAAATTGACCTGGTCTGGCTAGCTATAGCCGCTGTACTGTTCTCGGTCATCGGTCTATTTTATTACCTACGAGTTATCAAGGTAATGTATTTTGATAAGCCAGATGAAGATCAGCAAATTACTATTAAACAATCTCTTGATGTGAAGATCCTGTTGAGTGCCAACAGCTTGAGCCTGATTGTTCTTGGCCTGTTTCCTTCATTATTAATGGCATGGTGTGCTGCTGCCTTTGCCTGACTAAATATCTAAGTTCTAACATTCTTTAAAAAACCTGAGCAGCGGTTCAGGTTTTTTTGTTTATCCCATTAAAAACATGAACAGTATATCAATCTGGTTTTTCATTTTTGGTATGCTTCTGCATTTTTTACAGGCTACATAGCAGTTGGAATTTATATGCAAGATTTGCTCACTCAAAACTATTATGGGAATACCCTTCAGAGCTGGCTCATTGCCATGGTGATAGTGGTTGTATCGATAATGTTCGGTAAGGTGCTCTACTGGGTATTTTCGCGCTTTTTGCGTGTATTTACATCACATTCCAAATCTCAGTTTGATGATGTAATCGTTGACATGGTTGAGGAACCGGCTGTTTTTATTGTCATCGTAATGGGTATCTGGATGGCCTTACGAACACTGACTCTGCCGGATGTTGTGAATAAAGTGATTGCGAATGGATATCAAGTCATTATTGCATTGCTGATAGGGTGGCTGCTAAGTCGCCTGTTTGATGCATTTTATAAGCAATATTTAAAACCGTTAGCAGTTAAGTCGGAAAATGATCTGGACGATCAATTGATGCCCATCATCAGTAAAGGTGTCAAGATGATTATCTGGGCAATGGCGATTATCATTGGTCTGAATAATGCGGGCTATGATGTTGCTGCTCTCATCGCAGGGCTCGGTATCGGTGGTTTAGCTCTGGCTATGGCAGCTAAGGACACGGTATCAAATGTCTTCGGCGGAGTGACCATTTTTACTGACCAGCCTTTTAAAATTGGAGACCGTATTAAAGTTGGCGGTTACGATGGAACCGTCATTGAAATTGGTGTTCGCAGTACGCGTCTAAAAACACTGGAAGGGCGCATCGTCACAATGCCGAATGCAAAATTTGCTGATGCACCGGTAGAAAACATCAGTTGGGAGCCGTCGCGTAAAGTCGTGGTCTCTCTGGGGTTGACCTATGACACCCAGCCAGATCAAATGCAAAATGCCATGGATACACTTACCGAGATTAATCGGAGTAATGCCTCAACCGAGGAGGCTGCTACGGTCTTTTTCAGTGGGTTTGGTGATTTTTCGATGAATATTACTTTTATTTATTATATAAAAAAGGATGAAAGCATCGCGGGTACGCAATCTGATATAAATCTTCAGATTTTACGCAAGTTCAATGATAAAGGGCTTGAGTTTGCTTTTCCTACTCAGACGCTTTACAACATAAGCCAATGACCGCCTGGAAAAGTCTTTCATAGTTGGCTGTTTCGATGATACTGGAATCCGCAGTTGGACGAGTTGCAGTGCGTTTGCGGTGGTGTAGATCAAGGCGTGACGACGCGGTATAGCAGGCTACTCCAGGGAGTTATAAGGCTACCGCGTCCTGCTCACGGCAACCGCCGCAAACGTGCAATTCAGCTTGTAGCGGGGTTCACCGCTGGGTTTCCAGCATGGATGCTGTTATTTCGCGAATGCTTGATGCATAGGAGTGTGAAAAGATAAATTGACTGTAATGGTTTACGAAACAGTGGGTTACCCTCCATTGCGAGTGGTTAACTGCGGAATCTAGGGTGATTAATTTGGGCATATAACGGTTGTAGATGAGATAGTCTTGAAAAGCACTTGTATTATGCGGACAACATGGCTAAAATCTCGCTCCTCTGATGCGGGGTGGAGCAGCTTGGTAGCTCGTCGGGCTCATAACCCGAAGGTCGTAGGTTCAAATCCTGCCCCCGCTACCAAACATTATACGGCCTGTATTTTCGCTATTTTTTAGCTCAAAATCACAGATGCTTGTTTTACTGAAGGCCCTATATGGGCCTTTTTTATTGCTTTAAATTTTAATCGGTATGACCGGGGATTCATTTGCAGGATTTTACAGACTTATTTTCACCAGTTGTTGAATCAATGGGCTTTGAGCTGGTTGGTGTTGAGTTTCATGGTACTGAACACCATGGTCTTTTACGCATATATATCGATCACGAAAATGGCATCATAGTTGATGACTGCGCAACGGTAAGTCGTCAGATTTCAGCATTGCTCGATGTCGAAGATCCCATATCTCAGGCCTATGACCTGGAAGTATCCTCACCCGGTATTAATCGCCCACTATTTAAAGCCAGCGATTACCAGAAATTTTCCGGGTTACCGGCAAAAATCAAACTCGGCGTCGCACTAGATGGACGTAAAAATTTTAGTGGTATTTTGCAAGGTTTCGAAAATGATCAGGTTTTGATCGAAGTTGATAATGAAACCTACGAATTACCATTTCATGATATCGCCAAAGCCAATCTTATTGGACAGGTTTAACCTAAAGAGACTTACGATGGAAAATAAAGAAATCCTGTTGGTTGCTGATACCGTATCGAACGAAAAAGGCGTCGATCGCGAAATTATTTTTCAGGCAATCGAAGCAGCCCTGGCATCTGCAACACGAAAAAAACACCAGAAAGAAATTGGTGTGCGAGTTGATATTGATCGCAAAACTGGACATTACGACACCTATCGCTACTGGGATGTGATCGAGTCTGGTGAAAATGGCATGGAAGAGCCTCTCAAGCAGATTACTCTGGAAGCGGCACGGATAGATGATCCAGATATTCAAGTGGGTGATACGATTGAAGAGCAGATTGAGTCTGTAGAATTTGGTCGTATAGCTGCGCAAACTGCAAAACAGGTTATCGTACAGAAGGTACGAGAAGCTGAGCGTCAAAAGGTTGTCGACGCCTATATGGATCGTATCGGCACGTTGGTTATGGGGCAGGTGAAACGCGTAGAGCGCGGTAATGTATATGTAGATCTAGGTGAAAATGCTGAAGCCTTCATCCCACGTGAAGAGCTAATTCCGCGTGAATCAGTAAGACCTGGTGATCGTATTCGTGGATTGTTGTATAAGGTTGCCACCGAACTGAGAGGGCCACAGTTGTTCATCAGTCGTACTGCTCCCGAATTTTTGGTTGAACTATTCAAACTGGAAGTCCCTGAAGTTGGACAGGATCTAATTGAAATCCTGTCAGCTGCTCGTGATCCAGGCTTACGAGCCAAAATTGCGGTGAAGAGTAACGATAATCGTATGGATCCCGTGGGTGCCTGCGTAGGTATGCGAGGATCTCGTGTACAATCGGTATCTAATGAGCTGGCTGGAGAAAGGGTTGATATCATTTTGTGGGATGAAAATCCTGCTCAATTTGTAGTCAATGCCATGTCACCGGCTGAAGTTACCTCCATCGTAATCGATGAGGAATCAGGCGTTATGGATATTGCAGTTCCTACGGATAAATTATCTCAGGCTATTGGGCGAGGTGGTCAGAATATTAAACTGGCTAGCCAGCTCACTGGCTGGACGCTTAATATCATGGATGAAGCAGAAGCTGCTGAAAAATCAGATACCGAAACCCGCAAACTGGCTCAGGTCTTTATGGATCAGCTGGATGTGGATGAGGAAGTTGCTATCATACTGGTACAGGAAGGTCTGTCTTCAGTTGATGAAGTTGCCTATGTACCGGTATCCGAATTACTTGAGATCGAAGAGTTCGATGAAGAAATTGTTGAAGAGTTACGTCGCCGTGCACGCGATGCTCTGTTAACCCAGGCGATTGCTACTGAAGAAGGCGATGAACCCGGTGTCCCACAGAAAGATTTACTGAATATGGAATTTATGACGCCCGAGTTGGCTTCAGTTCTGGCCAGTAAAGGAATCTGTAGTATGGAAGATCTGGCCGAGCAGGCAGTAGACGATCTTGAAGAACTGGAAGGGATCGATAAAGATTTTGCCGCGCAGTTAATTATGAAAGCGCGTGAACCCTGGTTTGCAGAGGAAGTTTAGTAGCGTCTGGCTCGACCAGGTAGGCAAGAAAAGTAAGTAAACAAAAGAATCAGGATCAAATAAAGATGTCACAAGTCACAGCAAAACAACTTTCAGAAGTCGTAGGGGTTTCTGTTGACCGCTTACTGGAACAGTTACGCGAAGCAGGCGTAAAGGTATCTGGAGCCGATGATCCGATATCTGATGAAGATAAAATGACGCTGCTCGAATCTTTACGCTCACATCATGGTAAGGATAAAGCCGAAGGCCCTAAGAAAATCACGTTGCAACGGAAAAGCAAATCTGAGATTAGAGTTACTGGCACTACTGGAAGAAATGCCACATCGCGTGCGATCAATGTCGAGGTTCGCAAAAAACGTACCTACATACGGCGTACCGAAGTAGAACCTGAAGCGGTTCCACAGGAGATTGACGAAGAAACGAAGAAGCAGCAACAGGAAGCATTGGTCGCCAAACAACAGGCGGATGAAGCTGCGCGTCAGGCAGAGCAGGAGAGGCTAGCGCGTGAAGCAGAGGAAGCCCGAATAAAGGCAGAGGAAGAGCAGCGACTAAAAGAAGAACTGGAAGCTCGTGAAGCCATTGAACGTGAGCGTCTGGAGCGTGAAGTGATGGCTATCACGAAGCAGGTGGTTGAATCTGAAGCCGAAGCTGCTGCAGCCGCAGCCGCAGCCGCTGCAGCAGCTGTCGAGCCTGGACCTGCAGTCAAAAAAGAAGCGGCTGATGATAAATCTCGAACCACCAAAACCAAGCGTAAATCTGGAGATGATAATAAAACTCGTTACGGTCGTAAGGAGTTACATGTTAAGAGTGGTTCAGATCATGGCTCTCGCAAAGGCAAAGGCAAGAAAAGTTTTCGACAGTCTGCGAATATGCCTGAGAATGTGCATGGATTTGAAAGGCCTACAGCCCCGGTTGTGCGTACAGTAGCAATCCCTGATGCCATTTCGGTCGCTGAGCTGGCACAGAAAATGGCCGTCAAAGCAGGCGATGTGATTAAGGCTCTGATGCAAATGGGTACAATGGCAACCATTAACCAGATGCTGGATCAGGATACCGCGACCTTGCTGGTTGAAGAAATGGGTCATAATGCTGTGACAGCGAAAGGTGATAACTTTGAAGAAGAATTACTTCAGAAAAGTACCGAAGGGAGTGAAGAGCATCTGGTATCACGTCCGCCAGTTGTAACCATCATGGGTCATGTTGACCATGGTAAAACTTCCTTACTCGACCATATTCGTAAAACCCGCGTTGCCTCCGGCGAAGCAGGTGGTATTACTCAGCATATAGGTGCTTATCATGTTGAAACCGATCACGGAGTGATTACCTTTCTGGATACCCCAGGACACGCAGCGTTTTCTGCAATGCGGGCACGTGGTGCACAGGCAACTGACGTGGTCATACTGGTAGTGGCTGCTGATGATGGTGTCATGCCACAAACCAAAGAAGCGATTCAACATGCCAAGGCAGCAGGTGTACCGCTAATTGTCGCAGTTAATAAAATCGATAAGGAAAATGCTGACCCTGATCGTGTACGTAACGAGTTATCAGCAGTCGAAGTCATTCCCGAAGAATGGGGTGGTGAACATATGTTCGTCAATGTTTCTGCTCATACTGGTGAAGGTATTGATGATCTACTGGAAGCCGTACTACTGCAATCAGAGGTTCTCGAGTTGCAGGCATCTGATACGGGTCTGGCAAAAGGTATTGTGGTTGAAGCATCTCTGGATAAAGGACGTGGCCCTGTCGCAACGGTTCTGATTCAATCAGGTCAACTGGAAAAAGGCCAGATCCTGCTAGCTGGAACCGAATTTGGTCGTGTGCGAGCCATGTATGATGAAGGTGCCAAAATGATCAAAACTGCAGGTCCATCTATACCCGTTGTGGTACTTGGATTATCTGGCACTCCTAAAGCAGGTGACGAGGTATTCGTCGTTGAGAGTGAGCGCCGTGCACGTGAAATTGCACAGACGCGTGAAACTCGTATTCGTGAATCACGCCTGGCAGAACAACAAAAAGCCAAGATTCAAGGTATGTTTGATGCCATGACAGAGGGTGATGTTGCTGAACTCAACCTGCTGGTGAAATGTGATGTACAGGGCTCTTCAGAGGCACTTAATGAGTCATTGACCAAATTATCTACCAGTGAAGTCAAGGTGGTTCTGGTTGGAACCGGTGTAGGCGGTATTAACGAATCTGATATCAACTTGGCTGCGGCTTCGGGAGCTCTGGTCATTGGTTTTAATGTTCGTGCTGATGCATCAGCTAAGCGTATTGCCGGTGACTATGGTATCGATATTCGATATTACAGTGTTATTTACGAAGTCATCGATGATGTTAAGGCTGCAATGAGCGGACTGTTATCTCCAGAGACTCAGGAAACTATTATCGGTCTGGCAGAGGTAAAAGATGTCTTCAAGTCTCCAAAATTTGGAGCGGTTGCAGGGTCTATGGTTATCGAAGGTACGGTCAAACGAGGCAAACCAATTCGCGTACTGCGTGATAATGTTGTTATCTATGAAGGCGAACTGGAATCCTTACGACGTTTTAAAGACGATGTGGATGAAGTGCGAAATGGCACCGAGTGTGGCATCGCTGTTAAGAATTATAACGACGTGAAGCCTGGTGATCATATCGAAGTATTTGACCGAGTGCAGGTTGCTCGGACCATCGACTAAGAAGCTACTTATAATGGCTAAAGATTTTTCACGTAGCGATCGACTGGCTTCGCAGATTCATCGCGAGCTGTCGACGTTGATCAGTAAGTCGCTTAAGGATCCTCGTGTTGCTCATCCCAGTATTCTGGATGTCACGGTGACTAGAGACCTGTCTCTGGCGAAAGTTTATTTCAGTGTGTTCGATCCTCAGGATGCTGAAACCACGCAACAGGCGTTAACTCATGCGGCAGGGTTCTTACAGCGGGAAATTGGGCGAGCTATCAAAGCCCGTATCACGCCTAAATTATCATTTATCTTCGACGATACCGATATCCGTGGACGCAGTATGGACGAATTGATCGATTCTGTTATTGCTAAAGATAAAGCAAGTTCTACACAGGAATAATTATGGGTCGTCGTGCTAGAAAACCCCATGGATACCGGGATGTTGATGGTATCCTGCTACTTAATAAACCCATTGGATTATCTTCTAATAAAGCATTACAGGTTGCGCGCAATCTGTTCAAGGCTAATAAGGCTGGGCATACAGGTAGCCTGGATCCACTGGCAACTGGGTTACTACCGATATGTTTTGGAGAGGCGACTAAGTTTTCTGGCTATTTGCTGGATGCATCCAAGAGTTACCGTGCGATTTGTCAGTTAGGGCAGACCAGTTCCACGGGTGACGGCGAAGGTGAAATCTCTTCAGCACTACCGGTTGATCTGACTGAGGCTCAAGTTCAGCAGGTTACTCAGCAGTTCATCGGCAAAATTCAACAGATACCACCCATGCATTCGGCTGTAAAACATCAGGGCGAGCGTCTTTATACTCTGGCACGACAGGGTATTGAAGTAGAGCGTAAGAGTCGAGAAATTGAGATCTATAGTCTGGATATCGTAAGCTTCGAAGGTGACCAGCTGGAACTTGATGTACATTGTTCCAAGGGCACTTATATCCGTACGCTGGCAGAAGATATTGGACAACAACTAGGCTGTGGCGCCTATCTGGCAGCGCTTGAGCGCACAGGGGTTCAGCCGTTCTGGAATATGAAAAGTTACTCCCTTGATGAATTACGCAATATTGCAGATGATGAGCATCAGCAATTAGATGATTGTCTATTACCGATGGAGGCAGCTATCTCTGACTGGCCTGCCATTGAGTTGAGTGATGACCTTAGTTTTTATTTGCGACAGGGTCAACCAGTGCAGGTTCCGAGGTCTCCGACTTCCGGATACGTAAGATTACTGGATGAAGCAAAAGGCTTTATTGGTGCTGGGATTATCCTTGCAGATGGTCGGGTTGCCCCAAAACGTATGCTTCGCACCTAAGATTTAACTAAACGCCCGTCAAATAAGGACTTATAGTGCTTGTTACGGGAGCTCCACATAGGTAGAATACCCCCCTTTTTCGGGTCCACTAGAGGTTTTTGACAATGTCAATGTCAGCTGAACAGAAAAGTTCAATTATTGCCGAGCATGCGCAAGGCGAAGGTGACACAGGTTCACCAGAAGTACAGGTAGCTTTATTATCACATCAGATCAGTCATCTGACTGAGCATTTTAAATATCATATTCATGATCATCACTCACGTCGTGGTCTACTACGCATGGTTAATCAGCGTCGTAAATTACTGGATTATCTGAAATCCAAGAATCAGGATCGCTATAAAGACCTGATCACCAAATTAGGCCTGCGCCGCTAATCGCACCAAACAATTGAGGGATGACAGTGAATCCAATAAAAAAGACATTTCAGTACGGCGGCCATACAGTCACATTAGAGACTGGTGAGATCGCACGTCAGGCAAGTGGTGCAGTATTCGTTAATATGGGCGATACCGTTGTTTTCGTGACCGCAGTCGGTATGAAAGAAGCAGCGCCGGGTCGTGACTTTTTTCCACTAACCGTGGATTACCAGGAAAAAACTTATGCAGCGGGCAAAATCCCCGGTGGTTTTTTCAAGCGTGAAGGTCGTCCAAGTGAGAAAGAAACCCTGACCTGTCGTTTAATCGACAGACCACTACGTCCTCTGTTTCCCAAAGGATTCCAGAATGAAGTTCAGATCGTTGCTACCGTGGTTTCCATGAATAGCGACATTGATCCTGATATCCCGGCATTGATCGGTGCATCGGCTGCAGTTTCTATCTCTGGCATGCCTTTTAATGGCCCGATTGGTGCAGCCAGAGTCGGTTACATAAACGGCGAATATGTCCTTAACCCAACCTTTAGCCAGCTGAAAGATTCGGACCTGGATTTGGTGGTTGCCGGTACTGATAAAGCGGTATTGATGGTTGAATCAGAAGCCAATATGTTGTCCGAAGAAGTCATGTTGGGTTCAGTTGTTTATGGCCATGAGCAATGTCAGACTGTAATCACTGCAATCAATGAATTTGCTGCAGAAGTGAATAATGCCAAGTGGGAGTGGGAAGCACCTGAATCCAACGAAGCTTTGATCGATCAGGTTTCAGCCCAATGTGCTGACACTGTCGCATCAGCATATACCATCGCCAACAAACTGGAACGACAGGAAAAACTTTCTGAAATTCGAAGTGCTACTGTTGACGCGCTTTGTGGTGACGAAGATTCTCCCTCTGAAGGCGATGTGCGCGCAGCCATCGCTAAAATCGAAAAGAAATTAGTACGTGGTCGCATCATTGCTGGTGAAAGCCGTATCGATGGTCGTGATACAAAAACTGTTCGTCCTATCTCTGTACGTACTGGCGTATTACCGCGTACTCACGGCTCAGTCGTATTTACTCGTGGTGAAACTCAGGCACTGGTTGTGACCACATTAGGTACTGGCCGTGATGCTCAAATTATCGATGCAATCGAAGGTGAGCGTAAAGAGCCTTTCATGCTGCATTACAATTTTCCTCCATCCTGTGTGGGTGAAGTGGGTCGTGTTGGTACACCTAAGCGTCGTGAAATTGGTCATGGTCGTTTAGCCAAGCGTGGTGTGGCTGCAGTTATGCCTAACCAGGATGAGTTCCCATATGTCATTCGTGTAGTTTCTGAAATCACAGAATCTAACGGCTCTTCTTCTATGGCTTCCGTATGTGGAAGCAGCCTGTCTCTCATGGATGCCGGTGTCCCTATCAAGGCACCAGTAGCTGGTATCGCAATGGGTCTGATCAAAGAAGGCGATGATTTTGCTGTGTTAACCGATATCCTGGGTGATGAAGATCATCTCGGCGATATGGATTTCAAGGTTGCTGGAACTACCGAAGGTGTTACTGCTTTGCAAATGGACATTAAGATTGATGGTATTACTACCGAAATCATGTCTCAGGCTCTGGATCAGGCAAAAGAAGGTCGCTTGTTTATTCTTGGTGAAATGGCCAAAGTTATCGATAAGCCACGTGAAGTGATGTCTGAATTTGCGCCACGCTTAATCACTTTCAAAATCAATCCTGAAAAAATTCGTGACGTGATCGGTAAGGGTGGTGCAACTATTCGTAGCATTACTGAAGAAACCGGCGCAACTATCGAAGTTGATGATGACGGTACGGTCAAAATTTCATCAGTAGATAAATTAGCCAGTGATGAAGCACGACGTCGTGTTGAACTAGTTACAGCTGAAGTTGAAGTGGGGGCTATCTACGAAGGTAAGGTTGCCAAGATTATGGACTTCGGAGCTTTCGTCAATATCCTGCCGGGTAAAGATGGACTGGTACATATCTCTCAAATCTCTGATGAACGTGTTGAAAACGTCAGTGACAAGTTAACCGAAGGCGATAAGGTCAAGGTTAAGGTGCTTGAGGTTGATCGTCAGGGTCGTATTCGTCTGAGTATGAAAGCAGTTACAGAAGAAACTGCTGAAGCCGCTGAATAAAGCAGAACCTTAAAAGTAAAGAATAAGGGAGCCATTGGCTCCCTTTTTTTGCCTAAATATGTGCACATTTCTTCCTTATTATAAAAATTAATTTGAAATTTATGACGTTATTGAATTTTAATTCAATCAAGTCTTTGCTAGTGAAACTATAGTTTTGTCACGTGTTCCAATCTTTGTCCGCTGAATTTGTTCTTAATATGTGAACAAAGCAACTTCTGTAGGACAGGAGCATTTAGCCGGAGGTGACGATAACTCATTATTTATCGGTTCAGAGCTTAGTGGTAAGGATTCTAGTTCAGCCTCAGGTATAGATCCCATTGGACCTGAAGCAATTGATACAGTAGCAATTACTACAGCTGCCGAAAATCAGGGTTAACGCAGATGATTCGACGGTAATGTATGCTCCCAGTGTATGATGCAAGATTCCGCAGTTGATCGCTCGTATTAGAGGTTAACTCACTGTTTCGTCGAGCATTACAGCCTATATATCTTTTCGCGCTCCTGGCATTCACGAAATAACAGTATCCATGCTGAAAACCAAATAGATGAATTACGCTACGAGCTGAATTGCACGTTTGTGGCGGCGTATCTCAGGGACATAGGTAAGGGGCGTGAGCAGGAGGCGGTAGCCTTGTAACTCCTTGATCTACACCAGCGCAAACGCACTTCAACTTGTCCAACTGCGGAATCCTGAATTATAGATGCCGACGTACCTGTACTATCTCAGGTTCTTCTTTGTTGTGTACCACACGAAAATCCAGTCTCTCCATCAGGTTAACCATTTTGAAATTATTAGTTAATACTTCGCCTTCCATAACTTCAATACCTCGGTCTCGTGCTACGGTCATTAAGCGCTTCATCAGGTAACGGCCTATCCCTTTGCGCTGGTAATCATCACCGACAGCAAGCGCAAATTCACAGGAATGACGATCAGGATTGATTGCATAACGTACTACGCCAATAATACAGGCATTATCGGTCCCTTCAGCGATTACTGCAATCAGTGCCATTTCTCGGTCATAATCGATCTGAGTTAAACGTGCCAGCATCAATGGCGTGAGTTCTTCCACGCTATGCATGAAGCGAAAGTACTTGCTTTCTGCAGACATATGCTTAACGAATACCTGTTCGATAGATGCATCTTCGGGACGAATAGGGCGGATCACCACATTGGTACCATCTGGTAGTTGCCAGCTGCTTTCCAGCTCGGTTGGGTAGGGGTGAATAGCCATGTGATCATAACGCTTGGTGTTAGTAGTTGAAGGTCTAACAACAATTCGCGCATCTACCGCGATTACGCCATGCTCATCGACCAGTAATGGGTTGATATCCAACTCCTGGACTTCTGGCAGTTCACAGGTGATTTCAGAAATTCTCTGCAAAACCTGAGTTAGCTTAGGTAAATCAGCTTCTGGCAGGTTACGGAATTTTCGCAGGTATGCAGAAGCACGAGTGCCCTTGATGAGCTGCTGGCTGAGATATTCATTTAATGGGGGTAAAGCAACAGAGTTGTCGGCAAATATTTCAACAGCAGTGCCGCCGGTACCAAAACTGATGACGGGGCCGAACACCGGATCCTGCGCAATTCCAATCATGATTTCACGTGCATGTGGCAGGTCGAGCATAGGTTCGATGGTGACGCCGTCTATAACCGCATCAGGATTTGCTTTAGTGATGGAGTCGATCATTTCACGAAATGCTGTGCGTACCGTTTTTGGCTCGCGGATATTCAGGCGCACACCACCGATATCAGACTTATGGGCCAGGCCGGGGGAGTTAATTTTCATTGCAATCGGTAAGCCTACATTCTCAGCTGCAACCAGTGCATCAGCTGCACTATTAGCGTTAATGCTGGGTGATGTTGGAATCTGGAAGGCTCTAAGTACAGCCTTTGATTCAGTATTGCTCAATACGGTACGGCGTTCGTTTAATGCATTCTCAATAATCAGACGTGCGCCTTCGACATCGGGCTCTTTGGCGCGTGATAAGGGGTAGGGCGCCTGCAACAGGGCTTTCTGATTACGTCGATAACAGGCCAGATAACCAAATGCATCTACACCTGCTTCAGGACTGCGAAATTGTGGAATGCCAGCCTTGGTAAATAGTTGACGACCTGGAGCGACCAGAGTTTCGCCCATCCAGCAGGCTAATACAGGTTTTTTGGACTTCTTGGCTGCGTTGATAACACCCTTGGCACATGCTGTAGGGTCAGTCATGCCCTGAGGTGTTAGTAATATCAATAAACCGTCGATATTTTTATCTGCGAGAACAATACGAGTGGCTTCTTCATAACGCCTGGAGTCTGCATCTCCGAGAATGTCTACGGGATTACTGTGCGACCAGTGTTCGGGTAAAACCTTACTGAGCTGGGCTATGCTTTCATCACTCAGTTCAGCCAAAGGTAATGGAAGATCTGCAGCGTGGTCGGCAGCCATGACGCCTGGCCCCCCTCCATTGGTCACAATACCGAGTCTGGGGCCTTCTACTCTGACGCCAGATGCCAGGGTTTGAGTGGCGGCAAATAATTGTGACACAGTGGTAACACGTACTGCACCAGCGCGTTGTATCGCGGCATCGAATACGTTGTCATTACCAATCAGGGCTGCGGTATGCGAAACAGCTGCTCGTGATCCGGTTTCATTGCGCCCGGATTTAACCACGATTACTGGCTTCAAACGAGCTGCAACGCGAAGACCACTGATAAATGAACGAGCATCAGAAATACCTTCAACATACAGAAGAATACTATGTGTTTCAGGGTCACCAGCGAGATAATCAAGTACATCACCAAATCCAACATCTGCAGTAGCGCCTAATGAAGCAACGGCTGAGAAGCCAAAGCCTTCGCTGTCAGCCCAATCCAGTAACGCAGTACAGAAAGCGCCTGATTGAGCGACAAGTGCTACATGTCCCTTGCGCGGGGTACTCTTTGCGAAGGTAGCATTCAGGCCAACTCTGGGGCGGACTATTCCAAGGCAGTTTGGCCCCAATAAGGGGATATTGTAGGTACGTGCAATATCCACTATCTCGCTTTGTAGAGATGCACCTTTTTTGCCAATCTCTGCAAAGCCGGCAGAAAGTACAATAACCGCACGAACCTGATGCTGACTACACTCATACATGACAGAAGGAATATGTTTTGCGGGGATACAGATGACTACAAGGTCTATAGGGTGATCAATATCGCTTAGTGACGGGTAACAATGCAGATTACGAACCTTTTCGTGTTTTGGGTTGACCGGGTAAATTTTGCCTTTGAAACCACTCTCTATGACATTTAGTAGTACCTGATTGCCAACTGAGTTTTCTTTTTCTGTTGCGCCAACCAGGGCAATAGACTCTGGTTCAAATATCGATTTTAGGTAATGGTCTTTCATGTGGTTTGGCTTTAGAATCCCTATGATAAAAAGATATGCTGTATTGTAGGTAATTTATTTTGCTGCAATGCAGCAAATATACATCAAATTCAGAAAAACACAGAATTATTTATGTCTATAGGAATTATTACTGAAGCCGCATGCAAATTGCACGCTATGGGGGACCATCATCCGGAACAACCTGCTCGGCTGGATGCAATTAATAACCGACTAATTGAATCAGGTCTTAGCATGGTTTTGCATTATTTTGATGCTAAGGAAGTTACCCGAGAACAGTTGTTAGCGGTGCACGACTCGATCTATGTGGATCATGTTTTTGAGGCTTCTCCTATTGTGGGATTATCCTGGCTGGATGGTGACACTGCAATGAACCCGCATACACTAAAAGCAGCGTTATTCTCTGCCGGTGCTGCTGTGCAGGGGGTCGATCTGGTGATGGAAAATAAAGTGAATCAGGTGTTCTGTCTGGTACGACCACCTGGGCATCATGCAGAGCCTGGTCATGCGATGGGATTTTGTATCTTTGGGAATGTGGCAATAGCAGCCTACCACGCGATTAATCACTGGGGCCTGGAGCGCGTTGCGATTATTGATTTTGATGTGCACCACGGAAATGGAACCGAATCCATGGTGTCTGGTGATGATCGAATATTATTCTGTTCCAGTTTTCAGCACCCCTATTATCCAGGCTCGGGAGCTACCACCAATGTACCTAATATTCTTAACCTTCCTTTACCCTCATTGACTGATGGTGCCGCATTTAAGGATGCAGTCAGCGAAAAATGGATACCCAGACTTGAGGAGTTTGCACCTCAGTTGATTATCATTTCAGCAGGGTTTGATGGGCATCGCGATGACGATATGGCACACTTTAATTTGCTAGAAGCTGACTATGCCTGGATTACCCGTCAGTTGTGTCAGCTTGCGACTATTAGTGCCAATGGCCGAGTAGTTTCCTGTCTTGAAGGTGGTTATGAATTGAATTCTCTAGCGCGCAGTGTAGAAGCTCATCTAAGAGCCTTCATGGATTAAAAAAATTGATGTTAATATAGTGAAAGGTGATAAGCCTTTTAGACCAGGATTTTTTTAATATCTCTGATTGCAGACTTGAGAGGTGATTACGATCAGACAATTTAGAGTCGCATGGATACCTTCTGCCATCCTTCTGGTGTCAATTTCACTGTTATGCAGTCTGGTTTTTTATGTATGGTTACTGCATAGCTGGAATATCGAACAGCAGACTGCGACACGTTTTTTTCAACAATCTTTTAGTTCTTCCATAGATCAATACGAATACCTGCCCGCGCTGATTGCGGCTAATAACCAGGTTCATACAGCTTTGCTCGATACAGATCAGGGCCAGTCAGATTTAAACCAGCGCTTGAAGTTTATCGCCCAGCGCGCGGGTGCTGATAGCGTTTACGTGATGAATCATATAGGCAAAGTTATAGCCACCAGCAATTTTGATTTACCCAATAGTTTCCTGCATAAAAATTATTCATTTAGACCCTATTTTGCAAAAGCGATATACGAAAAATCTCGTCAGTTTTATTATGCAATCGGTGTTACTACCGGGATTCCGGGCTTTTTCATTTCTGAGCCTGTTATTGATGATGAAGGCAAAGTCATTGGTGTGGTGGTGGTAAAACTGGATTTAACCCGCTGGGAGAAAAACTGGCAGGATGCGGATCAGAATGTACTCGTCACTGATGAAAATAATGTGGTGATCTTAAGTGGTCAGGATCACTGGCGATATCGAAGCATCGGTGTGTTATCTGATCAAACGCTACGAAAGATTAGACAGCAAAAACAGTTCAAGGGCCTTGAGTTATCAAACCTGTATCAAAATATCTACGAATTTGCCCGCCTCGAAGGGTTCACTTTATCTTTCTGGGTTATCCACAAAGATGCCTATCTGGTGAATGCTTTTCCAATCAAAGGAACCGAATGGACGTTGTATTATCTTGAAAAAAATCAGCGTTTTATTCAATCAGCGCTGATCTTTTTTCTTATTCTAACGGGCGTAATGAGTTTAAGTTTTTTGTATTATCGAGAACGTCAGTCAAAACTGCGTTCAAGACAACATGCTCGTGAAATAGAACAAAATCACCGGCGTGAGCTGGAAACAATTATTGAGAAGATTCATATCGGGGTGATCTCTCTTGAACTGGATGGGCGGATACTTTTTTTAAATGATGCAGCACGAAGCCTGTTGATGATCGATAGTGTTTCTCCACAAACCAGCCCTGTGAAAATCCAGCAGGTTCTTGACGTTAGCCAGATAGCAGCTTTTGAAGATCGACTGCAAATGGGTGGTGATATCATTAAGCCTTTTTTTGAGACGCAAGTAATTATTGATGGTAGTCCTTCTACCCCGGTTATGTTTGCCATCAGCCAGGTAACCATTGGAAGTAATCACCGGCTGTTAATGACGCTGGTGAATATAGAAAAAAGAAAGTCAGCTGAGCAGGAAGTTATCAAGATAAATGAATCGCTGGAAGAACTGGTAGATAGTCGAACGCGGGCATTACGTGAGACGCAGTCTGAACTACTTCAGCAGGGCAAGATTGCAGCCCTGGGTCAAATGGCAGCAACTATCGTGCATGAGCTAAGCCAGCCTTTGTCAGCGATGAATAGCTCAATAGCAGCGGTGCAGTTAAAGGCAGAAAAACAGGATTGGGATGGCGCCTTGAGTTCTATCAGCATGCTGGCCCCTTTAAGTCTTAAAATGCAGAATGTCATTAAGTTGCTTAAATCGTTTAGCCATCAGGATGAGCAGGCAGTACAAAGCCAGCCGCTGGCTTCCTTAATCAAACAATCATTAATACTTTATAAGGATAGCCTGCGCGAGAAGAACATCGAGATAATACTGTTGGAGATGCCGCAAGCTGTAACTGTCAGGGTTAATCCGCTTAAACTGGATCTGGTCATTACGAATATTATTCAGAATGCTATTGATGCAATGGAACAATGCGATAAACCCTCTATTACCGTGGGGCTGTCTGCAAGCGATAATCAGGCCTTAATCACCATTGAAGATATCGGTGGTGGCATTGATTCGCGCGTCATGGGGCAGTTATTCAATCCTTATTTCACCACCAAGGACATAGGAAAAGGACTGGGGCTGGGTCTTTCTATCTGTCATGAAATCATACAGGAGTATGGGGGATCGATTGATGCAGAAAATATTGAACGAGGTGCACGTTTTACCATTCGTCTTCCTCTGGATCACTAGTAGCGTTTTGTCAGTGTCCATCCAGTACTGTGTTGTGACTTTGTCATACCTGCTACAAATGACAATGCTTATAACTCTCTAAACTCCACATCTTATTGTTTTTAAATAATATTATTAAAATGGATATTAATTTGCTTAATGATTTTCACGTTATGCAAAATGCTTGCATAACGAGTTTAAGATACTGAGAAACCGAACAATGAGTAAGCAATCAACCATTTTCAATAGTAACCCTGGGCTTGCCAGTTTTTACAGCAATGATGTGAATTCTAAATCCATTGCCTTACTGGAAGCTATCGGGCAACTGGGTTCAATCTCTGCAGCGGCCAAGCAGTTGAGCATCAGCTATCGCTCAGCCTGGGATGCCGTCAATGAAATGAATAACCTGTGGGATGCCCCGCTGGTGGTTAAATCGCCTGGTGGTAGCAAAGGAGGTGGCACGCTGGTGACGCCTCAGGGTTACGACCTGATTGCTGGTCTGAAGCTGATTCAAAAGGAGTATCAGCGTATTTCTGAAGGGCTAAATTGCAGTCTGGAGGATTTTAATCAATTTCAACTTAAAGTCAGGAGACTTAGCATGCGTACCAGTGCAAGAAACCAGTTTCAGGGTAAGGTCGAGAAAATCAACCTTGGCCCTGTAAATGCCGAAATTAAACTCGCGATCAGTGAAAAAGATAGTCTGATCGCGATGGTTACCCGAGAGAGTGTGGAGCATCTTGGATTAAGCGTGGGCTCTGATGCCTATGCCCTGATCAAAGCATCATTCATCATTTTGGCAGTAGCAGATGAGCAGTGCAAAACCAGCGCACGTAACCAGCTTAATGGAACGATCAGTGATCTACGCCATGGGCCAGTGAATACCGAAGTAGTGATTGAGCTGAAAGGCGGTAAAAGCCTGACGGCCATCGTCACTGAACACAGTGCACAGGAGCTTGAGCTGTCAGTCGGTAGTCCGGTGTATGCATTGATCAAATCCTCACACGTCATTATGGGCGTGAACTGAATTTTTTAATAGAGAGTAAATATCATGAAGTCCATAGTAAAGAGTATTGTTTTAGTTTTTGTAATGTTCACAGGCAGCCAAACGATTGCCACTGCGGATGAAGCTACTATTGCGGTAGCCGCTAATTTTACCGGTGTTACCAAAAAACTGCTGCCGCTGTTTGAAAAGGCGACAGGGCACAAGCTTAAGGTCAGCTTTGCTTCTACCGGTAAGCTGTTTAGCCAGATTGAGAATGGTGCACCTTTTGATGTGTTTCTGGCAGCAGATACCAGGCGTCCTATTAAGGCAGAAAAGCAAGGACTGGCAGTGGCAGGCAGTCGCTTTGTTTATGCCGAGGGACAGTTGGCATTATGGAGTGCGCGCAGTGGATTGTTTAATGCAGGTGATGCATTTTTACGTTCTGGTAAATTTGATCATGTGGCGTTAGCCAATCCTAAAACCGCGCCTTATGGTCTGGCCGCGATTCAGGTAATGCAACACCTGGGACTGGAATCTGAACTGAAAGCAAAGCTGGTGCAGGGTGACTCGATTGCCCAGACCTTCCAGTTTGTCGCCACTGGCAATGCCGAGACTGGGTTTGTTGCCTATTCACAGGTCAAGGGCTGGAAAGGTGAAGCTGGATCCAGCTGGATCATTCCTGCTGAGTATTATGATCCAATTGCTCAGGCAGCCGTATTGCTGAAAAAAGGCGAGTCAAACAAAGCGGCTTCGGCCTTCCTGCAATTTCTGAAATCTGATCCTTCGGCTTTACAGGTGATCAGGGAATTTGGATATCGCATATAATAAGCATCTTTTTAACGACTCAACATCAGGGCAGTAACCATGGAATTCGATTGGCAACCGGTATGGCTAACACTCAGGTTAGCCAGTATTACTACGCTCAGCCTGCTGGTGATTGCCACGCCAATCGCCTGGTGGCTGGCACGTACCCAGGCCTGGTACAAGCAGCCTGTCGCTGCCATAGTGGCTTTACCTCTGGTATTACCACCAACGGTTATAGGATTTTATCTGTTACTGATGTTGGGTCCTAATGGAGCGATTGGTCAGTTTACCGAGTCTATCGGGCTTGGTACGCTACCTTTCACTTTTAAAGGCCTGGTGGTGGCCTCCGTGCTGTATTCATTTCCATTTGCTGTGCAGCCTTTGCAGAATATCTTCGAGTCTCTGGGGACTCGTCCTATGGAGGTTGCAGCTACCTTGCGTGCTTCGCCGATAGACCGGTTTTTAACGGTCATTCTGCCTATGGCAAGGCCTGGTTTCCTGACCGCTGGGGTGCTGTGTTTTGCACATACTATTGGAGAGTTTGGTGTGGTGCTGATGATAGGTGGCAATATTCCGGGTGAAACCAAGGTGTTATCCGTGGCCATCTATGATTATGTAGAAACGCTCGAATACGGGCAGGCACATATCCTGGCAGGGGGTATGCTGATATTTTCATTTCTGGTTTTATTGACCCTGTATCTGGTCAATGGGCGCATACAGCGGAGTCAGTCGTTATGACAGGTATTCAGGTCAGTTTGTCTGGTTTGTTGGGTGACTTCAATCTGGATGTTAATTTCTCAGCGCCTTCAACTGGAGTAACTGCCATATTCGGCCCTTCTGGTTGTGGTAAAACCAGCGTGCTCAGAGCAATAGCAGGATTAAATAAAAACCTGAAGGGCAATATCAGGATAAAGGATGAAATATGGCAGAATGAAACGGACTTTGTTCCCAGTCACAAGCGTTCGCTGGGTTATGTATTCCAGGAAGCGAGCCTGTTTCCACATCTGTCTGTTCGACGAAATCTGGAGTATGGATGGCGACGTATTAATCCCGCCCTACGGCAGATGAAGTTTGATGACGTCGTTGAATTACTCGGAATTGTACCTTTATTACAGCGCGATACCTCGCGACTTTCTGGGGGTGAACGTCAACGTGTTGCCATCGCGCGAGCGCTATTGACCAGTCCGAAGTTGCTATTGATGGATGAACCCCTGTCCGCGCTGGATCATACGGCCAAGCAAACTATATTGCCTTATCTGGAAAATCTGCATGATGAATTTGGTATTCCTACCTTGTATGTTTCGCATGATCCATACGAGGTAGCCCGACTGGCTGATCACATGGTATTGCTGGAAAAAGGGAAGATGATAGCCGAGGGAGAGGCTGCAAATATGCTAACGCAGCTTGATTTGCCAATTGCCAGCTATGACGACGCCTCATCCTTGTTGGAGGGCGTGGTATCTGCACATGACTATGAGTATCACCTGACCTGGATCTCGATGGATAGCGGTAGAATAGCGGTGTCACGTGAAGATCTAAGGGTAGGGCATCATGCGCGTGTAGAGATCAGGGCTCGGGATGTCAGTCTGTCGCTATCTGCGCATTCGGATACCAGTATCCTCAACTTGTTACCAGCGGTAGTATTAGATGCTAAAGATGTCAACCAGACTCAGGTAATTGTGCGACTAAAATTACTTGATGGGCAAACCCTGTTGTCGCGTATTACACGCCGATCAGCCGTTGGACTGGGTGTGCGGGAAGGTGTGCTGTTGTATGCGCAGGTTAAGAGTGTATCGTTACTCAGTTAAACCTGGATTCCGCAGTTGACCGCTCGCATTAGAAGGTAACCCACTGCTTCGTTAACCATTACAGTCGATTTATCTTTTCGCGCTCCTATGCATCCATGCTGAAAACCCAGCAGGTGAATCCCGTTACGAGCTGAATTGCACGTTTGAGGCGGTGTATCTCTGTGTTGCCTATAGGGACATAGGTAAGAGGCGTGAGCAGGACGCGGAAGCCTTGCCTATAGGGACATAGGTAAGGGGCGTGAGCAGGACGCGGAAGCCTTGTAACTCCTTGCCCGAACAAAAAATCCAGGCTCCTGGAGGCTCCTTATAATTTATAAGACCCCTTGTTAACAATCTGCTGCGCCAGATTGAACCGTATAAGCAGTGCCTCCGATATTCACTTTTCCATCGGATTGCAGAGAGAGGGGGAAAGAGCCTCTTTGCCCTTGATCTGTCACATAGGTTAGCAAGACCCCAAAACTATTTTCTTGAATGTCCCATGTGCCAGTGATTTTACGATTGGAAGCGCCTCCGGCCATTTTTAGGGCCACCGCGCTGCCTTCCCTGAAATAATTGTAGTGTTTCCCATCATGACAGAAATTAATCGTAGTATGCGTGCTGTGTGAACTGACTAGAGAATTGGAATAATTAACAAGTCTGGCACCTTTAAGTCCGTTCTTCCATTGCTGGTAAAGGTCTATGGTTGCAAACGTCGAAGACAGGAAAAATAGATTTAAAAAAAATATTGCCAGCGCTGTTAGTGCTTTCATTTGCTCTCCACGGCAGTTTCTATTAATAATAGTTACTTATTCCTGAAAACCGCTAGCCGATCAGGACAAAACAAGTAGGTATTAAAATTAATTAAACCTGAATCCGTCGTTTCAGGTTAAAGGCTATTTTGCTCTCCTGGGTTCAACTCAAGTTGTCCATTCGATTTGTTAAATTTACAGATGTTATGGGGTTAAATTCAAGTGGTGTTTTTATCAATTAACTACAAACTGTGAATTAATATGACTAATCATTTATCTCTCGAACTTTACAGGTATCACCTCATCAAAGTTGATCAATAATTATAGTTAAGCTCAGGAGGATCAGCATGTAAGAAGCCTGTATTCAAAACCTGGCTCAAAGTAAAAATCTCTGGGCATTCTCTAGTGACTAGTATCAAATATATGATGACTAAAATTTTTTAATTTCTATTGCTTTTATTGCCGATCACATCAGGTGGATTGGCAGTATCTGGATATATTCATTCATTTTATTCTGGTGATTCATTAACCAATGACCTGATTAAAACAATCAATGCTGCCTGATTTCGCTGGCAATTTTTGAACAGGGTGTTGGCATAGTTAAGGAGTGTTCCGGCGAAGAAAAAGAACCGGGCGATATTTATTGCTTCGGCCTCTTTGCTTATTACTTAGTCTGGCTGGTTTTCTTAAGTTGATAGCTTGACCCTGGATTCCGCAGTTGAGCGCTCGTATTAGAGGGTAACCTGATGTTTCGTTGACCATTACAGTCTATATATCATTTTACGCTCCTATCCATCGGCTCTGTCTTCCTGCTTCGCCCTACCACCTACGTCCATATAGTCGTCCATGCATTCGCGAAATAACAGCATCCATGCCGAAAACCAGGTAGATGAATCCTGCTACGAGCTGAATTGGATGTTTGCGGCGGTATATCTCCGAGCTGCCTATATGGACATAGGTAAGGGGCGTGAGCAGGATGCGGAAGCCTTGCCTATATGGACATAGGTAAGGGGCGTGAGCAGGACGCGGTAGCTTTGTAACTCCTTGTTATACACCACCGCAAACGCACTACAACTCGTCCAATTGGCATTTCAGGTTGAATGATCCTGAGAAATATATTCGTTAATGAAATCGGGTAAGGGGATCAACTCTGCATCTTCATTAACTGCATGTTGCTCAAGGTATTTGAGTCTATCCTCGGTATTTGGGTGGGTGCTTATATATTCAGCTAATTTCGACTGTTTATATTCTTTGTGTTTCATCAGCTTTGCGAAAAAATAACGGCTGCCTGCAGAGTGGCCATAATAATCAACCAGTAATTTTAATCCGCTTTCATCCGCTTCGCGTTCCTGGTCGCGACTATAGGCAAGCAATCCCAGGTTAAAGCTGTTGACCAGCATCTGGCTCGTCCATTCGCTGCCATCAACACCAGTAAAAATCATCGCTACCATACCAATAACCATACCTCGACCCAAACTTCTAATGGGATGCCGATGAATTTGATGCGCCATTTCATGGGCGATTACCATCGCCAAAGCATTTTCACTATTAACCAGACTGAGTAATCCACTGGTGACAAAGATATGTCCACCGGGTGTAATGAATGCATTGGGTGATTCTTCGACGATCAGTTGAATACTATAGTGACTGGGATCAGAAGGTGTGGGGTCTAATTGATTAACCAGCTTCAGTAGATATTCATTGACTGATCTCTCCTCAGGTGTACTAGTCTGCTTAATGAAAGATGACATCGTGGATGAGCTAAACCACTGCTGCTCCTTTTCCAGAGGGATATATTGCACCAGATAGTCTGACAATAACATCAGAATAAAAAATGCAATGGCAAGTAGAGTAGCAACACCAGCCAGCAGGATAATGAATTCCTTCAGCGGATGTTCCTGAGAGGTATTGATACCTTCAGGTATCTGTTTAGCTTCAAATTCCATATGATGATTAAACCCTATACTGAAATAGCCGTTCCATAAGCAACTACTTCTACCGACCCAACTGACTGTTTTCTGCTACTGTTTTTATTGATAGAAGCCGTTTCGATACGCACATTGACGATCATTTTTGCACCCAACTGCAATGCCTCATCTTTCATTCGCAGGATGGCTTCGCGCCGTGCCCGGTCGAGTAGAGACTCATAAGACCTCATGCGGCCACCAATCAGTCCGCGTAATCCGGCGACAAATTTTTTGAAAAAATCGATAGAGATCACCACGTTACCACTCACAAGTTGCGTATTACAATGGGTGATTTGAGCAGGGACGCTTTTTAGGGTCATTAGTGGCATCGATAATGTTTCCTTTTCTCGAGCAATAATGGATTTGAAGTGATGCCTTTCAGCCAGTTGGCCAAAAACATAACCGAGTATTAAGAGAACCAGAAATATTAAAATTTCCATGCTTTATTCCACTGTGACTGCGGTGCCGTATGCATACAGTTCTGCGGCTCCCTGTGTGATAGAGGAAGTACTATAGCGTACGTTTAGTACAGCATTTGCACCCAATGCCTCTGCCTGCTGGATCATTCTATCGGTGGCTTCCTGGCGAGACTCTGCGAGTAATTCGGTATAGCCTTTAAGCTCTCCGCCAAAGATATTTTTAAGTCCCGCCATGATGTCACGTCCCACGTGTTTGGCGCGAATGGTATTACCCTGTACCAGACCGTAATGCTTGAGAATGGATTTGCCTGGAATTACTTCTAAATTGGTTACTATCATATTGAGGTTCCCTTTGTGGTAGAAAAGTATAGAATCTATGGGTTGATTAGGACGCATTATACTAATCGAAATAATTATTTAGTGAATAATAATATTTTGAAAAAACGGGACGTTTATATGCTAAACAGCACGAATTTGGTAAAAAATATAATCAGCATTGTTTTATTCGCAATTGGAGCAGGCCTGGTCATATGGGGTTATAAAAAATCTGAGGGTCTCGGTTCACAGCTTTCCAATACTTTGACCGGCTCACATTCTGATAATGTCATGATGCTATATATCGCTGGTGCAGCCAGCATTTCTGTAGGCGTTTTTCTCTATTTTAAAAAAGTAATTACATAAAGCCTGACTGATGTCTGATGTTAATTCGATAATGATCATAGTGGTCGATGACGATAAGGATGTTAGAGTCAATACCGTCGATTTATTGTCGACCCAGTATCAAAAAATAATCGAATTCTCTTCACCCCAACCGGCATTGGCTGAGGTATACCCGCATATGCCGGCCATCATTCTTACCGACTTACGCATGCCTGGCGGGGATGGCCTGGAGTTTGCAAAAGCAGTCAAAAGTATTGACCCTGATCTTCCTGTGATTTTAATGACAGGCTATGGCGATATCACGATTGCGGTAGATGCGATGAAGCATGGGGTATACGATTTTATTGAAAAACCGGTGGATACCAACCGTCTGTTGAAAAGTATTCAACGTGCGGTAGATAAAAGGTTACTGAGCCTTTCGCTGCTGGAAACCCGCCTACAACTTGAGCAGTATAACAGCATAGAATCTCGATTGATTGGTAACAGCCCGATGATGAAGCAGGTCAAACAGAATGTGCTGAAGTTGGCACTGATGGATATCCCCGTTATGATCTTTGGTGAGACCGGCGTAGGCAAGGAGCTGGTAGCTCGGTGCCTGCACGACTTCAGCTCTCGACGGGATAAAGCTTTTGTCGCGCTAAATTGTGCAGCGATTCCTGATGAACTGGCAGAGGCTGAGTTGTTTGGCTATGTGAAAGGTGCTTTCACCGATGCCAAAGATTCACGAGTCGGTAAGCTGGAACATGCAAGTGGCGGGACGCTTTTTCTGGATGAAGTAGAGAGTCTGTCACCATCCATCCAGGCCAAGTTATTACGCATACTACAGGATGGGATTATTACACCATTAGGCAGTAATGAAGAGCGCTTTACCAATTGCCGAGTGATTTCAGCGACCAAGGAAGATTTATTAAATCATGAGAGTTTTCGTCAGGATCTGTTTTATCGGCTTCAGGTGGGAGAGTGTCATATACCTCCGTTACGAGATCGGCAGGAGGATATCATTACACTATTCGAATACTTCGTGATGCAAAGTTGCGAAAATTTTAAGATTGATTACCAGCCCATCAGTGATCAAAACTGTAGCGTTTTGCTGTCCAGCGATTGGCCGGGTAATGTTCGTGAGTTGATCAATGTAGCCACACGATATGTTATCAATGGGTTTGGATATATCGGCCAGTTTATACCGGGGGTAGCTGTAAGCTGGGGTAATAACAGTAAGCATAGCTCTCTCAAACAGCAGGTGAACTCGTTTGAAGAAAACCTGATTCGCTCCAAGCTGGCTCAGTATCAGGGCAAGGTTTCTGAAGTGTTAACTGATCTGGATCTAGAACGGCGAACCTTTAATCAGAAGTTAACGCGCTTTGGTATTAGCGTTTCTGACTACAAAAAATGAGAAAATAATTTCTCATTCGGCTAAATATCCGAGTCATTTTTTTCCTAAAGGTGCGTAACAATCAAAGTTAATGTCTCGTAAGTTTGTTGAACCCTCTTTAATAATCAATGTTTTGCCTGTTTTGGCACAGTATATGTTATGCAGTAAAGGCTAAACCGGGGCAATTAAGACCCCAGTTAATTAAGTTTCATACCTGGAACACATAAATAATCAAACTAGAGGAAGTTACATGCTAAACAAAAAACTAATTATTGCTACCACCATCTGTGCAGGACTGTTCGCAGCCGAACTACAGGCAGCTACCGAGTGGAACGTTTCTTTATGGGGAAAGCGACGCGCTTTCACCGAGAATGTTGAAAAACTTGCTGAGTTGGTAGAGAAGAAAACCAATGGAGATTTCAAGCTCAAAATATCCTACGGAGGTTTATCCAAGGCTAAGGAAAATCTCGATGGCATCTCTATCGGTGCTTTTGAAATGGCGCAGTTCTGTTCCTTTTATCACAACGATAAAAATCCCACTATTACCGTTACTGAGTTACCTTTCAGTAATGATGTGTCGCTTGCCAGAGTTGCAGAAATCTATAAAAAGGTACATGAGCATCCGATCGTAAAAAAAGACCTTGCACGTTGGAACGCGACCCTGTTGATGCCTACACCTCTACCTCAATATAACCTGGTGAGTAAGACGGATGTATTAAAATCGCTATCGGATTTTAAAGGAATGCGAGTGCGTGGACCGGGAGGCATCATGGGTGTACTGGGAAAGCTGGGAGCAGTTAAGACAGGTGTGCCTTTCTCTGAGGTAAGGCAGTCTATGGATTCCGGAGTGATCGATGCAGCAACTTTTGCTCCGCATGCACACCTGGCGACCAAAACCTTCAAGGTAGGCAAGTGGGCTTCAACCAATCTTAACCTGGGTTCGGCTAATTGTCCGGTTGTAGTGAATACTGATGCGCTGAATGCATTGAATGCTAAAAATCGTGATGCTTTACTGGGCTCTGTTGATGAAGCGATCGCTTTCTATGTGGACAACTACAATAACAATACTACCGGCAAATACGAGCAGGCTGTGACTGATGCAGGTTTAACGCGTGTGACCTTTAATGCCGCTCAAACAGCTGAGCTTAACAAGCTTGCTGCTTCTGTTAGAGAAGACTGGGTCAAAAAGTATGCCTCGAAATTTGATTCCAAAGCGCTTTTCGAATTTACTCAAGCGTTATTTGTTCAATAAGCAATGAACCACTATCCGCACTCGAATCGAGTGCGGATAGTTTCTATGCGTTTTTTTCGCAGCATAAAACTCTGAGGTAGTTGTCATGGCGGGCTCGCATACCGTTCTCGAAGATCAATCCTTTTTAAGTCGGCTGGACCGACTTTTCTTCAGGCTTGAATCAGCGCTGACGCTGATCGGTGGCATAGTTATTTTTTTACTGGTATTTCTGGCTACCGCTAATGTACTGGGCCGCTGGTTTTTTTCCCTGCCTATCTCGGGTTATATCGACTGGGTGGAGCAGGCAATGGCATTTTTTGCTTTTCTTGGAATAGCCTATACCCAACGGGAAGGCGGGCATATACGTATGGATATGCTGGTCG
>JBNKMF010000063.1:0-29766 GCA_050292965.1 Gammaproteobacteria bacterium | reverse complement strand
CTGGGAAGACATCGAACCGAATACCGATCTGATGTTCTACGAAGGATTGCATGGTTGTGTTAAAAACGATGAAGTAGACATGACCAAGCATGTCGACCTTAAGGTTGGTGTGGTGCCGATTGTAAATCTGGAATGGATCCAGAAGATACACCGTGACAATGCTGAGCGTGGATACAGTGCTGATGTCATTGTCGACACTATCCTGCGCCGTATGCCTGATTACATCAAATATCTTACCCCTCAATTCTCTGAAACAGATATCAACTTCCAGCGCGTTTCAACGGTGGATACTTCGAATCCTTTTATAGCGCGCGATATTCCGACACCAGATGAAAGCTTTGTGGTTATTCGCTTTAAAGATCCCAAGAAATTCAACACCGATTTCCCATACCTGTTAAGCATGATTCATGACTCATTTATGTCGCGTCGTAATACTATTGTGGTACCTGGCGGCAAGATGGGGCTGGCGATGGAGATTATTCTGACGCCTATCATCCATAATATGCTGGAACAGCGTAAGTAAGTTTTTATATTCAATCCCGCTGACCGATTATCTGGTCAGCGGTTTTTTTGTGCCTGAAATAATATCCCTTGATTTACTTTACAGGCATATATCGTTTCCAATACTGCTGGGCTGCTCACCCCACAGAAATGATCCCTGTAGCGTGTAACCATCAAGGTATAAGCTGCGTGTAATCGCCATCTGATCCAGATCTATTTCGTAAAACTTACCTTCCTGACTGGCTATTCCATAGTAGAAATTTTCATCGGGACTGACGCTGGCGGTATGACCCTGAGATTTTCGTCCTGCCGGTGGAGTGCCGGCTACGGTGATATTCTGAATATTTGTGTGGGTAGTAATATCGATCACGCTGATAAAGGTATCGTTGTGATTAGTAACAATGGCAATATTTCTATCTGGTGCAAATACCGTATGTCCAGCACCCTTTCCGACATCGGCTACAGCCTCCACCATCATAGCATTACGGTTAATCACAAACAGATGTCCCTCGGTTGAGCCCATATAGATATGGATACCATCGGGATGAAAGTCAGCGTGATGCGAGCCCATAATAGCAGGGGCAAAGCCGGTCAGTGATACCTGGCCGGTCTGGATCAAATGATTGCCGCGTATTTCAAAGCGAACTAGTCCAGGAGAGATGTGCTTAAATGGGCTGCCTTCAAGTACTGCATAGTAATCAGAGCCAGCCTTCAGGATATGGTGCATCGCGGTGGGTAAAACCAGGATATCCAGCAGATGTCCATTGGTTGAGTAATATTGAAGGATACGGGTGGTGCGATCGAGTTGGAGAAAGCTGTGCTTACTCACCCAGTAAGGGTGTCCGGTAGCATTGCTGCCACCAAAATCAACAGGTGGATTGTAAACCTCGCTGCCTACAAGCCGCTTAATTTGTGACTGTTTAACCTTCACCAGCGTGGTTTGAGGTTTATCCTTACCGGAGATTAGAGCGCTACGATTGTTCGGGTTATAACTGGAAGAACGTGGTTTATGGTTCAATGCGAGGCGGGTTTCCTCTTCGAAGGTACATACATTTATAATACCTACCGAGGCATCGTTGCGCGTGATGGCATAAATCTTATTGGGGCCAGCAAGATCAACCGGGTAGGGTTGATCAGCCGTATCAACAGTGGCAAGTAGCGTCATACTGGGAATGTCAATTTTATATACTTTGTCGTTATCATTATCGCTATAAAAAACGATACCCGGCTCAGTGGTAGCCATTGCCGAAAAACAGGATAGGATCAGGCTAGCGGTTATGAGCTGTATATGTCGTTTTATCATGATTATTTCCTGTGCTTTATTATATGAGGGTGATACAACGCATACAGATTGCTGGAGAAACAATACGGATAGTATAAAGCGGAGTTGTTATCGGCCTTGTCGGTCATAAGCTTGACTAACCTGATGTTTATAGCAGTTCGCCGACAGTATGCTGAAGATGAATATAACTGAAGCAGGACTGAGTCCTGATATTCACAAAGGCAGGCTATTGATTTTAATACAAATTTACCACTGATCGAGACTTGTTAAATATGTATGACCGGCTTATAGATTCTCATTGTCACCTGGATGATGATCGCTTCGATGAAGACCGAGTAGCGATGATGCAGCGTGCCCAGGCCTGTGGAATCTCAAATATAATAATTCCTGCCACAACTGCAAACCGATGGTCAAAAGTTAGCCAGATAGCAGATGAATTCGACGGAGTGTCAGCCAGCTATGGGCTTCACCCGATGTTTATGTCACAGCACCAGCCTGAAGATATTGCGTTGCTGGATGAATGGTTACAACAGCATGAGGCGGTAGCCGTAGGCGAATGCGGTCTGGATTTTTATATTCCTGATCAGGATCAGGATGCGCAGATAAAACTATTTCGTGATCAACTCACCGTGGCCAGTAATCATCGCTTACCCGTGATTATCCATGCACGCAAAGCACTCGATCTGGTGATACGTGAGATTCGAAACTCCAGTATCGAATCGGGTGTGATACACAGTTTTAGCGGCAGTCTGCAGCAGGCTCAGCAACTGTTTGAACTTGGGTTTAAGCTGGGTATAGCGGCGATTGTCGGGTATGAGCGGGCAAATAAATTAAGGCAGATAGTGCGTGAAATCGATATGAATGCGCTATTGATAGAAACCGATGCGCCTGATCAGAGTGGCCCGCAACATCGAGGTATTCGAAATGAACCCGCATTTATCATAGATCATCTGTTAACAGTCGCGAACTTACGCGAAATGGATGTAGATGACTGCGCCAGAGAGTTATCACAAAACTGTAGGCAGTTGTTCAAATTGATTGATTGACGGGCAAAACCTCAATTGTATATGCGCAGCAACTCAGCTGAATGTAATCTGCAACTGGCGTCAGCAAGCCCTGGTCTATTTTACTTCAGGTATCGGTCACTTATGAGTAACAAGCTGCCTGTTAGCTGATTGCTGGTCTGTTTTATAATAACAACAACAACTTAACATAAGCTCGTGCTGATTTGCTTCCTCAGTTTGTATATGGTTATATAAATAAGCAGTACTTAACCAAAAGAGGAATACATGTTTAAAATAATAAAATCTGGCGCAATTCTCGCGCTCTCCCTTCTTTCAATGCCCTCCTATGCATCCAGTTGCGGATCAATTCAGATAGCGGAAATGAACTGGGCTTCAGCCGAATTAATGGCTAATGTCGATAAGATTATTCTGAGCGATGGATATGGTTGCGATGCCAGCCTGATACCGGGGGCTACGCAAACCACATTTGCATCCATGAATGAAAAAGGTCAGCCGGATGTCGCTCCTGAAATGTGGACTAATGCAGTCGCTGTTCCATTGAAAAAGGCAATGGGCGAAGGTCGTCTACATTCCCTTAATAAGGGCCCGATTACTGACCTTGGCGAAGGCTGGTGGATTACCCCCAAAACCGCAAAAGATCATCCTGAATTGAAAACTGTTCTGGATATTCTTAAACACCCTGAAATTTTTCCTGACAAGGAAGATCCTGCTAAAGGCGCCTTTGTCGGCTGTCCTGCTGGTTGGGGTTGCCAGCTTATAAACGCCAACCTGTTCCGCGCTTTTGACATGGAAAAGAAAGGCTGGAAGCTGGTCGACCCAGGCTCGGCTGCAGGTCTTGATGGTTCCATGTCAAAAGCTGTTGAGCGTGGCGAGTACTGGTTTGGTTATTACTGGTCACCCACCGCATTGATTGGTAAATACAAAATGGTCAAGGTTCCTTTTGGGGTTCCTTTTGTGGGCAGGGATCATTGGGATAACTGCCTTGTCAAAGCAGAGCAGGATTGTGCCAAACCCAAACCGAGTGCCTGGATTCAATCAGAAGTACAAACTATCGTTACCGATAAACATAAAAAAACGGCTGGTAAGGCTGTAACAGATTATTACAGTAAACGGATTTTTCCTGGTGAAATCATGAATGAGATGCTGGTTTATATGGGGGATAATCAGGCATCAGGTGAAGATGCTGCGATTGAGTTCCTGCTCAAGCATGAGGATGTGTGGACAAAATGGGTACCCAAAGACGTCGCCAGAAAAGTCACTAAATCATTGAATTGATTGTTATCAGGCCCGGTTAATTCAGAGCCCATCTTATAAATGATGGGCTTTGTTTAACCTGAATCCGTAAAAAAGAAAAATGATCGGGAGGTCAGATGGAAATTTTTGAGGACTTTCCTTCCCTGGGGCGTGCAGACCTCAGGGATTTGAAAAAAACAATTGATGCCGGGTTTCGTGAATTCACCCGCGCATATGGTGAGGATATTGAAAATTTTTTTGATCCTCTGTTGCAATTTATGGTGTGGTTTGAAAAGTTGCTTCAGGCGACACCCTGGCCGGTGATTCTACTGGTCATAGGTGCGGTTGCATGGTTTGGATCACGCAGTATCAAGATCACTGCAGGTAGCGTACTGTCTTTTGTTGTAATCGGTTATTTCGGCATGTGGGAAGACCTGATGTCGACGCTGGCGATTATTTCGGTGGCGACCTCCTTGTGTGTCATAGTAGGCATTCCGCTGGGTATCCTGATGGCAAAATCTGACCGTACGCAATTGGTTATTACTCCAGTACTGGATGTGATGCAGACTATTCCTGCTTTTGTGTATCTGATTCCGGTGGTGATGCTGCTCGGTATCGGTAAGGTTCCGGGCCTGATTGCCGTCAGTATTTATGCCATTCCTCCTATTGTGCGCCTGACTAACCTGGGAATTCGGCTGGTGGATAAAGAAGCACTGGAAGCAGCTGATGCTTTTGGAGCCAGTTATTTCCAGAAATTATTTGGCGTACAGATACCACTCGCGCTACCCAATATCTTTGCGGGTGTAAATCAGACCATTATGATGGCACTGTCGATGGTCGTAATTGCATCAATGATCGGTGTCGCCGGTCTAGGTGTACCTGTTCTGCGTGCGATCTCCAATCAGTATCTTGCACTGGGGCTGATGAATGGGCTGGCAATAGTTGCACTGGCAATTATCTTCGACCGGGTCTCTCAGCAATATGGAATAAGAATTCAGAAACACCGAACAGGGCAGGACAATGGCTGATATTAAAATTAAGATCGAAAATCTGACCAAGATATTTGGCCCGAAACCAGCTGCTGTACTAAAGCATGTAAATGCCGGTGTAGATAAGGATCAGCTATTAAGCGAACATGGTCATGTTCTTGGCTTACACGATATAAATTTGTCGCTCGAAAACAAGAATATCGAAGTGATCATGGGCTTGTCTGGTTCAGGAAAATCTACCTTGATCCGTCATATCAATCGACTCATTGAACCCACTGCCGGATCGATTCTGGTGGATGGTGAAGACGTAATGAAAATGAATGAAAAAGAGTTACGTCATTTTCGGCAATCTAAAACTGCCATGGTATTCCAGAAGTTTGCGCTGATGCCACACCACACTATTATCGAAAATGCCGGCTTCGGTTTAAAGATCCAGGGCAAGGAAAAAAGTGATATTCAGCAGCAGGCACAGAAGTGGCTGGACAGAGTAGGTTTATCTGGATATGAAAACCATTACCCGGCTCAGCTTTCGGGCGGCATGCAGCAGCGTGTTGGCTTGGCTCGTGCGCTGGCCTGTGATGCCGATATTCTGATGATGGACGAGGCATTCAGCGCGCTTGATCCACTGATTCGTTCCGACATGCAGGACCTGCTACTGGAGCTACAGGAAGAGTTGCACAAAACCATCGTCTTTATTACCCATGATCTGGATGAGGCGTTAAAGATTGGCGACAAAATTTCGATTCTCAATCAGGGTTTGCTGGTGCAGCATGGTACCCCGCAGGAAATATTGCTAAATCCAGCAGACGACTATGTCGAACGTTTTGTGGCCGATGTGAATCGTACTCGAGTGTTGCTGGCAAAATCTATTATGATGGATGAAAGGCCAGACCATGATCATTCTCAGTCGGTCACGGTGAGGGAAACTGAAACCGTTGATACCGTATTACATGCACTATTATCTGAAGATGGTACCTACGTAGTCGTAGAGGATCGTAAGGGGCAAAAAGTTGGGTATATTGATAAGGAAACGCTGGCTGAGACCTTAAAGCAAAACGAAAAGGATGAGGTGATCACAGAAGTAGCCTGATAAAGCTTTACAGTGCAGGTTGGTTTAATCCAGATAGGGCTTAACCAGATTAGCCATCATCTGGATATGATCTTCTCGATCATTCAGGCAGGGGATGTAATAGTATTGCTCCCCTCCGTTTTCCTCAAATATCTCCTTATTTTCCATCTGGATCTCTTCCAGTGTCTCCAGGCAATCTACCGAGAAACCGGGACACACCACATCGATCTCCTTGAGCCCTTTCTGCGCCATAGCGGCGAGTATTTCTGAGGTATAAGGCTTTAGCCAGGTCTGTTTACCAAAACGTGATTGAAAGCTCATCGCCCACTGATCTGAACCGAGTCCCATGATGGTGGCCAGCAGGTGTGCGGTCCCCATACATTGATCGTAGTAGGGATCGCCCAGGTCGACATTACGCTGAGGCAGGCCGTGGAATGACATCAACAGGAAACGCTGGCGCTGCTGATGCTGCCAGTGTTCCTGTATGGAGGCTGCCAGCGCATGGATATAGTCGGGGTCACCATGGTATTGATTGATAAAACACAGCTCGGGTACCTCGCGCCAGGATTTCATTACATCAGCGATATGGTCAAAGGTGGTCGCTGTGGTGGTTGCTGAGTTTTGCGGGTAAAGCGGCAGGATAATCATTTTCCTGTATTGCTCCTGCTGTAACTGATTTAACACCGAGGCAAAGGATGGCTCACCATAACGCATCATTAATTCTACCTTTACCTCATCCCCCAGTTTTTGCTGTAGGGCCTGCTGCTGACGGCGACTAATAGACAGTAGAGGTGAGCCTTCATCGGTCCAGATTCGATTATATGCGGCCAGAGACTTTTTCGATCTAAAAGGCAGGATAATCAGGTTGAGAATAAACCACCAGATAAAAGCTGGAATCTCTACAACGCGTTGGTCGGACAGGAACTGTTTAAGAAAGCTTCGCACAGACGATACGGTATTATCGGCGGGAGTGCCCAGATTGGTCAGGATTACAGTGGTTTTTTGCGAGCTCATATTGGGAGTTGGTTGGTTTTTATTTTTTTATCAGGAGGCTTAAGTGTGTCAGATTAATCCTACAAGTCAAATTAGTTAGCAGATGGTAGGGGAAAAAACTTTTTTTTAAAAAAAAAGATGTAAATAATAAAAAATAATAACCATGCAGAGGAAAAAAAAATGGTTCCAGCTATTGACAATAGAAAGATATGCACAATTTTGTCCAGGCTCTGGAAAGAGGTCAATATCCATACTCATTTTTTATTATAAAACTATCAACTATTGTAAGCTGTTGAATACAAAGGATAAATAAAATTGTTCGTAAATCATACAATTTAACTTAAGCGTAACATTGGCGCGGCCTGGACATCTTTGTCAAATACTTATGCACAGACTTATCCACAGAAAATGTGGATAAGTTAATATTGTCAAATTTGACAACAGCTTAGCTCTCAGTACGTAGAATTTACTTTAACTAATGCGTGTAAGTGAATTTTGCCCAAGGTAGAAAAAGTAGTACTTCCAGATACATCTTTGCTGTTGCAAAGGTGATGTTATGATGTCATTTTTAACCGGTGAATTGATCTTCTTATGCCCCAACCGATGCAAGTCTGTTCCTTTGCAATGCTGTTACCGGTATACCACTATTTTGATTACCTGATCGATCCCTCTATTTCCTGCCAGCCCGGTCAACGTTACCTCCTGCCTTTCGGTTCATCTGAAAAATTAGGCATTCTGGTTAGCTGTAATGAGAACGATAATCCTGAGCGCAAGCTCAAACCAGTTAAGCAGCAACTGGATACTGATCCCCTGCTGTCGGCGCATTTGATGCAACTGGCCAAATGGATGGCAGATTATTACTGTCAGCCAGCGGGTGAATTACTGTTTCAGTTTCTTCCGCGCTATTTACGTAACAAGCAAACCCTGAAATCAGTCACTGTTGAATACTGGTGTGCGCAAAATCCATCAGACGAAGATTTTCAAAGCCTGCAACGTAAGGCGCCTAAGCAATGCCAGTTATTAGAGACGCTAATGGAAAGCGAATATGGCCTACATGCCGCGCAATTGAATGACCTGCATAGTGGATGGCGAGCACAAATGAAAGGTCTACTGGAAAAAGGGCTGGTGCGTAGTGAGTTACGTGAGCCTCTATATGCGGTAGAAACCATTGAAGATGAAGCACCAGCACTTACCGATGAGCAACAGCAGGCGGTGAGTTCAATAACTCAGGGCCTGGGGGCGTTTCGGGTAGACCTGCTTCAGGGCGTGACTGGTAGTGGTAAAACCGAGGTCTATCTAACACTTATGCAGCAGGTGATTGCACAGGGTAAGCAGGTGATTTATCTGGTGCCGGAGATCGGACTTACCCCACAATTGTTGCAGCGATTACAAAATCGCCTGGGTAATGCTGTCGTCACTTCGCATTCCGGGCAGGCTGAATACCCGCGTTATCAAAGCTGGGATCAGTTTCGACGGGGTGTCGCAAAGGTGATGATTGGAACCCGTTCGGCGCTATTCAGTGAAGCGCCTGATCTGGGGCTGATCATTATAGATGAAGAACACGATAGCTCTTACCGACAGCAGGATGGGGTGCGCTATCACGCACGCGACGTAGCGATTAAACGCGCTCAAATGCTCAATATATCGGTGGTGCTGGGTTCGGCTACTCCCTCGCTGGAAACCCTGCATAACCTGAGCAAGCCGCATTTTTTCCATCATCAACTGAAACAACGTCCAGGCGCCGCAAAACCACCGCAGGTTCAGCTGGTCGATTGCGGTAGTGTCAATCTGAACACGGGGTGTAGTCCGCATTTACTCCAGGCCATGCGCCAGCATTTACAACAGCAGGGGCAGGTTCTGCTGTTTTTAAATCGGCGAGGTTTTGCTCCGGTGGTGATGTGTCATGAATGTGGCTGGCAGGCGGAATGTCATCAATGCGACGCACGTATGACGCTGCATCAATCGCTAAACCGTATGGTTTGCCATCATTGTGGTTATGCAGAGCCCGTGGTGCGTTGTTGCCCAAAATGCGGTGAGAAAGAGATTCGTCATTACGGTGTAGGTACCGAACAACTACAGCAATTTATTCAGCAGCATTTCGATAAGGTGCCGGTGATTCGCATCGACCGCGATAGCGTGAGTAATGCCAGGCAGATGGAAAACATGCTGCAACCGGTACGTGATGGCGAGCCCTGTATTCTGGTGGGTACCCAGATGCTGGCCAAGGGACACGATTATCCGAATATTACGCTAGTGGGCATTCTGGATAGCGATCAGGCCTTATACAGCAGTTTTTATAGAGCAACAGAGCGCCTGATCCAGACGGTATTGCAAGTATCAGGGCGCGCAGGTCGGGCGAACAGGGCAGGGCAGGCGCTGCTGCAAACTGCTTTTCCCCAACATGAATTGATGCAAAAGCTGTGTCATCAGGATTATGTCGAACTGGTTCAACCAATCATGCAGGAGCGTCAATTGGTTGGTTTTCCACCGTATGTGCGAGTGATTACGCTAAGTGCTGATGCGCTGGAGCTAAATCTGGCGATGAATCGTTTGCATCAAATCCATGCAGTCCTGATGGCTTTGGATCAGATTTCGAACATCAAGGTGGTCGGACCAATACCTGCACTAATGACGCGTCGCATTGGACGATATCGAGCTCAGTTATCCTTGCTTGGAGGCAATATCCGGCAATTGCGCCAGATACTAAATAGTGTGTTGCCTGAAATCCAGCGCGTTAAAAATACAGAGCGTTTAAGGTTGATCGTCGAAGTAGACCCGCTGGATCTGTAAACAATAATCCCCTGTTGTGTTTTAGCCTGAGCTGGCTCCTTTAAAAGGTGTTAACAGGTCCTGGGGCCTGTTAACACTAGTTTGATTGTCTCTGTTGTGGCTAAAAATGTGCCAATCTAGGCGCGAGGAACGAAGTTTGGTCATTCCAAATGAGCGACGAGCAACAACGAGTGGCACATTTTTATCCACAACCCGAAGGGCTGGGACCATTTTTCCTCCAGCGGCGTTATCTGTCGCTTATGTAGAACGACTACACAGCGCTCCTTCTGCCTTGCTGGAAGAAAAAATGGTCTCCAGCAGTGTCAATCAAATTAGTGTTAACAGGCCCTAATACCATGTAGAATTCGCATTTTTTTAATACCCGGCGGAAGTCCTCTTGAAGCAGCAAGTCGAACAATTGATCACCTCATCCATTCAACAACTGATCAGCAGTGGTGAGCTGGCTGAGGATTTTCAGGCGAAAGTACTGGTTACGCCTAGCAAAGATAGTTCTCAGGGTGATTTTGCATCCAATGTAGCGCTGGCTGCGGCCAAAACTGCAGGCATGGCACCACGTCAGTTTGCTGAAAAATTATTAAGCCAAATTCCTCAACAGGACTGGTTACAGAAGATAGAAATTGCCGGGCCGGGCTTTATCAATTTCTTTCTAAATGCCGATGTCAATCAATCTCTGGTCAATCAAATCCTGCTACAGAAGTCTGATTTTGGGCGCTGTGATTTTGGCAACAAGCAGCGCGTGCAGATTGAGTATGTTTCAGCCAATCCTACTGGGCCTCTTCATGTAGGCCATGGTCGAGGGGCTGCTTATGGTGCAACGTTGTCCAATATGCTCAAGGCTGTCGGCTATGAAGTGAGCAACGAATACTATGTTAACGATGCTGGGCGTCAGATGGATATACTGGGTACATCGGTATGGCTGCGTTATCTGGAGCTGGCTGGTGAAATCCTGACCTTCCCATCCAATGGTTATAAAGGTGATTACATCTGGGATATCGCCGCCACTTTGCATCGTGAAAATGGCGATACCTACCGTAAAACCACAGCTGAGGTATTCGATAATGTAACCGCTGATGCACCGGAGGGTGACAAGGAGTTACATATCGATGACCTGATTGCCAATGCAAAAAAACTATTAGGCGCTGAAGCCTATCGAGTGGTGTTCGATCTAGCACTGAATACTCTGGTGGATGTGATCAGCGCCGATCTGAAGTTATTTGGCGTCGAGTTCGATGAGTGGTTTTCCGAGCGCCAGTTGACCGATAAAGGTATCGTCGACAAAGCACTGCAAACCCTGCAGGACAAAGGGCAGGTGTATGAAAAAGAAGGTGCTTTATGGTTTAAATCAAGCAAATTTGGCGATGAAAAAGATCGCGTCGTGAAACGTGAGAATGGTATGACTACCTATTTCGCTTCCGATATTGCTTACCACATGAATAAATTTGACCGTGGTTTCGATCTGTTAATTAATATCTGGGGTGCCGATCATCACGGTTATATCCCTCGGGTAAAGGCTTCGTTACAGGCTATGGAATATCCCGCCGATAAGCTGGAAGTGTTATTGGTGCAGTTTGCTAACCTGTTCGAAAATGGAGAAAAGGTGCCGATGTCAACGCGATCTGGGGAGTTTGTAACCTTGCGTACCCTGCGTGAAGATGTGGGTAGTGATGCGGCGCGTTTCTTTTATGTGATGCGTAAAGCCGATCAGCATATGGATTTTGATCTGACATTGGCGCGCCAGCAATCTACCGACAACCCCGTATTCTATGTACAGTACGCACACGCTCGTATATGCAGTGTTGAAAAACAATGTGAAGAGCAGGGTATAACACTGGACATCGAAAATGCGGCTTTGCAAAAACTGGACAACAATCACGAACAGGCTATTCTGAAATTGCTAGCGCTATATCCAGCGCGTCTACTGAGTGCAGCGCAACGTCGCGAACCGCATATCGTGGTGAATTATCTGCGCGAACTGGCTAACCTGTTTCACTCCTGGTACAACGCGCACAAATTTATTGTTGATGATGTTGAGCTAATGAATGCCCGTATTGCGCTTGCCTTTGCTACCCGTCAGGTTCTGAAAAACGGACTATACATGATGGGTGTTAGCGCACCTGAGAAAATGTAAATCATGGCTGAAGTAAGTAAATCATCCCCCTGGGTCTGGATTTCACTGGGCTTAATCATTGGGCTATTTGTAGCGTTTGTACTTTTTCTGGATCAGAAAATAGTAAAAACCACGAGTAAACCGGTGCCAGCCGATACAACTTCGGAAGATAGTAAAAAACCGATATTTGACTTTTATACGGTGCTGCCCAAGCGTGAAGTGGATATCCCTGAACCGGATTTGAGTGAAAATAAGCCGAATAAAAAATCGCCAAAAAAGCAACAGACTGCTAAGGTTCAATATATCTTACAGGCCGGTTCATTTACCGGTGCCGAAGATGCTGAGCGGCAAAAGGCTAAGTTGGCTTTAATCGGTCTGCAATCAGTGGTGAGTAAGGCCAATGTAAATGGTGTCGTATACTTTCGAGTTGAGCTTGGCCCTTATGTTGACGATGGCTCCTACTCTGAGGTTAAGAACCTGCTGATTGAAAACGATATCGCTTATATTCCAAAAACGGTTCACTAAATAAACTTGCTTTGCTTAAGGCAGTTTTGCTGGCTGCCTTAAAAGAAATGGAGATCTGCAATGATAGATAAAATCAGCATGGGTGTTGAAGTCAATATAGATACCAATGCATCCCAAAAGTCGCAACTACCCAAAACTAACCCGAATAGCCCTTTTTGTATTGCCATACTGGGTGATTTTAGCGGGCGCAGTAATCGTTCGCTGCATCAACCTGAGACTATTTCTAACCGACGCTTGATTGAAATTGATTGCGATAATTTTGAACAGGTAATGGCGCGTTTGAATATCAGCCTGAATCTAAACTTCGCTGAGGGCGAAGGCATTCAGCTGGCTATCAAAGAGCTGGATGATTTTCACCCTGATGAGCTATATGAAAAGCTGGAAACCTTCAGCAAGTTGCGCAGCCTGCGTCGAAGATTAAAAAACAATAATAGCTTTGCCGAAGCTGCAGCTGAGATACAGAGCTGGAACCCTGCAAATGAATCTCCGGCTATCCAGCCAGCAAGCCCTACTGACACTGATGTAAATGAAGCTATACAGGCCGATGCAGGAAATTTGCTGAATAGCATACTTGATTCTCAACAATCCTCTGGCGCTTCTAATGCCACAGTAAGTCAAATCGATCGTTTGATTAAAAGTGTAGTCGCGCCTTATGTCGAACCTGCTGCTGACCCACGACAGGATGAGCTGATATCCACTGTCGATCAGGCGACACAAACTCATATGCGAGATATTTTACATCATACTGATTTTCAGGCGCTGGAATCTGCCTGGCAATCTGTAAACTTTTTGATTAAACGTGTGGAGACAGATACCAGTCTGAAAATAAAAATACTGGATATCAGCAAACAGGAGTTACAGGCAGATCTGGCGGTGGATGACATGACAACCTCTGCAATCTACAAACTGTTTTGTGAAAGACCCGAAGGGGATGACCCATGCAGTGTGTTGCTTGGTAACTATAGTTTCAGCGACAGCGTTGATGATGTGTTATCGCTGGCCGGTATAGGCAGTATTGCTCAACAGGCAGGCGCGCCTTTTATTGCGGCAGCTAATGAAACTCTGGCCGGTTGTGAGTCATTTGCCACTACGCCCGACTATGGAGACTGGAACCATAGCATCAGCGAAGGGGTAAAAAGCGCCTGGCAAATGTTACGCCAGTCATCCGTGGCCGCTTATATAGGTTTGGCCCTGCCGAGATTTTTACTCAGATTGCCCTATGGCAAGCAAACCAGACCGATAGACTCATTTACCTTTGAAGAAATGCCAGATAAGCATTGTCATGCCTGTTATCTGTGGGGCAATGCGGCGTTTATCAAGGTTGAATTGCTGGCGCGCAATTTCAAAAAACGCGGTTGGCAGATGCAGCCTGGTGAAGAGTATCAAACCGACAGCTTGCCGGTTCATTGCTATAAAGAAGATGGCGAAACCATGAGCAAGCCTGTGGCCGAAATTCTGCTAACGGAAAAGGGCGGGGAAATCATAAGCCAGCAGGGTTTGATGCCCTTGTGGTCGGTAAAAAACAGCGATGCTATACGATCGTCTGACTTCCGTTCAGTGGCTGAAAATGGTCAGACAATCATCGGACGTTGGGTATCCTAACTTACGTTAGCCCTGTTGCAATAATTGCTTGAGGTCGATAACCGCTGCATTAGCTCGTGATATGTAAGATGCCATCACCAGTGAGTGATTGGCGAACATGCCAAACCCCGAGCCATTCATGATCATCGGTGACCACAGTGGTTCCTGGGTGGCTTCCAGTTCTCTGATGATCTGGCGCAGGCTGATCAGTGCGTTTTTCTTACGCAGAATACTGTCGAAATCCTTCTCTACGGCTTTCATGATATGTACCAGAGCCCAGGCCGCGCCACGTGCCTGATAAAATACATCATCAATCTCAGTCCATGGGGTTTGAATGTCAACTTCGTGAGCGGTATGAGTAGATTGCTCAGCCGCTGAGTCGCCTGCAAGATCAGTATTGATACGGCTTTGGCCAACGCTGGCACTTAGACGTTGCGACAGGCTGCCGAGGCGTTTTTCAACCTGGCCGAGCCAGTCAGCCAGGTTATCTGCGCGCGCATAAAACTGAGCCTCAGGGTTATTCGGGTTTTGCAGGCGTACTAGATATCTCTGCATAGCTTTCAGTCCTTTCTGGTATTCGTTTTCAGTGGCTGGGAACTGCCAGGACTCATTATCAAAGTTGAATTGCGGTTCAGCGATAATCAAATCCTTATCCTCAACCGATTGCGATTGTGAACGGCTGAAATCGTTACGCATCGCGCGCGCCATATCTCGGCATTGAATTAAAACCCCATATTCCCAGTTGGGTATGTTGTCCAGCCACAGGCTGGGAGGTAGCACATCATTACTCAGGTAACCACCAGGTTTGTTTAGCAGGGTTTGCATAAGATTAATAACGGTTGCTGTGGTGGTACTGCCGATGGTGATATTCTGCGAATCCTGCGGTGCCATCTGCTGGGCGACCTGATGTACATCGAAACTGTCTGGCTCCTGACTCCAGTACCATCCAAGTAATAGCAGGCTCAGCAATATCGCTACGATTAGACCGCCAGCAAAGCCGAGGGGGTATTCGCTATTTTTGAAATTGTTGAATCCGGTTTTCAGTCGGTCCATTAGGTCTTCACTGGTTATGTTCATAATCTTGAATCTTTAGGGGTTTCGTGCAACAGTCTGCGCATTCATTAAAACAGATATCCATGTACTTAGGAACCTCTGCGAAGATCAAGATCTAAACTGTTGCTACACAACACGAAAATCAAGGACTATCCATGAAAATATTTAAATACCTGATGCTGGCGATCGGCACACTTATTCTACTGGTGGTTATCACCGTGGGCGTATTTCTCGCTACTTTCGATGCTAATCAATACAAGCAGGAGCTATCTGGCCTTGTGCTTGAGCAAACCGGACGCGAGTTAACCTTTCGGGGTGATATTGGCTTAACTCTATACCCGGCGCTGGGTATGAAGCTGGGCTCTTTAACGCTGTCGAATGCGGCAGGTTTCGGCAACCAGCCGATGCTGTCGGTTAATAAGGTCAGTGCCAGTGTGGATGTATTATCCATTCTGTCGTTAAAGCCACAGGTGGCGCAACTGGTACTGGATGGGCTAAGTGTTGATTTGCAGAAAAATGCCCAGGGTATGACCAACTGGGATGATCTGGTCAAAAAAGCTGAGACTCAGCCCGAATCTACAACCCCAGCCCCGGCAACCGATAAGCCAGCTGAAGGAAAGCCTGTGGAAATCGCTGGAGTGTTTGGTGGATTGAATATCACCCATGCCAATATTAACTGGAAGGATGCCCAGGCAGGTGCTCAATACAGCGTTAAAGATCTGTCACTGATCAGTGGCTCGGTAGAGCCGGAAAAGGCATTCCCGTTATCCCTGAAACTATCCCTGTCCAGTGCAGAGCAATTGTCTAGTGATATCCAGTTGGATACTGAGGTGTTGTTCAAAAATCAAACTCTGAAGCTATCAGCCGTCAAATTAAACGCGCGTGCGAATGGTAAGCTAATTCCGCTGGATGAGGTGAAGCTGTTACTCAATGCGGATGTTGAGTTTGCGTTAAACAGTAATCAGTTGTCTGTTAAAGGGTTGAATACACAGATCAATACGACAGGAGGTGCGCTTGCTTCTTCTGAAGTGAAGCTGGCCGGTGAAGTAGGTTTCGATTTAAACCAGCAGCATTTGACTATAGCCGTGTTGGATGTGACGGCCGATGTGGCGGGTGAATCAGTGCCAAACCAGAAAATGAAAGTCGCTATTTCCTCCTCACAGCTGGATATGAAACTGGATAAACGCAGTATCGATTTGCAGAATCTGGTCATGATGCTGAATGAAAACCGTTTCGAGGGTTTTGTTAAGGTGGAGGATTACGCTAAACCAGCACTAAGTTTCAAACTCGATTCAAAAAGTTTTGATGTCGACAAGTTAACCGGCTGGGTGCGTCCAGAACCTGTCGAAACACCGACCGCTGTCGATGCCCCTGCTACTGAACCGGCACCCGATGTAGAGATTGCGCTACCGATGGAATTGCTGCGTAGTTTAAAAATTGATGGCGAACTGGGTATAGGTAAACTAATCGCACAGGGCCTGAGCATGCAAAATCTGTTACTCAAGGTTAAGGCTGCTGATGGAGTGATTGAACTCAACCCAATCAAGCTGGATTTATACGATGGCAGCTTTGATGGCTCAGTAAAAATCAATGCTCAGGGTGAAAAGCCCGTGTATAGCGTGAACAAAAAGCTATCAGCTTTCCATATTGGAGAATTTCTCAAGGATTTCATGCAAAAAGATCCGGTTAGTGGATTGGCTAATCTGGATGTAAATATCACCACGCAGGGTGACTGGCTCAGTCAGCTTAAGTCTAACCTGAATGGTAAGGTGGCTGTTGCGATAGAGGATGGCGCTTTGAATGGTTTTAATCTAAGAGCGGAAATAGATAAAGCCAAGGCCAGCTTACAGGGTGAAAAGTTAAAGGATCGTGAAGTTCAGAAAACTGATTTTAGCGCGCTATCCTTAGGCGGTGTGATCAATAATGGCGTGTTTGCCACCGATGACCTGATTCTACAGGCTCCGCTGCTACGGGTAGGCGGAGCGGGTACGGTCAATCTGGTGAAGGAAAGCGTGGACTATCTGGTCAATGCCAAGATTGTTGGTACTACCAAGGGGCAGGGTGCAGGTGGCCTGAATGACCTGGCTGGATTATTAATACCGGTCAAGGTCACCGGTTCCTGGCTAGATCCAGAACTTGATGTGCAGCTGGATGATATTCTGAAAAAGAAATTCGATGCTGAAAAGGCAAGGATCGCCGCCGAGGTTGCTAACCAGAAGGCAGCGCTACAGGCAAAACTGGCAGCGGAAAAAGCCAACCTGAAAGCAGCACAGGAAAAGAAAATCGCAGCTGAAAAAGAAGCGCTAGCAAAAAAGAAGGCGTTGCTTGAGGCAGAACAGAAAGCAAAGCTGGAGGCTGAAAAACAAAAACAACAGGCAGCACTGGATGCTGAAAAGAAAAAGCAACAGGATGCGCTGGATGCAAAGAAAAAAGCCGAACAGGAAAGAGCTAAAAAGAAGCTGGAAGATAAGCTGAAAAAACTGTTTTAATGTCCGATATTGCGCAATATTTACTGCCCTGGTTTGACCAGTATGGGCGTAAGGATTTGCCCTGGCAGCAGCAGGTTAATGGATATCGGGTCTGGTTATCCGAAATCATGCTGCAGCAAACTCAGGTCACAACGGTTATTCCGTATTTTAATCGGTTTATTGAATCCTTCCCTGATGTGGTTGCATTGGCGAATGCTGAGCTGGATAGCATATTACAGCATTGGGCGGGTTTGGGTTACTACGCGCGAGCTCGCAATCTACATAAAACAGCCTGCATAGTAAGGGATCAATTCAATGGCAATTTCCCGCAGGACCAGCAACAACTGGAAGCCTTGCCGGGTATCGGTCGCTCCACAGCGGGAGCGATTCTCAGTCTGGCTTATTCACAAAAGGCTGCGATTCTAGATGGCAATGTTAAACGCGTACTGGCGCGGGTTTATCAGGTAGATGGGTGGTATGGTCAAAGCGCAACGCTAAAAAAACTCTGGACCATAGCTGAGCAGCAAACGCCTGATCATAGGGCGGCTCATTATAACCAGTCGATGATGGATCTGGGTGCTACCGTCTGTAAACGAAGTAAGCCGCTGTGCGAAAGCTGTCCGCTCACTAAAATATGTGCAAGTTTTCAGCAGGGAACCCAGCAGCAGTATCCAGTTTCTCGCCCGCTCAGGAATCGCCCGCATAAGCATCGCTGGGTATTACTACATCAATCAGAAAGCCATATTCTGCTGGAACGCAGGCCGCCCAGTGGCATCTGGGGTGGGTTGTGGTCGTTACCGGAAATGGAAGATCTGGCGCAACTGGATAGCTGGCAGTTACAGTATCTGGGGCAGGTACGGAAGGTTTCTGAAACACAGGAGAACTCATTGCTACATAAGTTTACTCATTTTGATTTGAGTCTTTCGGTAGCTCGAGTTGAATTGCCTCGGCAGAGCCTGGGGTTTACGCCTCAAATGGTGGCTGAATCAGAAAGGTATCAATGGATAGAACGCGAGCAGCTTGATCGATATGGACTGCCAACACCTATTCAGAAAATTCTGAATCGTTATTGAGAAAGTCCAGCCAGCGCTTTTGAAGCTGCTGGCTGCTTTCTAAGGCGGGCTTGCAGCTTAAGCTCTCATCGGTTTCTTCTAACAGATCATAGCGGCGCAGTTTATCAATCGCATCCTTGATATCGAAATCTATCTGGATGTTGAAGTTCTCGATAAACCATTGCTCGCATAAATCATCCAGTTCTCCACTATTGTTAATTTTGTGCTGACTCAACAGCGCGTAAGCCAGAATGGTTTCCTTGATTTCTTCCTGACGAGCCAGATCAATAAGATAGGTAATCGCCCCCAGATTGTTATCCATATTATGGAAATAAAGGTTCTGTGCTAGAGTCATCATGTAGTGGGTTTTCTGGATGAATATCTTGCTTACCTGACGCCAGATCAGCATGATAAATCCAGCAACAGCGATGACTATTGTCCAGGGGGTGACAGCTGCACTAATCTTACCAATTGTTGCAAATAGGCCGCCTGCAGTACCGCCGCCACCGGTAAGGATTAATTTGAGCTTGTCGAAGGCTTTTATTTTGACACTGCTTTCAGGAAATAGCATTTCAAGATCCGGACGTAAGATGTGTTTAAATAATTTCAGGTGTAATCCGGGTTTTTGCTGCTTATCCTTGTATTCAATGAGCAAAAATAATCGTTGATAGCTGATCAGCGTTTCGGTTTTCTTTTTCAGGAATAATCGTTTCCAGTCTCGTACCTGAATCTTGTTGCTGGATTTGCCGCGATAAAATAATGCGACCTGATGAAATGCATCAAAATTGATATCTACTTTTAAACCATAAGGCGAGATTTTTTCCAGTGCAAACTGGATCTGCTGTTGATTGAGTTCATCAAAATTAGCATTTACCAGTAATGCACGAATACTATCGATACTGTTTTGTGAGTCATTTTCATTGCGCGAAATATCAGATAATTCATTATCGGGATTGATGGGTTGATAGTGTTTTTTTATTTGCTGGAGTTTAAGGTAAAACTCGAAGGATAATACCAGCTGAAGCTTCCGGATCACCGTTAATTGCGTTACATCCAGGCCCAGTGTAGTTAATTGTTCGATTAATCGTTGCGTGCTGACAGGTATAAAGTGGTCGTACTGGACGATGCTTGATTGTGCAGACATGTGATGCATAAACGGCTGAGGTTAACTGCTATATTACCACCGCCCAGTACTGCAGGTAAGTTGTAAGTAGAGGCTAGTGCAGTGTCCTGAACTAAATCTGGGTTGCGTAAAGAAAGTTGAGTTTACGAAATGAACGCGTCTGGCAAGCCAGGCCCATAACCTGACAGGCTGATTGCAGATCATTAATGATAGCCTTTGATGAGGTGGTAATCTTCAGTGTTTGTTGTGCAGCGGTAGCTTTTAGCGCCTGTTTAAATTGCAGCAGATGTAACGGGCAGCGCAGCTGGTCGATAATGGCTTCGTGGTGAAACGCAGGTTCATTATGCTCAAACTCAGCTTGTCTCTGCTGCTGAAGGCGCTCGACATTCTGCACACTGCTGCGCAGGTTTGCGCGATAGTTTGACTCATCAGAGGTATCGATACGGATCAAGCCTGGTTTTTTCAGAATAATTGAGGCTTTAGGGGTGCTGCACATGATATCGCCTGTCGTTGAGCAAGTAGTATTTTGAGTGCTACTCGATCAATAGGTTCCTCACAGGGAGCATTAATCCTGCTGGTGGTCCATCTCCCTGGCCAGTTGCTCCAGTTCCTGTAAGCGTCTCCAGGCTATGTCATTAGCACCTGGGCCGGCAGTAGGTAAGATATCTCGTGGTCTAAGCTGTCTTCCATCCAGCGCATGGACACGGATTGGACTAATTGGCAGGCTGCTTTCTTTATCTCGAAAAACGATGGGTTCATTGCCTTCACCATAAATCCATTTGTCGCCCCACTGGGTAAGCGCAATGAGTAATGGCATCAATTCTTTACCTTTATTGGTCAAAAGATACTCATGGCGTTTGGCGCCTTTTTTGATAGGTACACGTTCCAGAATGCCATTGTCACAAAGTTTTTTAAGGCGGGCGGTCAGGACATTGCGAGCGATTCCTAAATGTCTTTGAAATTCTTCAAAGCGCCGAATACCAAAGAAGGATTCACGGATTATCAGCATAGACCAGCCTTCTCCGATGACATCTAAAACATGAGCAATAGACCCGTTTAGCGGGTCAAAGCGTTCCATTTTCATATGATTTGAGTGAGTTTTTTATAATAGTTGGCAGCTATCGTATAGTTTTATTCGGAAACTGTAAATATTTCCTATCTTTTTCTGGTTCATTTTTTGTTCAGCATTGGTAGCTCAGACTATCACTAAATCAAAATCTGGATACTTTAATGAAAATTTCAATGGCCTTAGTAATCCCATCTTTGCTCGTTATGCCTCTTGCGCAAGCTGACTTATACGTGGAGTTGGGTGCAGAAAGTGGTTCGAAAGAGCTAATTGCCACCACCAGTGGAGATAATCTGTACAGTGGAGGGGGGATTAAGATAGCAGCAGGTGTTCAAAATTATATTAATTACGACACCTCTATCCGGCTGACACTGGGTTATCTAGGGGACTCGGTGAATGCTGTAAATGGAAACGCAACAATAGATACGGCAACTTTTGACGCGCTGTACCTGGTCAACTCGGGGGCACATACTTTTGGCGTTGGTCCCACCGTCCATATGAATCCGAGTTATCATGACAATGTATCAGGCTATAATCCCATAGACATAGAGTTCGATAATGCAGTAGGACTTATGTTTCAATACGGTTATAAATTAGTATCTGGTATTGAAATAGGGGCTCGAGTTACTAGTATTGAATATGTCAATAATGCTACTACGCTTGATGCAAGCAGCTTTGGAGTATATTTGTCGAATGGGTTTTAGCCTGGATTCCTCAGTTGATTGCTCGCATTAAGAGGGTAATCAACTGTTTCGTAGGGCATTACAGTTGATTTATCTTTTCACGCTCCTATGCATCGGCTCTGGCTTCCTGCTTCGCCCTAACACCTACGTCCATGTAGGCGTCCATGCATTCGCGAAATAACAGCATCCATGCTGAAAACCCAGCAGGTGAATCCCGCTACGAGCTGAATTGCACGTCTGAAGGCGGCGTATCTCTGCGGGGACATAGGTAAGTGGCGTGAGCAGGACGCGGAAGCCTTGTAATAGCTCGCTATTCCGCGTCACGCCTTGATCTACACCACCGCAAACGCATTGCAATTCGTCCGACTGCGGAATCCAGGTTTATAACTGCTGAGCGCTTAATCGCTGACTGTAATATGCTGAAAGAGCAGGGTGATATAGTCTTTCACTTCCATGTCGTAGCGAGATGAAAAGCTGTCCCTTACTGGTCGGCTGTGGTTTGGGGGAGCCTGTACGAAATCAACATGATGTGTCCTTTATCGATCGGGTGCACAGCCTGATAGAAAGAAGTTTACGGCCGACCAGTACCGGCTCCAGTGTTTTAATACCTCTCATTTTTTTTATTGACATTTCACATTTCGCTGGCAAAGTATATAGATGGACCTCGTGCATTTCTTTAGAAGGCGATCATATGTATTGCAATAATCCCGATACCTCAACGTTGAAGCGGTTACGTCCTCTTAGCCACTTTACAGACGAATATCTTAGACCCCTTGCCAATCAACTTCAGCTTAAGACAGCGCGCAAAAAGGAAAAACTTATCGAGCGGGGTTGTGCAGATGATTACAGCTTATTTGTGATTGAAGGTGAAGTGACTCTGAAAGCCAGCGATGGAAAAGTTCAGGAGCTTAGTATCAATCGCAAACAGGAGCTTACTCCGCTAGCTCAATTACGCCCTTGCATGTACGACGTGCTAGCAGAAAGTGAGCTTAAGTATTTGAAGATAGACAAGCACTTGCTCATTCAGTTTTCACAGCAAATGGAGCAGGGGAGTGAAAGAGAGGATATCAGCGTACATATGTTTGAAGGAAATGCTGATACTAGCAGTTTAACCATGCAACTGTATCAGGATCTGCTAGAAGATAAAATCACACTTCCAAGCCTGCCAGAGGCTACGCAAAAAATTCATCAGGTATTTCATAGTGGTGATGTAAATGCCGAGGCAATGGCTAAGGTATTGCTGACTGATCCAGCGATGACGGGAAAACTGATCCGTATAGCCAATTGTAGTAGCCTGTATCATAGTGTTGGTGCTCTTGATACCTTACCGGCGGTATTAACTCGACTGAGCATGGATACCGTTTATAACCTGGTGATGAGCGGTGCAATGAATGAGCTGTTTGAAAGCTACTCTGAGCAAGTTACAAAACTTATGCGTCAGATATCGAGGCATAGTCAAAAGGTCGCGGCAATCAGTCGTATACTGGCTGAGCGTAGTAAAAAATTCGATCCTGAGCAGGCTATGCTAGCTGGGCTGGTACATGATCTTAGTACCATTGTTATCCTGCATTATATTGACCTTCATAATGAAAAGCTTCCGGACGACCAGCAACTGGAACAAACTATTACAACCTTGCGCCCACAGATTACCGGTATGTTGATGCAGAAATGGAATTTTACCGAAGAGATCATTCGCGTAGCCGAAGAGTGTGAGAACTGGTTTAGAAATCCTGGAAGAGAGGCAGACCTGTGTGATCTGGTAATGGTTGCTCACTATCACAGTCTGTTAGGTACGCCGAAGATGAAGTTTTTACCATCGATCAATAGCTTACCTGCTATGGCTAAACTCCAAATGGGGCCGGCGGAAAGTATTGAACTCCTAAAGCAATCGCGTGAGAAAAGCGCCGAAATAGAGAGAGCATTGCAATAGTTCGTTGAACCAGAAAACCGTAGTTACCGCTTTGAGACAATGAAAGTGTATGAATTTGTGGAGCATATTGTGTTTGAAGAGCTCCACCGAATGGGCGAAAGCAGTTCGACTTAGGTTTTCAGGTTAAAATAACCTTAACTTCATCAAGATTGCCCTGTTTTCCGGCGCCATCCCTTTCATCGTCTATTTATTTTCTGTATGGTGTGAGTCTCTTTAAATAGTACAGACCTAAAACATCATGAATATTGCAGACAACCATGTCGTTACCCTGAATTACACCCTAACTGATAATGATGGCGAAATCATAGATCAGGCCCACGACAGCAGCTTTGTTTACCTACATGGCGCGAATAACATTATTCCCGGACTGGAAAAGGAATTAACCGGTAAGGAAGTAGGTGATCAGCTGAAAGTTAAAATCTCACCCGATGAAGGATACGGTCAGCGTAATGAAGCTCTGGTAGAAGAAGTGCCGCGTGAAATGTTTCCAGAAGGTGATGGCGTTCAAGCTGGTATGGTTTTTCATGCAGAAGGGCCTAATGGCGAATTGATTACGGTTACTGTACTTGAAGTTGGCGAAGAATCGGTAAAAATCGATGCTAACCATGCCCTTGCAGGGCTTGAACTTAATTTTGAAGTTGAAGTCATGGGAATCCGTGAAGCAGAAGCAGTAGAGCTTGAGCACGGTCATGTGCACGGACCAGATGGGCATCATCACGACCATTAAGTTTTTTGTCAGTAGCTCAGGGATCTCTGGGCTACTGATTCACCATCTCCCTCTGCGCCACCTTTTATCAGTAATCAGACTGTGTCCCCTAAGCGCTTCCAGCAAAGAAAATTACACAACAGCAATCTGGGGTTAATAAACCATTCAATCAGCAATCTTTATTTCGCTAATAGTTGGGTGTAACAATATTTAACAAACGAGGGTTAACTTTGTGATGCATTCAAGCTTGAAAAAAGATATAAAGCTCTGGTTCATAGTATTTTTTTGTTCCCATCCTCTGAGTTTATTTTAAGAACTGCATAAAAGACTCAGGGGCTTACGACTAGTTATTATATAAGCAGGAGACATCATGTTTGAAAAATTAGACATAACAAAAATGATTGAGACTTACGTTATACCCTGGGGTATCAATATCGCGCTGGCTCTGGCCATTTTTCTAATTGGTAAGTTAATCGCCAATCTGTTAACTGGTCTGTTAGGTAAAATTCTAACCAAGTCGAAGATGGATAAGATTCTGGTTGAGTTCGTGTCATCCATATTCAAAACTGTCCTGATGTTGTTTGTGGTCATCGCAGCATTAGATCGTTTAGGGATTGATACTACCTCGATGATCGCATTGTTAGGTGCTGCCGGTTTGGCTGTTGGTCTGGCTCTGCAGGGCTCTTTGCAGAATTTTGCTGCAGGTGTGATGCTGATTGTTTTTAGACCTTTTAAGGCAGGTGACTTTGTCGAAGCCGCTGGAGTAGCCGGCGTGGTTGAATCAATCAGTATCTTCAGTTCAATTTTTCGTACCGGTGATAACCGAGAAGTGCTCATTCCAAATGGGGCTATCTACGGCGGCACTATTATCAACTATTCAGCTCGCGAGACACGTCGTGTAGATATGGTATTTGGTATCGGCTATGGCGACGATATCAAGAAGGCCAAGGAACTGCTGCATAAAGTAGTGACGTCTGATGAACGAGTACTGGCTGATCCTGCTCCAGTGATTGCAGTCTCTGAACTGGCTGATTCTTCGGTTAATTTCGTGGTTCGCCCCTGGGTTAAAACTGCTGATTACTGGGCGGTTTTATGGGATTTAACCGAGAAGGTTAAGCTGGAGTTTGATGCTAACGGCGTATCTATACCTTTCCCTCAGATGGATGTGCACCATCCAGACAAGGCTGCTTAATTTATTTTAGGTGGATAAATTAACCCCCACTCATGTGGCATGAGTGGGGCTTTTGTATGCAAGATTATTAATCTTCTGTAAGCGCAAAATCTACTGCAGCCTGAGCATGTATGGCAGTCGTATCAAATAATGTAATACCTGTGTCTGACTGTTTAACCAGTAAGGTTATTTCAGTGCAACCAGCGATGATGCACTCCGCCCCTTTATCAATCAGGTCGTCGATAATTGTCAGGTAGTTATTACGTGATTTATTATTAATATCGCCATGACAAAGTTCATTAAAAATCACATCATCAACGAGCTTGCAGGATTTATCGTCAGGAATTATAACGTCTAGCCCCTTATCCTGTAGATGTGATTTATAGTAATCCATCTGCATGGTAAAACGGGTACCCAGTAATCCCGTCCTACTATAACCCTGATCCATGATGGCTTTAGCGGTAGCATCGGCAATATGAAGTATCGGGATATGAATATACTTCCGGATGATCGGTACCGAGATATGCATAGTGTTAGTACCAATGATTAAAAAGTCAGCGCCAGCCTGCTGCAGCTTTAATGCCTGTTGGGCAAGCATCTCCCCAGCCTTATCCCATGCGCCCTTTTTTTGCAGTTCATAAATTTCGGCAAAATCCACACTGGACATTAAAATCCTGGCGCTATGAAAACCGCCCAGCCGTTGCTGTATTCCTTCATTTAACAACTGGTAATACAGGGCACTGCTGTGCCAGCTCATGCCGCCCAGTAATCCTATCGCTTTCATATGGTTTGCTCCGCTTTTAATATGGGTAGAATTTCATCAAAGGTATGAATCGCCTGAAAATGTTCTACGTCTTTTTTGGGTGCCTTTGAATCAGGCCGGTAAATCGCAAGCAAATTGGCAATGCCGTATTGCTCGGCAGACTTTAGCACGTTCAAATTATCATCTACCAGCAGGGTGCGCTTACGATCAAATGGGTGGATTCTATTCACCTCATCCCAGCAGGCAATGTTTTCCTTAGGTAGTGAAAATTCGTGAACGGTAATCAATCGGTCGAATTTATGTGTCAGGCCGGTTTTGTCCATCTTCAGGTTCAAACTATCGTGATGTGCATTAGTCACCATCACTATGTCTTTTTCGGCGGCTTTCAGCCCATCCAGAAATTCATGGCAAAAAGGCACTTCCTGCACCCGGTGACGTACCTCGTGTTTAAGCGCTACTACATCAATGCCCAATGCTTCGGTCCAGTAGCTGGTGCTATACCACTCAAGCGTACCCTCCAGGGCTTGAGTTTTTGCGTTAATGGATGCTTTAGCCTGTTCTGGATCAAGCCCAAACTCCTGTGCATAACGCTCAGGCAGGTATTCCAGCCAGAAGTAATTATCAAAGTTTAAGTCCAGCAGGGTGCCATCCATGTCCAGTAGCACAGTATCAATCTGAGTCCAGTCGAGCATAGTTATCAGTGTTCATTTTAAAGAGGTTATAATCGCATAATTAAACCGGTCAAATCGACTTATTTGACCAGAGGAAATATGAGACAGAAACCTGAAATAAAACGTGTCACTCAACTGGCCCAATCCCGGCTGTTTACCATACAGGAGCTGGATTTACAGTTTTCTAATGGAACACAGGTTCAGTTTGAACGCATTAAGGCGAATGCCGGGCGTGCAGTGATGGTGGCAGCGATTACCGCTCAAAATGAAATCATTCTGGTAAAAGAATATGCTGCGGGAACTGAACGTTATGAGCTACAACTACCCAAAGGCATTGTAGAGCCGGACGAGGATAGCATACAGGCGGCTAACCGCGAGCTCTCTGAAGAGACAGGGTATGCGGGCAAGGAACTAACTATGTTGCAGACTTTACGAGTCTCTCCCGGTTATTTCCAGCATGAAACAGATCTTGTGATGGCGACGGGGCTGTTTGAAAACAAACTGGAAAGTGGCGATGAGCCCGAGCAGCCAGAGGTGGTCAAATATCCATTGGACGACGTGGATGAATTGCTGGGGCGAGATGATTTTAGCGAGTCGCGCAGTATTGCCGGTTTGTTGCTGGTGATGCGGGAGCTGGGGGTTTAATCAATCAACCCGGCCTCCTTCTCTCTCTTTCCCAAGTTCTGCGCGGGAAAGCATACGACTTTGGAATTGAGCACGAAAGGTATGGGTTCCCACGCGGGAGCATGGGAACCAGAAAACCTCAGTGATCTCTGTTGTTAAAAGGTTCAAATATTGAAATGTCTGAAACTTAGGAGTAATCAGGAATTCATTTAATCAAGCCAGCTTCCTTCTCAAATTTCTTTAACAGAATGCCTTCCGAACCACAGCAACTGGCGGCACATTTATTTATCTGCTGCACCTCATCAGCCGACTTACCCAGCCAGTCAGCCACAGTGGCGTTTTCAGAGGCGCAATCACAGCTGATATCAGTATGTGCATACACATGCTTCAAGCCGACCTCGCGTGCCTGTTGAGCAGCTATGTCGATAATTTCATGCGGAGTTTCGGGTACATGGGACAGTTGATAAGCCGGGAAGAATTTGGTCACATGCCAGGGGCTATTAGCACCCAGGTTCTCGAGTATCCATTCGGCTATAGCTTTCAGCTCAGCCGGATCATCATTCTTACCGGGAATTACATTGGTACGGGTTTCCACATGAATACCCAAATCATGTGCCTTTTTAATTGATGCCAGCACCTGGCGCACATCACTTACCGGGCATACATCTTTATAAAACTCATCCGACAGACTTTTAATATCCGAACACAAAACATCGATATAAGGCGCCACCTCTACCAGTGCCTCATTGGTGACAAAACTATTCGATACATAAACCGTATACAGGCCAGCCTCTTTAGCCAGCTTGCCGACATCGATAACATACTCCATCCACACAGCGGGTTCTGAATAGGTGAACGCAATACCATCGACACCATGCTTTTTAGCCAGCTCGATGATCTCTTCTGGCTTTACCCAGGCATCGGTAGATTCACCACGTGCCAGCTTATCCAGTGCCTCCACGCCCCAAGAGATATCGAGGTTATGGCAACCCTTGCAGCGAAAGTTACAGCCATAGCTACCTATAGACATCACCCTGGAGCCAGGGCGATAGTGATACACTGGCTTATTTTCGATAGCCTCAACATCAATAGCCGAGATAATGCCATACGAAAGGTTATACAAAGTCCCGTGACGGTTAACATGAGACTGGCAAAAACCACGCTGGCCATGACGCAGGCGGCAGCGCCACAGGCACAGGTTACACACGGTATCACCGTTATCCAGTGGGGTTTGCAGGCGAGTCTCAATCAACTGGTAATTTTCAGGCATGGAATAAATCCGAAGTTGAGGATGTCATGTATCTATCTGACTCTAACACAGAATCGGCTAACTTGTTTGCTGTGTAAGTGATAGACAATAATTCAGCTATAACCATATATTCACGTAATGTAAAAGAGGCCATATGAAAAAGTTACTGCTAAGTGTACTGTTTTTATTTAGTTATTCACTGAATGCGCAGGCACTGGAAATGTTTGAGCTATCCGAGAATTGCTCCGAAGACGTCATGAATATGATCAAATGCAAGGTAGCAGAAGACGTATCAGCAGATGACGCCATCGACTCCATGAAACTACGCGCCAACTTCCTCAACTTCAAACTGGTCGGGCATATGCCGTTATCGGAGCAGGTAAAGGCCAACGGCGGAGAATCCAACCGCATGGAAATCTTCCAGTTCTGCGATGCCAATATCGCTGCCAAAATGGTCAAGTACAGCATGGCGTTCGCAGGCTATTTGCCCTGCCGAATCTCTCTGGTACTGGACGATAAAGGCCAGGCCTGGCTGATCACCCTGAATATGGACAAAACCATGGGCGATGCCGCATTACCCAAAGAGCTAAAGGGGCTAGGCATGAAGGTTAGAAACAATATCTACTCCATCATTACCGCCGGCGCAGAAGGCGATCTGTAAGTAGGGTTTAAGAAAGTGCGGTAAAGGTTAACTTCACACTTGACTCGAGCCGCACAACTCTATTTAATACGCGCTTTCCAAAATTCTGAATCGAACACTCGCTTCGAGACAGTCAAAATGCCCAGGTAGCTCAGTCGGTAGAGCAGGGGACTGAAAATCCCCGTGTCGGTGGTTCGATTCCGCCCCTGGGCACCATTTTTACTACCTTTCAAGCAATTTTTTCGATTACCAATTCCAAAAAAACCTGCTGCTTCTAAAAAAATAATTCTCCGGTTTTAAAATCGCCTTGTTGGCCTCTAATCGATTCTCACCATCGACCCAATCATAATCAAGGGAAAACTCTTCTTTTCTGCGAAAAATATACTAAATGCTGAAAACCGCAAATGAAGTGGAAGGAAAGGTTCCGAAAACCGCTCTAGAGTGATTCTTAATTGCGCAAAGGCCAACAAGT
>JBNKMF010000062.1:0-30144 GCA_050292965.1 Gammaproteobacteria bacterium | reverse complement strand
ATTATCTGGGAGTAATCATAAATGAATACTTTAAAAAGTACTAGCCGACGGCAACTGCAGCTCTGTGAAGAGTGTGGAAAAGACAGATATATGCTCGGCTCTGGCTTCCTGCTTTGCTCTATCACCTAAATCCATTTAGGCTTCCTGCAATATATGCATACATGCCATCCATGGCGTAATCAGCCGAGGACGAGAACTCAGGATACATTCTGAGGAAAGGTCTGAGGGCAGTGTAACAGGGGATGCTCGTGGCTTAAGATTAATTTCCTTTTCAATTTGATGTCTTAAATTATCATCCGGCTACAGCCCAATAGATACTTGATATGTATTCGATTAGCCCGATGAAGTATCTCAGTTAATAATTGGTCAGGCGCCGTATACGGACCCGTTTGTACAGTGCTGTGGAAGGGGGCTACTTGAGTAGCTCCCTATCCCGATTATATGTCTTTTTGTTCATGGCAGTTTTCTTGGTTTGCCTGGTAAATTATTAGTTATGTGCTCCGGTAGCTCACCATAAAACTCATATGGCAATGAAACCGATATTACTTCAATTACTGCGTTATTCTCAAATTGATTATTGACTGTATTAAAAGCTACTCCAGGATAATTGATAGGCTCGCAGACATTATCATTTATTACACACTCACCAAGGTGTTCATGAACTTTAGAAATTTCGTCGCCTATGCCTATTTTACCGAGCACCTTTTCACTAAACGGTGAAAACAGAGATAATTGACTAAGAACATTGGTTTTGCTGTTAATGAAAAACCATATTCCTTCACTTTTATAAACCTTGATCTGGTCGCGTACCTCAACCTCTATTATCTCAATTTTTGAGAAGTTGATGTCGCCGAATCTCATGCCAAGACGAAAGTCATTGGTTCCTTGAGCTGGCTCGATCATTTTTTTCGTTTGCCATATAACGCCCTAAAGCAGCGGCGTATTTTTTTATTTTGGAACGAAGCGATAGCAAAAATATGTCCTACTGACTTGGCTTGTTATACGATTTACCTAACTGCATAAAATTCCCATGCAAAATGCAAGTTTCCTTTTTTTGTTGAAGCGATATTTAACCCATTATCTGAATCCATGCCGACAAAACATGTAATATCGCTAACTTTCATATCTTCCTCTATACCTCCGAAAGCATATGTAAAGCTTTCATATATCGCACTACATGGCTCTTCCACCATTTTATTTTTGGGTGATACATTCGCACCTTTCAGTGTTTCAAAGCTGTAAGCGCACTTTCCATCTCCGCCCCAGGCTATACAAATACCCTGCAAATTAGCAATTTGCTCAAATGGAGTATTAAAAGTTGCACGAAACCAGCTTTTTGCCACTTCATCGTTACTCATATCGATTGATTCCATTTTTTCGTAAACGATTTTCGAGTCCTTTTCACTGTTGATACGATTCTCATCTTCGCAACCAAAAAGATGAATAATTAGTGAAAGAAGTAATAGTTTAGTGGCTAGTTTCATTTTTCGTATAACGCCAAGCACAGCGGTCAACCTGGAGCGACGTTAGAAGCGTAAAGTTGTTCCGATGATACATGTTGTGTGTGCCCGGCATGGGCACGATCTTATGGGGTGAAAGCCCCCTGTACATTATCTGGGAGTAATCATAAATGAATAATTTAAAAAGTACTAGCCGACGACAACTGCAGCTTTGTGAAGAGTGTGGGAAAGACAGGTATGTACTCGGCTCTGGCTTCCAGCTTCGCTCTATCACCTAAATCTATTTAGGCTTCCTGCAATATCTGCATACACGCCATCCATGGCGTAACCAGCAATCAGCCGAGGACGAGAACTCAGGATACATTCTGAGGAAATGTCAGAGGGCAGTGTAACAGGGGATGCTCGTGGCTTAAGATTAATTTCCTTTTCAATTGATGTCTTAAATTATCATCCGGCTACAGCCCAATAGATACTTGATATGTATTCGATTAGCCCGATGAAGTATCTCAGTTAATAATTGGTCAGGCGCCGTATACGGACCCGTTTGTACAGTGCTGTGGAAGGGGGCTACTTGAGTAGCTCCCTATCCCGATTATATGTCTTTTTGTTCATGGCAGTTTTCTTGGTTTGCCTGGTAAATTATTAGTTATGTGCTCCGGTAGCTCACCATAAAACTCATATGGCAATGAAACCGATATTACTTCAATTACTGCGTTATTCTCAAATTGATTATTGACTGTATTAAAAGCTACTCCAGGATAATTGATAGGCTCGCAGACATTATCATTTATTACACACTCACCAAGGTGTTCATGAACTTTAGAAATTTCGTCGCCTATGCCTATTTTACCGAGCACCTTTTCACTAAACGGTGAAAACAGAGATAATTGACTAAGAACATTGGTTTTGCTGTTAATGAAAAACCATATTCCTTCACTTTTATAAACCTTGATCTGGTCGCGTACCTCAACCTCTATTATCTCAATTTTTGAGAAGTTGATGTCGCCGAATCTCATGCCAAGACGAAAGTCATTGGTTCCTTGAGCTGGCTCGATCATTTTTTTCGTTTGCCATATAACGCCCTAAAGCAGCGGCGTATTTTTTTATTTTGGAACGAAGCGATAGCAAAAATATGTCCTACTGACTTGGCTTGTTATACGATTTACCTAACTGCATAAAATTCCCATGCAAAATGCAAGTTTCCTTTTTTTGTTGAAGCGATATTTAACCCATTATCTGAATCCATGCCGACAAAACATGTAATATCGCTAACTTTCATATCTTCCTCTATACCTCCGAAAGCATATGTAAAGCTTTCATATATCGCACTACATGGCTCTTCCACCATTTTATTTTTGGGTGATACATTCGCACCTTTCAGTGTTTCAAAGCTGTAAGCGCACTTTCCATCTCCGCCCCAGGCTATACAAATACCCTGCAAATTAGCAATTTGCTCAAATGGAGTATTAAAAGTTGCACGAAACCAGCTTTTTGCCACTTCATCGTTACTCATATCGATTGATTCCATTTTTTCGTAAACGATTTTCGAGTCCTTTTCACTGTTGATACGATTCTCATCTTCGCAACCAAAAAGATGAATAATTAGTGAAAGAAGTAATAGTTTAGTGGCTAGTTTCATTTTTCGTATAACGCCAAGCACAGCGGTCAACCTGGAGCGACGTTAGAAGCGTAAAGTTGTTCCGATGATACATGTTGTGTGTGCCCGGCATGGGCACGATCTTATGGGGTGAAAGTCCCCTGTACATTATCTGGGAGTAATCATAAATGAATAATTTAAAAAGTACTAGCCGACGACAACTGCAGCTTTGTGAAGAGTGTCGGAAAGACAGGTATGTACTCGGCTCTGGCTTCCAGCTTCGCTCTATCACCTAAATCTATTTAGGCTTCCTGCAATATCTGCATACACGCCATCCATGGCGTAACCAGCAATCAGCCGAGGACGAGAACTCAGGATACATTCTGAGGAAATGTCAGAGGGCAGTGTAACAGGGGATGCTCGTGGCTTAAGATTAATTTCCTTTTCAATTGATGTCTTAAATTATCATCCGGCTACGGCCCAATAGATACTTGATATGAAGTCGATTTGCCCGATGAAGTATCTCAGTTAATAACTGGTCAGGCGCCGTATACTGACCCGTTTGTACGGTGCTGTGGGAGGGGGCTACTTGAGTAGCTCCCTATCCCGATTAATCTCAAAAATTTTCATCTATAACAGCCAAAGTACTTCTGAGTCTGCTCGTTACTGATGGCTCAATGTTTTCACTTATTCTATCTTTAAGGTACTGGATTGCATCAGTAAGCTTTAAGTACCGATAGTCATGTTTTAAATCCATATTAACAGGGTATAATTTTGATACAGCATCTTGATCAATGTTTCTGTAAACCACCACAAGAATGTTATATTTCTTTGGTCTTGAATCGCCATGATCACTCCACTGCCACCACTCCATACCTATGATTTCATGAGCAATAACTTGTGGTCCAAAATCCTCATATTTAAGTACCAGTGTATTAGATTCCTGAGTAGGGATAGATGTGCAACTTACGGAAATCAGGGTAAACAGTATGAGTAGTATAGCCCGCATACTAGCCTCCACATTTTAGTTTTGAGGATGCAGAAAGAAATGCACCTTGATCACCAGGAATAACTATTGCTCCACTTAGCCATGGAAACAGGCGCAAACTTGTGGCTTCATATAAATCACTTCCGAATTTATCCCAATGAACCTCATATACTTTTCCTTTAGAAAAAACCCAAGTATGCATTCCACCACGAGACAGTCCAAATCCAAATTTAACCTGCTCCAAGCTAGCAATATCCACCTTGTTTAAACTCGTTACTCCTGCATTTCGATTAAGCTGCCTATAAGCTGGATTTGTTCTTGGTGTTGGTGCGTAATTATCAACTCTGAATTGCAGAGGTATTTGATAGTATTTACACGTGCGAGAGGCGAGATGACTACTAAATGTATGCTCAGCTTGCGCGTCAGCAGGATGAACAGAATCCGGGTTAATATAGACTCCTTTCCAACTATGCGTGTTAACAAGGTATTTAGCCAAGTCAACCCCTCGCCTCCCCAAGCTCCAGACATGCTTTGCTGCTTCTGAATTTCCTGATTTTTCAAAAGCGTAACTTATAACATTAAGAGAATAAGTGATACAGTCAGTAGACTTGTAATCTTTATATTTTTCTGGGTACAGCCTTTTTAATTCACTCCCAACCTCATCTTCATGACTATTAAACAATTTAACCATTTTTTCTCCTTAAAATATGCTTGTTGTTGGATTCATAACGGCCTGCATCACTGGGAAACTTATGCTGCGTGACGAAGTGGAGCGGGTTAAATTTTTCCGTGTGTATGCTTTTGTGTGTGCCCGGTATGGGCACGATCTTATGGGGTGAAAGTCCCCTGTACATTATCTGGGAGTAATCATAAATGAATACTTTAAAAAGTACTAGCCGACGGCAACTGCAGCTCTGTGAAGAGTGTGGAAAAGACAGATATATGCTCGGCTCTGGCTTCCTGCTTTGCTCTATCACCTAAATCCATTTAGGCTTCCTGCAATATATGCATACATGCCATCCATGGCGTAATCAGCCGAGGACGAGAACTCAGGATACATTCTGAGGAAAGGTCTGAGGGCAGTGTAACAGGGGATGCTCGTGGCTTAAGATTAATTTCCTTTTCAATTTGATGTCTTAAATTATCATCCGGCTACAGCCCAATAGATACTTGATATGTATTCGATTAGCCCGATGAAGTATCTCAGTTAATAATTGGTCAGGCGCCGTATACGGACCCGTATGTACGGTGCTGTGGGAGTGGGCTACTTGAGTAGCTTTATATCCCGATTATGTGGTACTTTCAATTGAAGCCACGATAAAAGAAAGTGTATCCACAAATTCGCTGAATTGTTTTTCAGTTATTGTAAAAGGAGGATCAATTCTAAGAAAGGAGCCTCGATTACACACAATATACCCATGTTCTATCAATTTATCGTATATCTCGCTCGTTGTTTTCTCATTCGCCAAATCAATAGCAAACATCAAGCCTCTTCCTCGAATTCCAGTAATGACTTTTCCATCGACAAGGGAATTGAGTTGGGCATTAAATATCACCCCATTTTTTTGCGCACGTTCGATCAGGTTTTCGTCAATTATTGTTTGAATAACCTCTCTAACTACCGCAGCACCTAACGGATCATTTTGATGTCCCTGCATATAGCCAAATGATGATTCCTGTAACTCACTAGCTATATCCAGACTTACAATAGCCGCACTTACGGGGTAACCATTGCCAATACCTTTGCCAATGGCAACCATATCTGGCTCGATCTCATAGTGCTGATAACCAAACCACTTTCCCGTTCTTCCAATACCCGTAGTCACCTCATTCGCTAATACTAAGCCTCCATTTTTCCTGACTATTGAAACTATTTTCTTGATCAACGCCTTGGGAGGAAACCTCACGAATCCAGACGCACTTCCCGGTTCAAAAATAAATTCAGATACATCCTGGGGAATGTTTTGAAGTAACTCACAAGCGTCATCACATGTGACTCTTTTAGGGCAGGTGTCGCATTTTTCCCAATTGAAACTATACCAATTTCTTCCTCTATTAATGACCGAACCATAAGAACCAAGATAGGCATCATGGAGTGTTAGTGTTTTTTGCTCTTTAACAGACAAAATACTAGATATTTGCCTTAATATTTCAATCGCCTCACTACCCGAGCTGAGGAATACACATTTACCATTGTTAAAGTTACTTATTGTTAAGAGGGATTTAGCTGCTTTATCAACTATTTCACTAGAGTAGCAAAACCCAACGTGTATAATTCGATCAACCTGGTCTTTGATTACATCGTTAATTCTTCGATTTTTGTGTCCTAGTGCCGTACACCATACACCGGACTCTAAATCCATGTAACGTTTTTCATCGGCATCAAATAAATATATACCATCACTTCTTACTATATTTGGAACTTTTAATTCGTGTCCAGTGCAGTCAAGAATGCTTTCCATATGTCTATCTCCTCTTATTATTCAGAGTCATTTTTCACATAACGTTTGCAGCAGGGGTTGCGCCGTCAGGAGAGCACCTTGCCTGCATTTGTTATGTGATTTGGGGGCACAACTAAATACCGGATTTAACCATACCTTTGATCTTTACTGCTTTTTCGAAGTGATCCAACTTATGAGTTTCTATCCACCACCGAGCTGCTTCCATGAGAACTTCGGGATCGTCATTTTTATTTTTAAAAAATGCGTAGAACGATAATCCAACCTCTGGTCCCTTCTTCTCTATTTTAAGATCACATATTTCGATAATCTTTTTTCTAAGCTCTTTTCGCAAATCAGTCTTCCTGTATTGAATGGTTCACATTATGTTTTTGGTAAGGGGCCATAGATAAGCGGAGGTCCCAGCTCGCGGTTTATGCGGGCGAACTTGATCCACTGGTTAAGTGTTTATGAAAATTTCTGATAATCATGTCATGTATTCAAATACTCTTTTCTGTGTGCCCGGCATGGGCACAACCTTATGGGGTGAAAGTCCCCTGTACATTATCTGGGAGTAATCATAAATGAATACTTTAAAAAGTACTAGCCGACGGCAACTGCAGCTCCGTGAAGAGTGTGGCAAAGACAGGTATGTGCTCGGCTCTGGCTTACTGCTTCGCTCTATCACCTAAATCCATTTAGGCGTCCTGCAATATCTGCATACACGCCATCCATGGCGTAACCAGCAATCAGCAGAGGACGAGAACTCAGGATACATTTTGAGGAAAGGTCTGAGGGCAGTGTAACAGGGGATGCTCGTGGCTTAAGATTAATTTCCTTCTGAACCAATAGCCAAACGAGTCTTGTGCTGTCGTCATTGTGGTGGTCCGATGGTGCTGGAAGGCTTTCAACCGGAGTGGCCCAGAGCGGGGTAATTAATCCGAACTATATAGGGCATCCATGCACCCAGAAGGAGGAACCGGAAAACGATGTAATAACGCTTTGATTTCTATCGCTGGCAGGGTGAGAATGGCGCTCGCCTGTAATATGTTCATCACTCAAACAGACACTCGACGACTCTCTCCGTAAATAATTTATTTCCTTATATATAGAGTACCTGCCCCTACCACTGGGCTCGTTCAACAATGGGATAGGTCGCGGCTGGCGCGCGACATATCCTTATTTGTTATGTGTAACTCCATCCTAAAATTTGCGCAGACATATAATCAGAAAAACTCCCATACAAAGACGACTCCCTTAAATCGATACCTGGATACCAGTAGGTTATTAAGTATTCATCGCTATCTTGATCGTATGTTTCTATATCAAAGCAATCGAAATCTTCATCATAGCCTAAGTTGAAAATTATAAAATTAGCTGGCACCCTTGCTTCTTTAACATGCGCGTTATGCCATTCGTCATTTATACTAATTATATGAGTGTCGGAGTCATAGTCCTCGCCTATGCTGGCTAACCAATTTCCATACAAATTTGAACTCTGCGCAAAAGCAATAAGAATTTCTGGAATATTGAAGCGGAGATGGTCTTCTATCTTATTGATAGATTCATTTGTTGGAGGCGAAGCGTTGCAACATATATGATGTTGTTTCCTCTCAAACAGTTTAGCGAGCGTTACTATATCCATCATCTAATTAAAAACCACTTCATTGATAGCTACTTAACGTTTAAGCTGTAGGGCGCAAGCCGCAATGTGGAGCAGCGTCCCACATGAGCGCATTGTTATTCACCATCAATTGTAATCTTGTCAATTTTTGTTCCTGGCGGTAAGTCTTTAATCTGCTTCATAATTTGACCTGCAATATCTAATGAAAGGGCAAAAGACATTACATCAATATTTTCAACTGTTAGTGGACCTGACAAAACAGGGCTAACTTTAAAATCAAGGCACTGGCCTTCGCCAATATTTAAGCCGCTTTCTAGAGCAGCAAGAGCCAGACCAGCCATAAGGTAATGGTCTTGCCCCTCTTCGGTATTCAATATCTCTTGCAACTCCTCTTTTGAGGGTGCAACTTTTTCCAGAGTACCTCCGAGTGTGTCTAAAAAGTAGATTCCGTCATTTGAATCAAAAAACACATCACCAAAGCAGGTAGTAATAAATGGCTCCTTCCCAGAGAAATCGATCCAGTCCCATGCTTCAAGACCTTTTTGAATGTCATTTATGTGTTGTTTTATTACTAACATCGAGATTCCTTTTGAGCATACGCTGCATTCAGCGGCTTGTCCGCTGAAATGACTGGTTATGGCATTGTGCGTTGTAATAAGACACTTGAAACTCCACTTAGTACCATAGCTGAAACAACAAGAAATAAATAGCTAAGACCTACTATTTTTAAAGCGCCAGACCAGCCAATATTTTCACCGTTTACTGATAGGCCTTTCTTGTTAAAAAACCAGCCGCCTATAAGTAGAGTAACGACTAGCCCAAGAATTACACCTAGTAACACTGGAATCTTTAAACCAGCGAAGTACGTAGCTGCTCGAATAAGAATACCTATTACTATAAGTATGATCCCAAAAACAAAGCCATTTATCCATGTAATGTTTTTGTATCTAAAAATGACAGCCGACAGTTTTATATAAGCCCCATATATCGATGGAACCACCAAAACAAAAACAAGAAGAGGAATCATTGAAAACGCTAAATTCATACTATTTCCTTAAATGCAATAACGCCGCAATCACTGGAAAACCGGGAGCGTAACGACTGGTTTTTCCGTGTGAATTGCCTTGTTAGTTTTATACCAGGTTCCGATTGAACGCCGACCTCAGCAAACCAACACCCGCTAACGCAAAAACTCCGGATACTAGGCGATCAACCCAATGACTCATTTTCTTATAACCATTCATCACCCCATTAATCGAAAATAGTATTGAATAAATTACGTTAACTAAAAAACCAACAAACATACAGATTGCTACTGCGGCAACCAACGACAAGGCGTCGTTATTAGACCCCATGCCCACGGACAAGGCCGCCATCCAAGCTATTACTGTTTTAGGGTTGGATGAATTAAGAATAAACCCCCTCCAAAACCACTTCCGGTATGTTGATTCTTGAGGCTGCTCTTTTGATAATTCAGACTGCCTCTTTAATGAAGACTTAAACGAAAGATAAGCCAACCATAAAAGATAAAATCCGCCTAACAGTTTTAGGAGCATCAGTAAGTATATTGAGCCCTGTAAAATAACCCCCACTCCACTTGCGGCAACTATGCCCCACATTAAGAGCCCAAATGAAAGACCAGCACCATATACAAGGCTTATATTTCTGCCCTTGCTCATGGCAACTGTCGCATTGGATATATTTGCTGGACCAGGTGATACAGCCACAACAAAAAAGGCAAGCCCGATAGTGATTAGCGAAATAAAATCAATCATTTGAATCTCTCCATGCTATGGATTTCTTATTAAAACAAACAGTAGTAATCTGCCTCAAGTTGAGTCATATCATGCAAGGGTAAATTCCAGCTTATTTCCTGTTCTTTCATTTTATTTCCCTCTAAATCAGTGATTTAAGTATAACCTGAGTAAGGTTTCCCATAGTTTAGGCTTGTGAAAAAAACTCAACTTGCGTCATATGCTCAAAACATTTTCCCAATTAAATAAGCTGGCAAGGTTAGTTTATTTGTTATATTTCAGTAAGTTATATCAATTCCAAACTGTCTACTGCGTTAACCAGCGCTGTAATATTAACTCAATTTTCCAGGATATTGGAACAAAAGCTTGCAATCTTGAATTCGACTGACTAAAGTTGAATGAGAACAAAACGAGAACGACAAAAATGGAAGAGAGTCGCCCACTAAAATCCCCTTTTTTGGAGAGTGTTCGCCAGGTTCTTCGTACCCGGTATTATGCATTCAATATGGAAAAAACCTATATTAGCTGGATTTATCGCTTTATTCTTTTTCACCATAAAAAGCATCCCACTTTTTGAAGCTTTCAAAATCAGATAAGCTTGCGAACAAATGGGAAAGAACCGGGGCACGGTATGAAACGCTTCGCTGAAGTTTTTCCTGACACATAATCCCCCTGAAAATTTTTTCAAGCACCAGCCTTCGATTCAGGTTGCAGGATCATTTTGTCCCGATAAGCGATCCAGAGAAAAAATCCCCGATACTGATCAAAAAATCCTGAATTTCATCTTAATACCACTTTCTTTTAACTCAAGCCGTAGCTAAATAGCTTAAGATAAATTTCATTTTCAATTGATTGATGGGTGTCTTGAATTATTCATAAGCAGTTACGAAAGTTGATTGCCGAACAGTACAATTGGGTACCAAACAAGTATAGAATATACCATTGACCCACTAAAAAATAGAACAACCACACTCGCAGTTACATGAAATAAGTATATATTTATCTGGAACATAGGCTGGTTTTGAATAATTTGACTAACAACCGACAAAAACTCTTTTATCCGTTGTACTCTATATTGCCAGTTTTCATAAATATCTTTAATAAGTAATAGCAAGAAACCAAAGGCTATTTCTGCACCCACAATATTTGCAATAAAAAGTATTTCCACAAACAATGGAGCTACAGCTAATATAATTAGCCAAAGCAACACTGTTTTGTAGTTTTTTTTCATCCATTTCATCAGATGTTATTCCTGAATAACGGGTTAAATCAGTAGACGCAAAAAGCGAGCAGCACTTTTAGCATCGGCTGTATTTGATTGTGAGCGCCTGCGGCTTAAGCAGAAAAACCAGTCTACACTCCCTTTATTGCTACTTGGATCAATGAATATAGAACTATTCAGATTCCTTGTATAATTCAGAAATATCAACATGTAATACCCTGGCTATCAAGGCAACTTCTGAATCTGTTACACGCCTTACCTTTGATTCAATTTTTGCCAGTGTGCCTCGGCTAATGTTCCAGCCAAGAAGGTTGCATTGTGCGGTTAACTCTTCTTGAGTCATATTGTTTTGTTCACGTAACCGCCTGATCTGTGGTCCAATTATATTCATATGCTAAATTGCTCCGTAATCGGAGCTAGATTTTGGCAAAGAATACTGCCATCATTGCTCCGAATGCGGAGCAATGTGGTAATTTATTTTATGTACAGCCCAAAAATAGACAAACATACACCCAAAATATATCGAATCTCTCGTGCTGTCGGTAAACCTATGACAAGGGTTGCAGATGATTTAATCTCCTTTGGGTATCAACATTTAAAAAGCATTTACGAAAATATCGATGATGTGGAAATAGAAAAAATCATGAGTGTCGAATATGACCCAAACTTTAGGAATAATAAGTGAGGTGTTTTGCTTTTGGTAAAGTCTGGTAATGTAAAAGGGACGACACCCTTTTTAATTATTGATACTGCAGTACCCTTCCGTTTTTTACCAGTTCCTGAATACCTCGATTAACACTACATGGTAATCCTTTTCAATATTAGGCCGAATGATCGATAGATCATTAAGTTAATAAAAGGGTAGCGTCCTCTTATTCCCTAAAGCCTCGAAGTGTGCCTTTCCGCATTTAATTTTCTGATTTTCTTCCAGTCGACGCTTGTCTGCATCATTGGTACTTTTGGTCTCGCGGATTAGATAGATTTTTTTATCCTGCTCCAGTACTACTGCCCAATCCGGATTATAGTCGCCTACTGGCGTGGGTATGGTGAACCAGCGCGGCAATTTACAGAAGTATTTAACGTTATCAGCGCCATCCAGAGCCTGTGCTGTTTGATGTTCGATACGTGAATCGTACTCGATATAATCGTAGGGTGTTTGTGCATAACCGCTCTCTTGCGCAATATATCAGTCTTTCCCACACTCTTCACAGAGCTGTAGTTGCCGTCGGCTAGTACTTTTTAAAGTATTCATTTATGATTACTCTCAGATAATGTACAGGGGGCTTTCACCCCATAAGATCGTGCCCATGCCAGGCACATACAATGGGCTCCAAGGGATGTCAAAAAGCTGTGCTCGTTCCTCGCCACGCTTTTTGCCACCCCTGACTCCAAGCGTTAGTCCTCAAATAAATCTTAGGTAAATTAGAAGTTTCAGATGAAAAATTTAATATCTTTAATCCAAAGAAAGTCATCTGGTAAGAACGTGCTACTTTTTTTTATACCGGCGATGTTCATCTATGTATTAATGCTGTCTTATACGATACCTAGAGTAGAAAAATACGCTGATGGTATGAAGTTGTTTGATTTATCGCCAGCAGGGTATTCGTACGAATACGCTAAGGATTTGTTAGTAAACCTGGGTGACAGAGGAAGAGAGCTATATCTCTACAATCAATTACCTTTAGATTTTCTGTATCCTGCGCTATTCGCTATTTCCTGTAGCCTTCTTCTTTCGTGGCTATTTCTCAAAACTAAAAATTCTAGCTCAAGGCTGTTCTACTTCTGTCTTGTTCCGGTGGTCGCAGGCGTGTTCGACTACATCGAAAATATCATGGTTATAAGCCTGATTATTGGTTATCCAGATATATCCCCTGCTCAAGTAGGAGTTACGAGCTTTGTGACAATAACGAAAAGTGTATTGACTACGCTATTCTTCCTGGTATTAACGGTGGCAGGTGTAGCGAGTTTTTTTAAAAAAGGTAGAGGTAAGATAAAAGACGGCTAACACAATTACATCGAGAGGGACATACCTCTGCAGTGCTTAATTTGTGCTATGTTTAGCACAAATTAAGCACCGCTATTGATAATATGGACATATATTGAATGTTTACGGAGGAGTTCGACCTCATTCAATTTTCTTGATCAAGCGCATGATTTACTCGCTCACCTGGCGTTGACGCAAGATTCTGTTATCTCGCTGTTCGTTTTCCTCGCTCATTTTAAACTTTGCCACTGGTATTCCTTATTGGTCCACAACACCACTGCTGACTCTACTTGAGTGTTAGGGTTATAGACGGATGCGTCCTCAGCTGCTTGACTAAGTGACTAATAATTGGAGTATATTCTACGACTCCAACATATAGATAATCGTTAAGTTTTGAAGTACATCATCTAATGACATGCCCTTTAAGCCTAAACTTTTCATATCCAGGCCCTGTTGATTGGGCATTGCTTCAACAAACTTTTTCATATCATTCTTTATTCCTTCTGCAACCATGACTGGCTGTTCAGGTGACAGCAGTACAAATACTCTGAAAACATCATTTCTATGCTTTTTGATATGCTTTGAGTCAACCGCCTCGCCATCTGCTTTACGACGGGATAAATCGAGCCAGGCCTTTGCCTTGAATGGTACGATATACTCTGGCCCTAAAATGGATACACCATCAATTATTAAGCGACCATTCTCAATACACTGGTAATAATCGTCATCCAACAAAATAGCCGATAAACTTGAAATATCTTCTTCGATCGGAATGGGTGTCAGATGAGTATCAGCATCTAAAACCAACTCATCAGGTTTACGAGAAAATAGTTCCAGCATATATGGAAACTCAGGATTTAAAGGCTTGTTGAAACGGTAGAATTGTTTATCGCCCGAGCTTCTTTCCTTATGCTTATAACCACCTTCTTTTACAAACTCCCAAAACCTGACAACAAATGCAGCATTCAGTGCTTCGGCACATAAAACAATATCCAGGTCTTTTGTAGCACGAAATTTCAGACCTGCTTCATCCATAAGAACATCACAAGCTGTGCCACCAATCAAAATATAACTCTCTTGAAAATCCTTAAAATAGTTCCGAAAATAATCTAATCCTTTGATCACAACAACCTGCTCCAAACCTGTTCTAATAAGTCATCCCTCGCCATTTCAATGCGTTCGTCAGTTGTATTTTCTAAACTCAACCACAAAGACAGGGGATCAACCAATTCATCTGTTGCCGTACCAGCAGGGCTATATCGCCAAAGCTGTATCTCTGCACTATCGAAATCTTTCTCATCCCTTTCTTCGATATCCATGAGTTTTTTAATACCTGGCCACTCACTAGCGTTTACTGCCAATATCAAATTATCCGGATCGGCAATCATGGTTAATTTTGCCAGCGCACTCTCCCCCGCAATTTTAGCTTCTGCTCCGTTTATTAATTCGTTGAGATCTCTCTTTGCCACCCATACTTGTTTTTTAATTGGGTTGTGCAAAATGGGCTTTGCCATTTGCCACAGTTCCTGCTTTGGATGATTAAATTCTAAGCGTTTTTCCCGACCAACCATTTCAGCCGTAGCTAACTCTCGGTCAACAAGTTCTTTAATAGCGCGAGTCAATGTCATCGCACTATAACCTAATAGCTCAGCAAGCTCTTTCCCCGGTAACGCTTGAGATTCAAGACCCAATATCTCTCTTAGCACCAGCACTTGTGCTGCAGCACTCAACCATTGTTTCTCAGGCTTTTGGCTTTGCTTGAAGCGCTCTCGTAAATCTATACCCAGCATCGGTATATACAACTGATTCCCGGGTACTATAAAAGGTACTCGTTGCTCAATGAGACGCTTGCGATTGTATGAGCTAACACTCTCAACCACATAGATCACATCGCCATTGTAGCGATCGTTAATTGCCACCCAATGTTTACGCACAACTGCCGGGGGCTCACCCCTTGAAGCCAGGCAAATCATCAGTAAGCAAGGCTGGCCAAGCACTTCTGCCTGGCTGAAGGTATAGAGATTCTGCAGGTAAAATGGCAGTTGCTTTGCATCAGTCCATGGCTCACCCCAGTAATCGCGCTCTTCTATAACCCCTAGCACCTCTTGCAAATAGGCCTTAACTTCCTGAAGCTGTTTATTCATAGCCCCCTCATTAGCAATAAAAACAATAAGATATCATTGATAAAGCACAGTAACATTATAAATGTTATCGTGCAAAATTAATGTTATCGATACAAGTTAATCTCCAAGATGCCAGGGAATTATTACTGGTCTTTTCCATAAGCTCGAAACTGTTGTAATGCGGTGGCGGTAGCTGTATCCAATGAAATTTCAATTGAAGAGACTATTGACCACATTTGCTGTCAACTTAACACGGCCACCCAATCGTTTTTCTTTTGCTTCAATTAGTTTTATCTGGTTTAGCGACCTCTCGGCTTATACTTAGCTGAAGCTGTTTTTTCAAACGCTCCAGGCTCTCTCGCAGAATAGCAGGGTTTGCCTCGGACAAATCCAGCAATAGCAGCCAACTGCTTTTGCGTGGCTGCGTCGAATAGTTGTTTCAGGAAATCGTCCTGTTTTTTCTGTTTTGCCATAGTTTATAAAGGTACTGCCTGGGTAAATCAAAAAAAAAAATCGAGCGTCAACTCCTGCAATCTATTTATCCTTAGCTGCGGCATAGATTGTTAACAGGAGTTCGTTTTCATCGATCAAACTGTATTCTGGGCGTTTTCCACTTAGTGCTTCACTGGCCTTGATAATTCTTGGCACACCCTCTCCGCGACGTTCTATCAATGCTTCACGGCCGGCTTCCTGGCGTGCGTTGTAGTACCGGCTGAGTAGATTGACGATAGTTTCGTTACGCGTGACGGTATTGTCCATTAATCCATCCAGCGTGAGGCTGTTGGGTAATGCTCCAGGACTATAGAGTTCCAGTCGGTCTGCAAACAGGTGTAGGCGAATACGACGTCCGGTCATCGAGTAGTCTCTATGCGCAACAGCATTGACAATGGCTTCGAATACCGCACCCAGATCGTATTGCGGAATGTCTTTTCGCCCGATGGTTTTAACCGCTTCAATCCGCATGTTTTTTCTGACAAATTCGAACGCACCGTCGATTTGTTGATCTAGCGGGCCGGTGAAGTCTGCAGCATCCAGTTGGTCGTTGGCATCACGCTCAAGCCCACTATAGCCGACGCATTGTATATAGGCATTGCTCAGCCATTGCGTTGGATTCTGAGTCAGCAGCAAGACTCCCGTGAGCGAAAGCCCCTGTTCGCCATTTTCTATTACACTTAGATGTAACTTGCGCAACTGATCCTGCTCTGGTGTATCGGGTCTGAGAAATCGCTTAAGCAGGCTTTTGTCGATATCATCCAACCCTGCACCCGGTACAAAGGTTTCATCGAACCGGATCAGGCGTGACTGACTACGTTGTTGAAATAATCTCGCGAGTATTTCGGGTTTCATTTCCTGCTTGGTGGAACCGACTCTTTGATAATAACGCCCTGCACTTTGATGCACGGAAATGCTGTGCGGGATTTCTACATAGATGACATTTTTCAGCTCGCCCTGTTGATTGGGCAATTGTAGCAGGCGGGTATCGATTCTTACCGGTGGGTCTATTTTTTGCTGGCTGATATTAACAATCCATTCTTCAGTCAATAATACCTTATCATCTTCTATACCGGTCACCTGCCGGGTTTTATCTTCAACCCCGAGCAAGAGTCTGCCGCCCTGCCCGTTGGCAAAGGCTGCTATCTCATGAGCCATCTTGTCCTGATTCGAGTTTTTCGGGTCATTGCCGTCAAACTCTACTGATTTGAACTCGATGCTGGAGTCTTTACCCAGACGTATGTGATACAACAGTTCTTTTATCTGCTTTTCTCTATTCATCAGTGGGGTCGATTATTTAATGCTACAAGGAACCAACTACAGAGAGTTTTCCCTTGTATTTTAGACATTCACATCCCTTACCTTTGCTTAAGCCTTATTACACCGATTAAGATGGTTTATTGGGATAATCCGCCTCAGCCCAGAACGAGCGCTTACGCCAGTGCTGTTGCTGTAGCTGTCGGATGTATGTCGCACTGTCATCTAGATTTTGATAGCTCTGGACACTTTTATCCAGTTCTAGCAGTTTGTGAAAGTAACGGGCAGCGTGGTGGTAGGCTTTTGCGTTACCGCGTTGCAGGATATCATTCAACAGGCCACGGTAGCAGATGATCGCTGGTAATAGCTGTTGATTCTCTTCAAAGATTGCTACCCACTCTGTAAGTGTGGGCCAGATTACCTTGGCAACCGCCGCAGCGTGGGTAAGCAGAATTTCTCCGGCCATTTCAGTATTACCGACGAATAAAAGTAAGGCAATGCTTTCCTCTTCTTGACCGTCGCTGATCGCGCTTTGGGCTATACGCTTTTCCACATGCCCGCGTAGCTGCTTGCGTTCGCTGACATTACAGGCTTCCCAATAGGCTTGCATTGTGCTCAAGCAGGGGTCTTCCTCGTAGTAGTGTTTCAGTGTCTGTTTCAGTTCTTTGGTTTTACCCTGGGCTTCCAGCAGTTGGCAACTCAAATCTCTGTGACGGTGGCATTGCTTTTCCCAACCGGGCTGCTTGAGCCAGTATTCAGCACGTTGATAATTACCTATAGTAATGGCGTATTTGACCAGATCCTCCATTTGCAACGCGTTAGGCTCTGGACTGGTCAACAGTGTGGCCAGTTCAAGCAGGGACATATCCCTCAAGGCCTCGCCAACCGAATGCAGGCCAATACAAGCATGAGCGACTTCAGAGTTATAGAAAGAACGACCATTAACCTTGTTCTTAATCGGTACTACTTTCTGAGCTGCACGGGCTTGTTGCTCAAAACCTTGAGCTAATTGCCTGAGCTCTTCTTCGCTTAGCAATTCATGACAATTTGGCATTAAGTCATCCAGGCAACCATATTCATTGTTGTCGAAATAACCCTGCACTGCTTTTACCCAGTCCAGATAATCCGGATTACTGGCACGTACCTCGGCTGCAGTATCGAGCCACTGATCAACTGCTTCGCCGAAGATAGCACCAACATCACCATTGGAGTCATCCACGCGCTCCATGATGGGCTCGACCATATGTAAAAACTGATCCAGTAGATCCAGCGCTTTTGCCGGATTTTGTTCTCGCATCAGGGTATCGATATCAATGAGCAGGCTTTTCAGGCGACAGGAAAAATCAAACGCATCATGGTACCCAATAAAGCTGTCTTCGACTTCAATCTGCTTTAACTGACGTTGCAGACTCTGGTAGAGTCCATCGCCGTTGGTTTCCACATAGTTTACAGCTTCAAGGTGGTTTTCGATGATGCCATCGATATCGTCATTGATGCCATAAAGCCGCTTGAGCAAGGCAATTGCTGCGGTATGACTGAGATTGTCGAGGGCTGAATCAGTATTCATTAGCGTTGGTCTTAAGGGTTTATCAGTAGCATAAATGCGACATCGTTGATCTGGCAACGCGTGAGTATACTGAAACCCGGCTAACTTCGCACAGCCTGTACGATCAATAAGATTGTCTATTTCTCTGGTATGCTCACATTTTTTTGAAAAGCTTTGCTAAGTTGATTTAATTATTCACAATTAAATCCAGGCGATTAGCGCAAGCTTTTACTCTTTAATCTCCCTCGCATATAAATGACTATCACAGTTTGGGCATTTCCATGAACCATGGCCATGATGCTGCCAGGATAGATGGCACAGAACACATTCGAATCGCTTGATGACATCGTTTTCAATAACGGTTTCTTCCGGGCTATGGACAGGCTTCTTTACTTCATGGACTTCCGGGTTATGAACAGACTTTTCAATTTCACTGTTTTCCGGGCTATGGACAGGTTTTTCAGCTTTCTGTTTTTCCTGATGCTGGACAAATTCTTCGAAAATATTATTTTTTTTAACGTTTTTGGTATGTTTTTCTGGAGGTAGTACCGACTTCGTTGGAGTGTCTGTGAAATAGTTTTGAGGAATTCTTGCATTCCGAGTCTTACATTGATGTTTCTGCTGCGATTGTTTTCGTAATGTTTCCGCTCTAGGATGAAAGCGCCAGGCTCTACGCCCTTCAATCAGAAAAAAACGGATGATGGCTTCTGAAAAACGCAGTTTGCGATGACGTCTGAATGTAGTGAATGAAAAGCTATCGCAATCCAGTTCCAGTACTGCCACTTTGTTAGACTGTAAAGCAGTTTCATCAATGTTCAATGGCTGTTTGCCCTTGTACACCAGATTTACCAGTATAGGGAAACCGGATACGATCAATTTCAAATCTACATGATGGCCGTAAGCAGTAACATTCGCGTCAACCTCATCTATGCGGTTATAAGCCGATCTGGTCACCATGATAGACTCAAGTCGTCTACAGCGTGGACAGCGATCCGAAACATAAAACTCAGGCGTACCAAGCAACTTACCCACGAATGCAGGAGCCATATTGCGTACCATCATGGCCACCGCTACAGATGAACTAAACGGACACTTCTTTTCGGGTTTTGCATTCTCATGTTTGGAATCATGAGCAAAATGATCGCGCTTCTCCTTAGGATGTTTACAGAGCAAGGGGGCTTTACATCCTGGGCACAGGCAATCACAGGCCCTGCCCTTTACTGCATCTTCCGGCTCGATGATGTCACCGGTATCTTTGTGAATGCCGAATGGGATCAATAAGTCATGCATGCAAACCTGCCTCCAAAATCCGTTCTACCCCCTGAGTCTATATAACTCTTTTTTCTCTGTCAGTCACCACCTGGATTTACGATTTAGAGCAAAGCAAAGGGTAACTAGCCTTGTATAACGGTATAAGCAGACTCATCACCAAAGTGAAGCGGATTCAAACTGCTTCATATAGCGTCAGGGTGGACATGGGTGTCGGGTAGGGGCTCTACGATAAAAAGAATGAATGTCAGCAATGTAGAGACTGTCAGATCAAGTATGAATCATTACAAATTATTGAAGGTAAAAGTAACATCCCTGTTGATAAATTCCTGAATGTTAAATCAATCAATCGCCAGATCAGCAGGATTTCCTCCGATCTTGAATATCCGTTTTATAGTTTTCTGGAATATTGGTGCAATCAGTATCAGTGCTGTAATGATCATAATAGTGAGGGTTATGGGACGTTCCCACAGAAAACTTAGACTGTCGTCATTAATCAGTAACGCACGTCGCAGGTTGTCTTCCATCATGCCTCCGAGGATAAATCCTAGCAGCAGCGGTGCCATCGGGAAGGTTAATAATCGTAGGAATATTGCTAATGAACACACACCGGCCATGATGATGATATCCATCGCATTAAACGACACCAGATAGACACCCGTGATTGAAAACAGCAGGATCATAGGCACCAGTATTGGACGCGGGATAATCAATAATCGTGATAGATAAGGAATCAACGGCAGGTTTAAAATTAATAAAACCACGTTGCCCACATACATAGAGATAATTACCGACCAGAATACATCAGGATGATCGACAAACAGGCGTGGACCAGGTTGTATGCCATATGAGATTAATGCACCAAGCATAATCGCTGTGGTTCCTGACCCTGGAATTCCCAATGTTAACAAGGGTACGAATGACCCCGATGAGGCTGCATTATTGGCCGCTTCAGGAGCTGCCAGACCACGTAATGAGCCAAAGCCAAACTTAAGCTTTTCTTTGGCACTGGCGAGGTTACGATCAACGCCATAAGCGAGAAATGCCGCTATGGTTGCTCCTGCACCTGGTAGAACACCGATTAAAAATCCAAGGACGGATGATCGAACAATCGGAGGGGCAATCTCCTTAACCTCATCCCTGCTTAATTTCATACTACCAATATTACTCAAGTCATTGGCGGCAGAGGTGTCTTCTTTGTGTTCGCTTCTAAGTACCGACATCAAAGCCTCTGCTAACGCAAAGGTTGCCATTGCCAGTAACAGGAAACTGATACCATCGAGTAAGTCGATAGATCCAAAGGTAAAGCGTTCCACACCGGTAGCGCGATCTGTACCCACGGTGGATAACATCAGACCAAATACCGTCATTAATAACGCTTTAACCACCTGCCCTTTTCCACTGAAAGCTGCAACAGCCGAAAGCCCCAACACCATTAGTGCGAAGTAATCTGCTGATTGAAAGCTAAGTGAGACCTTTGCCAGCATCGGGGCTGCAAGCAGTAGAAAGATAGCCGATATAGTGCCACCGGTAAAAGAAGCGTAAGCGGCTATCGCCAGCGCCTTACCTGCCTGACCCTTTGCTGCAAGCGGGTAACCATCGAACGCTGTAACTACGGTGCCAGAGCAACCAGGTGCATTGATTAGTATCGATGAGGTTGAACCACCGAATATAGCACCATAGTAAACACCTGCCATCAGGATAATACCGGATGATGGGTCTAGCCCATAGGTGATTGGAATCATCAGCGCTATTGCTGATATTGGGCCAAGGCCGGGTAGCATACCGATGAAGGTACCGACAAAACAGCCCATCACCACCATCATAAGATTCATGGGTAAAAAGGCGGTGGATAAACCGGTAAGAATTCCGTCTAACATATTCAGTTCCTCCCGTTAAAACAGGCCGGCAAACAGTCGGCCGGGAGCAAGATATATATCAAGTAGCTGGGTTAAACCACCCCAGAACACCAGAACAAATGGAATTGCGATCTTAAGCAAAACACGCCATCTACGCTCTCCTAGAATCCAGAATCCACCGATCAGAAACAACGTAGTGGATATCAGAAATCCCAGCCAGTCTAATGTCAGTCCATAGATAAGTGTCAGACCGATAAGCAGGATGACTGGCAACCACTCATGCTTGTCAGCTTCGGTTTTATGCTCTGGCTGCCTTGCGGTAATCAGTAAGAAAATTGACAGACCGATACCTAATATTGAAAGTACATACGGCAAGGTCTGTGCATTCATGGGCTCAAATTCATCGCCTGGATGCAGGCGAATTTCACTGCCGTAATAACCGTAGGTAATCGACAACACCAGGAAAAAGAGCGCACCTATTCGTTCTTTGGAAAGTGCCATGATAATGCTCCAGGAATGGGGTTAGTGCAGTGTATTACTGCACTAACCATTTAAGGAAAACTGGGAACTTACAGAAAACCCAGCTCGCGCATTAAATCGCCAACCTGCTTTTCCTGCTGTTCAAGAAAGCTGTAGAACTCAGCTCCGGGTTTGAAGTTATTCACCCAGCCATTACGTGCACGTACGGTTTCCCATTCCGGTGTTTTGTACATCTTGCCCAGAACATCGGCATAGGCCTTTGCTTTATCTTTTGATAACCCGGGTGCTCCAAAGAATCCACGCCAGTTGGCAAATACCGTATCGTTACCCATTTCTGTCAGTGTGGGTACATTGGGCGCATCCTTTAAACGTTCAGGAGCGGTAATCGCGAGAATACGAACCTGCCCTGCTTTGCTCATTTCAAGAGCTTCGCCGAGACCAGTTGACAATAGTTGAGCTTCTCCAGAAAGTAATCCTGCCATCGCTTTACCACCCGCATCGTAAGGAATGTAGCGTAGTTTTTTAGCATCTAAACCTTCTGCCTTGATTGCAGCCGCTGGTACCAGATGATCCAGACTGCCTTTTGCCGAGCCTCCTGCAAATTTCATTTTGCGTGGATTTTCTTTAAATCCAGCAACAACGTCTTTCCAGGATTTTATCGGGGAATCTGCCTTTACCACAAAGGCACCATAGTCAGCGATAGTACCAGCAATTGGAGTAAGATCTCTGAATGATTGCGGGAACACCTTGGTTAGAGAGCGCACTACAATAGGCGTTGAATTGACCATCAATGTACCTTCAGACTGCTTGGCAGTTTCGATTAAGTGAGCAATCGCCTTGCCACCGCCACCACCGGACATATTCTGATACGAAGCAGTGTTTACCAGGCCAGATTTGGTAAGGGCTTCACCAGTACCACGAGCAGTACCATCCCAACCACCACCTGCTCCACCGGGAACAAGAAAGTGAATAGAATCTATTTCAGCAGCACTGACACTTAAAGAAGTTGCGGCTGCTAAAAAGCCAAGTGAACACCCTAGTGAAATGGCCAGAAGTCGGCGCCGGGTTAATTTTGGGTTTGATATCATGCTGTTTTCCTCATTATGTTGTTTTGTTTTGGTTTAGTGTCCAAACCATATCTTGAGGAAAAACAGAAAAGAAGCTTACGCAGATATTGGGTGTTTAAAGTTTAAAATTCATTTTGTGCATAAAGTTCACGACCATCAACTGGATGCACCTGATCGGCAGTAATAGCGCTCGGGACGCCCGACACCGCCGTAATTCACGTCGACTATCAACTCTCCTGTACTCACCATATATTCCAGATAGCGCCGTGCAGTGGTTCGACTCGCACCTATTGCATCACCCACCGGAGATGCGGCAAGAGAGTCATCCCTGTCCACAAACAGGTCGCGAATCTTGATCAGGGTGAGTGCATCGATACCTTTGGGCAAGGAGGTCTCGCTTACCGATCTCTGGCTGTCGGTACCCGCGCGTGGTAGCAGAGCATCGATGGTTTGCTGATCTACCCTTTGTAACGAACTCAACTGTTCGAGGTGTTGGCGATAGCGTTGCAATGAATCCTGAAAGCGATCAAACACCAATGGCTTGACGATATAATCGAAAATTCCACTGTGCATGGCTGACTTGAGGGTGTCGATATCCCGTGCAGCGGTCATTAAAATAACATCGGTCTGGATTCTTGATTCACGGATTTCCTTCAGAAAGTCCAGCCCATTGCCATCCGGAAACTGGATATCGAGCAATAATAGCTGGGGCTGTAAAATCTCAACCATCTGCCTTGTTTGTTCCAGCGTATGCGAAAGACCTACGACCTCAAAGCCTTCAACCTGCTCGATAAAACGCTGCTGGATTTCAGCGATGCGTACATCATCTTCAGCGATAACCGTTCTTATACTTGTGGAATCATTCATTCTTAAATTTGCTTGGGTAGATAGACGATAAATCGCGTGCCGCCATCCTCTGCATTTTCAAGGTTAATATGTCCTTTTAAATCCTGCAGGATCGATTTTACCAGAAACAGGCCATAACCATGTCCGGATTCAGTCTTGCTGGTATAGCCTTTTTCAAAAATACGTTTTTGATCATCTTCAGCAATACCCGCGCCCTTATCCTCTATTTCAAAGATCAGGTCATTACCATAATCACTGAAAGATACCGCCACCTGATTGGAACCTTGCGGATGTTCAGACAGCCTGCATCGGGTAGCCTCGAAAGCATTATCAATAATATTGCCGATCAGGGACATCAACTTTTCACTCGATATATGTCGGGGTAAATCGGTTAGGTGGCTTGAAGGATCGACACAAAGTTCCAGTCCCAACTCATGCGCACGGTTGTATTTACCCAGGATACAGCCTGCGATCACCGTATCTGGGATGGCTTTAACCAACAGGTGTACCAACTCCTGAATTCCACGGCTTTCCTGCCCGATCAGCTCCAACGCCTGTTCTTTGGCATCTATCTGGATCAGGCCCGCAATCGTATGTAGCTTGTTAGCATAGTCGTGACTCTGCGCCCTTAAGGTTTCCGCATATTGTTCGATATGTGATAACTGACGACTTAGCATCTCGATCTCACCCTTGGGACGAAAACTCGAAACCACCCCGGTCACCTGTTCATCGACCACGATAGGCAATCGGTTAACAATCAACTTCTGGCCGTTGATTTCAATCTCGCGATCCAGCTCAACCTGCCCGGTTTCCAGAACCTTCCATAAATCGCTTTGCGGGAATACATCACGTACCTGACGCCCCCGGATCGTGTCATCTTCAGTGCCCAGTGTTTGTAAGGCATTCTTATTGAAGGTGGTTATACAGCCATTGGCATCAATCGAGATCACGCCCTCACGGATAGTCTGCAGCGTCGTTTTGTGTTCTTCGAACAATCGTGCAATTTCTTCTGGTTCCAGCCCGAACAGGATACGCTTGAAATAACGTGCCACAACTACACCGGTCAAAATGCTGAAAATTAAAGAAACCATTACCACCAGCAAGGCGGATTGCTGATAGCCGAAAATGGTGTGATCGACACTATCCAGCAAGTAACCGACACTGGTCACGCCGATGATATTGCCCTCAAAATCATAAACCGGTGATTTACCCCGGATAGATGGGCCAAGACTACCCACTGCACGCGACACATAGGATTCTCCAGTTTCCAGAGCACGTTGGTTATCACCTCCTACTCTTTTTAACCCTATTCGTTCCTCTATCGGATGAGAAAAACGAATGCCTTCACGATCTCCCACTACTATAAAACGTGCATCGGTTTTTTTGCGAATCTGTTCCGCCAGTGGCTGGATTAAATCAACCCTATGCTCGACCAGGCCACGCCTGATCTGGGGAAGACTGGAAACTATATTGGATAATTGAAGTGCCTGATCGCCGATACGATCTTCCAGTACAAGCTGAATATAACGCAGGGTAATTGTGCCAGTAATCGCTGCCTGAATCAGCACTACAAAGGCAAATGCCAGCATCAGGCGGGTTTGAAGATTGAGTCTGGAACGGAAGAAAAATGTCATCATTCACCTGAGGCGACTTATCGATATTAGCCCAAGTATCACCCCAGCTGAAAATGAAGTCCAATAACAGTGAATGATCAGGAACAATAGTAAACCAGAAGTAAACTCTACCTGAATCCGAGGTATCGGAGCACGTTCATGGCATAACAGATTGAATTCACGATGGAATTAAAAATTTTTGGCACTCAGACAATATGATACTGACAAAGTCATATTACATGCGATAATTGACTGAATCTACTCATGCTTATGCTTATGCTCCTATCTAGCCTTTTGTGACGACAACTACAACAGGATGCATGAAGTATGGTTAATTATAATCCTTTAGGCAGAGCCTTCGGATTAGCTTCACGTCCTCAGGGCGTGGTTTTGTGTATTTATAAAGGTGACTAACCATGTCCAAAAGTGAATTTGATCCTAAGGATTTTCGTCGTGCATTATCGCAGTTCCCAACCGGCGTTACAGTCATCACTACTCTAGATGCAAAAGGCAAGCCTGTTGGTATAACGGCAAGTAGCTTTAACTCAGTTTCAATGGACCCTACTCTGGTTTTATGGAGCATCGATAAAGCAGCTCTCAGTCTTACCTGTTTTGAAAAAGCTGAGTATTTTGCGGTAAATATTCTGGGTCGAGATCAGGTTGATACCTCGAATAACTTTGCCAGTCGTGGTGAAGACAAATTTGCTAACCTGGCCTATTCAGCAGGACTGGGAGGAACCCCTCTTCTTAGTGACTTCGCAGCACAGTTTGAATGTAAAACCTGGGCAGTCTACGAAGGTGGGGATCATTTGATTCTGGTGGGTGAAGTCATCGAATATCGCTATAACGATAATATTCAGCCACTGGTATTTGCTCGTGGTAGTTATGCAATATCCGCACAGCACCCAGAAATAGTTAAATCATCTGTACCTTGTGATACCCCCCCTGCAGAAGGAGATTTTGTTAGCGACTATCTGCTTTACTTATTGCGTGTCGCTTATCAGGGTTTTAGTGCAGACCTTTATCCAAAACTTAAGAAAGAACTGGGTATCAATCCTGAAGAGTGGCGTATTCTTGCGCGTCTGATCAATTGTCCGGTAATCAAAATTACAGATCTAGTCAGTATGGTTATGCAACCCTATGCTGCTCTATGTAACACTGCTGACTGGATGGCCGAAAGGGGTCTGGTTGAAATTCTGGATAGAAATACCATAAAAATTACCGCGCAGGGCACTAAAATCGGTATAAAAATGCAGAACCTGGCCATTGAAAAAGAGACTGAGTTGCTCTCTCAGATACCCGCTGAACAAACTGCGCAACTTAAAGCAAACCTGAAATCAATTATCGAAAAGCTTCGCTAGAGCTTTATCATGTGAAAAAAAAAGCCATCCCAGAAGAGATGGCTTTCTAATCATGCCAGAGACATTAAATTATATCTTGACTCTTCGACGCAGCAAACTCAGTCCCATTAACCCAGTTCCCCTCAGCAGAATAATACCGGGTTCAGGGACTTGATTTGATCGCAGCTGGATAGATGTGTCGATTCTGAAATTTGATTGACTAAGATGTCTTTCCGCAAAATTAGAACCAGGTCTTAAACCCAATCACACCGGGTCATCATCTTTTGGCGCTATAAACTCTTCGGGTTTGGTACGCAGCCGTCTATCCATCAATAACTTGAAAAAGAACGGTACAAAAAATACCGCGAGGAAAGTAGCCGCAAGCATCCCTCCCATGACACCCGTCCCCACGGACTTACGAGCCCCTGCCCCTGCCCCTACCGAGTAAGCTAGCGGTAGCACACCCAGAATGAAGGCAAGTGAAGTCATGATAATCGGACGGAATCTAAGACGTGCTGCTTCTATCGCTGCTGCTGCCGCATGCCAGCCATGTTGTTTTTGTAGCAAGGCAAATTCAACAATCAGGATTGCATTTTTGGCTGCGAGCCCCAGTAGTGTTACCAGTCCAATCTGAAAATATACATCGTTGGTATAATCCCGTAACCATACTGCAACAAGAGCGCCGAAGGTTCCAAACGGTAATGCCAGCAAAACAGAAAGTGGCAAAGACCAGCGTTCATACAATGCGGAGAGAATCAGGAACACCATGATAACGGCAAGGCCAAGTGCAATCACAGAATTGTCTTCGGTTTTCTTTTCCTGATAGGAAGCCCCACTCCAGTCGATTGAAAAATCTTTTCCCAGAGATGGCTCAGCCACTTCTTCCACCGCTTGCAGCGCCTGCCCCGAACTGATACCAGGCGCCGCCGAGCCGAATAGTTTAACCGCCGGTAAATTATTAAACCTGTCCAGCGTATCTGGTCCAGATGTATATTCGACAGTTGCAAAAGCAGACAGCGGCACCATTTCACCAGAACTGCTTCTGACATACATGCGACCTATATCCTCAGGCTTTTTACGGTATTGCGAATCCGCCGAAAGCATCACCTGCCAGGCCTGCCCATATCGATTAAAGTCATTCACATAGTATGACCCAAGTGTTGCTGCCAGCGTGTTAAATGCACTATCTAAAGGTATACCCAGAGACTTGGCACGTTCACGATCGACATCTACAAATAATTGTGGGGCTGCTGGCCTCCACAGACTGTTAATCATACCCAGTCGAGCATCCTTACGTGCAGCACCCTGAAAGTTTCGCATCGCTTCAGCCAGTTTAGCGGGATCACTGCCCCCCTTGTTCTGGATATAAAATTCGAAACCACCGGTACTACCCAGACCGAAGATTGCAGGTGGATTAAAGGCCAGTACAAGTGCTTCTTTGATACCTGCCGTTTTAGCAAACAATTCACCTACCAGAGCCTGACTCGGTGTTGTCCTATCATCCCAGTGCTGTTGTGTTACAAATAAGGTAGCTGCATTATTTTTATAACCTCCACCGAGAAAATCGAAACCCGAAAAAGAAACCACATCTTTGTTTGCCGGATTGGATTTTATCGCTTCAATGACCTTAGCTACAACCTTATCGGTACGTTCTAATGAAGATCCATCAGGCAGGAAAACTGCCGCGATATAAAAGCCCTGATCTTCATCCGGCACCAGTGAACCCGGTGTGATCTTCCACAATTGCATAGTGACACCGACCATCGCGGCGAACAGTATCACTGCAAACACCGAACGTTTGATAATAAATCGCACACCACCCATATAGCCGCGGGTAATCATACTGAAAAATTGATTAAACCAGTTAAACAGAAAGTTGGTTTGCTTATGCTCATGGCGCAAGATCATCACACATAATGAGGGTGTCATCGTCAAGGCAACTACACCTGATAGCGTAACTGATATCGCGATAGTAATAGCGAACTGACGATATAACTCACCGGTTAAACCTCCCAGAAAAGCAATCGGCACAAACACGGAAACCAGTACCAGCACTATCGCTACGATTGGACCACTCACCTCGTGCATGGCCTTTATCGCCGCATCACGCGCACCCAGCCCCTGTTCGTGCATAATACGTTCAACATTCTCCAGCACCACGATGGCATCATCCACGACTATACCTATCGATAGCACCATACCAAATAGGGTCAGAGTGTTAATCGAATAGCCCAGCAGATACATGCCGGCGAAGGTTCCCAGCAGTGAAACGGGAACCGCAAGTGTCGGGATAAGGGTTGCTCGCCAGTTTTGCAGAAATATAAAAACAACCAGAAACACCAGCACCATCGCTTCGCCCAGGGTTTTTAATACCTCGCGAATAGAGACTTCGACAAACCGGGTGGTATCGAAGGGAACGGCATAATGCAAACCTGGTGGAAAACTCTCCGCGAGCTCGTCCAGTTTCTGATTAACTTCATCAGCAACGCTTAAGGCATTGGCTCCTGGCTGTAGAAAAATTCCTATCAGCGCTGAAGCCTTGCCATTGTATTTACCATTAAAGTTATAGTCCTTGGATCCGAGTTCGATGCGAGCTACATCTTTTAGTCGCAGGCTACTGCCATCTGCATTGGTACGTAGAATAACCTGCCCAAACTCTTCGGCTGTGACCAGACGCCCTTTGGTGGTAATACTGTAGACCAGTTCCTGATTACCTCCTGTGGGATTTTCTCCAATTTTACCGGAGGCAAATTGAGCATTCTGTTCGTTTATCGCCTTCGCTAAATCTCCAACCGTTAAGCCCAGTTGAGTCATGCGGTCTGGTTTGATCCAGATACGCATCGCATAATCCTTGGCACCGAATATCTGCACATTGGTCGTACCCGGTATGCGCTTGAGTTGATCAAGAACATTCAACTTAACAAAGTTAGATACGTAGATATCGCTGTATAACTCATCATCTGGGTAAAAAGAGATAACCTGCAAAAAGGATGAACTACCCTTCTGTACGGTAACCCCCTGTCGTCTCACCTCCTCTGGCAGACGCGCCTCAACCTGTTTGACGCGGTTATTGACATTGAGTGCAGCCTGCTCGACATCGGTACCGATATCGAAGGTGACCGAGATAGTCAGTGTTCCACTTGAAGTCGAGGTTGAAGCCTGATAAATCATGCCTTCAACACCGT
>JBNKMF010000061.1:0-31460 GCA_050292965.1 Gammaproteobacteria bacterium | reverse complement strand
AAGATTGGTTTATTTTTCCACTTATTCACTACCAACAGGCAGTATATAGGAGAAAGCGATGCATCCAGCACTACAAGGTTTACTAACAATAATCATTGGAGTCGGCGGTTGCGTTGGCTATTTTTATACTGCCAACCAGGTGCTCGATAAAGTTATATTTCCAGCGAAAGGTATCAATGCTGGTAGAAATATAACCAGGGCAAATATGGTACGCCCCTGGCTTTTTCTATTTCCTGCATTGGCCGCACTGAGTCTCTACCTTGCTTATCCCGTAGTTGAAACATTACGACTTTCACTCACCGAGCGACTTCCTGGTGGGGAATCAACGTTTGTTGGTCTCGCTAACTACCAGCAAATGTTTGGCGAACCGAAGTTCTGGGAGGCCATGCGTAACAATCTGGTCTGGCTGCTTGTGGTTCCGGCCCTGTCGACCATTTTTGGCCTGATTGCGGCTCAGCTGTCTGATCGAGTACGCTGGGGAAATATCGCCAAATCGATCATATTCATGCCCATGGCAATATCGTTTGTCGGTGCAGCCGTTATCTGGAAGCTGGTGTACGACACCAGACCCATCGATCAGGATCAGATTGGCGTACTGAATGCGCTATACCTTTATTTCGGGGGTGACGCTCCTAATACCTGGTTGACTATCCCATTCTGGAATAATTTCTTTTTGATGATTGTACTTGTATGGATTCAGACCGGCTTTGCCATGGTGATACTGTCAGCTGCATTGCGAGGTATCCCTGAGGAAACCATAGAAGCGGCAATTGTAGATGGTGCAAACCCCTTTCAGGTGTTCTTTAAGATTAAGGTGCCACAGATAATGGGTACTATAGTCGTCGTATGGACCACCATCACCATCGTAGTACTTAAGATATTTGATATCGTTTTTGCGATGACAAACGGGCAGTGGGAAACGCAGGTACTCGCTAACTACATGTACGACAAATTATTTCGAGCCAATGACTGGGGAGTGGGTTCAGCCAGCGCCATGATCATTATGTTGCTTGTTACCCCGATACTTGTCTGGAATGTGTATAACGCGCGTAAGGAGATGGATTAATGGATAATATTGCTGGTACTAAATCTTCTTTAACCTGGGCTGTCCATATATCTCTGGCATTACTGGTGTTCCTGTGGCTCTTTCCAACAGTAGGTCTGCTGGTCTCCTCTTTTAGAACCGCCGATCAAATTGCATCCAGTGGGTGGTGGAAATCTCTAGTGTCTTCTGAAAGTAATTTAACACTACGAACCGATGGAGCAAGCAAACAAATTGAAAAAGACGGCTTATTCGTGATTGAAGGTAACCTGTTCGAGGCTGATAAAATCTCTGACGCCACAATCTCGAAATGGGGTACCAGCTCACTCAAAATCAGTAAATACAAGCCCGGAGATACGGCTGAGTTAAGAGGGGGGGCGACAGTCACCGTTCTGGAGAATGGTGATTATCAAATGAAAAGTGGCAAAGCATTTAAGAAAAAACGGGGCGCACGAATCTTTGCCACCGCCAGGACGCCACCAGAGTTCACCTTGCAGAACTATAATTACGTACTGTTCGATCCATCTAACCGGGAAGGTATGGCCAAGGCCTTTTTCAATACTTTAACGGTCACTATTCCTGCAACCATCATCCCTATTCTGATTGCTGCTTTCGCCGCGTATGCACTGGCGTGGATGGAATTTCCCGGTCGAGCTCTGTTAATAGCAGCTGTCGTGGGATTACTGGTTGTTCCTCTACAACTGGCTTTAATTCCACTGCTCAAGTTTCACAATGAAATCGGTATAGGTAAAGGGTATCTGGGGGCCTGGCTTGCACATACCGGATTTGGTCTACCTCTGGCAATCTACCTGTTACGAAACTATATGGTTGGCCTGCCACGTGACATTATCGAAAATGCCAAGGTTGACGGAGCCAGCGATTTCCAGATCTTTACCAAAATAATTTTACCGCTGTCCTTCCCTGCCCTGGCATCGTTTGCAATTTTCCAGTTTTTATGGACCTGGAATGACTTGCTTGTTGCACTGGTATTTTTGATTGATTCGACCGGTGATACCACTGTGATGACCAAGCAAATTGTCGAACTTCTGGGCACGCGTGGAGGCAATTGGGAAATTCTCGCAACCTCCGCATTTGTATCGATAGCGGTACCGCTGATGGTATTCTTTGCCATGCAAAAATATCTGGTTCGAGGCCTGCTTGCCGGTTCCGTTAAATAATGCTGAAGGATTCTCAATGGTGGCGAGGCGCTATCATCTATCAGATTTTGCCGCGCAGTTATCAGGACAGTAACAATGATGGCATAGGTGATTTGGCGGGTATTGTGAGACGCCTGCCTTACATTGCTTCACTGGGTGTCGATGCAATATGGATATCACCTTTCTTTCCCTCTCCGATGAAAGATTTCGGCTATGACGTCACCGATTACCGCGATGTTGATCCACTCTTTGGTACGCTCGCTGACTTCGACCTGCTATTAGCGACAGCTCACGAACTGGGTATTAAGGTTATGATAGATCAGGTCATCAGCCATACTTCTAATCAGCACTACTGGTTCCAGCAAAGCCAGTCTAATAAAGTAAATTCAAAAGCTGACTGGTATGTATGGTCAGACCCCAAACCTGATGGAACGCCACCCAATAACTGGCTATCTGTATTTGGTGGTCCCGCCTGGCAATGGGATACACGTCGAGAACAATACTATCTCCATAATTTTCTGGCAGAACAACCTGATCTCAATTTTCATAATCATGATGTACAGGATGCTCTGCTGGATATATTCCGCTTCTGGCTAGATCGAGGTGTTGATGGTTTCAGGCTGGACGTTATCAATTTCTATATTGCAGACAAACTATTACGCGATAACCCTCCTCTAGCGCCTGAAAGGCGCAATGCGACCACGGCACCATCGGTCAACCCTTATAACTATCAGGATCATACTCGCTCTAAGAATCAACTGGAAAATTTAGACTTCCTGGCTCGACTTAGAGCCTTAATGGAGGAATATGACTCTAAAACATTAATGGGCGAAGTAGGTGACTCACAGTATGGAATAAAAATTCTCGGCGATTACACGCGTGGTGACAAACATATCCACCAGTGTTATGCGTTTGATTTTCTATCCGGTGATTCTTTAAGCGCATCTCGCCTCACCGAGGTATTTGCAGAATACGTTAAAGATGCCAGCGATGGCTGGGTATGCTGGGCGTTTTCAAATCATGATGTAGTTCGACATATTAGTCGTTGGAACCTTTCAATTGAAGCCGCGCGAGTATACACAACGTTAATGATGTGTTTACGCGGTAGCCTCTGTCTGTATCAGGGAGAAGAACTCGGCTTACCCGAAGCCGACATTAAATACGAAGATTTACAGGATCCGTACGGACTCGCATTCTGGCCTGAATTTAAAGGGCGGGATGGCAGCCGCACGCCAATGGTATGGGAGTCTTCGTCTGTAAACTGTGGATTTTCACCCGTTAAAAGCTGGTTACCGGTGCCAGATGAGCACCTGCCGCTATGTGTAGAAAATCAGGAAAAGGATTCATCGTCCCTTTTGCATCACTATCGCCGAGCCATTGCATTTAGAAAGGCTAATCCGGTGCTTAAGCATGGGGGACAGAGTGCTTTGCAAGCAAACGGTAATGTTGCCAGCTTTATTCGGAGCAATAACGATGAACAAATATTCTGTGCCTTTAATTTATCTGATTCTGCTGCATCACTCATGCTACCTGAAAGCAACTGGACTCAAATTGGAGCAGAACTGGGAACTGTCGAACTAACGGGTGATGATGTAATTCACCTTGAGCCGTGGCAACCCTGCATTGCTATTAAAATATAAATAACTGGAGGATTTATGGCTGAGATAACCCTAACCAATGTCGGTAAAAGCTACGGCAATCAAATAAAAGTACTGAAGGAAATCAACCTTGACGTCAAAACCGGTGAGTTTATTGTTTTCGTAGGCCCATCCGGCTGTGGGAAATCTACTTTACTGCGCATGATTGCTGGACTCGAGAAGATCACCGAGGGGGATTTATTGATTGACGGCGTACGCATGAACGATGTGCCTCCAGCGCAACGTGGTATCGCAATGGTGTTCCAGTCTTATGCGCTGTACCCGCATATGACCGTTCGTGAGAATATGGCTTTTGCCTTAAAACTGGCGAAAAAGTCACCGGCAGAAATAGATGCTGCCATTCAAAAAGCAGCCCAGACATTACAACTTACCGATTACCTGGATCGACTACCCAAGGCACTATCGGGAGGACAAAGACAGCGCGTGGCGATAGGTCGCTCCATAGTACGTGACCCCAAAGTCTTCCTGTTCGACGAACCCCTGTCCAATCTGGATGCTGCTCTGCGCGTACAAACACGAATCGAGATAGCACAACTTAAAGAAAGTTTGCCTGAGTCGACCATGGTTTATGTTACTCACGATCAAGTTGAGGCCATGACTCTCGCCAGTCGCATTGTTGTACTTGCCAACAAAGGTATAGCCCAGGTGGGAACGCCTCTGGAATTATACGAACACCCCGAAAATGAATTTGTCGCTCAATTTATTGGGTCGCCGGCAATGAATATATTGCCGGGTGAAATAGTCGATACCGGAGAAGTCACGCAGGTTAAAGTTACCGACGACGGTGGTGGTATATTTTCCGCTAATATACCTACATCGCCAGATCTAAAGGGTGCAAAAATTAATATTGGAATCCGCCCTGAAGATATGCAACCAACCACATCTGAAAATTATGCATTCCAAGGTAAAGTCGGTGTCTCTGAAATACTCGGTGAAGTCACTCAGGCTTTTCTGACACGAGAAAAATCGAAGGATACCCCAGTAATTGCCAAACTTCCGGGGATTCACCGTGATATTCGTCATCAAAATATGAGAATGACTGCCGATCCTTCAAAAGTGCATCTGTTTGCCGACGGGAAATCGTTGTTTTACGCAAAATGATAATGCAACAATTAGACAAAGCTCGATGATGAAATTTACACGCCAGGATTTCCCACGAGATTTTTTGTTCGGAGCAGCAACTTCGGCTTATCAGATAGAGGGACATCAGTTCGGTGGCGCCGGTGAAACTCATTGGGATACCTTTTCCAGGCAACCAGGGAAAGTTGACCGACAGGAAAACGGAGCACTGGCCTGCGATCACTATCACCGCTATCCAGAAGACTTTGCATTACTGCAAGATGCAGGCTTCGACAGTTATCGTTTCTCCACGAGCTGGGCAAGAGTAATGCCTGATGGACGCACGGTAAACATGCAAGGCCTGGATTTCTACGACCGCCTGGTCGACAGTATGCTGGAGCATAACCTCAAACCAGCTGCCACACTGTATCACTGGGAATTACCTGTTGCGTTAGCTGAACAGGGCGGCTGGTGTAATCGCGATATCGCGGACTGGTTTGCCAATTTTACCGAAGTCATTATGGGGCGAATTGGTGACCGCATGTTTAGTGTTGCACCGATCAATGAACCCTGGTGTGTGACCTGGCTTTCGCATTATATGGGCTACCATGCTCCAGGACTGCGCGATATAACAGCAGCAGCTCAGTCTATGCATCATGTCATGCTGGCGCATGGCAGGGCCATTCAAACCATGCGCGATCTCGGCATCAACAACCTGGGAGCCGTGTTTAATATGGAATACGCCAACCCCGCCGATAATACAGCCGAGGCTGAACGTGCAGCATCTCTATATGATGGTATCTACAACCGTTTTTTTATCTCAGGCGCGCTACGTAAGGAATATCCTGCCGATGTGTTAGCAGGCCTGGAACCCCATTTACCTGATGGCTGGCAGGATGATTTAGACGTAATATCTGCACCCGTCGATTGGGTCGGCATTAATTATTACACGCGTAAAAACATCGCTTTTGATAATACCCCCTGGCCCAGTCTGGCTGAGCTTGAAGGGCCTCTTCCCAAAACTGCTATGGACTGGGAGATATACCCCGAGGGGCTGGATTTTTTTCTACGCCGCACCCATGCGGAATATTCCAGAGGGTTACCGATCTATATCACCGAAAATGGCATGGCTTCTTTTAGTGGGCTCGATGACAGTGACCGTATTGACTATCTTGATGCTCACCTCAAGGTTGCGCAAGAAGCGATTAGCGATGGCGTACCGCTAGCGGGTTACTATTTCTGGTCCTTGATGGATAACTACGAATGGACCAAAGGTTATGATTTACGTTTCGGTCTATTACATGTAGATTTTGACAGTCTTGAACGTTGTCCCAAGGCATCATATCAGGCGATCAAAACAGCCTTACAGCGCTACTAACCCCTACTCGTACTCCTTCTTGTTCGTCAACAAGCATGCCCTCTACCAATACGACTATATATGATGCCCCATGGAATTAACGATTAACTTATAGGCTGCGCCAGATACAATCGGCCCAGAGTGTTAATTATAGTTTTCAGATTCTGCCGATTAAATTTTTACTGGATTTAATCCCGAATCTTGAGTGTCTAGATATCTTTATACTTGAACTTATACCTTTTTATCATTGTTTCATTACCTTTTATGCCACCCTGATGAATATAAATATATTTAAACTTATCCTCTTTTTTAAGTTGCAAAAAATTTTTCATACCAATAGGGTCGTACAATAAATCAAATTCAATATTAATTTTTTCTTTTAGCTCTTTCCAAAATAGATAATTTTCTTTACACAGTTTTCCAAAATGATACTTTTTATCATTTGATATAATGGTTGGATGAATTGATTCATCACTTTCGAGTGCTAAAAATTGTTTTTTTAGATACTCTTCATCCCCGACACAGGGTGATGTATAAACTTCATCATTAATATATTTTTGCAAATATAGAGCCGTAGTGCCTGTCCCGCTAGGGAGAAATATCTTTATATCTTTAATATTATTTTCATCTTTATATTGTATTAATTCATTTGCAAGAATCTGTATACCATATTGAGCCTCTTTGTTAGCTCCGCCCTCATTTATAAATAAAACATTACCTCTATCATATTCAATATCAGCCATTGACTGATTGTTTTCAAATACCTTTATACACATACCATTTTCTAAAGCATATTTATAATTTCCGGCTGGATTTTCTTTTAAAAAAGACGGTATATGGTCCACATAGTATATAAAGTTCCATTTTTTTATTTTACAAAGAACTGATAATGAATACATGGCATTAGATTGATTTGAGCCATAGCTGATAACTGTATCAATATTTGGAAAATCATTTACCAAAAAGTAGTGCAATTTTCTAGCTTTATTCCCTGAAAAATCAGTATGTAGTAAATCATCTCTTTTGATTAAAAAAGATTGATTCTGAAAAGATATATTTTGGATAGGTGAGTTATGTAGTTTAATCATTATGTTCAATTTCCAGATTTCCAATTGACTCATATTCTGGATGCTAAAGCCATCTATAAGCACGGAAATTGATTATTTAATCACAGCAGCGGTCAAAATATGGCAAGAATATGTGCTGGCTTGTCTTTATGAAGTTGTCTTCATAAAACTTAGGAGGCAAGCCTTACATTTGACAGCATGTTTTGGGTAAGATGGTTTATTTTTTCAACCTGGAATCCGCAGTTAGGCGAGTTAAAGTTGTACGTTTCCATTGTTGTAGATCATGGCGTGATGACGCGGAATAGCAGGCTATTCCCTGGCGTCAAAAATCTTCCGCGTCTCCTGCTCACGACCCTTACCTATATCCCTATAGGCAAGAGATACGCCGCCTCAATCGTACAATTCAGCTTTTAGCGGGATTCATCTACTGGGTGATTGGCTAAAATAGTTTTACGTCAGCCAAACTTTGCCCAGGCCTGTAAACCTAACTACCAGAACCGCTAGGAACATTGTTGATGACCAGAATATCATCCGTACCAATAAATTGAACAAGATCATAGGTGAAACCGGTCAGTGTTAGAACGTTGTAGTCACCAATTCTTAACTCTTCAAGCGCCTTGATTTCAGACATCCAGAATTTGGCGACGAAATTACCCTGATCATCAGCTTTCCAGGATTTAATTTGAACGCCATTCAGATAAACAGTGTGGGCGTTAACGGTGGAATAAGCGATATCAGTGTGTACGGTGACCACATAGCCTTGACTCCCTATATTGAGCACATTTGGCGCAACGGTTATACCGATCTCGTATCCGTAGGCGCTTATCATCACCAGAGAGAGCGCAATTCCGATTAGCATTTTTTTGAGCAGGCTGTAATTTAAAGCTTTCATTGTCGTATCTCCTACGTAGAGTTTGCTTTCAGCGAAACCCGCATCATGGCTTAATGGCTTAATTGCTTATAAACACCATGAGCCTGAGCGCCGGTTAATGCGGTTCCTGCATTAATTCTAGATTGCCTTAAGAGCAAATAATATCAGTGACCAGGCCTATTGAAGGTCAGTCTGGCGAGTAGTCTTTTGTCATCCTTTGTCCTACAGATCAGTATTTTCTGGCATAACGGCCTGAGGTTAATCGATCAGCTTGTTGTGAAAGGCATATTGAGTGAGTTCCGCATTGCTGCGCATGGCCATTTTTTTGAGCAGGCGAGCTCGGTGGGTACTGATGGTTTTGACACTGAGATTCAGTTCCTTGCCGATTTCACTTACAGCTTTGCCGGAAGCTAGCATTAACATTACCTGGTATTCACGCTCAGACAACGTTTCATGCGGAGCTTTGGAACCATCCCTTGATAAATCAGATGCTAGCTTCTCCGCAAGGGATGCACTGACATATTTGCCACCACGAGCAGCTTTACGAATAGCAAAAACCAGCTCCTCTGGTGCTCTTTCCTTGGTCAGATATCCAGCTGCACCTTCCTTCAATGCACGGACGGCGTACTGATCCTCCGGGTAGATGCTAAGAATGAGGACGGGTAAGTCTGGATAGTCATTATTCAGGCGTCTGAGCGTATCCATGCCGCCGCGACCTGGCATCGCAAGATCCAGAAGTACAACGTCCCATGATCTTTCCCGTAGCAGCTCAAGTACCTCCTGCCCATTGGATGCCTCTCCTGTAACAACTATGTCATCGGTTTCCATGACGATCTGTATCAAACCGCGACGCACAATAGTGTGATCATCGGCGATCAGAACCTCAATCACTGTTACATATCTCCCCTGAGTCGGAAAGTACGCTGACAGATACAGTCACACCACCATTTTGGGCCGAAAATATTTCAAGCTTTCCTCCCAGATCTCGCACACGTTCCTGCATGCCAATCATACCGTAGCTCTGCCCTCTACTGTGCGGAAGTTGAACAAACCCCTTACCGTCATCCTCAATGCGCATCTCGAACATTTTGTTACTATAACGCAATAACACGGTAACCCGAGTTGCTTCCGCGTGTTTGACAATATTGGTCAGTGATTCCTGAAAGATACGAAACATGGCGGTGGAAAGATCATCATTGAGAACAATGTCCTGCGGATTTGAAGTAACAACACAGGGTATGCCTGTTCGCTCGCTAAACTCTCCCGCCTGCCACTCAATGGCTGCCGACAGACCGAAATCATCCAGTATCCCTGGGCGCAATTCCGAGCTTATACGGTGTACAGCCCTGGCAGTATGGCTGACGATTGTCTTCATGTCGTCAATCTTATCCGAAATCGATGAATCACTTTCTGATAGCCGTTTTTTTAACCAGTACACATCCATATTTAGCGCGGTCAATGACTGACCTAACTCATCATGAATCTCGCGCGAAATGCGCCTACGTTCCTGTTCACGAATGACCTGCAGATAAGATGTCAGTTTTTCCAGCCGCTCGCGTGATTCCATAAGCCTGGCTTCCCATTCGCGCCGTTCGGAAATATCCTTGAAGTCCTCCACAATACCGAGGATCTCACCATCAGTTGCAAGGAATGGGCTTGCCGATACGATGCAGGGAATACAACTGCCATCGGTGCGAATCTTCTTGACATCATATTCAAGTCGTTGTTCGTGTTTCAGGATTTTTCTCAATGGGCAGCGTGACGTATCGCATAGCTCACCCTTGAAATGGTCGTAACATTTATGGCCGATAATATCTCCCTTATCTAGGCCAACGAGGGTAGCAAAGGTATCGTTGGCCTTTATCACATTGAAATCACGATCTATGATGCGCATACCATCTGCTGCAGTTTCAAAAATCTGCGACAACTCCAGGTTAGCAATTACAGCCTTATGCTCAGCAACTTTCCAGGCGCGTAACATCCTGCGGGTATAGAATCCGAAGGCGATAAACATGACCATCACAATGAGTCGCATCCAGGCTTCGTGGATGGTGGGGGTTAGTAAATGCTCTGTGAAATTCGATCCCTCAAAAAACACGATATGAAGATAGGATTCCGTAACCCAGTAAATAATACCCAGCAGGAAACCAGCCAATATCAAGCGCCTATCATCGTTGAAAGACTTAAATCTTTGACGTATACCCATGTCTCAGAGAAATAGTGATGTTGCTTTTTAATAAATACCTGAATCCGTAGATTCTGGATAAAGTCACCGATTAGTTCACTTCCGGTTTTAATGGGTATTCTCACACACATGAGAACATCCCTAAATATCAAGTGTTATTTTTCATGCTTTGATTAACTGCTTTTCAGGCACGTGCGCGAAGATTGTATATGCCATGTTTTATCTTCACATTTTCATGCAGAGTTACTTTTTTATCAATACCTAATCAACCGCAAGTGGTTTGCAACAAGACCTGAATTGTACCCTGTTCCACCGAATAGAATAATTATAATAGAGATGCATGAAGTCTCTCGAATAAATCTAATCCGAATTTATGATTGAATTGAATTTTCTAACGGGTATACTTGTAGAATAATTAAAAAAACAAAGGGAAATACCACACCATGATTGGGGCCATAGTGATTCATCCTGTCAGTTATCCAAGCCTCGCTGTAGAGATTTCTGAATTTTTCTCTGGGGAACTAGTTTTCCTTGAAACTATTAACCTTCGTAATCCAGAGACTGGTTTTTTATCGAAGAATTTCGAGTCGAAAATAGGACGGTCTTCCCTACTTTTCTTAAAATACTTTCCACTCATCAAAAGCCTTAACTTTTCTCGGTGATTAGTGGCTATCACTCTTCGCACATTCAATCCGTGCATAGAGGATAGAAAATGGAAAAAATTATAATTGAAATCCATGGTTTAGATAAGAAACTCGCACCAGATACCCGCAAAAAGTGGTGGTTTAGTACGAGGTTTCATGCACTTATCTTGAGATAAGCGTGTATTTTTTATACCGCAGTGGGATCACTAACTTGCGTCAGGAACCGGCATAAAGATTCAGGTCAATACTCAAAACCAACTTTAGCTATAACAAAAACTACCAATCAGGAGGAGAATTCTGATGAGTAAGAGCAACCATTCAACAGCAAGGTGGGTAACTTTACTTTCGATATTCGTTCTAAATTCAGGCTGCAGTAGCCTGTATAACCCCTATATAGACACCAGTTCTCTTACTTATTCCGAAAAGAACAGTTCCTCTGGAGAAACTGAGACTAAAATAGCCTGCTCACATAAGGACATCATGATTGATGATGCAATGGCTTGCGGACTCGCACTGCAGAGCGAATACATTTCCGCAATGGGAGACCAGGCGCTCTTGAACTCTATCAGCGGAGTAAGCCTGTTTGCTCTAGCCGCTTATACGACGGGCTTGTCTATTGATGGAAACAAGGCCTCACGGGTAACCGATGCGGCACTGGGAACCACAGCCCTTTACGGGATGTCGCAATGGCTATCGACGCCATCAAGGTCTCAGATTTTTGGGCTCGGAGCGAAAGCTGTTCAATGTGCTATCGACACATCGAACCCGTTCCGTGCACAGAGCGGACAACTGGAAGACTTCAAAAAAGTTGAAACTGAATTATCTGAAAGAGCCAACACCCTGCGAGTGTCTCTTGGAACGATTGAAAACCTGCTTTCAACTGGTGCCCAATTTACAAAACAACAACAAGTTCGTGCCTATGCGAAAGCCAGCCAACAACTTCTCAACGACGCCGATGCGGCAATAACACAGGCGGCGAAACTGCTAAAACTTCACCATCAGGCACCCTATGAACTAATGGGGGCCATAAGCACTATTAACGCGACGGTGAATCTTGGTCTTGTAGAGAGCATACAATCTCTCAATGCCCTACCCGGAGCACTCAACAGCATGATGTCCATGTATTCGAAAACAGCAGATCAACTCACAAAATTCGGCATTAGTTCAGGAGATGGCATCACAAAAATTATCTCTTCCAACGGCAACGCTCAGTCATATTCCGATAATAATGACAGTTCCTTCAACAATCTTCAGAATGATACTGACGCGTTAGCAAATGCGCTTGCCAAAATGAGGCCTCTGATCATACAGTTCCAACCAGATCTCCCGAAACAAATTGCACAGACGTGCGGCGTCAACCTCGAAGGTATCATCAATCCGATTACACTGACGCCCTCTGATCTTGAATTTGATAGCGATTCAGCGGCCATGATATCCACCAAAGCATCAGGCGGGAGCGGAAAGTATGTAGCGTCCTATGACAATGCGGCACTGGAAATAAAACAGGATCAGCCTTTTGGCGGTACATTTCAGATCAAACCAAGGAACGGTGCCTCGGGAACCTATTTTGTTACCATCATGGATACCAACAGCAAAGAAAAAGTTCTTCCTGTGAAAGTTAAGCAGAAGCAGGAGAACGCTCAGGGTCAGCAAGGACAAAAAGGATGTGAATCCGACGCGGCGAAAAAAGAATCTAAAGAGGAGCTAAGAATTCATTGTGAAAAAGCTTTCCCCGCAGGTTATTCCTTTAGCGCTGCAGAACAAATACTGTGCACTGACGCAGCGAAGACCTCCAATCTACAACTTAAACTGAAGGAGAATTCACAGACAGGTAGCGCTTCAAAGCAACTTTGCCCCGATGGTTACTATGGCCCAGATACTCGAAATGCTATTCTGGAGATGAGAAAGAAAGATGATAATTCAATTGCCGATACGGATCCGATTACCGAGGAGCAGCTAAATAAAATAGTCGAGACAAACCTTGGTGGTCAATAAACGTCATTTTTTACCCTTTCATTGTCAATGAAACTAGCGGATAAAAAGCCAGTCTCTTTGCTCCTGAACGCACTGTCTCAGGGAGCTGGAGGACCCTTAATCCCAAAGAAGTTACGGCAAAATGCTGATGAACTAAGAGGCGCTTCCAGCCAATGGCTTCGATACAATGGCATTCAGGGTTTAAGCATAGGCTATAAGGAAACCGCACACCAGAAGTCCGACGTTGTCTGTCTCAAATTACTGGTAGAAAAAAAGAAGCCCAAAGGCAAATTACGCAACCCCGCCCCGCAAAGCATTCAAAGCCTTGATGGTAAGAGAGAGATTCCAGTTGATGTAGAAGAAGTTGGTCGCTTGATGGCGCATAACGGCACTCTGTTCCCAGGTGCGAGTATCGCTCATGAACGAAGAAATGCAGGAACGCTGGGTATTGTGGTAAATCAGAGAAATACACCTGAAAGAAAGTACTTACTCAGCTGTCGCCATGTCATTGCTCCCTTCAACCTGGAAAGCCTGAACAGGGATGTATGCCATCCGGCACCACAAGATGGCGGAAACAGTGCTATCCACAAAGTAGCAGAATATGTAGCAGCTTTCCCACGCTTTTTTGATGAGCAAGGTTTCCCCAACCTTGCGGATGCTGCCCTCGCGCGGCTTAGCGACGGTATTGCCTGGCGTAACGATATTCCGGTCATAGGCCAAATTTCCGGGATAGCAAATAACATCAAGGTGGGTGACTATGTGAGAATCTATGGTCGTACTTCTGGATACAGCATCGGACAAATCTTGCATGACTCAGCCAATATTTACCTGGGCTTTTACCGACAGGATGGTTCATGGTTCAGACTGGGTTTCTACAATCAAATTGAATGCTCCCCCTATGCCAAGGGAGGTGACAGCGGAGCAGCCGTGGTAGATGCTCAAAATCGGCTGGTTGGTTTACACATTGGGGGTTCAAATAACCGTAGTTATTTTTCACCGATCAAGCCGATCCTTGACTATTTTCAAGTTGTGGTTTCACAGGCTGGGGGAGTGCTGAACAATCTAAACGCTGAAGCTGAAGAAACCGATAGCGACAAAAGATTCGTCACAAAAGGAATCAGTCAACCTCATACCTATCATGACTCGATTTCATGGGCGCTGACACCCGAAGGATTGCAAGTCGGGAGCGAGATCGAGACGAGTGAGGAATATATTGCAACCGCATCAAGGGTATGGTCTCAATTCAGTGGATCCATAATCGAAGCCGCAAATCGATTCGACGTACCTGCCGAACTCATTATCGCCACAATCTGTACTGAAAGCGGAGGAGACCACAGGGCATTGAGAAAAGAACCAGGGTATTTATCAGACAGCAAAACACCGGGTAAAGTATCCGCAGGCCTGATGCAAACTCTGATATCAACCGCAAACGACGCCCTCGACATATCGACTATTGACAGAGAATGGCTGTTCGTACCTATAAACTCGATCACCGCGGGAACTGCCTACATCTCTCAACAACGTTTGAGCACAAACCTTGACCCACCTCTTGTCGCCAGCGCCTACAATGCCTGCGGCATATCTTGGAACAACAGCCCAAAAAACAGATGGAAAACCAGACAATATGCCATCGGTACCAGTCAGCACGTAGACCGTTTCGTCCTCTACTTTAATGGCGTATTTCGTCTATTTAGGAAATTATCTACAGAATTAGTGCCGGAGTGCTCCTTTTATCAGGATTTCATTTGAACACAACCTGCCCCCTTGTTTTCAGATTAAAGTTAATAGCTAAAAAGCTAAATGATGGAACATTGGAGTACTGATTATGAAATTACTTACTGATCCTCTTTTCTCAGCTGCTTGCGCCAATAAACAAACAGGGGCTGGCACAAATAAAAAAATCCGTACCAGTAAAGACTATACATGGCACAACTATGAATATTTCTCAAAGCCTGGGAATGAAACCCTCGAACGAATTAATCGACCTTAACTCAGTGGTATTCAAGTTTGACTCTAAGTCCGTTGCTATACAGGTTTTTGGGTTGAAAAAAATGGTAGTGGGAAAATAATCAAGGGAATCTGAAAATCAAAGCGTTAGCCGATCAAATACCATCACCTTCTCCCTGAGGGAGAGGAAGCTAAGCGGGGGAAAGCAGTGGTTTAACAATAAGAATCGGGGTGCATATTTGCGGAGCTCCGAATCATCTATCCCTGTCTCACCCGCTGAATTAGCGGACTTCTATAGCAGAGAAGCCGTTTCTACCGGAGCATGACAGCTTCTGTCCATTGATTGCACAGTTAATTTTACCTTTAATATTTAGCTTTTTCCCCTGCATAAATCCCTGCGGCAAGAACACTACGGTCTCTCCCAGTTTTGCATTATTCGCCCAGCTCAGACTGAGTGAGCGATTGTCTTCACTGAATGTTGCATCGGTTCCTGCTATAGCAATGGGATAGGCCCGTGGCAGGAAGTTAGCACGCAACGAGCCAGTGTCGTCAGAAATGGAAAGGTCTTCCATATTCCATCCGTCTTTGATGTCGGCACGCCATCCAGGTGTGTAGTTCCACTGGGTGCCTGAATGTAATCCATTATTCAGCCAGTCATTAAGCGCATCCATATAGCCTTCAACGTTTTGAGTTTCGGCTGGAGCGCCGTATTCGCCCAACAGTAATGGCACATTCCAACGTGCTGCATGTTTAGCCATTTTATCCAGTGCCCAGGCAGGGTTAAAGCCTAGCCAGTTTTTAAACATGATGACAAATGCATCGTAGAAGTGTGGTGAATAGACGAAGTTATCGAACTCAGGTTTGGCGATATTGTTATCGCTCATACCGGATGACACTAGAGCATGGGGCGGAACAAATAAAATGGCCGATGGGTGGCGCTCGCGAATAGCATTACCTACATCGTTGTAGAGTGCGGCCAATTCAGAATCATTACCCCAGGGTTCGTTAATCAATTCATAACCAATCACATTGGCGTGGTTGGACATACGCTCGGCGACGGCACGCAGCATATCGATGTAGCCTGTGCGGGCGCCTTCAGTATTTGCATGGAAGTGGTGCCAGGTATCGTGATGACTGAAATCAAAAATCATATTGCTGCCCCAGCTTTCGCAGGCTACACCATTGTCCGGCTCTTTAAACTTTATGCCTGAATAGACTGCCCATTTTGGAAAGCCTTCACCACAGCCACCGTTGGAGTAACGTGAGTAGGCATCCTGATGGAAGTCGACAATCACATATAATCCCCGTTGTTCAGCCCAGTCTGTTACCTGTTCGTAATATTGCATGTAAGCTGTGTCATAGTTACCGCGTGAGGGTTCAAAGGCTTCCCAGGTGAAGAGCAGGCGCAGGGTATTGATACCCCAGCCTTGCAGAGGATCGAGCATTGCGGCGTCGGTGATGGGCATAAAAGGGGGAACCTTGGAGTCGCCAGATATATTGACGCCACGCAGCACCACCGTACGCCCTTGAGTATCTTTGATAAACTGACCGTCCACATGCAGAGGGGCTGGCGCTTCTGTCGCTATTCCGAATATCGGGGAAAGGTTCGTATCAATATTTTGAGGCACCCGCCTCTTGGCCAGGCTAGTCTGGGTGAACAGAATGGCAAGACAGGCAGCCGCTATCAGTGTGAGTGAAGTTCCGTTCATAAAACACCTCATTTTTGTGGTCAGGTTGTACATCTCTGTGGACACGTAGCGGAACATAGAAATGAGTAGAGGAGCGAAAAACGCTTTACCTTCAATGTTTAGAAAATATAAAGAGCCTATCTACAGAAGTCAATATTCAAAAACTTTTTTCAGCATCATATTTTTTATTCCAACGGCCGTGTGAAAAATGACGGGAGTCTTTGTTTGTTATAATCCTTACCGTCTATTAGCACCAATAAGATCATGATCTAAGAAGCAACAAATTATATATAAAAGTCAGACCTGACCCTATAGTTCTTGATAATCTTTTTGGGACATCCACTTTTGGAAGGTGGACACTACTATAAATCAGAAGTAACGTAAAATCTATTGAGTCAACGCAAGGAGCATATCATGCCGAAAGCCAGGAAGACTCAGTTTCTCTCGAAGCTACCCCTTATTACCACTACACCTCACGCTGCGTACCCAAAGCGCTTCGCGGGGCAGGCTCTTCGACGTACCTTTCTCTGCGGTAAAGATAGTCAGACTGGACATGATTACGAACATCGAAGGCAATGGATTTAGGAAGGAAGTTAAGTCACTGGTCGATTTTATAAATGCCTTCCCTTGCATTTACCCTTCGGGCCAGCTTCATCATTCAGCTGATCAAAATGGTTCCAGACCATTTTGTGGGAAGAGCGTTACACGTCTCAAGCACTAGACATCGAATCACACCTCTGTTAAGAAAGGCATCAAACACCAATCCAGGACCAGTCCAGTTAACCCCGAAGAAATACGTGCCCAACCCAGTGAGTTACCACCATTCGCAGGCTATCCTCGTAACAAGATGCCAAAAGGTCTACCCTTTCGCTCCACCGATTACCTTGAGCTGGTGGAATGGACAGGACGTATTCTTATAGATGATAAAAAGGGATACATTCCTGACCATCTGACAGACATTCTGACCCGACTTAATATTGATCCCAGACACTGGGTTTACCTGACAAAGGATTTCGAAAGCCCATTTAAATCACTGGTGGGTAGCGCATATAAAATCAGACAAGCCTGTGAGCAAATGGGGAAAAACTGGGCTTACGGTATTAAGCGCTGTGCTGAAGTTTTTCCTGACACATAACCCCCCTCCTCTGATAATTCTTTCAAACACAAACCTGATATCACAGGTTGCAGGATCATTTTGTCCTTTTGAACCCAGCCGAAGAAAAAATATTCATTAAGGTTAAACAAATTCCTATTTTTGACTTAATACCCCATTCACTTAGCTGAAGCCATAGCTGAATAGCTGAAATTAAATTTCATTTCCAATTCCCGGGTGTCTATGAAGATCATCTGTTGGTTTCAGCATGAACCCAAGTGCTAATTTCTTTTGCTGAATTTAATGCTTCTGCAATATCCATTTTACGCTCTAACGCTAACCATCACCGGTTGTTAAGGAGCGGCAGCGGAATAGCAATCCGGCGCATGGTTTTCTTAACACTTTTATTTGATGTTTTTTTCTGCAAAACCAAGCTCTTCACCATACTGATTAATTTCATCCATAAGTCTGTCCATTATTGTACGGACTACAACTTTTGGATTAGCGTCATTTTCTTCAACTTCTTCATCTACGATTTGCTTTACAATGTCGGATAGAAATACTCCCCATACTTCGGTTGGCCACTGTCCAAATTTAAATGAAAAGTGCACTCCATTGTCTGCAACCCAAGCCCTAAGCACTTCTTTAGAATTTATATCTTTGATGGCTGCTTCTGGAGTAGGTAGAGAGTTTTGTTCTACTGACATTATTTAATCCTTCTGAGTGTTAACGGTTTGCTAAGGGGCGCGCAGCGAAGCGGAGTCCCAGTGAGCGATAGCGAACGAACTTTAGCAATTTGTTAGGTTGCTTACCCTCCCTGAATATAGCTCTGTCTTTAAACTTCGCTTTCATCTAACCCCGAGGGGAGAATAACCAAGCATTTCTCCCGGACAATGACATCTACTCGCATTCCTACCTTGAAACCAGCGCGCTCCAACCAGCAACCAGACAGGGGTAGAAGCGCTTTAGGTTTGGTGCAAAATGACCGCACAACCTTAAGATTACGTGTTTTCTTTTCCATATTCAGGCCGAATTTCATCTCAACCAGAAGTTTAGCTTCGTTAACACCGAAGTTCAACTTCAATATGATGTGATTTTTGGGCTAAATCACATGAACCAACTCAAAATGCGCTTCGGGAAGCGCCTACAAAAGTTGAGAACTGAATACTGTATCACTCAAGAGCAGCTCGCAAATGCCGTTGAATTGACTGTTGAGTCCATCAGCAATATTGAACGTGGTGTCTATGGCCCAAAATTCGACAATCTTGAAAAGATTGCTGCTGCTTTACAAATATCAGTTAAAGAACTATTCGAGTTCGACAACGAAACCTAACGCCCGAAATCACAGGGAAATTTAAGCTACGTAACGCAGTGGAGTAGCTTAAATTTTTCCATGTGAATTTACCTTGTTATAGCGCGACTAGATAAAAAGTACAATACTGCCGGAGCCCAGACAAACACCCCAGTCTTGTATAAAGGAGAATGACCAAAAAGGGTCATAGACAAACCGATATTGAACTCTAATTCATTAGGCCCCGAAATAATATAGTGAGAATACTGCTCAAATACTATTAGCAAGCACCAATAAAATAAAAGTGACGTACTATATGCCAGAAGATATCCCACTCTAGGTGGTTTTCCAAATAACAAAAATAGGCCGAATACCAAAAGTACAATAATAAATATGTAATTGAAGTACTGCGTTATATCAGTTACATCGTGACTATGCATAGTTTGCCCGACGGCCATCAATCCACAAGATCCAGAGCCAATAGTTTTTTGGGTAACCAAGCTTAATAACGTAATACCTACAATCACAATACCCAGTATTCTATGCATGATGCTCATTAGCTATAACGCCGCAAATCACCGGAGGCAAAAAGCAGAGCGAAGCGGCGCTTTTTGCCGTCAGAGTGAATTTGCCTTGTTAGGTGTTTAATATTTTTCATAGATTCTGATAACTTCTATGTTTTCGAGCAGTCTTGGATTACAAGTGTACTCATGTTCTCCCATTTGTTTTGCGCTATGTTCATTTGGGGATGAAATTATTGCATTCTGGGGTGCAAAAGCTTTAAGCAAAACGCCACCTGATTCAATTGAATTGAGGCCACCAGCAAAAACCCTTGCCACTTCTTCTTTTGGTGTCCAGCAAAAGCCAATCTTGTTGTCCTCAAAAAGGAACTTGCATTCTCCTCTATATACAATCAGTCCTTCGCCATTATATTTTGGTAGAAACCTGAGAAGAACATCTAGGACCAAATCATCATTCTTAATCTTCCTGCGTAGGTGTCCACCATTTACTGTCCATAAAGTATGCACGGCCTCTCTATCATTTCTCAGGTAATTTTCATTCTTGCGAAGGTAGTCGAAAACTTTGGGCCATAATTCATCTTCAACTTTGTAATCATATATTCCTTTGCAGAAGTCCAAGGAAAGCTTTTCAACTATATCCATAGCGGAGTCCGTATTTACCACCTAACGTTTGAGTTGTGGGGCGGCGGAGCGTCCCACACGAACGATTTGTTATGGTTAAAGATCACGCGTGAATATGTGAACAACACCATCAACAACATGGCCCGCACGGATCTTTCTGTCTGCCACCTCTAACAGTCTCGCCTGACTGGATTCGAATTGTACTGTTGAACTTGACATCGTAAGGGCTGGGTTTACGTCTTGAAGCGCTTCGGTGCTAAATTTGCAAGCGACCGTTTCTCCATCAACAAGCGCTCGATAAGAAATGCCACCATCTTCAGCTGGTACTGCTGGGCCTGGAACTTCAATATTCATTGTTGCTTCTCCTTTAATAACCATAACAGAGTGTTTTTAAGAATTTTTCATACTCTTGATAAAACTTCCTATTTGTTCAAAACCATCAAAGGTACTAGGTAATCTGCCGGGATCAGAGATGATCCCACTAAATATTATGTTTTCGAATTTTTCTAATGCGTCAGGATCTGACTTTTTTATCTTTGCAGAATATTCAGAATAGCTCTGAATAAATTGACAAAGTGTCTTTCTTAACTCAATTTGCAAAATTTGGGCTTTTACTGACTTGTGGTTCATTAGAATAATTCTGAAAAAATAGATTAGTATTACTTCAATAGATATTAATGGTATTAGCTTGATGATCTCGGCACTTTCAAAGGTTATGCCTCTATAGTCTTCAGTAAAGGTGAATAATAGCTCTAATACTAGAGGGGTTAGAATAAATACCCCCATTACAATTAATGCCAAAAATAGTAAGAATGCCTCTTTATTTTTATCTTCCGCTAAACCAGAAAAACCTTTATTTAGTCCAACAAAATTAAATCCTACATTATATTCAGTAAGCTTCTCCTTTAGCTTATCAGTGGCTGATTTTTTTGAGTTAATCTCATCATTCCATTCCTTTTTAAGATTTTCAGCCTCAACTATTTTTTTCTCGAAGTCTTTAAAAGCAATAATTTTCGAATTACTAATAAGGTCTTTGGCAATACTCACTGGCATCATATACGTTGCGTAAATCACCTGGGATCTAAGAGCATCATCTAATTCATCGTTGTTTTCCCGTATAGTACTCAGTATAGATTTTAGTTCCATATCAGGTTCTAAATCTTCTTCAACTAGGAAATCAAATTCGCAAAGGAACCTGTATGAAAATACATAAATTTTATCTATTTCGCCAGTTAACTCTGAACTATAGTTATTCAGCAATTTAATGAATGAATCACCTATAGACTTAATATTGAAGGTACATCGTTTATCCCATTCCTCAGGATTATTATAAATAAATTCAACTATTTTAGCTGATAAAAAAATACGAGCCCTCTTAGGATCTTCTGGATTTTGACGTGGAACTGCTTTTACTTTATTTAAAAAATCTCTCAGTATATTTGTGTTCTCTTCGCTTCTAAAAAACATTGACACTCCTAAATTATCAAAGATTGGCCTATGTATAAATTGTCACATGACAGCCATTATTTTTTTATATTCGACTAAATATACGGTCACACTTAATTCTTTATATCAAAGATCGAAATGTGCAATTTGCAGAAGTTAGACAGAATATCATGAATGTCCGTTTCTGGCACACCAGAGACAATCACCCATTAACCCGGAATGACCGCTTCCAGGAAGGAGTCATTCACTTGCTGACCTTAAATGACTTCTGACGACCCAAGGCGGACGTTCATAACGCCGCAATTTGCGGTGAACGAAGCGAGTCCGCAACATTGCCTTGATAGTTGCTATTCTGATTACGCTCGCGCTTTTTCTGCTAACTTTGAAAGCTCGCTTAAAACAATTAGCGTTGACTTAAACCTTCCATTAAAAATGGAATTGGAAGTTGTCGAATCTTCATTTAAAACCAAGAGTCTCATTGCTCTGTAAGCTCGACATTCAGTTTCCAGCTGACTAATTGACTTTAATATCGAGAGTTTCAAAGGTACAGGTATATATTCTTTGTACATCATCACTGTTTTTTCAAGAGATTCTTTTACAGATTTCATTACGTTTGAAAAAAGCAGTGAGTATTTGCTCCATTCTGCTTCAGAATATTCGAGCTGAAACTCGTTTAATAGTCTATCCCAAATGTCTACATACTCAGATTTTATCTTGTTTGTCTCTCTCTGAAGCTTATATTCGTTTAGCATGATCAATGCATTTTTCCAGTTATGCGGAATAAGCGAAATTTCGAGAAGTACTCGATCTTGCAAATCTGACTCATCACCTAGATGCTCTTCAGACCAAGTACTAAAATATTCATCTAACTCGGTTCGATATGATTCAAGCTCTTTTCTTTGAATCCCTTTAGACTGACTTGTTCGTGAATCATATTCGTCATGATGATTTATACAAAGAAATACCAAATTTTCTGGCTTATTGTTTCCTCTATTTTGATCAATATGGGCAATTTGTCCCTTCTTAATACCTAGATCACGATTAAGACCATAACAAATACAACAACGACGCCTACTTCGAACAAGCACACTTGCCTCAATTGTATCGCCAATAGATTTTCTCTTTTGGTTCATAATGCCCCTTTGGCAACTAACGCTTAGCTGTGCGGCGGAGAGCGAGCGCAGCGAGTGATTCCGACACGTGCGACTTGTTAAGTTCATACCGCGACATTATAACCAGCAGCCTTGAGTTCTTTGATTATTGCGTACCCGCTTTCTTCGACGCTATTTGTGAATGATTTATATACCAAACCATTTACATCGCTAGGTAAAGACACTGCTCCCGTATGTAGGCAGCAAACCCTAGAACGACCAAGCTTTCCAACAAAGTAGCCAAATTCAAATATCACATTTGGTCTTGCCCGAAATTCTAATTTTCGCTCACCTTCCGGTAGCTCTGCCTCAGCGGACAAATACGCAACCTCATCAGGAGTTAGCAAAATGAATGCATATCCAACGTCACTGTGTTTCTCGAATTTTTCGATGATAGTTTTTCCTTCATCTGCTTGTCTATGAAGCACAACCGGCTCAAGACCTAATTCCGTAAGAAACATCTCCAATTCATGCTTAGCTTTTTCATTGTGCCCGTGCACAACAAAGACCTTGTTTGATCTAGGAACACCTTCAGCGCTAACTTCTATTTCGCCTATCTCGGGTAGAACTTCATCAGCAATACTAGCTCGAGCTGCCTTCAATGCACTAAGAATCAAGGTTTTAGCATTTGAAAACTTTTCTTGGCCGTTGTCTAATACTCTGATTACAAGACCCCGCTCTAGGGTTTGAGCGGGGACAGAGCCTTCTCCAAACTTTGCATTAATGAATGTCTTGGCTCTAGATTCCCAGACTATCCACTCCTCGGAGTAGGCATTAGGGTACCCATACCCCGAAACTCCAGAGCAAAAGTTTTTATAGGTAAAGGCTTCACCTTGTTCAATTAATTCATCGATTATTTTTGATGTTTTGCTCATAACTTCCCTTTGAACTCAACGTCGCAAATCACCGGCGACAAAAAGCAGAGTGACGAGGAACGCCGCTTTTTGTTGTCTGAGTGCATTTGCCTTGTTATGTTCTTACTTACCAAAATGATCCTCTGCAGCCTGGAAGCACTCTTGATAATAATCTTCGATATTAGTCGGCAAATTTCGTAGCCGCGCTTTCCCAAGCTCACTTGCAACATACGTGTAATAGTACTTCGCCAATGCCAGCGGAGTATCTAATACCGGAATGTGCATTGTTTCCTCTGAATCTAAATGGGCAATGAATTTGTCTCGATATTCCTTAAATGACTCTCTGCTTTTGACTAGATCATCCTCTTTTATTGCGCAGCAATCGAGCATCTGTTGCTTGAATGATTGTTTGTCCTCCACCACCTTTTTCCAGTGGTGTTTGTCATTGTGATCGCCAAACAGCTTTAACCACTCGAGTACAGCGATATCAATAAAATTACCTTGTACAGTTGCCCAGAATTCATTTGTGGCCTTAGTCTGCTTGCCATTCCATCCAGCACGGTAGTACGCGCAATTCCTCGCAAAATGGCAGCACAACAATGCAACCCTTCTCAGTCTATTTTCTCTATCCATGACTCTCTAAGAACATAACAGCTGATTATATTACACGCACGTATATTGACTTATGTTGCATTATATCCTCAATCATAGGTAAAACAATCAATGACCGCTCGTGGCACATACTTGTCCATTGCACCGCACAATACGAATGTCTGCTTTCAGACTAATCAGTCGTAGGTCAAATAAGCCTGGCAGGGATGCCAGAAGTACTAGACCATGGATGGCCGAAGTTAGAGCGTAGCAGGAGCCAGAGCCGAGCAAAGCGCCATCAGGCATTAACAACATAAACACCCTGCTTAACTCAAAGGCTGGTTAATGTTGGAAGGCGTCGTTCCTCCTTTTCCAACCTACGATTCCAGGATACGGGCTTGGTACTATTCCTTATTTTTCCTGCTTATATCTCGTTTTTTACTGAGCACATACAATATTCTTAATCTGTGAAACACCATCATTTACCTCAGACCCCTTAATTAACACAGACACCTTTAATCAGGAGTCTCTATCAATTCGCGAACCGGTGTGTGATGGCTGTAATAATCCTGCTCGGCTTTGGCATCCGTCTCTCTCTCTCGACATTCGATCCTTCATTGTTCTACCTTCGCTCATCCATGAGCTCGTAACACCTACTTCCATGGAGGTATCAACAATAGCTTACTATTTCCTGCGCTTTTCGTCTTTAACCGAACCATTTTGTCTCGCCACACCCTCGATTCTGAATTATTCAGGGGTTTCTTAACTGGAAAATGGGGGGAGAGCCATGGAATTGCTACTTCCATAATTTTCTATCTGTATTTTAAAAGTTTGATCCGCATCTAAAATAGGTGAGCTTTAGTAACAACAGAATTTGGGAAACTAGTCTACAATATTGACTAAATGTAGTTAGAAGGCAGTCAGTAATGAATGTGTCCCGAAAGATGAGCTGGATAGTTTTATTGAGCTCGTTATCAGTGTTATTGCCAGCACTGATTTTTTTCTATCATGTAGCTAAAAAAGAACTCTTACAAAAAGAACTATCTCAACATCGGTATTATCTTCAGGTGATTACAGATGAGTTCGCTTCTGATTTTGGTAATTTCTCCCCCAACCTTGAAAAGCTGGATCAACTGATCAATCGACAGATGCCCTATGCCGATGAGAAAGATATTGCGCTGTTTAATAGACGAATGGCGGTCTCAGAAGATGGTGCCTGGAGAAATAAAAAGGACAGCTATGATGGCACCATTGAGGCAGGTTTGTTTTTACCGCCTGACTATGTAGTAACAGACGAAACAAAGCGCTTTTATGGCAAGATGCTTGATCTCTATGAATCTTTCGGTGCCTCGTCAAATTCCGAAAAAACCTTTACCAATGTGTGGTTTCTGGATCATCAGCGCAGTGAACTGATTTTTGATCTGGGCTATCCTGACTTTATCTATCTGATGACTCCGGATACGGATTACACCACCACCGACTGGATGACTCTGGCGTCCCCTGAACGCAACCCCTCACGTGAAACTAAGTGGACTCCTCCGTTGTTCGATAAGGTCTCCGGAACCTGGATGGTCAGTACCGTCCATCCATTGGATATAGCGGGTAAATGGGTAGGTACGCTAGGGCAGGATGTCCAGTTGAGCTTGTTGTTTGATTATATCGACACTATTAGTGACAAATATTCCGGTGAACAGCACCTTCTCAGAGATACTCAGGGGGACTTTATCTTAGCGGGTCCCTGGCAGCAGCAGCTAGAGAGCCAGGTGGAGGCGTTCTCAATTGATCCCAAGGAGACTGAGTTACTTTCGCTGTTATCCCAAACCTGTACCAATTCTGCTCAGCTAATGGGAGAGGTTCATGTTGAGGGCCGGTCATATCATGCGATTGCTGTAAATATTCAACCAATGAACTGGGCGTATATAAACCTGATTCCTACCGAAGCTATAGTTGCCCCTTTAGTCAAAATGGTTTATTTCGCAGCGCTTTTTTTAGTGATCACAGTGCTATTAATTACGTTATTGATTAATGGTGTGATTCGTAAAGTGATTTCTAAGCCAATTGAACAGCTGGTTTTGCGAACACGTCTTTTTGCAACAGGAGTAAAACCTGAGCCTGAGTCTGATTGGGGATGTCATGAAGTTAATGAATTAGCCCAGGCATTGGATCTAATGAACGAAGATCTTGATCGGGAAACCAATAGACTGGCCTTTATGGCGACTCATGACGATTTAACAGAACTACCTAACCGTAGTTTGCTTGAGGATCGGTTGGAACAAGTGGTTGCTCGCAGTAAACGACATAATACTAAAGCAGCAGTGTTATTTCTCGATCTGGATCAGTTTAAAATTATCAATGACTCATTAGGTCATTCGTTTGGCGATAAGATATTGAAAATGGTGGCGGAAAGAATTACTTTCCAGCTCCGTGAAGAGGATACCGTCGCGCGTTTTGGTGGTGATGAGTTCGTCGTTATTGTCGCAGATTTTGAGCACATGCAGGGTGTGTCCAATATTGCAGAGAAATTGTTATTTGTTATTAATCAGCCTTACATCATTGATGGTTATGACCTGAGTATTTCGGGCAGTATAGGTATTAGTATCTGCCCTGATGATTCTGATGTTGCTGAAACCCTGATTCAAAATGCAGATACAGCGATGTATCAATCTAAAAAACTGGGGCGAAATGATTACCAGTTTTATACTCAGGAAATCCATGAAATAGTATTACGTAAGTTGCAACTTGAAGATGCCCTACGTAAAGCGATTGAGGATAATCAATTCGTACTCTATTACCAGCCTAAAGTGAATCTGAAGACCAAAAGGATCTGTGGTATGGAGGCGCTGATTCGGTGGCAGCAGCCAGATGTTGGTATTATCTCACCACAGGAATTTATCCCTTTAGCTGAAGAAACCGGGCTGATTATTGAGATAGGTGAGTGGATAATAGAAGAAGCCTGTTTGCGGATGAATGAGTGGTCGGAGCAGTATCCATGGTTATACAGTATGGCGATAAATTTATCTGCCAGACAGTTCCGTCAGGAAGGCTTTATTGACCAGATTGAAAGAACATTATTAAAAACAAAAGTTGATAGTTCAAAAATTCATTTCGAAATTACGGAAAGCATGATCATGAATGATGTGGAAGCAGCTATAACTCAGTTTGCGAAGCTTAGAGATTTAGGGGCTTCTATTAGTATTGATGATTTTGGAACAGGCTATTCAAGTTTAAGTTATTTGAAACACTTGCCTGCAGACAGGTTAAAAATTGACCGGAGCTTTGTTAAAGAACTTGAAAATGATAGTAATGATCAAGCCATTACAAAATCAATTCTGGCATTAGCGGAAAACCTTAATCTGAGTGTAGTTGCCGAAGGTGTGGAAAATGCAGAGCAGGATCAGCTACTAACGGAGATGGGGTGTGAATATGCACAGGGTTATTATTTTAGTCGTCCCGTACCAGCAGATGAAATGACAATATTGTTAGTTAAGCAGCAGGCTTCATTGAGCAATGATGAACCCGCTCAATATCCCCGATTTTGTGAATCCTATGAATCAGGCACATATTGATCTGACACTGACTATGCTGGCCAGGTATAAAAATTCTGCCTACAGAGGTCATTATTAAAAGTTTGATCCAGCATTCCATAATTTTTCTTTTTATCAGGCGTGATTTCCAAAAACCTCAACAATACATAAAACCCCATAAACCCGGATAAATCCTCAAGGAACATCAAATTAGAGCCTGCTCATAAAGTTCAAGTTATTGAATTATCTATAAATTAACAATTTACACACCGGATCGGATCTACGTAAGTTATCGATTACAGTGAATCTTTATCCAAAACAGGATTTTTCAGAGCTTAAAAAGGTAATTTTGCTATTAAAATCTACACAGTAATAGTTGGTTACCACATTATCTTTATGTCTTACATGGAATTGCATCAATTAAATCTCACTCCTTAAGCATATCAGCGCGGTGCTATTCTTAAATTTGAGGCTTGATTTGCACTATAGTTTACCAACTTCATTTGGCCGACTCTAATCCCCTGTGACCTCACTCACAAAACTCAATTAAAACAACCAATTAAACTGCACTATTCTCAAATTCCTGGAGATAGGTCCAGTTAATTAGCCAAACTAATACTATGCTCTAATGACCTTTAATCTTTAAATGTGTTATGAGTATTATCCAGTCCAATAAATGGTTTCATTTTTTTCTTGTTGTAATCCTGTCTGTCACGATTTCGGCATGTGGCGGCGGTGGTTCAGGATCAGATACCAATCTAAACCAGGGTGACAATAGCGCTCCTTTGGCCTCACCTACTCTTCAGCAGATTGTCATCAGCCCATATCTCGATAGCGTTGCTAAAGGTAGTCGAGTTCACTTTTCTACCATAGGTATTTACGATGACCAATCCAGTGAAGATATATCAGCAGAGGTTATCTGGTCTGTGGATGATGAGACCCTGGCCAGTGTCGATAACATTGGTAATGTGCTGCCCTTAAATCCAGGTCTGGTAACGGTATCAGCCGAAACAAACGGATTGCTGGCTCATCGTAGCCTGACCATCAATGATGTGAGCCTGGACTCCATTCAGGTCATCCCTCAGCAGGTTGAGCTAGCTAACGGTATGCAGCAGACATTCCAGGCAATAGGAAATTACTCAGACGGTAGTACTCAGGACCTTAGTGAACAGGTTTCATGGGGTAGTAGCGATACTCAGGTTGCTCAGATGGCATCAGCAGTTGCACTTGGTAAGTCGGCAGGTTCAGCAACTATTTCGGCTACTTTAGATGGAATATCTGGTCAGGCTATTTTGGGTGTGAATAGTGCTCAGCTTCAACGCATCGAAATCACTGTTAATACCCCGAGTCTGGAGGTTGGTTTAAGCAGCCCGATATCCGTTCAGGGATTTTATAGTGATCAAAGTATTAGTGATGTCACTGCACTGGCCAGCTGGCAGATTGATGACACTTCGGTTGTATCGCTTGATGCTTCAACTGAAAAAGTTAAGGCGCTAGCACCTGGTACAGCTACCATTCAGGCCGATGTTTCTGGTTTTCAGGCGAATGTTTCGATCCAGGTGAATGATGCGGTACTTACCAAAATAGAAATTTCACCCATTAAATCCAGTCTTCCCGCAGGCTACAAACAACAACTTCAGGCCACAGGTATTTACAGTAATCAAACTTCACAGGATCTGACACAGCAGGTGACCTGGGTCTCAAGTGATGACGGGGTTGCTGAAATAGATAACCGTTTACTGTCTAAGGGTGAAGTTACTGCCATTAACAAAGGTAGCACGATAATTTCTGCCTATTTTTCAGGTAAGAGTGCCACTGCTGACTTGACAGTGAGCGATGCAGAGTTAACGAGTATTGATGTAACACCCTCCAGCAGTAAAATCGCCATGGGGTTGCAACAACAGTTCGAAGCTATGGCACTGTTCTCTGATGGATCACAGAAGGTAGTTACTGATAAGGTTGAGTGGAGTAGTAATAGTAGCAATGCGACATTGGTAGGAAACAATAAGCCTGGATTGTTTCAGGCAAACAGCCAGGGCAATGTATTGATCATTGCAAAATTGAATAATGAACAAAGTTTTACCAGTCTCGAAATAAGCGGTGCCACGCTCAACAGCATAAGTCTGGTGCTGGAGACTGATAAGCAAGCCCTGGGTACAACTCAACAGTTAATTGCTTATGGGCAATACTCTGATCAAAGTACAGTAGATGTAACTGATCAGGTAAATTGGGGCAGCAGCAATACATCAGTGGCTCGAGTGAGTAATGCTGACGGAAGCAAGGGTCTGATCACTGCCCTGTCCGCTGGCCTGGTCACTGTTACAGCTCAACTAGATTCAATTCAATCGAACCAGGCACTAGAGATTACAGCTGCTGTGTTGCAGCAAATTCAGATTACCGCATCCTCGACAGATACCTTTTATATCAATCAGCAGCGCTCTCTGATTGCAGAAGGTAGTTATTCTGATGGTAGTACACAAATTCTAACCGGGCAGGTACAGTGGGTTAGCTCATCTGACCAGGTTGTTACAGTGAGTAATGCCAGTGAGTCACAGGGGTTAATGACGGCTTTATCTGCAGGTTCAGCAAGCGTTAGCGCCAGTTTTGCAGGCGTTGACTCGAATGCTCTTTCATTACAGGTTATAGATGATCCAAACCACCCTGCTTCTATCAGCATTTCTGCAACACCGAATGTGATTCTTAATAATGGCACAGATTCAACAACCCTGCAGGCAACTGTACAAGCGCTGCAATCTCAAGGTGTGATCGCTGATGGTACTGAGGTTAACTTCATTATTCAGGAAAATGGTGTAACTCGTACCGTTACAGCAACGACTGTAAATGGTATGGCTAGTCTAAATTTAACTTCTACATTCAACGGATTTATCTTAATTACCGCAGAGGTTGCAAATACTGATTTGAATGCCACTACCGCTGTTTACAGTACTGATAATTTTGTCAGAGTATTACAGGTTGCCCGTGGCTCTAAAGTAGTACTTCTTCAGAATAATACGGTTTACCAGCAGGGTAGTCTATTTGCGTTGTATATACGAAACCTGTCAAACAGGGACTTTAATGTACTTGCGCTCCTGGTTAAGAATGGAGGTGTCAATTTCCCTGGTTCACCAGTAACTGATATCGCCTATCTCAGTGGAGGAGTGTTAGAGGGTGGAGAGTATACCTTTGCCGGTTACCAGCTGGATTCAGATACACCCAATAATACAATCAGTATGGAGTATGTACTTAAGGATACACCAAGCCAATTTCAATTCGGGTTTGGCGTCAACTTCAATACACCGTAGAGTTTGATTCATTTCTGAATTCCGGATAGAGCCGCTCAACAATCTGGAAAAGAAGTATCTGTTCCTGCCGATGGTGTTGATATGGTGAACTAAGTGATGAATGAGTCTTGATGATAGCTGTTTGAAGCATGTGGCTCTCCTTTCTGTGGAGAGGCACATGCTCTCTAAATATTATCAGTGCGAGTGAAATAAGGTCCGAGTTGATGACATTCACTGGATATGCTCTGAAAGGAATTATCGTTTACACAACAAAAGTTCATTCCGTTTATAGTCTATGGTTAGTATGTACCTATTGAGGAAGGTATAACCGATAATTCCATCAACGCCCCTATCTACTTTCTGGCTCTTTAGAAAAATTAGTGGGTAAATTGCTTTCCCAATATCCCGTGTCTCAGGATCGTTAGCAGATATACATCC
>JBNKMF010000060.1:0-31481 GCA_050292965.1 Gammaproteobacteria bacterium | reverse complement strand
ATTCTTCAATAGAGGTGTGGCCGGAGGTGGTTGGTTGGGTTGCGGGGGTGGATATTTAATTTAAAAAACAGAGATTTAATGCGCAGCTTGAAATCTCCAAAAGGTTACAATCTTTGAATCAGGATTAGTGGATTTCCTGGTGATTACTCCCAGTGATTTACTTGATTATCTGGCAACAGTTTTGTTGCCAGATGCGCTGGAGTGTATTGTGAGCTAAAGGTTTACCCATCCGCTAATATCACATCAACTGGAAATGGTCCCATACCAAACACCAGTTTAAAAAACTCCAGCTCTTCGGCCTTAAAAAACATCTGGTCCTGACTGCTCAGGTAATCAAATTCTTCCCGTATTCTACGTAGGTTACTCTGGATCTGCGCAGCACTACTTTTTGTCATCAGGCGGCTGGCTGTAGAAAAGGCATAATCGGGATTATTTTCATTTTCCAGACAGTGAACAATATAGCGTTTGTTCATTGATTTAATGACAGTAAACACGGACACCCATATATTGAACACACGTTAGATCTTTATAGACACCCAACGATTGGAAAGGAAATTAGATCTTTATAGACACCCAACGATTGGAAAGGAAATTAATCTTCATTTATTCAGAGCTTCATAAAGTGGGTGTCCCAAAAATATTTTTGTTCCAATATCCTGGAAAATTGAGTTAATATTACAGCGCTGGTCAACGCAGTAGACAGTTTGGAATTGATATAACTCACTGAAATATATTAAATAAACTAAGGCTTTACTAGCCTATCTGATTGGGATAATGTTTTGAGCATATGACGCAAGTTGAGTCTTTTTCACAAGCCTAAACTCTGATAAACCGGGTCAGATTCTTCTTAAACCACTGATTTAAAGGGAAATAAAATGAAAGGACAGGAAATAAGCCGGAATTTACCCTTGCATGATATGACTCAACTTGAGGCAGATTCCTACTGTTATAAGTCTTGATTAAATTAGTACTAACATTTCTCATAACTATATCTTTTAATATCTGGGCTGGTGATGTGAGACAAATTGAATATTATCAACACGAACCACACTATGATCCAAAAAAGATGGAAAGTGATTTAGTCTCCTTTGTATATGATGTTCCATACTTAGCGGCTTGTGGTATCTTTCCCCCGTACCATATTCTTAATCAAGTTCTATCAAAAGGTGGTGGTGATGCAGGTATGAGTCCTGGCGCATCTTGGGAACCGTTTTCTCTTTCTCAAGACGAATATGGTGAGTTGTTGAGGGTAATAGAAAATACAGATCCATCAAAATTAAAATCTAGATTCACACTTGTAAAATACAAGCGCGACTTAGAGTTAGAAAACATTACCAAATACTTGGAGTGGATGAATAAAGCTTGTAAAAAACATCGAGAATGGTTTTTTAAAGAACAAAGTAAATAAAATGACGTATAAGAAAGGCCTTCAAATAACTCGTGGCACTGTTCGTGCCGCTTCGGTAAGTGCATTGGCGCTCACCTTTGAGGCTGGGCGTTATACAATATATATGGAAATTTAGATGAAGCTTACAAAAATGACAATTATTGGTAGTGTGCTATCGTTTCTAATAGGTACTATATTTGGTGCGGGTGGATATTGGAAATTCCAAGAAATTGAGATTTCAAGAAGTAAAACAACTACTGATCTTAGAAGTGAGTTATCCAAATTGATGGATAATGTAATAACAATTACGGCTGCATTTAAGCCATTAAAATTATGTGAAGGAAAAACACCAGAAACAAACAACAAAGCAATAGAGCTCCATGCAAAATTAGAACTTTATCAAGACAATTTCGAAGTACTTGAGAGAAAATTGGCCAACCTAGAGGGCCGTGAACCTAGAGAAATAAATTTGCAGTTTTCTCCGCCATGCCCGCCAAAAATAATGTCAATTACAGTAAATTAATTATGCATAACAATTACATAAACGTGGAGCTACGCATAAAACGCTTCGCCCAGTTATGTAGGCGTTAGGCGTATGAATAAATATCAGATTCGAACTATGAATTGGAAAACTAATATCTCACTAGCGTTCATCTTTACAATTTACTCCCATGGTTTACTAGCATCCTCCTTTGATTGCACTAAAGCTAATCAGGAAATAGAACTAGCTATTTGTGAAAATGAGACTCTAAGCAGTCTTGATAAAAGATTGTCAAAAATATATTTTTACTTAAAAGCTGCCCTCAATGCTTACGAAATAGAAGAATCAAAAAGCTTACTAAGTCAGCAAAGAAAGTGGCTCAAGACAAGAAAAAAAACTTGTCCTTCGCTTGGCTCACAGTGCCTGATAGAGCAATATCAGGCGAGAATCGAAGAGTTAGAACAGAATTATATGATTACAACCCTTGGTAATAGTTTTGATTTTAGTGGGGCGCCGAAAAGCAATGAATACTGTTCAATATTTCTACAGAATTATGCAATATTTAAAAGAGGTCAAAAAGTATGTCCAACTCAAATAAGAAAACTTTTAGACACTCATAATATAAGCTGTGAGTATCACGATGACTGGGATGGCGAAAGAAATGAAGCGATTTGCACATTAGCGCAACTAATTTATGAAGCTAGGCCATCAACCAAGAGCTACTTAAATGCAAACCCAATAGCACCTCCATCAACGTTACCTGTTGTCGTTGATTCAGGATGGTCAGAGGAAAAGGGCGAGAGATTACTAATGAGGACACTTGAAGGTGAGGAACACTCAGCGCCTCTATCAAAAAATCTCCCTGCCCAATTAAAGCTTTTACTTCGAGCGGACTTCAATGGAGACGGTTTTGAAGATGCAATCTATATCGTATTGATGCATGATTCCGGTGTTCGCGAGATTGCTCTAATGACGCGTACCGACCCCACCATGAATCGTCTCTTGTACAATAGTAGACGAATTTATTGCGCTATTAGGGATAACAGCTATGTTTGCGAATGGGAAAGGGGGTTAGGGTATGAATCAACTAAACGTATATCTTGCGGTGTTTGCCCAGGCTGAACAATTTTTTTACCTAATCGGGATAGGGAACTACTCAAGTAGCCCCCTCCCACAGCACCGTACATACAATAGTAAACACGGACACCCATACATTGAACACACGTTAGATCTTTATAGACACCCAACGATTGGAAAGGAAATTAATCTTCATTTATTCAGAGCTTCAAAAAGTGGGTGTCCCAAAAATATTTTCAAAAATATTTTTGTGCACTGTTGCCTGAAAAAGTATGGCGCAATTGCTCACGAGCACCGACATTCTTAAGGTTGACCTGATTAGGAGGCAGATTGTATTGACTGGTCGTATTGGCCACATGGGCTTTCAGTGTGGCGCCATGACGAACCAGGCGAGTTCGACGGCGAAGCAAATCCCGTGTTGAACGCATCTCACGGGGATAGGTATAAGCCAGAGGGAAATTACCCCCACGCATCAATTTTGCGATCTTCAAGGAATCGATGCGGTCATTCTTGGCTTTACCGCCGTGAATGGCACGCATGTAAAGCGCATGGCCAAGAATGAACTCGACACCCTGGTCTTCGCAGAAGTCAGAAACCCAGTACCAACACGACTTCAGGGACGCAGGAGGTAGGGTGAATCAGGAGACCGAACCGAGTGCATACATTCGACACCGAGCACCAGGTCTTCACGATAGGGAGTGATCAGATCAAGCAGCTTATCCGGGTTTGCGGGGCTCTCCTTATGCAGTAAGACTTCACCTCTCCGGTTCAGAATGCAAACGTACAAACTCCTTGCATGTAAATCGATTCCGCAATAGTGTTGATGTTGTGTATTGTAAAAGTTCATTGAGTCTTCTCCTGTTTGGGTTTTGTCGCCTCCAGCTTACCGCAAATACGGCAAGCTGGGAGAAGGCTCAATGAGTATCAATCACTTTAACCAGGACGGCGTAAAAAGACGCGCCTCCTGTTAGGTGAAACGTTAAATGCTTATGAATCGAATAGTACTGATATTTATTTTAGCTTTACTTTCGGGTTGTGTATCAACTCGAATCGTGGGTGGCTACGAGATTTTCGGTGAGGTCGTAGATTATGATTCTGGACAGCCCATTGAAGGTGTTAGAGTTGGAGCACACTTTTCAGCTATAGGTCCGTTCAGTAACAATAGTCGTATCTTGGTAAGTGCAACCACGGACAGCAAAGGAATATTTAGCTTAGTCGTACCTGAAACAAGACTTTGGGGTGGCTCTGGCGGTTTAGCTGGTTACATTGGTGAATGGCCTACTATAAAATATACCAAAGAAGGTTATTGTATTAGTGGTACATCTTTTATTGAGCCTTCGCTTAAAAAGTATCAAGGAATGAAACTAAGGTTACAGGAAAAAGTATCAGGTGGGTGCATTTAACAAGCGCAGGTTACGGAACTCCGTGAGTTGTCGCCTTTTTTGCATAAAAGCCGCAAAAAACCACCAACTCACTCCGCCCGCAACTGCGGGCGTTAAATGTCTATGCAATCAAAACTAATATTATTTTTCAGCCTTGTATTCGTTTCACTCGGGTTTTCGCTTCCAGAAGGTTGGTTGGCAATGATGGCCGGCGAGAAAGGTGAGCTACTCATACCAGTATCATCTGGTAGCGAAGATCCTTTTATCATCAAAGTAGCTTTGGCTTCATTTTTAGTTAGTTTGATATATGCTGGTATATGTATAGCTATCTCTAAAGGTTTGCGTTTCATTCCAGTCGTTTACGCAATAAATAGTATCTTTTATTTGTTGTGTATGTTTCTCGTTTCACGAGATTCTAGTATCTTGGATGCTGCGAAACTTGGAAATTGGGTTCCAGCTATACAGTTGACTTTGTGGTTTTTGTCGGTCGTTGCTATTAGTTGGGCAACATTTAACAAGCCAATGCAGCCGACCGGAAACGCGTCGGCTGATTGAAGCGTTATGAGCAAGAAGTATGAAGCGTATTTTTTTAATATTACCAATCTTAATTCTGATTTTTACAGTGACCATATACGTGCTCGGATATCACGGTCCTAGAGTATTTTCTAGTGGACAAAAACTGCCCCTCGTTGAGAATGTAATAGAGAATGCGAAGTCCCTTTCTGGAACACCCTATGATCCATTAATGGGAATGTATGGAAATATAGGTGCTGATTTTGGCTTTATTGTTTGTAGCGATGTCCCAAACATTGCATTTGGCCTCAGTGGCTATTCATGGAAAGAGGCACTTGAGCAAGATTACAAATTGAACAGTAAATTTTATAACTCAGAAAACGGTAATAAGCCGGGTAATCCATATTTTCATAGGCGTGCTAGAAATCTATATTCATACTTCAAGGCGAATGGAAAGCTAAAAACACAAGGATATACCCCAAAAGTTGGAGATATGACTTTTTATCGGAAGAAAGTGAATGGTTTTATTGCACATGTTGCACTAGTTTCAAAGGTAACGGAGTCAGGATATAATCTGATGGAGTCAGCTCCTAAAACTCTGATCGCGCAAGAGGTAGGAGAAAAATCCCCGATAGAAAGAGGCTGGATATTTGCGGGGTTTGGGAGTGTATATAACTAAAAGCACATAATGGCTGTAAAGCCGAGCTACCACCGCAGTATTTTGTGTGTGTTAAAAAAGCATAGCACAAGCAAAACCCCACTACGGCAGCCGGCTTACGGCTGGCGTTAAGTTGAAAAAGAACAATGAACATACTTCAAAGAACTAAATATCATGCTGCACATCAACACTCAGCAAATCACAGGAAACAGGTGTTAGGAAGTGAGAAATGTGGTTGCTTTTATTGCCTGGAGATATTCTCACCAGCCAAAATAGAAGAATGGGTAGATGAAGACGAAAATGAAATAGGTAGGACAGCGCTTTGCCCATTTTGCGAAATAGACTCCGTAATTGGCAGTAAGTCAGGAGTTCCTATTACAAAAGAATTCTTGAAGGCAATGAATCAAGTTTGGTTCTGAGCGGTTTCTATGTGCTGCAACAAAGCCAGGCACAATCGCCCGTGAAGAAAAAGCGTATGGGCTAGACCTCGCTGACGTTCGGCCTGTGTTGGCGACATTAGCATTTAATATTAAACTGGAAATCATATGAAAATATTTACAATCTACTTGTTGTTTGTATTGGCTAGTTTAAATCTTGTGTCTTCTTATGCAGATCCCATAGGAAGTACGCAATTTAACAGTGCAATAAGCATTGGTAATAACATGTTTATTACCGTAAAAGATGAGCCAAAACGCGAATACGTTACACTCTATGAAGTGAAAAATAATAAAATTGAAATCATAGATACAGTAGTAAAATATCATCACACCGCTAAAGGAAAAAGTGAAATGACGTTTTTAAGATTAAATATCAATGATAAAACTAAACTGAATAAATAGGCTTTGTAAATTGGCCAAAGCTAACAAGCACCTCATAGTGATGAGATAAATCCGAAATTTTGAGAGGATAAGGGATTATCTAAAATTGATTAATATTACCCAGTGGGTTCGGCTTGAATTGGAGCCCAAGTCCCACCAGGCTAAAGCCTGGCCATTAGGCGAGTAGTGAAGCCCAGGTGCGACCAGAGTACGAAGTGTGCGGAGCAAGGGTGGAGCGAGAACGTAGGTTGTCTATGGAGCCACGAAAAATTGTAGAGTGGTGGTCAATAACCATCGAAGGATAGGAAAGCTGACAGTCTGGAGTGCACCGGAAAGCAGCAGTCTCAAACGCTTTTACGGCGAGTGTTCGCTACACCACCGGGGTCTGAGAAACTGACATGCACTTATAGGGGGAGCTCGGGAACTCATGAGATCCGGTTTTGTCCTGACGAGGGAAAAACCGGTAACAGGTACCGGGGGCCATCTACGAAATCGATTTCTACGATTTCTCCTATGGTTTCCGGGAAAAGCGATCCCCACACCAGGCGATCAGGGATGTTTGCTACAAAAAGAAGGTAGGCACCATCATAGATGCGGACATCCTTTAGTTATCGTCAAGCAAGGTCAGAATTATCAACAGACCGGGTATGCCGAGAATAACGCTCAGCAATGGGGTGAAGAAGATACCAGAGCCAACCATGGTGGGTGCTATGCCATCCAGCCCTGCAATTAATGCCGCACTAATAAGCAGGCTGCCACCAGCTATCGCTTTAACAGTACGGCGGTTGCTTTTTTTGACTTCTTGTTTAATTTCTTCCAGATGTCTGGATTTATATTCAATCTGTAATTTATCGTTGGCCAGCTTGTCCAGGGTTTTGAAAATCAGTTGCGGAAGGTCGGGTAAGTGCTCGGCCATAAACGGTATGTTGTTTTTAATGCCTTTGGCCAAAGCGCGCACACCCATTTGTTCACTTAGCCATTTTTCCAGAAATGGTTTTGCGGTATCCCATAAATCGAGTTGAGGATAGAGCTGGCGGCCTAAACCTTCGATATGCAAAAAGGTTTTCTGTAGCAACAATAACTGCGGCTGAATTTCCATATTGAAATCACGCGCGGTTTCGAACAGGCGTAACAATAACTGGCCAAATGAAATTTCGTGTAGAGGTCGTTGAAAGATCGGTTCGCACACGGCGCGAATGGCGGATTCAAAATCATCAATACGGGTATCGCTATCTACCCAACCTGAATCTACATGTAGTTCGGCAACACGACGATAATCGCGATTAAAAAAAGCAACGAAGTTTTCAGCCAGGTAGCGTTGGTCGGTGGTGGACAGTGAACCCATTATGCCAAAATCGACGGCAATGTATTTCGGGTTTTCCGGGTTTTCTCGCGACACAAAAATATTGCCGGGGTGCATGTCGGCATGGAAAAAATTATGGTTATAAACCTGATTAAAGAATACCTCGACCCCTTTTCTGGAAAGTATTTCCAGATTGATGTTATGACGTTTGAGCTGCTTGATGTCAGTGACGGCAATGCCTTCTATACGTTCAATAACCAGCATATTAGATTTGCAGAATTCCCAGTAAACCTGCGGTACATATAGATCTTCAGAATCAATAAAGTTGCGGCGCAATTCACTGGCGTTGGCGGCTTCACGCACCAGGTCCAGTTCATTTAGCAGGGTCTTTTCAAATTCCTCAACGACCTTAATCGGTTTGACCCGCTTGGCTTCCTTCCAGTAGCGGTTAGCTAATCGCGCCAGTATCATCATCAAAGCAATATCTTTACGGATGATTTTTTCGATATTAGGCCGAACAATTTTTACCACGACTTTAGTGCCATCGTGCAACACAGCATTATGTACCTGGGCAATAGACGCAGACGCAAGTACATTTTGATCAAACGATAGAAAGGCTTCATGCAAAGGTTTGCCGAGTTGTTTTTCGATAATAGCTTTGGCCTGACTGACCGGGAAAGGAGGCACTCGATCCAGTAGTTTTTCCAGCTCATCGATGAGTTTTTCATCCAGCAGGTCACGGCGGGTAGCCAGCAATTGACCAAACTTAATGAATATCGGTCCCAATGACTCAATACATAAACGAATGCGTACCGCCTGCGAAACACTGTTATCTCGAAACCAGTTATAAGGGTTGAGATAAATCAGAAAGCGCAGTGGTGCAAACAGATGTAGCTTGAGTATGATTTCATCAAGACCAAAACGTGCCAGGGTAAAATTAATGAAGATCAGACGGTACAGGGAAGAAAGCATATTATTTTTTCAGTTTATGATTAAGCAGGGCTTCCATACGCTCAACACTGTGCCTGAGCTCGGTTACTTCGGATTTGAATAGATCAAATTCAGGTTTACTCGGCATGTGTTGGCTTTCTTCCTGCAGGTATTTGCGCCCGGATAATGCCACCGATTGAAAACTGTTACTAACCCATTTGCGTGTTTTATTGATGCCCTGGAAGATGCGAAAGGCCATCACATCTCCAACGATCCGAGATAGCTGTTCTTCCCAGTCTATATCCAGCTCAGTTAGGATTTTTTGAAATTTTTGCGCGACAGCTGCGTTACCACTGATTTCAATACGCTCTTGAATCGAAGTGCTGAGTTTGTCTTTGTTTAACGACAGGTTGACCAGAGCCATAACACGGCCACGTATGATAGCGCTGGGTTCTTTAGCGGGTTTTTGCAGACTGATACGCATGCCCCATGAGCCGGGATGGCAGTAGAGAGTCTTTTCTATGTCGGTAAAATTGATAGCAATAATATGGCCCTGTAATTCGCTACAGTGTTGTAGGACGTTCTGGTCCATGCCAAGTAAGTGGTTGCCGCCGATTTCAGCCGCACCCAGCAGGTTCTTCAACATTTGCTCAATCATCGATAAGCCTCCAGAGTTTGCAGAGATTCATCCTGCATGATGACCAGAGTTTTAGACAGCTTGTCATGCCAGCCCTGATTGTGTTTGTCGAACAGGATCCAGATAAAGCCCAGCCCCAGTGGAATTGTAGATACTAAATACGCCAGGTAGCGAATGATAAGCTGGCTGGTATGCGCTTTTTCTTTAGTGCTGGCATCGACTATCTTGCAATCGAGTAATAACTTGCCTGGTGTGGCCATCCAAACAATCCAGAAGCTGATGACAAAAAGCGCGGGTAAGCCATGATCAAAAATGAGCAGGCGCCAGTCCAGCAGGTTGGCTAGAGATGCCTGTTGCGAGAGCAGTAGATACTCCGAGCCAAAAATAGACAGGGCCAATGCACTACTAATCAGGCTAAACAGTGTGCTATCGATAATAAATGCCATGCTGCGCCGAAGAAAGCCGGCATACTCAAACTGGCGGTGAGTGAAATTCATGGCCAGGCAATCAATATTTGAAAGCGCGGTGCAGGGCGACTATGCCACCGGTCATGTTAAAAACCTCGGCTTCATCAAATCCAGCTTCTTCCAGCATCATGTTCTTCAGGGTTTCCTGATCGGGGTGCATACGAATGGATTCAGCCAGATACTGGTAACTTTCACGGTCATTGGCAATCAGTTCACCCATGCGCGGTAAAATATTGAATGAATAAAAGTCGTAAATTTTTTCCAGCGGCTGATATAGCGGTTTAGAGAATTCCAGCACACACAGGCGACCACCAGGCTTTAACACACGGCGCATAGAGCTCAATGCCTTCGCCTTATCGGTCACATTGCGTAGTCCAAAAGCGATGGTAATGCAATCGAAGCTATTATCTTCAAAAGGCAGGATTTCGGCATTGCACTGGGTGGTTGAGATGCGATTCACCAGGCCCTTGTTGAGTACTCGGTCGCGGCCTTCCTGTAGCATTGAGGCATTGATATCAGCCAGCACAACATGGCCACTGTCACCGACCAGTTTCGCCTGTTTAATTGCCAGATCACCGGTACCACCGGCCAGATCGAGCACCACATGGCCATCGCGTAGGCCACACAGCTCGATAGTGAACTTTTTCCACAAATGGTGGATGCCCATAGACATGACATCGTTCATCAGGTCGTACTTATTCGCAACCGAATGGAAAACCTCGGCAACTTTGGCTTGTTTTTCTTCGGTTTTAACCTGAGAAAAGCCGAAATGGGTAGTGGAATTATCGTTCATGACAGGTACTCGTTTATAACCAGACGAACCTTACCAGAAGATGAGGTTTGGGTCAGCAAGGAAAGCTAAACCTGGCAGGCATAAGATGATATGGTTGAGCGGTTTTGAATACATGCCCGATTAGCTTATGAATGATGAACAATTGCTGCGCTATGGTCGACAGATACTGCTTCCTGAAATAGACCTGCACGGTCAACAGAAGATTAAAGATACTGCGGTGCTGGTGATTGGGCTGGGCGGGCTGGGTTCCGCAATCTCCTTTTATCTGGCGGCGGCAGGTGTTGGGCGCTTGCTGTTGAATGACTTCGATGTCGTGGATAAATCCAACCTACAGCGTCAAATTGTGCATCAGGAAGCCAGTGTTGGCATGAATAAGGCGCAATCCGCCAGGCAAACCTTGCAGTACCTGAATTCAGATATCGAGATACAGGCGATTGAAGAGAAGCTGGATCGTCAGGCTTTGCTCGAGTTGGCCGCAAGTTGTAATATCATCGTTGATGGCAGCGATAATTTCGCAACCCGCCATATGATTAATGAAATAAGCCTGACCACAGGCAAACCTCTGGTATCAGGTGCCGCCATCCGTCTGGAAGGGCAGGTCAGTGTATTCAATATGCAGGCCGATAGCCCTTGCTATGCCTGTTTATACGGATCAGATCATTCCGACGATAATATGACCTGTTCTGAGAATGGTGTGCTGGCCCCACTGGTGGGTATTATTGGCTCTATCCAGGCGATGGAAACCATCAAGCTGATCGTTGGGTTCGGTGAAACACTGGATAAAAGATTACTGGTACTGGATGGTAAGACGATGAATTTTCGCACCATGAAACTGGCGCAGGATCCAGCGTGTGTTTGTCATCAATTACGTAGTGCAACCGTAGAAGGGTGATACCGTCATGGTGGAGATAGAATTTTCAAAAGCAGAAAAATAAATCATCGCTGAAAAAATCCAGCAATACATGAATAATGAACTTGATTTTGATATCGGACAGTTTGATGCAAAGTTTTTACTGGATTTTTTTCCAGGGAAGTAAGTGCTTATTATAACCAGGGGTTGAAGGATGCACGGGTGGTTATAAATAGAAAGCTAGAGGATATTGATGAAGCGATTTATGAGATAGAACAAGTAACAAGTTAAACCTGGTTCACATAAAAACACAAATGCCCAATCAATGATACTACTTGTCCGGTAGCATACAACAAATCGTATACAGCAAGGAGAACTAAAGTCAGGATTATCTATTTGTCTTTCAGGATTTTCGAGGTTAGAATCCACACGAATTTATTTTTTCTAATGAACCAGGGACAAATATGTATTGGCATAGATTTTCTCGTGCAGTTGCCATTTCCGCTGCCATTCTCCTTCTTTCCGCTTGCGCCACCGAAAGTTCACAAACCATTTCTGTACAACAGGTTGAATCTGTTGCTGTGCCCTACAACGGGCCGCACACTCCGATATCGATAGGTAAATTCGATAACCGTTCGAATTTTATGCGCGGGCTTTTCGGCAATGGTGTCGATCGTCTGGGCAATCAAGCCAGGAATATTCTAATCACTCACCTGCAACAGACTAATCGCTTTAATGTCCTTGATCGAGACAATCTAACCGAAACCAAATCCGAGGCCAGCCTGAGTGGAAGTGTGCAGACCTTAAAAGGGGCTAATTATGTAATCTCCGGTGGTGTTTCTGAATTCGGTCGCAAGGAAGTTGGTGACAAACAATTGTTTGGGCTTCTGGGGCGAGGTAAGAAGCAAATCGCCTATGCCAAAGTAGCAATCAATATAGTCAAGGTTTCTACTGGCGAGATTGTATTTTCTACATTGGGGGCGGGCGAGTACAGCCTTTCTAATCGTGAAGTACTGGGTTTTGGTGGTACTGCGAGCTACGATGCAACGCTCAATGGAAAGGTGCTGGATCTGGCCATTCGCGATGCAGTGAACAAACTGACTTCTGCTATCGATGGCAATGTGTGGAGGCCTGAGGCATGAAAATTGAGCAGTTGCCTGCCGCAGGGTTGACGCGGCAAATCTCTCGTATTGTGTTGATTTGCGGTTTTGTGGGATTGGTGGGATGTGTTTCTGCGCCGCCTACAATTTATGGATGGGGAAGCTACCAGCATCAGGTATACGAATATCTGAAGTCTGATGGCAGTAGCCCGGAAGAGCAAGTTGCTTCGTTGGAAAAAGATCTGATGGAAATGAGTGCAAAGGGAGAGGCAGCACCGCCAGGATTTCATGCCCATTTGGGGTTGTTGTATGCATCTTTGGGTAAAGTCGATAACTCTATTGAAGAGTTTCAGGTCGAAAAAACCTTATTTCCAGAATCGGCGCAATATGTTGATTTCCTACTGTCGAACAAAAATAAAGGGGGCTGAGCCATGCAAATATCTGGAATATTGAAACTGATTATTGGGGTGTTTGTTGTAGCACTTGTCTCAGCCTGTGCAACGCAACCACCAGCCCAAATGGACTACACAGCGTTCAAGGATAGCCGGCCTGCGTCGATACTGGTGCTACCACCGATTAATAACTCACCCGAGATAGATGCCAGTGCTGCTGTATTGGCACAGGCTACTGCGCCATTGTCTGAATCCGGTTATTATGTTTTACCGGTGGCTCTTGTCGTTGAAACCTTCAGGGAGAACGGATGGACAACTGCTTCCGATGTTCACAATGTTGAATTATCCAAATTACGAGAGGTGTTTGGTGCTGATGCTGTATTGTATTTAACCATCCAGCAATATGGTGCCTCCTACACCGTAGTTGATAGTAATGTTGTGGTCAGGATGGATGCACAATTAACCGACTTGACGACCGGTGCAACCCTTTGGACCGGTTCGGCGGCAGCCAGCGATGCAAATAATAATAGCAATCAGGGAGGGATTGTTGGAATGTTGGTATCTGCCATCGTTAAACAGATTGCAAACAGTGTCACCGATACTAGCTACCCAGTTGCTGGTATTGCCAGTAAGAAACTACTTTCGGCAGGGCATTTCAATGGCTTGCTGTATGGGCCACGCTCCCCAAAGTTTCAGACTGACTGATTACAATAGATGAATGTCATGACATTCAAATTACTGAATAACTGGTAGATGTGGGGGCAGAGATAACTGGGATGCAAAAGACACTTAATTAAGCTTTTTTGGATGACCAGATAGCCTTAACTGATTTCTGGCCTGAGGGTCATGCTTTGAGCGTGGCCCGGACCAGGACTAGTGTTTTTGTATTCTTTTTATTGCTGATTTATGGATGCAGGATGCCATTTGGAAAACCTTCCAGTCACGGATTGAAGCACGATTGCTGCAGATCGAAAACTGTTTATTGATTGAAGTGGTGAAAAGGAATTTCAATTCAATAGGCTTTACAAAAAAAATCGCCCGGGAGTTGTAGGTCTAATGGGTGAATATTTGCGACAGGCTATAAGACCGAGCATTGCTTTTCCGCATGTGTTGCTGGTCCTGCTGCTTGCTATAATGATTTTCTTTTAGGAGCCGATCTAGATTTTAGCCCTTAAGGTTCTGAACGTATCTAATGTCAAGAATCTAAGAGTCTCCAGTTCAGTTGATTCACGGGTTACTGTTATAAGTTGACTGGGGATATTTCAAACCATATTGTTAATGCGGCAATAATAAAAGCTACTTTACACTCACAGGTCCGTAAAAAAAATTATATCCGCGTGACTCTAGCTCCTAGATTCGCCATACCTGCCTGATACACCGCACTGGTCACTACACCATCGATTCCGACTGCAGCAAAGTCTTTTACGTTGTTGATATTAATGCCTCCAGCAACCAGAATCTTTACCAACGGATGATGTTCATTCCTGTATTCTATTATCTTTCCAATCTGCTCCAGGTCGAGTTTATCCAGTTGCAATACATCGGCATCATGCTGCATTAATGCGATAGCATCATCAAAATTTTCGCTTTCTACCACGATCTTTTTTTCTACTACATGTGGTTTAAGTTGCTGGATAAAAGAATAAAATGCGGCATCGTCCGGGTAGATAATGCGGTGCGCATTAAAAAAAAGAATAGTTTCGCTCAAGCCCAGACGATGAGGCATCGCACCTCCACACATGGCTGCCTTGATACAGAGCTTTTTTGCAAAAGGAAATGTTTTGCGTGTGGTTAACAGCTCGCAGTTGGGATTTACCTTGCGGATGGCCTGGTTCATTGAAAATGCATAGCTCGCAATCTTGCAACTGTATTCGAGCAGTATCTGGGTTAAGCGGTAAGCTTGATGAACCTGATTGTAATCTCCCTGATAACTCAGGATGACAGTATCTTGTTTAGCTGACTGGGTACTGGGTATGGCAGACAATACCCGACAGTTAAAGTGTTCGGCAATTTTTGCAGCTTCTTCGCTACAGGCTACCACCACCTCTTCGCGGGTAAATATATCAATGCGTGCCTGTTGATCGCAACAGTTCTGTAATAATGTGGTTAAATCGAAATAGGGAATATCTTCGTTAATGTATTCGAGTAAATCCTGCTGGCTAAGGTTAAGCATATTTTTTTCTAAATGATTAATCGTTAGCTCATACCATAAGCGTGATACGGTAAGGGTGCATTAAGAATTTTTAATATTTCCGTTTAATATCAAAAAGACGCTATCTGTCAGGATATTTTTAACTCGTCGGTACGCTATTTCTGCGTAAGCCCCTGGTTAATGCGTGAGTCTAAAAGTTGTAAGTGACTAGCTTCAACCTGGAAAATGCCGTTGGACGAGTTGTAGTGCGTTTGTGGTGGAGTTGATGAAGGCATAACGACGTAGAATGGCGAGCAATGCCAAGGTTGACGCGTCCTGCTCACACCCCTTACCTATGTCCATATAGGTAAGGCTACCGCGTCCTGCTCACGTCCCTTACCTATGTCCATATAGGCAAGGCTACCGCGTCCTGCTCACGCCCCTTACCTATGTCCATATAGGCAATACAGAGATACACCGTCTCAAACGTGCAATTAATCTCATAGCGGGACACACCTGCGGGTTTTCAGCATGGGTGCTGTTATTACGCGAATGCATGGACGTAGGTAGTACGAGCCTAAGAAAGGGCGGAGGTAGAATAATGCGGGGAGTAATTGTCGAGAGCGAAGCACGACTCCAGGGACGGAGGAGGTAGAGCGAAGCAGGATGCCTGAGCCGAGGAAGCTAGAACCGATGCATAGGAGCGTGAAAAGATAAATCGACTCTAATGCTCTACGAAACAGTTAATTGTCCTCTAATGCGATCGGTCAACTGCGGAATCCAGGTTCAATCCAGTACTGGAGATAAACAGAAGTTTTAGGCTCATTAATTGGCTGGGTCTGGTATGCCGGCTTCTCTAAATCCCCTGGAGCGAAGCTGGCAGGAGTCACAATGACCGCAGGGCTTACCATTGCTGTCAGGATCGTAACAGCTTAGAGTTAATCCATAATTTACCCCCAGTTCAATACCGCGCTGGATAATCTGGGCCTTGGATAGCTCGATCAAAGGCGTGTGGATTTTGATTTTAGTGCTGCCTTCAACACCAGCTTTGGTTGCCAGATTCGCCATGTTTTCATAGGCATGGATATATTCGGGTCGGCAATCCGGGTAACCACTGTAATCCAGCGCATTTACCCCAATAAAGATATCGGAAGCTTCGAGTACCTCAGCCCAGGCCAGTGCAAAGGAAAGAAAAATCGTGTTACGCGCGGGCACATAAGTGATCGGGATTTCCTGATCCATACTGGATTCATCACGGTCATGCGGTACGGCAATATCGGCGGTCAGGGCTGAGCCACCGAATACACGCAGATCGATATCGGCGACGATATGCCTGGCAACCCCGAGGTGTTCGGCGACACGCCGGGCTGCTTCAAGTTCGATGCTATGGCGTTGCCCGTATCTAAAAGAAAGTGCGTATGGAGTGAATCCCTGATTACGTGCAATGGCCAGTACGGTAGTGGAGTCGAGGCCGCCACTTAACAGAACTACAGATTTCATTTCAGACATTTTATTGTTGCCGGTTAATTAATTTTCTAAAGGGCATAGAAAAAGGCTGAGCATTTTGTCATTGCCGGGGGTGTTAGGCAATATCGTGTACTCAATTCCGTTAGAGTTTTTATGATTATCAATGGCCACAATTGGCCTGCATAGGTTTAGTGGGCAACAGTAAGAGAATAAGCGAATGTTTGTACAGTACAACAAATATTTACAACTTATCTCGTCATATGATTTCTTACATCTGATGAGAAATAACCCGAATCCTTTGTTATGTTCTACGAAACAGTGGGTTACCTTCCAATGCGAGTGGTCAAATGAGGAGTCAATGTTCAATATGATATTGCTTGATAGCGTGTATTTGGCGTGGTCTGATAGCTCACTCAAAAGATAATGGCTGATCCTGTAGTCTTGATAAAATAGTCTCAAAATTATGTGTTAATTAGTTCCTTTACCAACTGCAGGTACTAAGCTATTTTTCATCACCTGGATTTTTGCTACGCGTGAATAGAAATTGCGTATCTATTGCTAAATAGACTACTGGGAAACAGTTGAAAAGTTGAGTTAATGTTCATTCACCTTTGCAAAATGGATATTACATAAGGAGTTTTGTAAAAAAGGTGAATGATATGGCATTAATGAAATGGACGCAGGAAGACTACGGTTTAACTGATGAAATATTCAATGAGCAACATCAGGAGTTATCTAGTCAAGTGAATGCATTGAATATGCTAGTTTCAGAAGGTGAGCGGCCAGAGATTGGTAATCGCCTTTATAGAATGCAGGAAAAAGGCAATGAGGATCTCATTTATATCAGCGTTGTTTTGTAGAGGAAATTTTATGAAATCAGAGCGGCTACAATGACCTTATCAGGGATGGGCCAGAAAACCTTATCCCTTTCATCGCTGGAAGATATGCTCCAGTCTTGAGTTGATGATATAAACGTCAGGATGTATTAGTTGAATAATAGTGTCATAGTTAACTTGATGTAACTTCTTTAAACACTAATGCATAGCAAGCCTGGTTAAGTAAATGTCTTCTTTTATTTGTCGGCAGTCATGGCAAAACGTTGTGAGCCGATATTTTATACAGAAAGGAAATCAATATTATGCAAACAGAAGTCAATAATTATCATATTCTGATTTATGGTAGCCCAACGGGTTTTCAAACTAATCGTGCACTAATTGCATTGTACGATAGCAGCGGAAAGACTATTGCATATATCAGATTTAATGATCAGGGCATGTGTTTTGAAAACGACTCGGTAAGTGCGGGGTGCATAAATATGCATATGCCTTCTGATATGTTCGAAAACGTAATGAATGTTTTACGTAACGAGAAATCTGTGTATGTTTTTTTTGCACAGGGGCGTGGGTTCTTATCCACTTCGAGGGAAACAGTAGTCAAAGTGAAATAGCAACAAATCATGAGTTCCATCGGCTAACAAAAAGCTGCTCTCTTAGTTACTTAATCTTTGTTAGAAGTGAGTCCTGTTGCATAAAGCTGGATTACGCAGTTGACTGCTCGCATTAGAGGTAGCTCACTGTTTGGTAGATCAATACAGTCAATTGAACTTTTCACGCTTCCATGCTAAAAACCCAATAGATTAATCCCGCAACGAGCTGAATTGCACGTTTGAGGAAGCGTATCTCTACATGAACATAGGTAAGAGGCGAGAGCAGGATGCGGAAGCCTTGTAATTCTCTGGAATAGCTCGCTATTCCCGCGTTGTCTCGCCTTGATTTACACCGCCACAAGCATATTACAACTCGTCCAACTGTTGTTTAAGCTTTGCAGGTAATCGATATCTAAGAGGTCGGTGCTACAGATAAAAAGAGAAACGCCATGCATCATTATGGGGTAACCCTTACGTATCTTGTCCAGATACCATGTAATTCTTTGAAATGATTTCAAACCAGTCTACATCTGGTTTGTTTTCAGTACTTCGCTGTAGTGTTCGGTTCTTAGCCCCTGACCAAAATCAGGTAATGGACGTGTCACCTGAAATTCTCTCTGTTAAAGCGGATTAAAAACTGAGCCAGAGTTAAAAGTACTGCTGGTCGATGTTAAACCAGGCTGATATTTATTTACCGGCCCTACCGCCAACCTTGTCACAGGATTCACTGGGCATTGCTACAAATCCCATCCCCTTGCAGGAACCATTTTCTTTACAGGCGTTAGTCGCAGTTTTACGATCATTGAAACCCTTGCATTTATTGAAACCATATCAGTGCACGTCAGAAGACTTGCTGCTGCGCTTGATTTAACTAATAAAATCATACGTTTACTGCCATTTTAGATATTGTCAGAATTAAAATAGAGTGAAGCGGCGATGTAAGGTATCCACAGAAAATAGCAAAACAACCAAAGTTATGAATATGTTATGTCGCTGTTATATTTCGAAGCTATCGAAACACTAATGGGACACGAGTAGAAAAGTTTGTTTCACATATATCTGTCTGTATGGTGCGGGCAAGATATCGAAATTGTCCAGAGCGCTATTGTTATCATGGAGGGCATGTAAAGGAATGGCAGTTGAGTTTGTTTGTAAAAGGGGTCTAATACGATTTGATTAAAGATGTTCTTTCAAAAAAAGTTAAAAAATTCCTTTACCAAAAGATGACTCTGCGCTATTTTCTCAATCCCCTGGGGTTTTGGTACGCATAAATAGCCGTTGCGTAGCAATTGGGAAAGCGACCCATTGGAGAACAGGATAGGCGATGAATTTATGTCGATTCACGTTTGAAAAAATGGATATTACATAAGGAAACTTACAAAAAGAGGAAATAACATGACATTAATGAAGTGGACACAGGAAGACTATGGCACATCTGTAGAATTTTTTGATGAGCAACATCAGGAGTTATTTAATCGGGTAAATGCATTGAATTCGGCAGTTTCACAAGGTGAGCGGCCAGAGATTGGCAGTTGCCTTGATAGCCTGATCGAATATGTAGTGAAGCATTTTCAGGATGAAGAGCGCCGGATGGAGGAAAAAGGCTATGTCGATCTAGCTCAACACAAGGAGGTACACGCGGATCTCGTTAATACCTGCGCCGATTTGCAGGAGAAGTTTCATGCGAACGAAGCAGAAGTCGGAGCGGATACCATGGCTTTTATCAAGGATTGGCTGGATAACCATATCCCTATCATCGATAGAAAATATGGTCCTGTCTTGAGCAGTTGATATTAGAGTTAGTATGTATTAGTTGTAAAACGGAGTCAGAGCAAATACGCTCTGACTTCTTTCAACACTCATGCAGGGCTTGCCTGGTTGTTTAAATATCTTCTTCCATTTGGTATAGCGTCCCCTTCGTTACATATCCCTTATCTCAACAAATTCTTCACATTTGCCGAAACCGATGGGCATAGGCCCGGCTGACGGCCAGTGGTTCGGAATGTTCCCTCAATTTTAGCCATAGCCTGCCACTATCGTCGCGGTAACCACTTTCTACATACGACAGATTGACGATTGCGCCGCGGTGGATGCGCCAGAATTGCTGCGGGTCGAGCTCGGCTTCGAGTTCCTTGATGGGTTTTCGGATCGGTAGTTCTTTTTCTGCGCTGTGCACGGTGGTGTATTTATCGGCAGCGATGAAGCAGCGAATGTCACTAACTGCGATCATCTGGACCCGGTCATGATGTCCGGCATGTATCCATTGCAATGCCTGTCGTGGCGCAATATGCAATTGTGCGGAGAGCTGATCGAGCAGCTGATTTAGATTTTCTGGTAGCTGTTGCTCTGTTCTACTGCGTAAACGAGCCACAGTCTTTTGCAGACGCGCGGTAGTGACGGGTTTGAGCAGGTAGTCGACTGCGTCGCGTTCGAAGGCATCGACCGCGTATTCATCGTAGGCGGTGACGAAAACCAGATGACAGCGCCCGCTCAGGCGGCGTGCGACCTCCAGCCCATCCAGCCCTGGCATGCGGATGTCGAGAAAGGCTATATCCGGTTCGGTATCGGCTGCAAGTTCCAGTGCCTGTGCGCCGTCGAATGCTTCCGCTACAATTTCGAGTTCAGGCCACACTTCGGCCAGGCGGCGGCGTAATGCAGCGCGCAGATTGGCTTCGTCGTCGGCAATTAGCGCGCGCATTAGCTGACACTCTCCACTTCAAGAGGCAGTGTCAGTAGCGCCTGCGACCCCTGACCTTCCTGCGAATGCAGTTCCAGCCCTGCCTGTTCAGCGTAGAGGGCATGCAGGCGGGCGCGGATATTGTCCAGTGCCATACCGTTGCCATTCGCCACCCTGGAGAGTCCACTACCATCGTCGGTGATTTCTATCTGCAATTTGCCATCCTGACGCTGCGCACGCACACTGATGTTGCCTCCCTGCACACATGGTTCGATGCCGTGTACCACAGAGTTTTCCACCAGTGGTTGAACCAGCATTGGCGGGCAGGGCAGGCTGCGCAGCTCGTCTGCAACCTCGATACGACAGTTCAGTCGTGTACCCATGCGTGCACGTTGAATCGACAGGTAGGCTTCGATCAGTGCCAGTTCATCGCCCAGAGTGGTATCTCCTTCGCGACTGCGCCGCAGTGATACGCGCAGATAATCGCTAAGTGACTCCAGTACGGTAGCGGCCTGTGTTGGGTCGGTTTCGATCAGGCTATGGATGTTGGATAAGGTATTGAACAGGAAATGGGGTTCAATCTGAGCCTGCAACAGGCGTAGCCGGGTTTCGGTTAATTGCTTTTGCGCCGTTAGCTGGTGGTTTTCCTGATCCTGTAATTCAAGCTTACCCTGTGCGATACGGTAGCTGGCGAAGAAAAAATGCCCGATAACTGTGCCGAACACTATACCCAGTATAACATTGACCCCTAATACATGTGGGTCGTTTAACAGGGAGGGTTGTGAACCAGCCAGAAAGTCACCTATCAGGCTGCCGGCGATTGAACCGAGTACGATGCCGGCGATAAACTCAAGCAGGTTTGGGCCATGCCTGTGACGGTGACCAAACAGATGTATCAGTAGAAATATACTGAGTCCGATGGATTGTGCGTACACCAGTGAGAGACGGAAGGAGAGCCAGAAATTTGAAGTACCTTGCAACAGTACAATCAGTAGCGCGATTGTAGTGTTGAATAGCAACACCAGCAGGAGTTGTCCGAAGAAACTGAGGTGAAAAGGTGTGCGGGCTGAGGTAAAGGTATTCATATGTCTACCATAACATTTCGCCGCGTAATTGCAGATACCCTGTTGTAGAAATCGGTAACTGGGCATAGGCGGAATCATCTGGCCCTCCGAACATGCGCACACCACCAGACAGCTCTAGCCCCTGACGGATTTCCCAGGCAGCACTGAGTGTGGCGACATAGCCCTGGTCCTGCGGGGTGACAAGCAGGTCGAATGCCGGATCAATGCGATCATTGTCCCATGACAGATGTAGCATCATGTTTTCCTGTAATAGCGCATGGGGCTGGAAGGCCTGGCTATCCCAGGCAAGGTTGCCGTACACAGTGTTATCTGCTGCCAACCCAAGCAATGCACGCTGTGCTGCTCCGAGCTCGAACAGTCGTTTCCAGTCGTCGCGGCTCAGAGCGCTTGCATCGTGCCACCATTCGGCTATCAGGTTGAAACCGGAGGCATGGCTCCAGCTCAGGCCGAGCAGTGCACTGCCATCCCCATGTATGGTTTCGCTACCCCAGGGGGGGGCACTCGCCAGCGGGCCTGATCCAGCAGGCAATGCAAGGCTTGGACGTGATAAGCGCTCGCGTAGCAGCAATGCACCGTGCCATTCCAGAGCGTCGCCACTGACTCGAGTGAATCCACCACCGAGGGCGGCGCCGAGTTGCTGGTGGTGATATAGCAGCCATTCGGTTTCCACATCCCCCCAGTAGCGGTAGTGGCGCAACAGTAGCTGCTGATCATCCGGTTCGATACCGTGTTCATCCACCTGCAGCTGGTTAAACCAGGTGAGGGAAAGCGCCGAGTCGGCGTCGATGGATTCGATGCGCAGCAGTGGCACACCTTGCAGACGTGTGTTGTTCAGGCTGCGGCGGTTTTCACCCTGGATCAGGTCGAGCGGCCTGTAGCCGTAACCAATGCCAGAACCGATGACCTTTTTCCCCAGCGTAAACTCGAGGCCATAAGCGGAGAAGTCGGTATAGAGTTCGTTGATACGAGCACGCTGCAGGGTGCTCCCGTCGGGCTGTGTCTGCTGGCCGAGTAGCGCGCCTTCGAATACCAGACCATGATCCTGCCAGCGCAGCCACAGGTCAGCATCCAGACTTTCAGAAGGAACAGTCTGCCACTCCGAAGGTAGCGAGAACAGGCGGTCATCGGGCAGTGTCGAGCTACTTTGCCACAGGGTGAATCCACTGCTGGTCTGGGCCGAAGCCGGTAAGGCAAAAATGGTAACAAGCCACAGAGTGGTCGCTACAATTCCATTTGCAAGCGCCAGCAGCAGTGGTGATTTATCGTCTGCCTGCTGAAGCAGCATCGTGGGGTACGGCGTGATCACCAGTCCTCCAGATTCTCGCGCAGCAGGAACACAGGGTTGAAGTATTTGTCCGGGATATCGGTCGGTTCTATCTTGCGGTAAGTAACTTCGGTACGGCGGTTGGTATTGATGCTGTCGTACAGAGTCATAGTCGTGATGCGTCGAAGCCCCTGATCATCGCCCAGTGTGTAGGCGGCTTCCTTGGCCAGCCGACCCGATTTCAGATACAGGCGTGCGTACAGAGGTACATCCTCACTATCGAGCCAAAGTTCGATGCGTTGGTATGAGGTACCCGGGCGTGCAGCGTTGAGTTCGAGCAGGGTACAGGTGGCAGGACAGTGCTCGCCCTGATACGCAGCATCCAGCAGCGTACCGTTGTAGTCCTCGCTCCAGGTCAGGGTCGAAACATCGCCGGTGGAGGCTTCGCCGAGAAGCTTTTGCATCGGGGTGATGCGGATCGGACGACGCGTGCCAGGCATCAGCATCCAGAAATTCTTATCCAGCATTAATACCTTTTGCCCCAGCTCGCCTGCAGCTCGGAATAGCACCAGAGAGCGATGTTGCGGTTTGAGGTAAACGGTGTAGGGTTTTTCCTTGTACAGTTTATCGTTACGGAACAGACGCACGGTGATTTCAACGCGCGAGGTATTGTTACTGAGGCGATAGGCGTCGGCGCGTTTTAGCATCGCCTGGATGGATTCATCCGCGCCTGCCGGACTGTTTAATACCAGCGTAATGAACAGGGTAGAAAATGCAGTCGTAAGCAGTTGCTTAAACATGTTGTAATGCCTCCACGATGGGAATATTTGCACCGCGTCGGGCGGTGATCCAGGCAGCGAGAATCGAGATAGCGATGATCAGTAGTACCACCTGGATGTATACCCAGGGGTCGAAATACAGATACAGCGGATAACCCACACTACGTCCCGGTGGTGGAGGCATCATGACTGGAACCACATACAGCAGCAAGGTGACACCAGCGGCGATGGCTGCACCGATGAGCGCAGCTAGCGTGCCGATGATGCCGGCTTCCATCGCAAAGCTCTGTATCAGGCGGGCCGGTGTCGTGCCAAGCGCAGCCAGGGTGCCTATTTCACGTGTACGCTCCACAACGCTGGTGGAAACGGCATTGGTAATCGCGAAGAACACCATCACCACGATGATCATCCCCAGCATGCCGAAGATACGGTCGTACAGCTGGTGCACACTATGGTAGAAATAGGCAAGATCTGACCACAGCTTATACGACTGCTCGGGCCAAAGAGCGGCGAGTTCGTCGCGAAAGCTGGCCGCGCTTTCCAGATCGAACAAATACACCGACAGGGTGCTGACCCTGTTGCTAACCAGTAATTCCTGTGCAGTGGCGATATCGGTCATCAGCGCGCGTGCGTCATAGTCTGGTACGCCGGTGGCATAGGTGCCGACCACCTGCACGTCGAGTGCATTGAGTATGCCATCTGCTGTGGTGGCGAGCAGGGTTAGTGTGTCGCCCGGTTCGGCCTTCAGGCTTTTCGCCAGATCCTTGCCTAGCATCACTTCCGGTATCTCACTTGGCTTGCCATGACGTATCGCGCGCCCCTGTTCGAGCTGGGTCAGGGCACCGTTAATAATGAACTCTCCCTTCGGGTCGACGCCCTTGCCGATATAAATGGCCGACTTTTCACCATTGGAGATCAAACCGGAAAAGGATAGTCGCGGCAGCACCATGGAGACGCGTGGATCATCCAGCAGATGGTCAATCAGGCTCTGGCTATTGGAAAGGCCGTATTGCAGCGGTGTTTCCTCATCCTTGTCGAAGTAATCACCATTGGCCAGTACCACATGGCCGCTCTCACGTGCGGCCATCTGTTTCAGCGAATCGTAGGTATAGAGCGCGAATCCAGAGGCCATCAATACCGCAGCGGTACCGATAGACGCGAGGATCAGGGTAATCAAAGTGCGACGTTTATTACGGAATACATTCTTCCAGGCAAAGTATAACCATTTCATGATATGGCTCCATCGATCAGTTGTACCACGCGGTCACAACGAGCGGACATGCGTTCGTCGTGGGTGGCAATTAAAAAGGTGGCCCCCTGTTCGCGCCCGAGCTGATGCATCAGGTCGATGATGAGGGTGGCAGTCGCGGTATCGAGGTTGGCGGTAGGTTCGTCGGCTATCACCAGATTGGGGCGTTTGACCAGCGCGCGGGCGATGGCAACACGTTGGCGCTGGCCGCCGGAGAGTTTATCCGGCAGGTGCTTCGCGTAGGGCTCCAGTCCCACCTGTGCCAGCATCGTATCGACCTGTGCGCGTCTATCGGCGGTGCATACATCGTTCAACAACAGCGGATACTCGATGTTTTCACGCGCGTTCATCACCGGTACCAGGTTAAAATTCTGGAATACGAAACCGATCTGTTCACGTCGCAGGCGGGTCTGTTCAGCGGCCTTGAGCTGGGCGGTATTCCTGCCATCGATCAGGTAACTGCCTTTATCTGGCCGGTCGAGCAGACCGCAGATATTGAGCAGGGTACTCTTGCCGCTGCCGGAGGGGCCGGACAGGGCGATAAATTCTCCATGCTCCAGCGTCAGATCGAGATTGTTCAGCGCGTGTACCGAGGTTTCGCCCAGATGATAGCTCTTGTCTATGCCGCGCAGGTCGATAAAGGTGCTCATGGTTGTTGCTCCGTGGTTTTCGCCAGTTCCAGTACCTGGCTACGGAAGTCGTCCGGCCACTTACTGTCGGTTGCCGAGGCGAGTAATTGATCGAGTAGCCGGCGCCCCTCGGTTTCGGTTTCGAACATCGACGGTAGCTCCAGATAAGTAGTGGCGAGGATCAGGCGTACCTCATCCAGTGGCGACACCATAGCGGGGTATTTCCCTGTGTTGCTCTTCTCGGCCTGGCGTAGTGCGCGCTGCATATGCGCGATACCGTCGTTGACATAGCCCAGCTTTTTCCAGGGTAGCCAGGCAAATCCGCCGCGAATGGCTTCGCTACTGCCCAGATAGGCGAGCAGTACCGGGTGATCTGGTTCCTGTTCCAGAGCCTGTTGCAGACGTTCTAGCGTTCTGATATTCATGTCTTCATCCTTGCGGCCAATCTGAAAATCGTCGCGAATCTGCTGCAGCTCGCCAGGTGTAATGGCCTGCGCCAATAGCGGAGCAAGCAGGCACAGCAGGGTCAATGAGATAATAGCAAAGGGTGACATAGTGTTTCTCCTAAAAGGCATGTCCAAAGTCGAGATAGACCAGGGTGTTCTCTCCCTGGGTGCGGGCGAAGTCCAGGCGCAGCAGGATGCGCTGGTCCGGTGGCAGGGCGAAACGCAGACCTAACCCGGCTGTGTTAACTGCCGGATCAAAACCTGTTTCGCCGGTGGCGCCGCTTTCGATGAAAGCGGCGCCTGATAGTATGTGCCAGAGTGGGAAGCGCAACTCGTTTTGCAGCAGCCAGTAACGTTTACCGCGCAGGCGATTGGATTCAAGGCCGCGTAATTTTTCAGCACCACCCAGGCTGTAGCGGAACAGGTAGCCGGGTTCACCATCGCTGAATGCAGCGGCAATACGACCAGCCCAGACCAGGTCGCTAGTGAGTCGTGCGTACTGGCTCCATTGCGCTTCGAGTTGCCAGACTGTTTGCGCATCGTCGATATTGTTTTGCCCGGAACCGATCCGGGATAGATTCAAGAACGAGGAATGGCCCTGATCTGGAGAGAAGGGGTCATTGCGGTTGTCGCTTTGCAGTCCAGCGCCGAATGCGGTCGCGCGTTGGTCGGCAAACAGATGCAGATTGGGATAGTCCTGTACTGCCTGCTCGCTGCGTTCACGATGATCGGCAAAGATTGACCATCGGGTATGTGTATCAATCGAAAATGAGAGTTCTGGGCGCAAGCTACTGGAGCGTTGTTGCAGGATATACAATGGCTCCGATGGGGTGTCGCCACTGTCGCCGAACCAGGAATTGTTGAAGTCGGAATAAGTCGCTTCGATGGAAAGGTCGGCATCACCGATTATTCCTTGTTGCCGGTAGTTTGAGCGCAGCATCCACGACGGTTCGTCGATGTGTACGGCCATCAGGTCGAAGTAGCGGTTAGCCGGGTTGTTGGTAAGCTGTTTGTTTGGATAAACGAACAGTGCTCCACCCAGCAACCAGCCGTAAGTAGGGTCGTGTCCGATGACCGGAGATGGTGACACGCTGTAGTGCGCTTCATCGGCATGTGATGTAAAGCTTGGTGCCAGGAGCAGAATCAGTAGCAGTGTGCGTAACATATGCTAGCCATGGAAGTATCGATAGATACACTCTATACAGGTCGAAAGCCGTGTAACAGTAGTATGAGATGAGTCGCATCCAGCTGGTGTGAATGGCATATTAACGCGATGAAAATATTATCCTGTCAGGCGAAATAGCCTGGGTGTGGCCCCTGTCGAGACTCGATATCCGTGGTGATATGTGACTACTGGTTTTTGATGGTTTGCGATGTCATCCCTGAAGACCAGTCCATGTTGTCACCGAATTCACCCACGACACCACCGCAAACGCGCACTTCAACTCGTCCAACTGCGGATTCCAGGTTGAAATAGCAGTCATCAGGACATAACGATTATCAATGAGCAGGGATTCGAACCGGTTTATTCACCATCGCAACCCCGCCAATAATGAGTACCGCACCGATAAACAGGGATAGGGTAATTGCCTCATTCAAGATCAGGAATCCGAGTAGTATTGCGCTAACCGGTACGAAGAATACAAATACCGCCGCCTGTGCAGCACCGATCTTCTGCACGCCCTGAAAAAACCAGACAAATCCCGCGACGGTACCGAGCAGTGACAGGTAGGAGATAGAGGTCCACAGATTAATGGTGTTATGGATACGCAGTGGGTGACCGGATATTACAATCCATAGCAGTAATAACAGGCTGCCGCTGACGCAGGAATAGGTTACCAGCGCCAGCGGTTGCAGCGGGCTGGATGAGTTCATCAGTTTCTTGCCGATCAGGGTATAGGCAGCCCACGATAATGCACAGCCGAGCAATGAAAGCTCACCCAGTGCTACGCCCTGTGAAAACAGTATGGCCAGATGTCCTCGGGATAACACTATTGCGACGCCCAGGCTACAGATCAGAAAACCAAGGATATTAATCCAGCCAAAACGCTGGCGAAAAAACCATACCGAACCCAATGCCACCCATAGTGGGTTGGAGGTAATGATTAAAGCGCCCCGACCTGCTTCTACGGTTTGCAGGCCGAAAAAGAAAAACAGGTTGTACAGGGATACGCCGGTGAGTCCGAGTAGCACGATATAATAGAGTTGCTGAGCATTTAATCGGGGTAATCTACCCAGTTGCAGTTTGAGTATCAGCAGTAAAACAAGCGAGGCTTCGCTAAATCGGAGCAGGGCGCTGATTTCAATCGAGGCATCGATAACCGCATACTTGGCAGCAATAAAGGTGCCGCCCCAGGCTAGTACCGCACCCAGTAGCTTCAGGTAGGTCAGCAGGTTGTTCATCAATCAAGCTGAGTGATTCGATAGCCTGATTTCCTGAGTTGTCGCAGTAGTCCGTCTGGTCCGATCAAATGAGCACTGCCGACCATGACGAATTCTGTGGCAGGAGTTTGCAGGTACTGCTTGATTTTTGGCATCCAGCTCTGGTTTCTATGTACCAGCAATTGTTGGTACATAGGTTCAAACTGTTTGCGCATGGGTTTTACAAAAAGCTCTTCCAGCTGTTTACGATCACCGTTGCGCCAGCTTTTAGTCATGCTATCAAACTCAGTTTGCAGTGTGGCGATATCGGCCAGTGTCTGACGGATCATTTCATCTTCTACGCCTGCACCCATCTGGGCGATAAAATCAATCTGTTGCTGGATGCTTTCCAGTGCCTGTAGTGTTTTACCATCTTTGCTGGCGCGGGCATAAAAGTGTTCATCAACACCTTGTCCGCCTACACCCATTTTCTGCAGCTCCAGCATGGTTAAGGTGATTGCGAGCATGGATGGTTTTAATCCGCTGAACTGCTGGATGGTTAGATGGTTACTTTTTAGATAATCGAGTACTAATTGATAGGTCTCATCATTGATATAATCATGTAATGTTTTGCCCTCTGGCAATAAAGCTGTTTTTAGCATGGCCTGGTTAAATTCCGCACTCTGACTTTGCGCGATATCGACTTCAAAGGTGACAATTTGAGAGTGCTTATAGGCCTGTTCAAAAGCAGCGGGTAGTGGATAATCCGAGCTGCGTAACACGTGTATGGTACCAGCCAGATAGGTAATGTTTTTGCCATTTTCAACCTTCCATACCGGACTCTTTGCCTGTGCTGTCTGTAGGGTTGTCAGCATTAACAGGAAGGAGAGCCCGGCTCCTTTGCTAAATCTTAATATGTTAAAACGCATGAAAGTATTCCTGTAGTGTTCAGGCCTGAGCAACAGATTCTCTGCCACGATCAAATGCCAGTTTATTGATATCAACCAGCTTTGGCTTGCTCTTACGGAAACGATCCAGGATAGAATTTTTCAGAATGTCGCTATCGAAAGGCAGGTAACTGGAAATAGCGCCTAGCATAACACTATTGACCAGACGAAAGTTACCCAGATCACGTGCAATTTTTCCGGCTTCGAAGGGGAATACCTTGACACCATTGGCCTGCATTTGTGCTACCGGGTTTTCGGGGTAATCAAACAGGCCGATGCTGACTATCGGGGGCTTTTGTGGGTCAAGATTAACCATGGCGACACCATCGGGCTTTAGTTCCTGCATCCAGCGTAATGCTTCGGCTGGTTCAAAACCTACCAGAATGTCTGCTTCTCCATGCGGGATGGCCGGTGATAGAACCTTATCACCAAAACGCACATGAGAGGTTACTATGCCACCACGTTGGGCCATACCAGCGACTTCGGTTTTTTTCACATCGTAACCGAGTGACAGCGCGGTTTGCGATAAGATTTCGGCAGCGGTCATTACCCCCTGTCCACCAATGCCGGCGACCAGGATATTGGTGATAGAGTTTGCTGTCTTCATAGTTAACCTCTGGAAAAATCAGCGACTGGTAGAATGGCATTCGGGCCACAGGTTTTCAGGCAAAGTTCGCAGCCGGTACATGCCTGGCTATCTATGCTGACGAACGCGAGCTCTTTTTCCTTACCATTGGGTTTCATTACGGTTTCGCGACGGGTTACGCTGATTGCCGGGCAACCGACATCCAGGCAGTTGGTGCAGCCGGTACAGACATCCTCTTTAACTTCATAGGGAGCCTTGGTCGCATAGTAATCGACCAGTACACAGGGCTGATTGGTGATAATAACCGAAGCTTCATTTATTTTGGTTTCAGTGCGCAGGGCCTTAAATAAAGTGGGTAATTCGTAGGGATTAACCTCGTGAATACGTTCTGGCTTGATGCCAATAGCTTCAGTGAGTTTACGAAAATCGACTCTAGGGGTTTCATTGCCATGTATGTCGTGCCCTGTGCCCGGGTTTTCCTGTCCACCGGTCATTCCAACAGCGCGATTGTCCAGCAATAGTACAGTGACGTTGCCCCCATTATAGGCGATATCGAGCAGGCCCTGCATGCCCATATGCATAAAGGTTGAGTCACCGATGACTGCAATAATGCTTTTGTTGGCATCGGTTTCAGTGCGACCCTTATCCAGTCCATGGGCTACGCCCATGGAGGCACCCATGCAAATGCAGGTATCCAGAGAATTCCACGGATGACCGGCACCCAGTGTGTAGCAGCCAATATCCCCGGAGATAATTTTATTTCGAATATGCGACAGGGTGTAGTAGATACCCAGATGAGGACAGGCCACGCACATGGTGGGTGGGCGTGGGAATATCTCAGCACCTGTTTTGCTCACATCGAGTTTTACTGTGACATTCTGGGTCTCGGGCTGGACTTTAATATCGGCTCGGCCCAGCAAGGGATTGATGGCTGGCAGTAAAACCTGGGGCGATAATTCACCAAACTTCGGTAGCAGATGTTTGCCGATCACATCGATGCCTGCGGCTTTCATTTCAGTTTCCAGTAGTGGTTCGATTTCTTCCACTATGATCAGTTTTTCCACAACAGCAGCAAATTCACGCAGCTTTTCCATTGGTGCCGGGTAACTCATCCCTAGCTTGTAAACGGGTGCATCGGGGAATGCTTCCTGTACATGTAAAAAGGTCGGCCCTGAGGTGATAAAACCAATGCGTTTATCACTGCCCTCCAGCGCGTAGTTTAACTTACTCGTTGCGCTGTAACTGGCAAGTTGATTGTCACGTTCGAACATCAATGGAATGCGCCCGCGTGCATTAGCCGGTGTCATCACGTATTTGTTGGGTGTGTATTCGAAGCTTTTTTCTTCGCTGCGTTGCCAACGCTCTCCACTGGCGACGACAACGCCTTTTACATGACAGATGCGAGTGGTCAGGCGCAGGATAACAGGCGTATCGAATTGCTCAGAAATCTCGAATGCTGAGGCACACATTTCGTAGGCTTCCTGCGAGTCACAGGGCTCCAGTATCGGCACATGCGCAAAGCGTCCCCAGTAGCGTGAATCCTGCTCGTTTTGCGAAGAGGAAAGACCTACGTCATCGGCGACTGCAATCACCAGTCCAGCGTTAACCCCAGCGAGTGTCTGGCTCATCAATGCATCGGAAGCGAC
>JBNKMF010000059.1:0-31994 GCA_050292965.1 Gammaproteobacteria bacterium | reverse complement strand
CCCGGTGCGGCACGTTGACCGGAGCTTATTTGCGCACCTTCAAATGCCGGCCCCGTGGGGCTTGAGGCAGCAAGCAATCGGTGTTTATTGCCCAATACAATTTCAGCATTAGTGCCTACATCAACCAACAATACATTTTCCTCTGCCAGGTCAGGGCGCTCTGCCAGGATGACGCCAGCCGTGTCTGCCCCGATGTGACCTGCAATACAGGGTAAAACACAAACTCTGGATTCAGCATGCAGATGAATATCAATCTCCCTTGCACGGACAACCACCATCTGATCAGTCACCAACGTAAAAGGCGCGCTGCCTAGCGGGGTGGGATCCAGGCCCAACAGGATATGATGCATTATCGGGTTAGCGACCACAGTCACATCCATTATCTCATCCAGCTGTATGCCAGCTGATTTGGCGGCGCGACTACATAGTTGATTTAATGCTTCGCGAACGACACGGGTTAACTCAAGCTCACCACCTTCATTCATCATAATGTAAGACACGCGACTCATCAGGTCTTCACCAAAACGAATTTGTGGGTTCATCATATCGGCTGTAGCGACCACTTCACCCGTATCCAGATTGCATAATTGGGCAGCTATGGTGGTTGAACCCAGATCAATCGCCAATCCATAAACTATCTTTTTTTCAGCTGGCCAGATGGCTATGATTTTCTGATGCTGATAAACCGCAACTGTAATGCTTCGGTTAGATTTTTCTAAAGTTTTTTGCAGTAGACCAAGTTGCGATAACTCACAGTCCATAATGGGTAGATCAAACTTGTTCTTTAATTCATTTTGCAGACGACGCTTATCCGATATGGGTGATTGCATATCCGGTTCCGGCAAAGTCACCTCATACAGACGCAGCGCAGGTTGAACCTGAATATCATAGGCAGTAACGGCTTTGGCAATATGTTGTTTATGCTGCTGGCTTGACTCAGGTACATCAATCACCAGGTCGCCAAGAATATGGGCATTACAGGCCAGTCGTTTGCCCGGTTGCAGCCAGTTTTTATGAATATGATGGTGTTCGGTATCGGTTAATTCAGACAGGTGGCTGGCAGCCGATACGATGTTGTGTTTTGGAAACTCACCCAACTGAGGCAGGACCTGACAGCGTCGGCATTTACCCTGTCCTCCGCAAACTGATTCCAGGTCAACCCCCAGACGTTGAGCCGCCTGAAGAACGGTTGTGCCTACATCAATCTGCCCGCGTATTCCGGATGGCATAAATAACACGGTGGCTTCTTTATTATTCATATAGACTCTATAACAAAATCATCCGACTGGTCATTGCGAGCTTTAGCGAGGCAATCTATGCGGTATTACAATTTTAAAACTATTTCAAATTACTTCCCTTAGTTTCGTGAACGCTACATCCATGTAGCACTTCTGCTTCGCGAAGTTTATATCCTTTTTGGCTACTCGCAATGACCGCTTCGTAAAGCGTACTTAAAAACAATAAAGCACTAACTACTACGTCTACGACCACCAGCACGACGCCCGGTACCTCTGGTTCTGGCTCCTTCTGCAGGCGGTTCTCTAAATTTCTGTATCCAGCGCGCACAATCCGGGTCTTTACCTAACATAACATCCGCACCCATACTGGCACTCACCACTTCAGCATGCAGTGGGTTGGTAATGGCTGAAGTCATTCCCGCCTGAATGGCCATGCTGATAAAAGCACCATTAAAACCATTACGATTCGGTAACCCAAAACTGATATTGGATGCTCCACAGGTCGTATTCACTTTCAGCTCAGTGCGTAGGCGGTGGATCAGTTTTAATACTTCCTTGCCCGCATTATTGATCGCACCTATCGGCAAAACCAATGGGTCCACAACAATATCACAGGCGGGAATGCCGTAATCCGCTGCTCGCTCTACTATCTTCTTGGCAACGTCATATCTAACATTAATATCTTCAGAGATACCTGTTTCATCATTGGATATTGCCACTACTGCGGCTCCATATTTTTTAACCAGTGGCAATACTCTTTCCATATTCTCTTCTTCACCGGTTACCGAGTTAACAAGAGCCTTACCCTGATACACTGAAAGACCTGCTTCCAGCGCTTCGATAATGGAAGAATCGATACTTAGCGGGACATCGGTAAGGCTTTGCACCAGCTGTAATACTTCTGCCAGAATACGTGGCTCATCTGCCAATGGAATGCCTGCATTTACATCAAGCATATGCGCACCCGCTTCAATCTGAGCGATAGTATCTGATTCGACGCGACTGTAATCACCGTTTTTCATTTCTTCAGCCATGATCTTACGGCCAGTAGGATTGATACGCTCTCCGATAATGACAAACGGACGATCAAAACCAATCACTAACTCTTTAGTTGCTGAACTAATTACAGTTTCAGTCATTTTAAAATCCTCTTGATTACTAAATTAAATACTACTTGATGGTGGCGTTATGAACGAATAACAAGAGAATCATCCTCACACCCCGGATACCACGGTACCCGATCACCTAAAACCCCTGACTGCTGAATAATATCTTTTACTGTTTCTTCCTGCCGATAAGCCATCACGTGAACCCCGGAAACACCTTCTATTTCACTCAGTTGCTGTACAAGTTCGACGCAGAGTTTCTGGCCTTCCAACTTTTGATTTTCTGCACCTTCCAGGCGTTTGATAATGCTCTCCGGGATATGAATACCCGGTACATTTTTACTGATCCAGCTGGCTGTTTTTGCAGACGCAAGCGGGCCTACACCCGGCAAAATAAAACATTTTTCCAACAATCCAAGATCTCTGGACTTTGCCATAAACTCTTTAAATTGAGACACATCAAAGATATATTGCGTTTGTATAAAATCAGCACCGGCAGCAATCTTTTTGGCCAGACGATGAGGCCGAAAATCGATAGGTGGTGCAGAAGGATTTTCTGCTGCACCGAGAAACATTTTAGGTGGCGAGGTAATTGCACGACCACTAAGATAACGGGACTCATCGCGCATGATACGGATAGTTTCCAGCAGTGAGATACTATCCAGATCAAATACCGGCTTGGCTCCCGGATGGTCTCCCACCTGAACGCCATCACCACTCAGGCACAATACATTTTCCACACCCATGGCCGCAGCGCCCAGTACATCACCCTGTATAGCAATACGGTTTCTATCGCGACATGAGATTTGCATGACCGGCGCATAACCCAGATTAGTCAACAAGGCGCACATGCCGATACTGGACATATGGCAATTGGCTCCTGAACCATCGGTTGCATTCATGCCATCAACAAAACCATCAAATATCTGCGCGCGTTGATAAACATCATCAGCCAGCGCTGAATCGGGTGGGGCCAGCTCTGCGGTTACGGTAAAATGCCCGGCCCGCAATAAGCGCTCAAGACGGCCACGAGAAACACACCCCTCTTTTTCGGGTAATGGCTTCGCCGCTGGATTATCGTTTTTGCCGAACATCATCAAGCCATTTCTTTTTAGTTTCGATTTCTGATTTCACAACGCTTAACCAGGAGGATTTTTTCACCAGCAGATGATTAACGGGCTGTTGAACTTGTTTAATTTTTTCTGAGTCCTGCATATTCTGACTACCACGCCAGGCCTCAACCCAGACGCAGCGCATATCCGGTTTAACTTCACAGTTCCCATTCAATCTTACACCACCGCAGGGGCCGTTTCGTATTGACTTTGGACAATTCATACTGCAGGACATCCCGGTCGAACTGAGTATGCATTGACCGCACATCTGGCAGTCGAACATTAACCCTTTTGTTGTTTTCTCAATAAAACTTATGGGCTTTTCAGCGCGATCATAACCAATTGAGTTCCACAGTGGATGCAGTTTGACAATAACTGGCTGAAAGATATTATAAACAACTTCCAGAAATCTCGACTGAGATACCGACCATTTACGAATTAGATACATAGAGATTTCAACCGTTCTCACTCACAATCAGAGACAGATCCTTACCGCTTGCCCGAATGAGTTTATCCAGTACTTCGTCGGTATATTCCTGCTCCAGTCTTTTAACCAGTAGTTCAGCCTGTTCATTTATATCGCCTTCGAAGTCCTGATCAATCGAATGCCATGGATCAAACAGCGCATCTTCACCCTTCTTTTTAATCCGGTTAGAGGCTCGATCAATCGCATTTGCAAAGCGGTATGACAGACGTAGGCGAGAATTCTTACGCCCATTTCTAACAACAACCTGACCCGGTATATCAAACCAGTAGACAATTTTTAGCTGGCCCATTTGATCTCCGGTATTATCTCATGCGAAACCTGATGCATGGCGTGCTCAAATGCTGACAACATGTCTCCAGTACCCGTAAAAATACGTTCGAAACGTATATTGAGATAATCAGCTGCCTGTTGGGCTAACCCGGTCAATTCGCTTGAATCAGTTTGAGCCAGATAAACCAGCCGTGTGTAGTTTCCAAAATACAGAGGTAACAGTTCAGGATGTTTATCCAGCCCCAGAGAGCCTATCACCAGACGTTGAAAATGGCGTGCGAGAAAATCGGTAAGATAAAAGGTACCAGGCTCTTCATCCTGTAACTGTGCATACTGCTTTTCACCTGCCAGAAAATCATAACAATGCGCACCGGGTAAACGAGATACCCCTCGTTGCTCAAGCACTTTGTCTAAGGCTCCACTGGTGCCACAGTCACCGTATGCAACAAAGATAGTACCATAAGCATCCCGTGCCTGATCAATCCTGTCTGCGACAGCCTGTGGAATTTTCTCTGGCGTGACATGCAGGTCGGCAGTAATGGCCTGCATATCAATTTTCAGAAATGGGCTCGATTTCCTGATTTCATTGAATTCATTGGCAATAGCAGCACAGGTAATCACCAAAATTCGAGCCGGATTATTCATTGCATAATGACTTAGTTCAAGCCGCAGCTCGGCGTTCTGAAATCAGCTGTTTGGCGATATCCGTAGTCACCGCAGCATCACGGCAATAGGCATCAGCCCCTACCGCATCACCAAACTCCTGATTCAAGGGCGCGCCACCGACCAGTACAATGTAGTCCTCGCGTATGCCTTTTTCTTTCATGGTATCTATAACGACTTTCATATACGGCATGGTAGTGGTTAACAATGCTGACATGCCCAGGATATCTGGCTTATGTTCTTCCAGAGCCGCAAGATAGGTTTCTACCGGAATATTAATCCCCAGATCGACAACCTCAAAACCTGCACCTTCCATCATCATGCACACCAGATTCTTACCGATGTCATGAATGTCACCCTTGACGGTACCTATGACCATTTTGCCAGCTCTTGGCTCTTCTGATTCAGATAGCAAAGGCTTTAAGATTTCCATGCCTGCTTTCATCGAGTTAGCTGACATCAGTACTTCAGGGACGAACAGGATGCCATCACGAAAATCTATACCAACGATGGTCATGCCCGCTACCAGCGCTTCATTCAGCACCTTATTGGCATCCCAACCACGTTCGAGCAGGATTTCAGTGCCTTCGGCAACCTCTTCCTTTAATCCGTTATAAAGGTCATCGTGCATCTGCTCCACGAGTTCATCATCAGGTAATGTAGAAAGATCCAGCTCTTCTTCATCATCGTAGTCATCATCGATATCAGTCATTTATTTATCCACCAATCAGGACGCAGTAATAAGGTACAACAGTAGTTGCAAGAATAGATTCAGCTTGAACATTGATCTGACATACCAGCGACAAAATATGATTGAAACGCGACACAGTGGGTGTTTTTTGAATGACAGCCTGGACTAACTGGCGCTGCCGACGCCAGGCTAGTCTCCACTTAAAAGAATAAAGCGCTAACCCTCTTTAATAAGATCCTGTTTATACTGAGGAGCACTAGCACCAACTTCATGATAGTCACTTTTATCATCCACAAAAATGTGAGCTTTTACCTTTAGCCCTGTTCGCACTGGCAGGCAACCAGCCATCACACTCACTCTTCCATTTTCCGGTTGTTGCTTCCATAGCAGACTGGAACCACAGATCTGACAAAACCCTCTGCTCGCCTTCTCAGTGCTAAACCAGGCCAGACCGCACTGCTCTATGAAATGTATCTGCTCTTCCCAGACAGCCGTAGCAGAGACAAAGTTACCACTGGTTTTGCGGCACTCTGAACAGTAGCAACTCACTATCTCTCTGAATGGTGCTGTCAGCTCAAATTTTACGCTGCCGCACAGGCACTCACAGGTCAACTTTTGTTGACCTTTATCTCTGCCTGCCATCATGTATGCTCCCTCTCTATACATTCCTCAGTTCTAGAACAGGCCCTCGATCCGCCCATCCTCATTCACATGTATCTTTTCAGCCGCTGGCACCCTGGGTAAGCCGGGCATAGTCATCACATCACCACAGATCACCACCAGAAATCCGGCGCCGTTAGAAAGACGTATTTCACGAATAGGAACCACGTGGTTGCTAGGCGCATTCTTCAATGCCGCATCGGTTGAAAAGGACAAAGGGGTTTTGGCAATACAGACTGGTAAATGCCCATACCCTTCCTCCTGTAAAGCATGAAATTCATCTCTTACCTTCTGGTCAGCTATGATACCTTGAGCGCCATACAGCTCCTGAGCGATGGTACGCACCTTATCCATCAGAGGCATATCGTCCTCATATAAATAATGAAAATTAGCAGGCTCGTTATCTATCATTTCGACAACATTTTTTGCCAGCTCTACCGCCCCTTTGCCACCTAAAGCCCAGTGGTCACACATATATGCTTTAACACCAATTTCTGCACATAATTGACGCAGCAGACTGACCTCAGCCGCCGTGTCCGCACTGAACTTGTTTATCGCAACCACAACAGGAACGCCAAACTTGCGTGTGTTTTCTACATGTCTGGCCAGGTTATCAAAGCCTTTAACCATGGCACCAATATTCTCGCTTTTCACCTGTTCTTCATCGCATCCACCATGCATTTTAAGCGCTCTGATGGTGCCAACGATGACGGCGGCATCCGGTTTTAAACCAGACTTTCGCATTTTAATATCAAAGAATTTCTCGCCGCCTAGATCAGCACCAAAGCCTGCCTCAGTGACCACATAATCAGCCAGTTTTAATGCGGTAGAGGTGGCCAGCACCGAGTTACACCCATGAGCAATATTGGCAAAGGGGCCGCCATGAATAAAAGCAGGGGTGCCTTCCATAGTTTGCACCAGATTAGGCTGCAACGCATCCTTCAGCAATGCCGTCATCGCGCCCTGAGCATTAATATCGCGCGCATAAACAGGCGATTTATCGCGTCGGTGCCCGATAATAATATTAGCCAGCCTTTCCTGTAGATCATCCAGATCCTTAGCCAGACAAAAGATAGCCATAACTTCAGAAGCCACGGTAATGTCATAACCATCGGTGCGCGGAAAGCCATTGGTCACAGCACCCAGGCCATTGGTTATTTCACGTAGTGCGCGGTCATTCATATCCACCACACGACGCCAGGTAACACGGCGAAAATCCAGCTTTTGCTCGTTACCCCAGTAAATATGGTTATCGATCATGGCTGCCAGCAAATTGTTAGCTGCACCTATGGCATGAAAGTCACCGGTAAAATGCAGGTTGATATCTTCCATCGGAACCACCTGTGCAAAACCACCGCCGGCGGCACCACCCTTCATTCCAAAGCAGGGGCCTAGAGAGGGTTCACGTAAACAGACCGCAGTCTTTTTTCCTATCTTGCTTAGCGCATCGCTGAGGCCGACCGAAGTCGTAGTCTTACCTTCACCGGCTTTGGTTGGTGTCATACCTACCACTAATATCAGCTTTCCATCTTTCTCTTTCTGTAACGAACGAATGAACGGCAAGGATATTTTTGCTTTATCGGGTCCATACAGATGCAGGTGTTCACTAGCAATGCCAAGCTTTGCCGCAATCTTAGCTATCGGCCTTACTTTCGCCTTACGCGCTATATCAATATCTTGTTCAGGGTTCGTATGTTGAGTTGCAGCCATTTCCAGTTAATCCTCGATAGGTTTTAGCGAAACAGGTAATTAGTTTTAAAGACTCTGTTGTAAAATCATGCTGTGTCATCGCGAGCGGCAGCGCGGCAATCTAAATTTGTTCAACGCTGCACGCCCCTATAGGTTACCCCGAGCAGTTTATGCCCTTTGGGTACTCGCAATGGCCGTGTTTTTAAAAAAACTCAGAATGATTTTGCAACAGATCCATTTCAGTATTTACTGCGTTAAATACTGAAACAATCTTGAAAATGAAAATAACAGGCGAGCGACACATCACTGCCTGTTAACGACACACTGTCTACAGGATGGCAGAATCAGGAACAGGCTTAGGGTCACTCAGCTACAAAATTCAGGGGGATTAGCTTTGTATAGAACCCAATAGTCCCTGACAAAAAGAGCAATTCGTCCGAATTACCACAGCAATTTATTGAACTTCAGAGTGATTAACCCAATGGCAAGCGCTATAGGAACTAATATTTTCAACATAAGCGCCCAATATGAAATATCGTACAAACTCTTAGCAGCTTCAGAATTATATCTCGCCAGATAAAACCTTTTAATTGCAAGGTATACAAAAAATACAGCTAGAAACACCCCAGAAATTATGAACATAAACTGGTAAGCATTGATCTCAATTTTTAAGGAATTATCGCTTTTCAGGTTAAAATTAATAGCGCCCCAGATTGATAATACTAAAAAACCCAACCAGACTTTAGACTTGGATTTAACCAGCTCTAAATTATTTTTTTCGTTGCTCATCTTTGCATTTTGTGCGGAAAATGAATCTCTGAGATGATCAAACCGCCTCTGCTCTCTTACAGCTACTTTTTGCTCAATCATGCCCACATCTTCAAGAGAGGTAATAAATGACCTGGTATAGGCAATAATTCCAAGTGCATTATTAGTGGGATGCTCTCTACTATCTAAATTTTGAATGCGTTTTATTGAGGTTAATTCTCTTTTGAGCTGACAAATCAATCTAACAGCCGCATCCGTTTCAGACCTACTATTGTCTTCATAAATTGGCGTGATAGAGGTTAATGAGTCCTGCTCGTCAATGTGGTGCTTATGTACATGTAATGAATACTTCAAATAATAGAAAGCCTGGCGCGCAATGACGAATAATGAGTCACTATCCAGATCAGAGCTCTTTTCATTATATTGAAGTCGTATAATCCCATTTGGATGGATATTAAAGCTCAGGGAACTAGAAAAATAGGTGAGGAAATCAACTCTGCTCCTGCCAGAGGTTATTTCCACTAAGTGAGCAAATTTCTGCTGAAACCCGCATTCACTAGCTTGCATTTTTAAACACTCATGCAATGAATGACATAGCCTGTGCACATTCATCTGATGTCTTTGCTTTTTATCTACGGGCTCTCCCTCAACTGGATAGATTAGAATATTACCTGTGAGGCAGCGATCATCCATTGAGTGTGACTCATTAACTTCTGCGGTAACCACAACCCGAAATTTTCCAGCATCAGGGGGGAATTTTTCTGAGTCTCTCCAGTCGACTTTTGACTGCAATATGATGTAACGATGATGGGAGTCGGAGTTTTTGCAGAGGGAAGTATTTATTTCTATTGCGTGCTCATCTTTTGAGCTTTTATTGGTGAAACCTCCCTGTATTCCAGGCTTCATTAAGCCAAAATCCAGATGTCCATTGATACATGGAATCCATCCAATATATTCCATAACTTCCCTGAAAGGTAGTTCTTATAATTATTGAGTTAAATTAAACGGCTATACCAGGAAGGCGATTTTTTCCAGTCGCGTAGCACGCCATTTTTATCATTATTTAATACCATACCATGAGATACGCCTGAGCCAGCAGGATAACTGCCCGCTTTATGAAGACGAGCCTCTTTCTTATGCATTTTAATTTTTCTAATTAAGTACATTATTTGAAGCCCTGCAAAGACCAACAGTGCAGAAACCACAACAAAGGTAACAAATAAAGATGTAGTCATAATCGTATTCCCATCATTTTACTCTTGCTTCGGCTTAGCTGTATTTTTCATTCGCCAACAAATAAACAATTTCATTCACCAACATCCTTTTAAAAAAGCCAATATTAGCCATAACGATACTAGTCTATACAGCAACTCATTACAAGATTTAACCAGATGTAACCACGTTTAAGAGGGGCCTTAAGCGGCTCTAACCCAAAAACCGACACCGCTTCAACCGCTTTAAAATCAACATCTTAGGATGCTGCACTAGCATCAATACCCTTGCAACAGATCGACACATGGCGGTAACCCCCTCCCCGCCCGGTAATCAGAGATATGTTGCGCAACTATACGGCTAGCGCTCAACGGATGGGTAGGTGCAGAGATATGCGGTAGTACGGTCACAGCAGGATGCACCCAGAAAGCATGACTAGAGGGCAAAGGTTCGATATTGAACACATCCAGCACTGCATGCCCCAGGGCCCCACTGTTGAGCGCGTCCAGCAACGCTGTCTCATCAATAACAGGACCACGCGCAAAATTGATTATCGATGCACCTGCTGGCAGCAGGCCAAGCGTTTCAGCATTCAGTAAACCAGTGGTGTCTACAGTCAATGGCAGCAGGCACAGCAGAATATCGCTGCTGCTCAACAATTGATGCAACCCCTCTGAACCACTAAGGCTGGTTATGCCGCTTAAATCGTAAAGGCGTCGACTCCAGCCGGATACGGCAAACCCATTGTCGCGCAATCGAAATGCAGCGCCACGCCCGAGTTCACCCAGCCCCAGAACACCGACCCGGCGTGCACATGCTTCAATAGAGGGTAGCGGTTGCCAGAGTTTTTTTGACTGCTGTTGTGCATAACGTGGCATATCCCGGTGCAGATAAAGGGTCCAGGCCAAAGCCGCCTCGGCCATGGTTTCGGCAAGTTGAGGATCTATCAATCGCACGATTTTAAAAGGAGGATTAACCAGTTCCTGCAACATACGCTCAACACCTGCCCAGGTGCTATGCACCCACTCCAATGCCGGTAACTGTTTCAGCTCAGCCGGATCAGGATTAGCTACAATGGCAATTTCACATTGCGAACGCTGGGCTGGATTGAGCTCCGAAAAATCGACAATTAATTCTTCGGGCATGGCCTCAGCCAGAATCTGGATCCATGATTCTCTTTCATCTTTATCCGCCCGACTAACATAGGCAATAGCAGGTTTATTCAAGGGTTGGATTCCAGTCAAAGTTAAAAAATGAACATATCATGGGTTTGTTTTTAAATAAAATTTAACCACGAAGTACACAGAGAACACTGAGAAAAAATAATTATTCTTCGTGCTCATCGTGTACTTGGCAACAGCTCCTGCGTTGCTCTAATTACGAGCGTCCTGCCCTAATCTGTGGTTATATTTTTCCCTTCGAGACTTAAAAGGTGACACCCACAAAAAAAGCCACCTCAATTGAGGCGGCTTCAGTGTGAACAGCTTAAGCCTATTAACTTATCTTTCTGCGAAGGGTAAAACCTAAACCCAACAGGCCTGCACCTAATAAGGCAAGAATCGAAGGTTCAGGGATATCTCTGGAACCATCAAATTCTGTAACATGGCTTATTGTAAACTGCTCATCTCCACCTAAATTTATACTATATTTAGAACTAGAAAGCACAGCAGAAAGCGCAGAAAGGTCAAGAACACCGTAGTCAATAGACAGTTCATTTTCCATCAGAACCCAGATTCTGGCATTTTTAACAATGTAATATCCAGGGCCTGTTTGTAATTCAAATGCCGCTATAGTTTTGTCAACATTGTACATAACATCAACTGGCTCTTCCTTATCTGAATAAGTTATATCCATACCTAGAACACTTTCTGCCCAACATTCTTCGATGGCTGGATCAGAACCTGTCCCACATCCGCCGGGATCTTTATTTAAGTCAACGATTACGCCTTTAATAGTATCAAGAGAACCAACTTCAATAGAATTTATCATTAATGACCACGAAGGCATTGAAAACCCTAACCCACCTAGCATTGCCACAACTATCAAATATTTTTTTAACATAACTACCAACCTCACATAACCACTCGTACACCTTAGAAGCATGCAAAAACAGATCCATAAGGATTTTTTCCTTAAAATACAATAGACTTCCTGACAAAAATTGCAAGAAACCAGGATATTGTAAAATGCATTGACAATACTTTCTGTATCATTGTAAAGAATACTGACTCTGCCCCCTTCTACAGGAATTGTCTGACAGATGCATACGAAGCAATGCTTGACCAGATAAGTACTAATATCAGGGTCAGAGTAAGACAGGTGTCGTTGTGACAGGGGTCACAGAATGATAATCTTTGATTCCGCAGTTGACCGAGAATTTATGGAAAATCCCGGCTCAGCGATGAAGACGTTTTTAGCTATAGCCTGAAAAATCCGTGGGACCAATAACTTGTGACCTGGCAGTTTGATAAACGTGGCATGCTGCCACGCTATTATGTTTTAGAATATCAGGGTGGGCTTGTAATAAATCAATTCAAATCAATGATATAGATAAATTTCTTATCAATAGCATTGAGAGAATCACGTAACAAGACCATGCTCTTTGCATTGTCGACCAGATACATAAGCCGTGAGTAAATTCGCTCCTAAATAATACCGCCAAAAAATTCCCCACCATGGGTTAATTTATCTGGGTTATCCAGGACTCAATTACCAGTAATCATAGAAAATTGAGGAATTGTTTTCACATAGTCTTTACACGCCAGAAACCTGCTCTCATTAATCTGGAACGACCTCTTTCAGGAAGGAGCCGTTCACATTCTGACCTTCAATGCTTACTAACGGCCATGTGGTTTTACAATTAACTTTTTTTAGACAGGGATAGTCGGGGACGACGGGGGTTACTATTTCCAGTATTAACCTCACCTGATTCATTGGTGTAGGATGTACTGGCGGTTTTCTTCTTACCGTACAATAAAATTGCCTCATTTGTAAGAATTCTCAACTCTTTAGTGGGCACTCCCTTCAAATCGATATCAACAATTTCACCACTCTCGAAGGTGAATACTGTACCGGATTTATGCGTGATTGTTCCGGCGTTCGTATTAATCGCCCAATCTTCTATTCCTTTCATGGCCATATAGTTTTTTACCCACTGATATTTTTTTCATTATCTATGATTTTCCAGAAACTTCTGCATTATAGAAGTTTCTGAAAAATATGATCACCGAAATATTTACAGTAAACCCAATAGTATTCATATTGGGTATTTACCCATTAAAAAGATCAATTTTCACACTACCTCTTTTTAGTATTCATTTATTTTATCTCTAACACCTTAGCATTTCAGCACTTCTTTCAAAAACGGTTAGATACTATCAGGGCTTAAATACCTTTTAACCTCGATTCCGCAGTTGGACAAGTTGTAGTGCATTTATGAAGCTGTAGATCAAGGAGTTTCAATGCTACAGCATCCTGTTCACGCCCCTTACCTATGTCCCTATAGGCAAGGCTTCCGCGTCCTGCTCACGCCCCTTACCTATGTCCCTATAGGCAAGGCTTCCGCGTCCTGCTCTCTGGAAATCAAGGGATTGATGGGGTGTACTTCTTTGCGACTTGCAGGCAGAAATTTCGACGTCGTAATAAGTCCCTGATAATATTGAGCTCGATAATAACTGCCGCAATATGTTTAGCAGGTGCATATTTAACCTGTTGGACTGATCGGCTTCTGACCTACTGAACCGGTATCTTGAACATGGATTTATCACTTATTATTTTTCTACTTGTTATCACAGTTTTCGTTTACCGGGGGTATAGACAGGGTTTGCTACGCTCGCTGGCAAGGATCTTTGCTTTGGCTGCCGGATATTTTATGGTCATCTTTTTTGTCAGGCCCACAGCCAGTTATCTGGAGAATCAAACCGGTTTTCAGGGGTTTCTGCCCACCATTCTGGCTAGCGTTATTCTGTTTTTTTCAGCGTTGATAGCGGTCAGAATCCTGTTCGCCATTGTTGAGAAAACGTTGCCTCGGGAAAAATCGATATCAAAGGTTTCTGTTATCGGTGGTATGACCGTTGGCCTGCTCACAGGCATAGTGGTTGCGATCGTTGCGGTCTGGGGTTTGAACTATGTGCGTGAAATGAATGGGATAGCTGTGACCAACAATAAGGCTTTATCAGATATCCAGGGCTCGCTGATTGGGCGGTTCGCCAATCAGGCTGTCGGGAAAGTTGTGGGCATAGCCCTGTCTCTGGCAGATACACAGCCCGAGATCGCCAGTCTGAGTACTGCGTTGATCGAGTCGCCCGCGCCGATGACACAGCGTCTGAAACGACTCAGCTCTAGCCCGGATCTACAGGAACTGCTCAAAGACCCAGCCAACCAGGCTGTGCTGAACAGTGGCGATATCGCTGCGGTTCAGTCGCTGCCGGCATTCCGCCAATTAATGCAAAACGAGGACATGCGCACATTGGCGCAAAGCGCAGGCCTGGATGGTGATGCATCCAACCCGGATGCCAGTGAGGCAGAACTTGCAGCTAAGTTCAGTGATATATGGCAGCGTACGCAGAGGGTAAAAAACAACCGACGGGTGCAGGAGATTATCAACGATCCAGAATTCACCCAGCAGTTGCAGAATGGGGATGCCCTAGCATTACTCGGCAATGGACGCCTGATGGAGTTGGCCGGAATTGTCTTTTCCGATGAGGCTGCTCCAGCGCATCCCGCGCCGTCGCAAAGCGAACAGAAAAAGCCGGTTCAGCCAACCAGAGTATATAGCTGGAAGGATAAAAATGGCAGGTTACAATTTTCTGACAAGGATCCGAACCAGTAAACTGCCATAGGCTACTCAAGTATCGCAACAGACTAATTAGCATCACTCAGCTCTTACTTTGGCAGTTGTCATAAGCTTTCCCCATCAATTGACGGCTGGCTATGAAAGTATTGTGCAGGATACGCTGGAGTCTATGTAAATAAGCACCCCAAAAACCGTCACGCGATTTTTAGGCTAGCTGAGTTTTTGCGTTTTTTTCATCGCCCTATTAAGTATCGAAAAGCGAGTTATTACGGAGCAAGGAGATATTGGCGTGTGAAGCAATAACCCGAAAAGCTTCCTCAGGTAAAAGGCGACCGAATCCAGAGTCAACTATCCAACACCGGCACCCACCCCGGAATTGTTTCAACCCGTTCCACCCAATCACATACCGCCCCATATGGCTCCAACGAGAACTCCGCCTCATCCGCCAACCTGACATAAGGATAACAGGCAATATCCGCAATCGTCGGATGATCAGCTGCCAGCCAGTCTTGCTGAGTTAATTGCCGTTGCATCGCCTCAAGCCCCGGCCTTGCATCGGAATAACAGGTCTCCAGATCAAATGGACGTTTGAACAGCAATGTTGCCCGCGCTCGTGCCAGTCCATATAGCAGTTCATTTTCAGAGACCGCAAGCCATTGCATCACGCGAGCTTCACCCAGCGCATCTGAAGGTAGCCACTGGTTGCCGCCATAACGCCGCGCCAGATAGACCAGTATTGCCATCGAATCCCAGATTACTTCATCAACATCAATTAACACTGGAATCTGACCTCGGGGGTTTATCTGCTTGAATTCATCGGTCTGGGTTTCACCTCTGCTGCTATCGATGAGGATGGCTTCATAATCCAGTTTCAGCATCGACAGCATTAGCCGTATCTTGTAGCTATTGCCCGAACGTGGCAAGTTATAGAGCTTGATAATAGACATATTTATTTCTCCCAATCAGAGTGTTTTTGACTCTTTTAAGCGTGATTTTTGAGTTCTCCCGTGAAATCCCCAGGCATCGGCGCGTACATCATGCAGAACGATATAACTGGCTTCTGTAAGAGCCCCAAGTATATCCTGCATGTCAGAAAATACTGCTTTGATGTATTGCGCTTTTTGTTTCTTGGTATTGCTGCCTTCGGTGATTTTCACGTCCAGGAAAAATGTAATTTGCTTCTTGTCACTGACTGGTGTCCCACCAACAAACCACTGTCTTGGTCGGGTGTATTCGATATCGATTGCGGTTACCTCAGGATTTTTACCGAGAATATCCCGAGTATGGGTTAGCAGACAGGCGGCGATGCTTTCAGTATGAGCTGATGATTCAGCTGCTGCGATACGAAGATGTAGATAGGGCATATGGCTTTCTCCTGTTATTGACTCAATAGATAAACAGCGTAGTCTTACATGATCTATTAGAGAAACGATTTAATTGAATAACACCTATTCGAAATATGAATACTAGAGACCTGAGTCCAGAATTATTACGCTCCTTTGTCGCGGTAGTTGATGGGGGCGGTTTTACCCGAGCCGCTAACCGTTTGAATAGCACTCAATCCACGGTCAGCCAGCAGCTTAAGCGGCTGGAAGAACGCCTGGGTGTGAGCCTGATGCGACGAAATACCCGAGGAGTGACATTAACCGAACGTGGAGAGCTGATGCTTGGTTATGCCCGGCGATTGCTGGCGCTGAATGATGAGGCACTCTCGGCACTGGAACAAACCCATCTGCGAGGACGGGTTCGCCTCGGTTCAACTCAGGAAGTCGCCGATGGAGGTCTGGCAGATTTACTAGCACGCTTCACCCGCTTGCATCCCGATGTAGAGCTTGAGATGCGTGTTGATAGCAATATGGCTTTGCAGCATGAGGTTGAGCGAGGTGAGCTTGATCTGGCGGTATTGTTTCAGGAGCCGGGACAGGGTGCACCCGGTAACGAAGTGATCGAACGCCTACGCAGGGTATGGGTGTCAGTACCGGGACTGGTGATTAACCCGGATGAACCGCTTCCGCTTATTTTATCCAACGGCCCGTGCATCTTCCGCAACTCTGTTCTGTCAGCACTGGATGCCATTGGTCGACCCTGGCGTATTGTGCTTTCCACCCCCAGTCTTGCTGGAATACGTGCCGGAGTACGAGCCGGGTTAGGGGTTTGCGTACGTAGTGAACGTTGGCTGGAAGAAGATCTGAAAATCATCGATCAGGGATTGCCCCAATTACCCGATGTCGAGCTTGCAATTCTGTCGGGAACGAATACCGGAGAAAGTGTCGTTGAGCGTTTACGTATTGCTTTATACGGGGCGTTGAGTCAGGCGTAGCTGGGTTAAAAAAGGATTAACCACAAAGGGCTCGAAGAACATGAAGTGGGTTAAAGGGAGTTTTATCTTCGTGAACTTCGTGATTGTGAATTTCTTGATGAAATATATTCTGTAATACTTCTAGCGCCAGCCTATAAACTGTTTAGATGGAAATCATGGGGAAAAAAGGTTCACCAACTGATAGTAGTCATAACCTCCGCTTCTGCCTCCTAAACATTGAGCGAGAAAATCTTCTATTTTTCTGAAATAGGTTAAACGGTTATTCCAACGGCCGATAACATGCCCTTCATTTTTCACAATCCATAAATCTACTTTTTTATTTTGTGATTTCAGGCTCTCTGCAAAACGAATGGTCTGATCCATTTTTACTCTGACATCTCTTGCACCATGAATAATGAGCAAGGGTTTTTTTACGTATAAATTCCAGACACTCAGGACACTACTCCATCAACCGGGGCGAGTTTTTTCGCGTGAACAAATTATGGATCAGGCCTGGCTGCAGCCGCAAAAAAGCCTGGAGCGTGTGGTGGATACACATATCAAAAAGCTGCGGGGTAAATTAGGTCAGGTGAGTGCAGATGAAGATCCGATTCAAACGCATCCTTAAATCTTAGCGTCCGCATCTTTCCTGGTTACTTCCTGTTGATACTCGTCCTAATTAATGGCCTCAATGTTGATATTTGGTGTACTCGCACTGGTTATCACGGAAACGCGCCTTATTGACTGGTACCAACTCAGTGATGGTAATTGAGCTGCCGGGTTATTATTACCAGTGTCATTACAGTAAAGTCGTACTGTCGGCCAACCGACGCAAAGTACTGGCCAAACAGTACGACAGCTGTTTATGTCACGATTGCTTGTTAGCTTATCAGGCTAGCTCAGACTGTGTCAGCTGAGCTGACATATAGCGCTGACGCAATTGATGTGCCGCATCAACCAGGGCCTGTAACGAGGGTTTAACTTCCTGCCATTGCCGGGTCTTTAGGCCACAATCTGGATTCAGCCATAAGCGTTGCCAGGGAATTAGGCTGCCTGCTCGTTCCATCAACTGCACGATGTGTTCGACCGTCGGCACATTGGGCGAATGAATATCGTATACCCCCGGACCGATATCATTCGGGTAGGTAAAGCTTTCAAACGCCTGCAGAAGCGTCATATTCGCGCGCGATGACTCGATGGTAATCACGTCGGCATCCATACGCGCGATATCACTTAAAATATCGTTGAACTGTGAATAACACATATGGGTATGAATCTGTGTGCGATCGGCCACCCCATTGGCGCATAAACGAAAAGCATCCACCGCCCATTGCAGATACCCTGCCCAGTCAGACTGACGCAATGGCAGACCTTCACGCAGGGCCGCTTCGTCAATTTGAATAATGGCTACACCCGCCTGTTCCAGCGCTAAAACTTCATCGCGCATGGCCAGAGCGAGTTGCTGACAGCTTAATGCACGGGGCTGGTCGTCGCGTACAAAACTCCAGTTGAGTAATGTCACCGGTCCGGTGAGCATGCCTTTAACCGGTTTACTGGTCAGCGATTGAGCATATTTTATCCAGCTTACGGTAATATCGGCAGGTCGCTGTACATCACCGAACAGTATTGGAGGTTTAACGCAGCGCGAACCGTAGGACTGTACCCAACCGTTAGCGCTGAACACGTAACCCTCCAGATGCTCGGCAAAATATTCCACCATGTCATTGCGTTCGGCTTCACCGTGTACCAGCACATCCAGACCCACGTCGAGCTGCTGCTGGATATCATGCGCAATTGTTTGTTCAATCAGTTGTTGATAGTCACCGCTCGATAACTGCCCCTGTTTGAACTGGCGACGTACTCGACGAATTTCTGCGGTCTGTGGAAATGAACCGATCGTAGTGGTCGGCAAAGGTGGCAACTGAAGATATTCCTGCTGTAGCGCCCGACGTTTGTCGAATGGTTGTTTTCGTTCAGACATGCTCGGCGTGAGGTTTGCTAAACGCTGACTTACTGCTAGCTGATGTACCCGGGTCGAGGCACGCCGCTGTGCACAGGCTGCGGCATTTTCTGCCAATTGCTGCTGACAGGTCCCATCAGGGATATCGACGGCCAGCGCCTGGGCCAGGCATTGCAGTTCCTGCAGTTTCTGCCGGGCAAACGCCAGCCAATTTTTTACTTCTGCATCGAGTTTAGATTCAACCTCAAGGTCTAGCGGAACATGTAACAGAGAACAGGATGGTGCCAGCCAGAGTCGCTCACCCAATTTGCGATAGATGGGGCGTAACCATGCCAGCCTTGCATTCAGATCGGTCTTCCAGATATTGCGTCCATCAATTACCCCGAGAGATAGTACTTTATGCTGCGGCAGTTGCTCGATCACAGCCTCAACCTCACGAGCAGCGCGTACCGCATCCAGATGTAAACCTGCCACTGGTAAGTGACAGGCCAGTTGAAGATTTTCGCGCAGTTCACCAAAGTAGGTGGTCAGTAAAATCTTCAGCCGATCCTGTTTCAGCAGCTGATAAGTTTGCTCAAACGCTTGCTGCCATCGAAGATCCAGCTCAGTGACCAGAACAGGTTCATCGAGTTGCAGCCATTTAACACCTTCATCTGCTAACAGATTGAACAGCTCAGAGTAAATCGGCAATAAACGTTCGAGTAGATCCAGAGCATGGCTCTCATCCTGCGTACGGCTAAGCCAGAGATAAGTCAGAGGGCCTATCAATACCGGTTTAACCGCATGCCCCAGTGCCTTTGCCTGATGAATCTGTGCGATCAATCGTTGAGGATGCAGACTGAACTGGGTGTGCTGATCGATTTCTGGCACGATGTAATGGTAGTTAGTGTCGAACCATTTGGTCATAACACCAGCACGGGTACTGCAGCTAGCAGTCTGGCCGGCAGTACGACCACGTGCCTGTAGAAAGTAAAGTTCCAGATCACTACCTTCAGCCTGTGTAATACGCTCGGGCAGGTTACCAAGCAACTGACTAGTGTCGAGCACATGATCATAAAAGGAGAAATCGCCAACTGGTAGCCAGTCACAGTCAGCCTGCAATTGCCAGTGACGTTGACGCAACTGAGCGCCAATGTCTTCAAGAGCCTGAGCATCACTGTCGCCTCGCCAGTAACTTTCCAGCGCGAATTTGAGTTGTCGTTGATCGCCAATACGCGAAAAGCCGATAGAATGGGTAGTAATCATTAGTATTTCCTTCGAGGGTCAAAAGTTGAAGGCAGTTTACGGGGCATAATTGATGAGGAATAATGGTTATTTTTCAGACATCTATTAATAATATTCATGATTGAGCGAATCCATTTACAGATCCTGTGCCTGATTGATGAACATGGCTCCCTCACAGCAGCCGCTAATCGATTGCATCTGACGCAATCCGCGTTGAGCCATAGCATGAAGAAGCTGGAACAGCAAAGCGCAGTCGCGTTGTGGCAGAAAGAGGGGCGGCATCTACAATTGACTCAGGCAGGTCGCTATCTGCTGAATGAAGCCAGGCGCATACTGCCGCAATTACAGCGCGCCGATGCCACATTAGCCCAGTATGCTGAAGGCGGCAGAGGTGAATTGCGCATAGGCATGGAATGCCACCCCTGTTACCAGTGGTTACTGAAAGTGACCGAACCTTATCTGATGCGTTGGCCGGGGATAGATGTCGATGTCAAACAACGCTTTCAGTTTGGGGGTATGGCGGCATTGTATAACCACGACATCGATGTATTGATCACCCCTGACCCCCTACTCAAACCTGGCGTAGAATTCATCCCTGTATTTGATTACGAACTGGTTCTGGTTGTGGCCCACGACCATGCCCTGGCGGGGCGAGAATGGCTACAGGCGGAAGACCTAAGCGAGCAAACGTTGTATACCTACCCGGTAGACAGTGAACGCCTCGACATCTATAGTCAGTTCCTGTCACCCAGTCACCGCCTACCCAGAGTGCACAAAACACTGGAGGCAACGGAAATCATGTTGCAGTTGGTGGCCCGTGGTCGCGGGGTGGCCTGTCTGCCAGGCTGGCTGGTAAAGCAGTATCAGCAGCCGTTAAAACTGGTTGCTATTCGCCTGGGGCAGGAAGGCATACAGAAAACCATCCACCTGGGTGTACGTAACCAGACTGAAGCGCCTCCAGCTGTGGCATATTTTCTGGAGCTAGCAGAAGAAATGGCGGAGCTTTCAGCGGCCACATGAAAACAAATAATATAAAAGAGGAGATTTCCAGTGACTGAAAAAACACAACTGCTTTTGATGGCCAAATACAATCAGCTAATGAATCAGCGCCTGATTGATGCTTCAGCAAATTTATCACAATCTGCATTAGCCGAAGATAAAGGCGCTTTTTTCAAATCAGTCATAGGCAGTCTGAACCATATTATGGTGGGTGATATTTTATGGATGAAGAGATTTGCAACCCATCCAGCTAATTATCAATCGTTGCGAAGACTGGAAGGATTTGAAGTGCCTGAGGGATTAACCGCAATGCTATTTAGTGATTTACCCACTTTCTCAAAAGTAAGGGCAAAGCTGGATGGCAACCTCATTGAATGGTGTAATGAATTGACTGAAAATAATTTAGACACAACTCTAAAATATCAGGATACCAAAGGTGTACAGCATGCTCAAAGATTTGGTGATCTGATTTTGCATTTATTCCTGCATCAAATTCATCATAGAGGCCAGATAACGACGTTGTTATCACAGGAGGGCATTGATTTTGGCGATACAGATTTGCCAGAGATTGTGCCTGAACGGTTATAGATGAAAAAGCTATAACCAAAGCTGTTGCTAGATAGTTATGTTATTTAAGTGCCTTTTGCATTTCCAGCCATCCATCCAAATTATCAAACGTCACAGAAATCTGAAGACCTCACAATTAACCACGAAGAACACGAAGTGGTTGATGAAAGTTTTATCTTCGTGTGCTTCGTGGTTAAGGAATTGCTTTTGGGTTTATCCTATTTGACCTTGATTAGTTCAACATCAAAAATCAGTGTAGCATTAGGACCTATTGAGCCACCCGAACCTCGCTGGCCATAAGCCAGGTCTGACGGGATGAATAATTGCCATTTCGCACCTTCCTTCATCAATTGCAATGCTTCGGTCCAGCCTTTGATAACGCCCGTGACCTTGAAAGAAATGCTCTCACCCCGTTTGTATGAACTATCAAACTCAGTGCCGTCGATCAACGTACCGCGGTAATTCACTTCTACCGTGTCATCAGCCCCGGGAGACTTGCCGGAACCAGCCTGTATGACTTTGTACTGTAAACCACTCGGAAGCTCGACCACGCCCTCACTGGATTTGTTTGCTTGCAGAAATTTACGACCTTCTTCGAGCGCTTTCGTAGCACGCTCCTGTTCTACGCGAGCCAGTTCCTGTCGATATTCTTCAACTGTGCTAGTAATTTCATCCTGATTAAGCTTTGGAGGTTTGCCAGCCAATGAGTCCTTGACAGCCATAGTAAAGGCATCAAAATCAAGATCCATACCCTGAGATTTTATTTGCTTGGCGATTTGAAGTCCCATGATGTAACTGATTTTCTGCTTATTGCTGTCAAGATCAGCGGCATGAGCTGAACATACAAAGATCAGTGGCAAAAACCACAGTGCGCGGTAGGTCATATTTTGGTTGCTCCAAAAAAAACGCTATGTTTGCACAGGTTGCTTGCATTCCCAACCGAAAATTTCGTAAATAATTAATTGGAGATTTGTTACTTTTCTGGTCGGCTTGTGAAAACTTAATGCCGAACATAATGTCCAGGGTTAGTACTATGCATAGTTCCTGACAATAGCACCCATGCTTAATGGTTTACATAACGCAAGTGAAACGAGTCCAATGAAGCTTACAGGTGATTTGGCTCCAACTTCTGGCCGCCGAAACCGAGGGACCTTCCCTCATTTTTTTATACAGCATGAAAGGCTTTCACCATTTTTCATGACACACAAGCGAAGCGCAGTGAACTTAAACGCCTGGTTATATGTTATTTTATAAATCCTTGTTCAACTCTATTTTCCGGGTCAGGGAATAGTGCCATACCTGTGAGTAATATTTGAAAACCAAATCTTTTATAATATTTTTCTTTCCCAGGAATTGAATATAGCACTATTGGTCCATTTGGTAATTCCTCTATTAATGCTTCCATTAGTTTCTGACCCAAACCATTATTTTGATACTCTACTGAAACATTTAAATCATAGATAATTGATTGTTTAATACCATCTGAGAGTGCTCGAACGATACCAACCATATTTTGATCTACCCAAACACTGATAACGATATAGCTATTTTCAAATGCTGTTTGGACTTTTTGACATGCTTCTATAGATTTTTTGGTCTTTAAAATTTCTTTTTTATTATCAAGAAGTTTTAAAACCTCTAGCCAGTTTAATTCATCTGTACCTACCTTAATAACAGGGTTCATATTTTTTTTATCCATATAACGCCCATGATTTCGGACGGTTGTAAGGAGCGAAGCAATATAGCAACCAGCCCCCTATCAAGCCTATTGTTATGTCAATGTATCAATTCCACAACATTTCAACCATTCTATATCCTTTTGGGTCATACTTCTTTAACCCCTCTTTGTCATATGGGTAATAGTTTCCTCCAACGAAATACATTGCTGATAACTCTGCAAAATACTCAAGCTGGTTCTTTCTTGCGTAAGCACTATTAATCATTTTACCATTGATATCACGCACCCCTACAAACTTCTGTCCATTCCTGGCATTTTTCCAGGCCTCAAATATTTGTGGGTATCTTTCCGGCCAATTTACGATATGCCACGCGTGCGATAGTTCATGAAAAATGGCCTTTCTTGACCACAACTCATTCAGATACATCAGGTTCTCGGCGCTATATACTATTAGAGCATGCTCCCAACGTTTATCTAAGTAGCTGTAATTATCAGGCTCACCTTTCCTTATATAACTCATGCCACTTTTACGCCCTCCAAGTGGCGACGCCTCACCCCATAACAAAAACACCCTTAATTTAGACAGCTCCTCTCTAGAGTTTTTTGGCATAACGGAAAATACGTAATCTAATGTTTTATTCAACTTCGCCAGAGATGAGGTATATAAATCTTGATCACCCTCCTTCATACTCTGCTCCACATATATATTCCATTTTTCCTTTTCTGAAATATACGTTCGCACAGGAAAGCGATAATCTACCTTATTTTTATCTACCTTTGATTTTGATGCCAGAATGTTCGAACGAACTTCAATAATACTTTCACAGTTAGATGCGTTTTGGGTAAACACTGTGTTTCCGGATTTATCCTTACATTTAATTATGCTCCCCGCATTACTTGTAGCGGTAAACACCATTAGAAAACAAACAAATAAGATACTAAGAATATTCACGATACTTCTCTTCATTAACATAATCGTCGCAATTCACTGGAGGCAAAATGCATAGTGAGGTACGAATGACTCTTTTTGACATCCGAGTGAAATTTCCTGGTTATGTTGCAGTATGTTTGTATACCCCATACTCCCAGTAACTGCCTCCAGGCTTTGAGGGGCCAACCCAATTTCTTGATAGCAATTCTTTGGCTATGAAATAGTTTATAAAACTATGCCCTACTAACAATACACTTTCATAGGCATGGGATATCTCGATAAGGACCGATGCTGCCACTTTTGCTCGTTTCTTTGCCATTGATAATGATTCGCCATGTTGAGAAAATCCGAAAACGGACATACACCTTAGCAAAATACCCCAGGCACTAACTGACATTTTTAACGAACCACTTTTAAAATGTGGTGTAGCCACTTCCCTAAACAGTGGATCAATTTTATGGATATTGTTAAATCCAAGTGCTCTGGCTGATTCAATGGAACGACTGAGATCACTACACACCGCCACATTGCATGTCACTGCCATTTCTTTAGCACATACAGGCGGGGCTTCAGATATTCCTGAAAGATCATATTTTTTAATAATCATCTCAATATCACTAGATCGAGCTTTTCCTTTTAGCTCGAATGCCGGTTTGCCATGTCGTATCAACGTAATTTCAGCCATGTTAAGAATTTCCCCTACGCTAGCTCATGCAACATAACCGCCAAGCTCACAGCTGGCAATGGAGCGCGGAATTACCATCCGGTTCCTTAGTAATTAGAGCTTCGACGTCACTCTAACGTATGACTATGAACCCGACAAGTCATGCTAAACCTTTGCCATTATCCGGGGCCGAGGCAGTTTCCACTCTTTCAGAAATGCCTCGAAATTATTCCAACTGATGTACCCGTTCCGCGTTCGCCGGCCAAGCCAGCAACTTCGTACATGCTCATACAGCATCAACAACGATCGATAATTACAGATGATTCCGTAGTAGTTATACAGCCCTCGCAGCTTGCTGCACAGCTTGTCATACTGTTCCCTGACCGGTTCATGCTTGTTGTTGCGGCAATACACGTAGAGGTGGCGTATGGCTCGCGCCTGTCGCTTTCTCATGGTCTGCCGCTTGATTACCCAGTTGCCACGTCTCGATTGCCCCCAGTAGTGGGTAAATCCGAGGAAGTCGAATGTGCCATTCCCACTATTGGCCGTGTCTTTGCCCGGCCGTTGGAAGCTTATCATTTTGCTCTTGTCCGGATGGAGTGTTAGTCCATACCGGGCACTCCTTCGCCGATTTAACAATTTGTACAGCAAATCTACAACATGGGTGTAGATCTGGTAAAGACTCCCCATATTGCCCACAACACCAAAATAGTTGTAATAACCTCTTAACTTTTTGGTGAGCTTGTCAAGTAGTTGCGGCGTTCTCTTGTGCCTTGTTAGAAATCATAGTCATTACTCCATCTTATATTGTCGATTCCAGGAGTTTCTTCAAGCAGATCTTTTAACGCATTTAATAATGCTGCCGCTTTTTCTATTGGAGCTTTGTTTCGACCGAAAAGGCTCTTTGCCTGTGCCCTTAGAAAACAACGCCATTCATTCCCTTCCTCATCAGAGTTGCTGCAACATAGCATGTATTCATTATCATCAATAAAGTACTCCAGAAACCATCCCCAGTCTTCGTTATTAGGATATGTTGTAATGATCTTTTTATTAGCAAGGTTTTGACTTAACCAATAGGCTAGCTCAGCACCATATACGTGAGGATTCACTTGTGAATCTTCTGGCAAAAATGGTGTGAATAACTCCGATTTAAAGTCTACAGAGGTTTCCATTTTTAAACTAACGCTCAGCTAAACGGCTTACGCCGCCATTGGTAACGTGAGCGGCACCCTGGTGCGCGAATCCGTTTGAGCCACTTAAATGTCGTTTTATTCATTATGCAAACCTTTATAACAGTGTGGACATTGTTTAGCTAAGCTTGTACGTAATTGACCACCACAATAAGGGCAAGGTGGACCTGGAAACTCTGGTGTCGGCTTGCCTTTATGCAACACCCAAATTTTTGACCACCTTGGATTACAGCCAACCTTAGCTTCTAACTCACGCATCGCCATTATTTGTTTCTGTTCGTTAATTAGCATTTTTATTCTTGATTCAGTAACCTCATCTAGTTCTTCAAATTGAGGTATCCATGTTTTGCATTTTTTACAAAAAACTCCTCTTTTAGGAAATTCTGAATTAGCAACTTTAGCTAACTCTTCTCTCTTGTACTTATCACTCATAGACGCTTAGACATTTAACGTTTAACTAAACAGCCCGCGCCCGGCTGTTAAAAAAGTGGCACCATAGTGCCGCAGGTCTGGTTTGAGTTACCTTGTTAGAGGTTTTTTATTTGTAGACATATAATCAGTAACACAGCTTTTAAATTCTTTGCTAGATTGAGTTATTTTTTTAATCTCTTGACAATAGTTCATAGCTTCTGAAACTCCTGATCTACTTTGAGTTACATTATTGACTGTTAAGAATCCAATAATAGTAAAAAGTGCAATAGGTAACGACAATACTATTGGTACTCTTATGCCTGACATAGAACGTCTTTTAATAAGAAGAACAAAACAATATAAAACAATAACTAATGAGAAACCTGAAGAGATAAACGCTAGCAAAGTAGCTATCATTGCAACTGGAGTTCTGTATTGCTCAAAAGTTACACTGCCAAAAATTGAGTTTGCAGCAGGAATTCCAATTATTAGTACCATCCACCCTACTATAAAACATAAAAAAACAATGTATGACAAATACTTTAAAAAATGATGTTTGATATATGTATACCTCTAACCAGGGTGTAGAAAAATTAGAACATAAAAAGTAACATGGTTCACGACGCTCTTCTACTCTCATAGAACTGTACTTTTAGAGCGTAGCCATAAAAATATTCACGTAGCATCGAATTTTGTTCAGAATTATTAATCATTTATTACTCTTTAAAGTATCATCTTAATTTTTCTACAGCCTGAACACCAGCGTAAAAGGTGAGCACCGTAGCTCTCTCCAAAGCGGCACGAACATTGCCACATTAATTAATTTCAGATAATTTCTTATCCTCCCAAAATTTCGGATTTATCTCGTCACGAGCAGGCCATTGTTAGGCTTTCACTTGCCAAATTGTGCAAGACAAGTTTCTACTTGCTCCTTAGTCAATTGACTTTTAAAGTTAGATAAATTATCTCTTATAAAGCTTTCCTTTTTTGAAGCATTTTTACCTTCAAAACCAAAAAAAGCATTCATTCGGTCGCATACAGATGGAATGATGAATGGCAATTCACTCATTGATGTCAAGAAACTGTCCTTATTATCTAGGTATATTGGCAATAAATCCGATGCTAAATATTCAGAAAACGCTCCTGAACCACGGTTCTTAGCGTAGAAAGAAAAGAACATCGCAACTTTGATTTGCTCTGGACTAAATGTACCATCTATTTGAGGCTCAATGTTTCGGATATAAATCTCTTCAAGCTCTTTAAATGCTCTAAGTTGATCGGAGTGTTCTTTCCCATCTTTATCAGTATAGGTGTACCTATTTGCATTAATTCCAAGCATACTGGAAAGAATTACGAAATAGTCTTCTTTTTCTTGATCAATGGGATTGCTTCCACTTAATGTTGTGCACCCTGTTAACAACAGCAAAAGAATAATTGATATAGTTTTCATTATTCTAACCAGTAATAACTACTTTTACATTATGTCCATTCTTAGGTCTTACGGCGCCATATATATCAATAATCTTGGATTCATCTATTACAATACAACCATCAGACCACTGCTGATACGGCGGCTTGCCCATATGAATAAATATTTCGGAATAACCTTTGACATTTGGAATGAATACAGCTTCTCTAGGCAGCCCCTTGGAGTTCTTTTTTCTTGCCATCGTTGTTGCGGAACAACCTACGTATGTGCCAGCTGGAATTTTTTTGTAGAATTCCAATAGCATTTAGCGGATATATTTTTTCCTCCGCCAGTAAATTTTAAATCGCCGTCTATTGCCGATCTTTTTACGCTAATTGTATAGTTCAAAATATTCTTCTTAAGTTAAATTTGATATCTTTTCAAATAGCTAACGAGGCTGTAGAAAAACTCCAAAGGTAAACGAGTAGTTTCTACCGCTAAATTTCTTTAGTTCTTTTATTATGTGTTCTTAATGACTCCCAATTAGGTAGGTTTATTTTGATTCTTACCTTATTTTCCTTACCTTTATGCCGCTATCTTTCCGTAATTCATAATTTTCTCAATATTGTGAACCATACAGTATAACTGCCATTGGCCCTGAACCTTTTGTTTGCCTCGTAAACTGAACCGGTTGAGTCGTTTGTTGCTACCCATATTACCGAACACAGGCTCCACCGTCGACATTCGATGACTGTATATCTGTTTACCTTTATCACTATCGACTCTGTGTTTCATCCAGTCTGTATAGCTTTCTTTCTTTTTGGCTTTCTCGATTATAAATGAGACTTGCCTGCCTTGACCTTTTTTTCCATTCGGTGATTCTGGATTGCGCATGCAATATATTTTCAGATGACACACTCGGCATTTACTGACAGGTCCTTCAAAGTGCAGTTTATGGTGCCCTAGCTTATCGAGTTTATCCGTTTTCAACCACATGTTTTCGCCAGCTGGACAGATACAGGTTCTACATTCTGGATCAAAATTAAACTCACTCGCAGCTATTTGCTTTGTGGCTTTCTTTTTATCATTTTGATGACGTTTACCATATGTGTCTTTCTGATCCTGGAAGTTGGGATCTCGACTTCTGAAGTCTTTGTCCGGTATATAAGCGTTGACCTTTTGATCGTACAGGTACTGCATATTGACTTCGTTGGCAAAACCGGTGTCGGCGGTGACGATGATGTTGCTTTCATAGAGGGCGTTGTGAATTTTTAAACGCCGGTATCGCTCTTCGATAGTGTCCAGTACCGGTTTGAGTGTGTGCTGCTCTTGCCCCTCTCCGAACGCTTGAGCGTCGATGATGACCTGGTGCTTTTTGTCGACAGCGGCTACACCATTGTATCCCTGGATCGTACCTTTACTGGTGGTCATCTTGGCGGATTCATTATCGGTGATGTTACTTTTCACTTCCTTGGGTCTTTTGCCCTGGCCCATCCTTGGGCTGTTATGTTTTAAAAAGTCGTCGATCTTGTCATGGGCTTTGTTCAGGGTGTCGATGGTCTGCTGTCTGCGCTGTTCTCTTTCTTCATCCAGGCTTTCGTGCTTGTCCAGTCGTTGGTGTTCTTCTAGGTGATATTTGATCTGGCGTTTGATTTTTTCTCGCTTATGTTCCAGTTCCTTGAAGGTGCCGGACCATTCTTTACTGGCATTGGAGGGCATCTTACAACCATCGATGGCAAACAGTTCATGACCGAGTAGGCCTTCTTCATCGCAGATCAATAATACTTGTTCGAATAAGCTTCCAATCTCTCCGCTACAACTGCTGATGAAGTCAGCAATTGTGGTGAAGTGCGGTACGGTATCGCAGGACAGGGCTTTGAACAGGATATTGTGCTGGCAGTGCCATTCGAGGTTGCGACTGGAGGTAATACCGCGTGAATAGCCAAACAGGATGATCTTGAGCAGGATTGCGGGATCGTACGCCGGACGGCCGCCATCATCGTTCTTAAACTTTGGGTAAAACACTGAAAGGTCCAGCTTATTATCGATCAGATGATGGACCGCGTATTCGAAGGTGCCGGGGACAAGTTGATCCTGGTAGTTGATAACCACCATGGCGTCTTGATTGTAATCATAAGGCTTGAATTTCGGCATTGATCACTCCGTTTCCTTTTTCACTATTTTATCACTCCATATGGTTAATTTGTAGTTTTCCTACAGCCTCAACGCCTGCCATAACCGGACCCAAAAAGCGGTCGAGTAGGCAAGAGGAACCTCCCCTCAAGCCTCTCACAGAACCGTACGTGAAACTCTCGCTTCATACGGCTCTTATCATTCAACCCTTTAAGCATGCTCTATTCCAGTGTGCTAATAATTGTCTATTCCTTCTTCTGAAGGCATTGACTCTCTTTGCTGCCTGGATCAACGTCCTGACCTTTTTATACTTGTGCAGCGCCCAGCGACTGAGTTTCTTATCAAAGTGAAACAGGATATTGGCTATTACCATTTTCCCGTAGGCTCCATAATAATTCATCCACCCGCTTAGCTTCTGGTGACTATATCGTATTATTTCTTTGACGTCACATTGCTGCCATTTCTGCCAGGGCTATTCGTTGATTGAGCTTCTTATCCGCTTCGCTGCTTTTTGACTGATTGCTGGTAGAAAACAAACTCGGTATGGGCCTTTTCGGGTTTTGATTAATCTGGGGCGAAAAGTGAACCCTAGAAAGTCAAAACTTATCTGGTCATAGTTTGCCTGATTTATCCAGCTTTTACAGTAAACGATTTTGGTCTTCTCTGGGTGTAGCGTGAGTCCACAGTCTTTAAACCGATTCGTAAGAATCGACTGTAACTTAATCGCTTCCTGTTCTGTCTTGCAGTGGCAAACAATATCATCTGCATATCGTTCAAACTGCACGTCTTCCCAGTTTTGTTCTACCCATCGATCAAAGGTATAGTGCAGAAACAGGTTGGCCAGTAATGGGCTAATCACCCCTCCTTGCGGTGTACCTTTATCCCGTTCTTCTATACAACCATCTTCGTGTTGAACTGAGGCTTTCAGCCATCTTTTAATGTACAGCCTTTGCCAGTTTTCCTGTACGTGCTTTTCTACAGCTCGCATCAGTAGATCATGATCAATAGTATCAAAGAAGCCTTTGATATCCATGTCTAATACCCATGCTCTTTTCCAGCATCTTGCCTTAACCTGTGCCAGCGCTTGATGCGCTGACTTGTTCGGCGATAACCATACGAATCTGGATGGAAGTGTTGCTCCAACTCATTTTCAATTTGCAGTTTCACAGCCATTTGAGCAATCCGATCACTGATGGTGGGTATACCTAATGGTCTCATCCCTCCATCAGCTTTGGGGATTTCAACTCGCTTGACTGCTTGCGGAAAATAACTCCCCGATGACATCCGATTCCATAGCTTGTAAAGATTGCCCTTGAGGTTTTGTTCAAACATTTCAACTGTTTGACTATCTACCCCCGCGCCTCCTTTATTGGCTTTGACCCGTTTGTACGCCTCAAAGATCAGGCGCTTCGGGATGTTATAAGGTTTTGTCTGTTTCAATGGGTTCTTCCCAATTCTTTCTGGTTGACTCAATGAGCCAGACTGAATGATTCAGCTCCTTCGCTCCATTCCCATTACAGAAACTTCATCACTACTACGAACTGATCCGTCCCTGTGCCCTGCAACGATACTCTCGCCTCGTGGGGTCTCCACTTGTGCTTCTCTCTTAACATCAGGACGACAGGTTCTCATGTCCCGTATTAAAGCCTGTATGATGTTCATGCCCCCTCTATGCCGGCTGCCGTCTCGCCTGTATTCCAGTTAACATCAAGACTCATCCCAGACTTACGCTCATAGTCTGGTTTTGACAGCAACGTTCTCCATTTCGACACTGCGTCAGGGGTTCACTTTCGTTCATCTCCATCATACTTACCTGACTGTTCTAGACAGCCTTTTCCC
>JBNKMF010000058.1:0-32183 GCA_050292965.1 Gammaproteobacteria bacterium | reverse complement strand
GCAAAAGAAAATATTCAAACGGTACAACTTAGTTTCTGGGGGCGTTTTTGGTATGGCGCAGCAGGCTCTCTATTTCCATATCTTCTTTCATTTTTGTTTAATTTGCTCAATTTCCTCAAGCAGGATATGCGATTTTTTCAGTTAACTGGTCAATTTGTAGTAATAAATGTGCTTGTCTTATTAACTTTTATATTGATAGCAGGGATTGGGAGTGCGTTCCTTGCGAAAAGGAATGCCACTAAACCAGTATGTTTTTTAATCGGATTATCAATTTCTCTATCGATTTCTATGCTTCTTAGTATCGCAGGGCAATCACAAACAATGATTGATAATGTCAGCTAACAATGCAATTTCACAGCGACCTCGTTCCTCGGCGTGTGAATTGCGACGTTAAGCCTCTATGATTATCGAGCATTATCAAGAGTTCAGAGAACTCGAAGAAAAGGGACTGAAGAAGCAGGCATCAAAGGCGCTACGTGATTTTATTTCGTCATTCGAAAATGGGCGAGAGAAAGAGAAATGGGTTTGGGAGTTTCTGCCTACATTACAAACAAATAGGCATTCGAGAATTCGTCATGAAATATTCCATGAATTGGTATACCCAACTTTAAAAGCCGGTTACGAGAACAATGACTTTGATAGTACTCTTTGGCTGGGGAAGCTCGCACAAAACATATACCAGGCTCAGCAACTCCATGAAGAGTTAAATTGGGTCAGTGAGTTAAGCTTATACCGATACAACAAAAGCTATGAACTTGATCCAAACAACGAAGAAGCAAGGTTACTTTTGCTCAAGGCTTTAGTCTCGTGGTTAGAATACTCCGAGCACGAATGGCCAAGTGGGATTTTGTATGGCAATAATGGTGCTACTATTGAGCAGTGTGAAGAAATAAGTGCTGAGGTTCAAAGAGTTCTAAAACTGGATAAAGAGTTTGCACACAGTGAGTTCATCAAACAGTATGTTAAGAAGCTTAGTGAATACCGAGCTGGGCTTAACAAGTAAAGGCAGTCGGAAAACCAAAAGCTACGTTTTACTCCGCTTTTGTTTTCCGCTGCTTTAGGCGTTGGGTGCTAAATGAAGCTCACCCAAAAGTATTCTAGGAAACAAAGTTAGATGGAATTAGAAGATATACTTAAATTTGTAAATGAATTCATTATTGCTCTTTCATCTCTACTTTGGCCTATTGTTACGCTAATAATAGTTGTTATCTTTAAAAAAGATTTATCCGATGTTTCACGTAGAATAAAAAAAGGTAAATTTTTTGTATTGATAAAAGGTGACGGAGGGATTAAATAATGAGCAATTTCATGAATTGGGTAAAATTTAATCTCTCCACCCCCATTTGGCTGCAGACTTTTCCTTTTACTAAATATGTGGACACGGAGGGAGAGGTAATGTCTTTATCAAAGGATGCAACCGTCGATGAGCAGCGTGGGTTGATTTATGGCATGCAGATAAAAATGAATGCAATCACCATCAGGGTAAATGGTACAGATGTGAAGTTAAAGCCGGGCATGGCGGTTACAGCAGAAGTGCAAACAGGGCATAGACGGATTATTAATTTTTTTATGGCACCCTTGCTTATGACAAAAGCTGAAAGTATAAGAGAGATAGTAAAATGAACGAAGTAAACAGTTGTCGCATATTCAAACGATCTGGGCATATTTCATTGATCCTTATGGGGCTTGTATTTACTAATGCTTTGCAGGCAGAGATCTATAAATGGACTGATGAGCAAGGGATAACTCATTATTCAGAAAATCGACCTAAAAAGGGAAAGATACAGAACATCAGGCTAAAATCGAAAGCCGCTAAATCATCGCCAGAAATTCCAGAATTGCAGGAAAATTTTCCTACACCAAAATTCACTCCTGCATCTAAGATTAAGGTTTATAGTGGAAAAAAAGGAAATTTACCTGGACTCAATATTGGAAACTATGGGGCTAAAAATTCATTAGCAAAAACCAGACCTGAAAAAATTCACAACGAATCATTTGAGAACGTGCATATCGAGAATGCGAATTTTCACAAAAAAAGCTTATGGGATGTAAAATTCGATGATGCACAGCTATCGTCTGCCAATTTTTCGAAAGCGATATTAAACCCTGAGGTTTCATTTAAAGGAGCAAATTTGGTAAAAGCTGATTTTAGTCGAGCGGAAATGAGTAGAGTTTATTTTTCCAATGCAGACTTGACCGATGGAAACTTTGAAAATGCATTCTGTAATGAATGTAATTTTGATCAGGCAAAGTTATCTAATGCCTCTCTAAAAGGTATGGGGTTATATAAGACATCATTTATAAATACCAATTTAAAGGGCGTGGTATTTGACCATTCAGGCGTCTGGAGTAATGTGAGTTTCATCGGAGCTAAAGGGTTGGACTATGATGCGTTATTCGAAATTGTAAAACATAATCCCAGTGGGATGGGAGATATCAGATACGATTATAATGGCTGTGTTATAGGTGTCACCTCAACCGATTGTTCAAACAAAGATCTGTCAGGCCACAAATTTTTCAATAACAGCGATTTGATCAACATGAATCTGAAAAAGGCCAATTTGCAGAATGCGGATTTATCACTGACTCGGTTAATTGACAGTAATGTGAGTAATGCGAATCTAAAAGGAGCAACATTGGGTTATATCAAAAATTCCGATTTCAGTTATAGCAACCTTTCTTCGGCCACGATAAACGCCGGTTCAACCAGGAACAGTTTCGTTATTCCTAAATCAATAAATATGCGTCACGCAAATTTAACTGAAGCTAACCTCGAAGGAATGAGGTTGAATGCTTTTGACCTGATGGGCGCTGATTTAACCGGGATAAAATTTACCAGTTCATTGGCCAGTGCGCGGGACTTCAAGGGCGCTAAGATAGAGGGCTGCGAGTCATGCAAAAAAATGTTGCAGACCTTGACGATTAGCGCGAAGGATGTTGAGGGGGTTATTCAGGAAGTGATAAGGACGCCTACAAAAGATAAATATGCTAAGACCCTGTTCGGTAACAAAAGATGGCATTTCTCATACAGCACGTTCATGACCGGAAGAAGCTCACTCAATGAAGATGAAACAGCAAAATTGATTGAGTTAATGTTGGGCAGTAAAAGTAAGGAGCTAATCAATGATGCTGCTAAGCTAGCGGATAAATTGTTTAATCAGGGGTATAAAAAAATGTTTTGTTCACGTACTGACTTTACCAGATCACTACGTAAATACCTCAAGGTTAATGACAACGTGAACAACAGGGTCAGGCACAATTTTACCTCCTGTCTTGAAATGAATTAGTTATCGAATCATTGATCGGAATTTTTCTGGATTTCAGTGAGTGCGTTGCAAAAAAATAGTTGATAAAAAGTGAGAAAATTCGAAAGGTAATCTGATGTATGAACTGTCCGCATTTATAGCTATTCACAGAGTTGTAAATCAAGTAAAAGGCCACGGTGATATGTCATTATCACAAGCTAAGAAATTCGTTTCTGAATATAAGGAACCTCTGATTAATTCTGGGTCGAAGTTAAAGGGGTCTGAGGTACATAAGAATTCCTCTCAACTTAATGATATCGTATATACTCAGGAAAACGAGATATAAATAGGAAAAAGGAGTTTCTATGCCAAGAAAATCAAGGATGTATTTACCGGGTATACCAAGTCACGTTGTTCAGCGAGGTAATGATCGAAACCCTTGCTTCTTCGAATATGTGGCGCTTGTTTTAGATAACCGAGAGCACTTATGTCTTATCCGGATTGACCGCAATGATAGTCATGGTCTCTTCTGTGGCTTCTTCTCGTTGTATAGATATCTCGTACTAAATACCCTCCGCCTGCAGGGTATCTTTTAGTGAACGAATAATCCCTGCTGCATTCTTATAGGATGAACCCTTGGGCCGGGTGAGGAAAACGACATCATCCTGGGTAACCTGGATGTTTTGACTTCTATTTTTGGATTTCAGGAGCTTTTTTAATATGCTTCCAGCTGTTGATGCGCTTAGACGCATCTTTTTCCAGAGCCCTTTCGATGAATAAGGCCATATCCTGATCGATATCATTGCGATAACTGTGAATATCAGTCGACCGCTGGTTAACATGCATATTAAGAATCTTGTCGAGCGATTGAGCTGTGAAAGGGGGACTCCCGGTAAGCATATGAAATGCCATAATACCCATCGCGTAAATATCAGCACGACCATCGACTGGTAACGACTGGATGATTTCCGGAGCGAGATAATGCGGTGATCCCTCGATATTTTCATTCTTGTCATCTGGCGGTTTGGCGAGTCCGAAATCGGTGATTTTCACATGATTGAATTGATTGATAATAATGTTTGAAGGTTTTACATCCCTGTGCACGATGCCTTCGTTATGTGCATATTCCAGGGCAGCAGCAACCTGAGTTAATATGCGTCGGGCCTGCGCCAGGCTCAAGCGGAATTTCTGTTTTAATACTGCAGACAAATCCATCCCGGTTAGTCTTTCCATGACCATAAAGCTGGTAGACAGTTCGTTCAAAACTTCGTGGACATGGACTATGTTAGGGTGATTTAATCTCGCGATAATTTTCGCTTCCCGCGCAAATCGAGACAGAAAATCCTGATCATGGGATAACTCATACTTCAGCATTTTGATTGCTACATCCCGTTCAAGGGCCGGGTCGTATGCCTGAAACACTATAGCCATGCTACCTTCTCCCAGACGCTTTAACAGTTGATAGTCACCGACTTGATTGATACCACCGCTCTGAGCCATCCGCTCACTGACGAGGCTGGACATTCTACTAGCGAAAGACTTGTAACTTTGTATCAATCGGTTAAAGATCTTTCTATTCAGAAACAGCACCGAAGTATCCTTCGTAGCAACAACATCTGCTGAATAGGGTTCTTTGGTCAGTAAGGATATTTCACCAACAACCGCGCCCTTGCTCAGTGTGACTTTCCGGTCAATACCTCGGATTACATCAGGGATTAGCACTTCCACTTCTCCGCTGAAGATCATGTACAAGCGCTCGCTCTGCTGTCCGCGTGAGATAAGTGTCTCGCCTCTCTTGAAACTGGCTAATTCAACACTACGGGCAATATCCCGCATAGCTTCAGACTCTATGTCCTGAAGAATATCAATCCTGTTGAGGATAAAACGGACTTCACGGGTTTCTCCAATAGAATTCATTTTGAACCGGATAGTAGTAAAGATATGAAATGAGTATAGCTGCTGATTAATTTTAACATAGCATCAATCACTCTGAATTTTTGGCACGGTCTTTACGAGCATTCGAAGGTAGTCGTCTTGACCCTGAAACAAATTTGCCTGCTTAGATTGCAGATTCCAGGAGTGGAAAAGGTATCGGTGCGGCAAGGGGTAATAATAAGTCTGAGCAGGCTTATTCTCTGGCAGCGGAGGCATTAGTAGCTTCATGGGATTGCCGAATGGAGCCTTATTGATCGCAAAATCACTTTCAAATTTTACTAATGCCCCATATTTTAGAGAGACGGCCTTGTTGTTTACTATGACTAGAGAAAAAATACTTCAAGGGACTTATCACAAAAAACTTAGCTTGCCTTGTTTTGTATATCTCTTTTTGCTGTTTTACTTCATTTCTTGCTTCGCATGTTTAATATCGTCGATAAAGATAATCCATAAATTTCACAGCAGTACTGAGCAGGTAAAATAGCATCTTTCTCTAGCAGATTTATCAACCTGTAACTCGGAATCAAAGGTTGGAAAAGTAAGAACGAAACCTTCCAGCATAGGCCAGACTTTGAATTTTCAAGGGTGTTTTTGTTGATTATGAGGTTTGGCGCTTTGCTCGGCAACTGCGTCCTGCGTTGCTCTACCACCTACATCCGTGTAGGCGTCGGCTCTGGCTTCCTGCTTCGCTCTACCTCCTGCGTCCTTGCAGTCGTCGGCAACTGCGTCCTGTGTTGATCTCGACAGTTGCGTCCTGCATTGTTCTAGCTTCGACTATCATAGTCTTGCACACTCTGGCATCCCTGCCAGAATTATCCGACCAACGACTGGCTGTCCTTGATTATCTAAAAGAGGTCTTCGTGCATGAAAATTAACACCCAGGCCTATGAATGACGACGGTCAGTGGATTCTCTTAGCCGGCGGTTGACACATTTAATACGCCGAGATAGCTCTGAAAAATTTGGCTCTGACCATGATCGTCTATCGCGAATCCGTCGATCCTGAAGGCCTTTTCGGTTATTAGTCGATGGTAGGGTGGCATGCTTAAATTTCGATACCTTGCTTCTAAAAAAAGGTTTAAATCGCATTTTTCTGATCCCCCTTGTTTCAATAAATGCAGTGCTCTAATAACACTGGACACTTTAATTATAGGTAATATTTATCAATTATAAAGATGTCATATTGAGTCAGAAGCTAAGCTAGAAACAATATTCTAAAGAAGAAACGGTAGTGTTTGTATTAGAGTAGGGTTGTGCCGTACCAGAAGAGGCCAATTCACTGGGTATGATTAAAGGGGGCGGAGGTGAATACTGGTTTAACAGTTCTGGAGTTATAAAAGGGGGCTGAGATAAGGAAATAAATGCGTTTGGGGTAAATGGGTTGTAGGCACATGAGGGTATTTTCAACTTAAGGATGTCGAATATAATCCGGAAAATGAGATGTAAACAGGAAAACAGAGCCTTTATGCCAGGAAAACAAGGATGTTGCTTACCGGGTATGCCATCTCACATTGATAATTAACTTTTACCCATCGACATAATAATCAAACGTTGTCGTATTAATGTGATACTTCTCATTCTATAAACTTTGATTTAGAGGGAGAAGTATCACTGCACTACCGAGTGCGGTCGAATCGTTTTTATATATGCCCCCAGTTCGATTTGAGGAGAATAACCTTCTCCCCGTCTCTACTATCTTCAGAGGACAATCGTCGGAGGACGAGATTACATCTGTTCGGCTCTGGATATACACACACACCGTTAGTCGCCGGAGGGAGCTATGGCCTCGCTAATCTGCTTATGAAAACTATTCAGATTCAGTTCCGGTTTTTGTTTATCGTACTCTAAGTACCCATTGCCGCTCTTCCCGAAGCGATCTTCATCCAGGCTCCATGCAAACCAACCCAGTGCCACGACTCTTTCCGTGAATCGCGCAAGATCGTAGTAATATTGCGTATATTTTGGGTAGAGGAAGGCGTCGCCCACAATTATCATCTTCATGTGGTCATGTGGTGCTATCAGGGCTTGAGTCTTGTCGATGAGTTTATTGTAAGCGGAGTCAGTATCAGGAGACTCCATGTATTTGTCGAATCCAAACCAGTCCACACCCTCGGGCAAAACAATGCTGTCCAATAGCCATTCCATAGGGGCCTCGACCACAATGATGGGGTGTTGTTTCGGATACGCGAGCTTGACTGCCTCCACGAACGTGTTTAGTTCGCTATTAGTGATCTGGTTCCATAGTGGTTCATCTAAATGGAAGCCAACCTTAATCTCATTATCGTCAATCTTACTATCGCCGAGGTCGCCGTTCGCTTGCTGGAATTTCTCCCACCGTGTCTTCCAGTCGCTTCGAAGATCAAGGTCTATGCGACCTGGTTTAGGTGTGCACTCACTGATCTTGATGGAAGTGTCAAACGTGTCATTATTCGGCATGTCGAAACTAAGAAACTGAGTCGTCACATGGCCTGGCAGGCGTTTGCTTGCGTCTTCTGGCCTGACCCTAACCACTAGCTGAAGATCTTTGGAGAGGAATACTGCGTCGGATACAGTACGGAAAACCTCGGTTGCGGTGTATACCCTTGTGCCTGCGGGTATCGTGATATCGCTCTCGTAAGGGGTTAGACGAGAAAAGGCAGCGCTGAGCTCCTCGGCCTCCGCCGCGCCATCTTTGTCTTCGATGTTAACTATGCATTTACCATTCATCTCTACTGTGAGTCCATCCTCGAAGAAGATGGAGCTGATGCCGAGAAATGCTTTCATTTTCTTGTCGCGTGTCATTTTTAGCTCTTTGTCCCAGCTGTAATCAGGCGGCACGTCGAGGTTTGAGGGATTGAACAGGACTGCATTTGCTAGAACTGTGTTGTGCATTTCCTTAGCGTCGTTAGAAAACTTTATCGTTTTCTCCCCGGTGATTGCGTCATGTGTGATCTTGTCTTGTGTGAGCTTGTCGACGCTCATGTACCCGTGAAAAGCAAGATCAGGGTTTTCGATTGCAAGACTCATCTCTACGATGGATGAACTTCGATAGCCATCACTGCCCACGGAATAAATCCTCGCTTTGTATTTACCCAGGTCCCAGGCTTTGGTATCAAATTCAACCGAGAAGGCTGAAGCGCTGGCAAACCCGATGGGGACTGTCAGACTCTTGTCGATGTTGTCATCCGGGTGCTCTAGCCATTCGATGACTAGCTTGTCGTTGTGGGTAAAACCACCTTCATTGCCAAGTAGCTTTATTGGGGAACCCTGCTTTACGTAGTGCCAGCCGGTCTCGTCTAGTAGAGGGTTCGGGTCACGGCAGCCCTGTAACGAAACCTCCGCTAGAGGTGTGATGCGCAGCGCCATTCGAACAATGCTCGACACCGGTGTACCTTCCGATTGAGCGTAGATCTCGGCCTCGTAGAGACCTGGCACCCATGGGCGTGAGTCAATAATTGCCGACAAGCTGCCATCGGTCGCTGCAGTACCAACCGGATCGACGCTGCCCACCGATGTTGAGACTGGATGAACCGCCCAGCGTGCAACGATGTCCGAACCTGGCGGAAACCTGGTGCCACGTAAGTGGAACACCGAACGTTCTATGGCGCAGGGGCCTGAGCCGGGTTCTCCTGTACCCTCATGGGGGCCCTTGAGATTACACTCGTCGATTGAGATGCTCGGACCAACGACTGTCATGGCCCCAGTCGCAATGTGAGAGTTGCGTCGTCCGTTCGCCGTCGTCGAGTAGACCTCGGCGACATACGCACCGGGCATCCAGCCTGCGCTGGACAGCTGCGTGTTCAAAGCTCCGCCGTCGTCGGAAAACCCGATCACTTCTGTAGTACCCACCGATGTCGCGACGGGATGGCTCTTCCAACGCGCTACTATGCGGGAGTTGTGGACGAAGCCCGTGCCGGAAACTATGAAGTCCACACCCTGGAGCTCGCATGGGCTACTGCCTGGTGCACATGGCCCAACGCTCACGGAGGTTGTTGGTGATACGAGGGTAGTCCCAATGACGTCAGGTGCAGAGCTTAGATGACTGACTCCATGGGAGTCGGCCGTAAACACGTTGGCGCTGTAGATTCCGGGAGCCCATGCAGATGTATCAAAGCTAATGGTGGCGTGTCCGTTACTGTCCGTTGTGCCGATTCGCAGCGTTTTGTTGGTGTCGTACGGGTGTTTTGTCCACAGAAGATAGAGCGCTTCGGAAGGAGTATAGTAGCGTGTATTGATAGTTACTGTGTCACCCTGGGATAGACTCGAAGAAGACAACCAGGCGGAGTGGCGAGCGTCGGACAGGACAAGCCAGCCAGTGTTAGATACTTTGCCTGGTTGCCGAAGTGACGCAGAATACCGGCCGAGCCGCCAGTTGTTTGTTGGTAAGGCTGCAGAAACGGAGCCAGAAGAGTTTGCGACACCGATCGTTGTAGATGTGCCGCGTAGTCTCGGGTCTGGATGATCGCTGAAGTAGGCTTTGACGCTTTGGCCCGGTGTAAAACCTTTGCCCAACATGGTGAGAGTCTTGCCCTTTGTCATAACGCCGGACCCGGGTGCGCCCGACCTGTTGATGTACATCGATGGCCCTGCGATCGCGGCAGAGCTGATGCATAATAAGGTAATTACGATGCTGACTGCACTCAGAACTCCGAGCCGTCGGTTATTTCTATTATTGTGAGTGTACAACTGTAACCTCCTCTGTTCTGCCAACTCAAATGTCGGTCCACTCTAGATCGAACTTGCCGATTCAGAACCCCTTGAACTAACGGTGAAGTGATGGTGTTGGCGGTCCTATCACTGGACTCGTGTGCTTTGTGTGAGTAATTTAACAGTAAAATCCCTGCATATTCAAGGCAGAAAAAGCATTGAAAACAAAAAAGCCCTGCCCACAGTTTTCACTATTTAAAATCTTATCCAGCATTCCATAATTTTTCTTACCAGCAATCATTTACAACAAACCCAGTAACTTTTGAAGGATAACTGGAGCAGGTACAAAATAAAGATATTTTTTAAGTGGATCGAAGTGTGCCTATGCCATTATTCAGCACATGTGAATAGCCGCTATTGGCAAAGTCTGTGTGAAAACTATTTTCCAATTTTTCAACTGGAATATGTGGGTTTATATAGAATCAATTTCGTATGATTTATGGTAGTTGAGCTCTAAATACTCCTGAAAAATTTCTCGTAGCGGGAAATGTTTTGGCTGTCATCAGTTTGAAGCGAGTTTTCACACAGCCTGGAGGGTGCATCCTTGTAGCATTTTTTTCGCGCCTGTCGGTTCTCAGTACCAACAGATGGTAAGTTCAGGCCGCCACACTCTGTTGTGTTTTCATTATTATTAATGGAGTAGCCATTAACGGCGAACGACGTCTTGTCGGAAACGCCGGGATTTGCCACAAATATATATTTACCTACAGATTCCTTGTTGAATCGTGTTTGGGGGGGATTGTCACAGTGCAAACCAGCAAAATAGTTTGTTGAATATGTCGCAAAACATTCTCACCAGTATGGCTTTATTTTGTAGCTATAAAGTAGAGGTTGATGGTGTTTAGAAGCTGTTCATCACTTTTGTGTTAGTAAGATATTTTTAAAGGTAACTAAGTAAATATAATGTACGAAATACATAGTTTAATGCTTTTTAACATATGAAATTGTCATGCTCAGGTTAGCCCGGCTATAGAGTAATTTGAAATGCTTTAAGAATCTCGGAGTTGCAGGCAAACTACAGCTTGCTATTGATCTATGAAAATAGGGGCTAGACAGAATCCTCTCCGAAAACAATTATCACCTGTACAGAATTTAAAAGTTACCCACTTTAAAAGATCTACTTAATTTTTATGAAAAAAATCACAAATTTATTTCTCTGGTATACGCTTGCTTGATGTCTTTATGAAGAAAGTATTAATGTTTTAAATTCCAATCATTTGATAAAGGTATTTGTGGTAATGGTATTCCTTCTCTGAATGTTGAGTTAAAGCGCGTTTTATACCCTTAAAAATAACCACTGGCCTGGATGTGATCAATATTAGTGGATTTGGTTTTGCAAAAAGGGGATGGATTGAATCGTGTGCTCAATAAAATGAATTTGAGTTGATATCGGTCATGAATAGCTCGGCACAAAAGAATGCTACTTAATAAATACTCAACAGGGGGTGGTGAAATAAATTTTAAAAAAGGGGGCGGTATGAAATGTGTGTTCTTATAAACATGTTTCGATCCTGGTAAATTTCGGCCCATATATAACCATGCTTGAATTTAGGAGAGAGTGAGTATAGTATTGTCAAACAGTTGCAATTGGCAACTTATAATAAGACAAAATTAAGCGCTTCAGGATTTAGAAATCTGAACATGCTTTAGGGAGGTGTGTAGCTTTAACAATATTGTTTTGCTGACAGGTGAGAGCAGGCCTGTTTATGCGTAATTCCAGATGGAGTGTTTAAATGATTTTCCGTAGTCTCCAGTCACATTCCCTCGATATTTATTTGGGCATGGTATTTCTACTTGCTTTGGTATTAAGTGGCTGTAACCCGGATGATGGCGCATCCACAAATCCAGATCCGGCTCCTGTACAGGTTCCTACGCAGACTCCTAACCCGCTTCCAACCCAGATTCCTACTCAGGTTCCAACCCAGATTCCAACCCAGATTCCAACCCAGATTCCAACTCAGGTTCCAACGGAGGTACCAAGAGAAAATCATCAACCTGGCGCCAGGATCAAAGCGCCTCAGACCTCCATCTCTGGCCAAACGGTTACCCTTGATGGCAGCAGCTCATACGACCCTGACGGTGATAGACTTAGCTACCAATGGATACAGGTTGGTGGTCCGAACATTGCGCTTTCGAATACAACAAGCCCCATGCTAACCTTTATCGCGACGATGGTAGCGCAACCCACACAATTCTCTTTTCAATTGACAGTGAACGATGGCGTGCTCTCCAGCAGGGCAAGAGTGAGCGTCAAGATCTCACCCATAGACGACAACACCTCACCATCGATCATCTCGAGGTCGCCTCAGGCTGATCAGAGCGGGGTAGCACCCGATGCAGAGATCACTGTCACCTTCAACGAGGCATTACTTGAAAGCAGCGTTGAAAGTCAGAGCTTGCTGGTCAACCAGAACAGCAATCCGGTTACTGGCAGCGTTAGCTATGACAGTAGCAATTACACCCTTAGGTACAAACCGGCTGCAGACCTTTTTGCTGGTCTCAGCTACACAGTGACCCTTGCCAATAGCCTTACAGATCTGGCGGGGAACACCTTCGCTGGTGAAAGCTGGAGTTTTATTACAGGGGTCTGCGCGACGGCCAATGACGGCAGTAACCTGACGCTTAGTTGCCCCTCCGGGCAAGTCATAAATGAGGTTAACTTTGCCAGTTACGGCACACCGGGCGGTAGCTGCGGATCGTTCAGCAAGAGTAGCTGCGATGCCAGCAATTCGATGACTGTGGTTACGGATGCCTGTAAAGGGATGGATATTTGCACGCTGAATGCCGACAGCACTATCTTCGGTGAGCCCTGCGATGGCGCGGACAAGCATCTGGCAGTACAGGTGACCTGTGGTAAGCCAGCGCCTGCAGGAGATGTTAAAAAAACAATCGATCTACAGGCTGTAGCCAGCAGTAATTCGGTTAAGCTCAGCTGGTCGCTGAGCGGCATTACTCCCAGCAAGCAGGAGATCATGCGCGGCAACGACCCTGATCCAGGTGCTAGCAGTAGAATTGGCATGGCGAGTAGCGCTAACGAATTTATCGATCATGACGTGATAGTTGGCGAGTCCTACTATTACTGGATTAAGGCCTCGGATGTAGATTCGAGTGTGACCAACTCTCAGGTCGTTTCCGTCACTATCACCGTTCCGGCTATACCCGGCAGGTTGGAGGCTGAAGCCTATGACTCATTTTTCGATACCACGACGGGTAATACTGGCGGAGAACTTAGTCAGGATGATGTGGATATTGAAGCCACGGCAGATCAGGGTGGTGGCTTTAATGTTGGTTGGGTAGCGCCTGGCGAATACTTACGATACCACATCAATGTCGCAGAGTCGGCGGGCTATAAGCTGACACTACGAGTAGCATCTCCCTACTCAAACAAGCAACTCATGGTCAAACTTGATGGTAAAGATATCAGCGGCGCATTGACTATTCCCAACAGCGGCGATTTTCAGAACTGGCGTGATTTAAGCTTTAACGCCAGTCTGGTAGCTGGAGTGCATCAACTAGAGGTTTCCTTTCTCACTGATGGCATAAATTTCAACTATATCGATCTGGCGAGAGACAACAGTGACTCCACGGATCACGATTCCTGGACTCTGGTCTGGAGCGATGAGTTCAACGGTGACAGGATTGACCTAAGCAAATGGGAGCATGAGGTTAACGCTACCGGTGGCGGCAACAATGAGTTGCAGTATTACACAGAGCGTTCTCAAAACTCATGGGTTTCTGATGGGGTGTTACATATTCAGGCACTAAACGAGCGGTATACAGGCCCGGAAGGAACCCGGAACTTCACCTCCGCGCGTTTACGTACCTTGAACAAAGGCGACTGGAAGTACGGTCGTTTTGAAGTGCGCGCCAAACTTCCCCAGGGGCAGGGGATGTGGCCGGCTATCTGGATGCTGCCAACGGATTGGGTATATGGTGGCTGGGCTGCCAGTGGTGAAATCGACATTATGGAAGCGGTCAACCTGAAAGGTGCTGGCGGCAATACGATTTATGGAACCTTACACTACGGTGGTGAATTGCCCAATAACATATATTCAGGCGATAAGACTGAGCCTTCCAGCAGTGTGGTTGATGAGTTCCATACCTATGCGCTGGAATGGGAGGAAAATGAGATCCGATGGTATATCGATGGCGTTCATTATCAAACGCAAAATAAATGGGAATCTAATGCGGCTCCTTATCCTGCGCCATTTAACCAGCGTTTTCATATGATTTTGAACCTTGCGGTGGGTGGTAATTGGCCTGGCAATCCCAACAGTTCCACGCAATTTCCTCAAAGTATGGATGTTGATTATGTAAGAGTTTATCAGTAAAGATTGAACAGGAAAGCTCAGAGGCGTCTCACACTAGATTCGCCATACTTACTGTTCCAGAAGAGTAGCGCCTGGAAGGGTGGCTGATCAATCGGCATATCCCGACAGCTATTTACGGCTTTGAACAACCAGTTTTTTAAGTGCTGCAATATCAGATGATCTTTAAAGAAGTAGGCCATGCAGGCTGCCAGCGACTTTTATTTGTGGATGTCAAAGTTAAATATGCGGGTGTCCCAAAATGTGTTTCTCTTGACTATGACTCCCTTAAAAATCCCTGTCAGTAATTTTTACAACAACAGGGGGCTGGTGTTAAAAATATTTTACAAACTTCAAACTTCTTTATTCAAATGGATGGTGTTTTATTTTATAAATCAAATTCAAACAATGAGTTAGCTTGTTATGGTTTGAAAATTGCTTTGCTGGTATTTCAATTTACTTAGATTACAAATTATAAGTTTGGAGAGTGTAGTGAAGAATTTATATATAAGACTAGTGCTAGGTTCGAGCATCTGTTTAGCGTCAATTTCTGTCCAGGCAACAATGGTTTCTTTTGATGATGGTGACCCAAATTATATTGCAGCTGAGCCTGGGAAAAAATATGGTCAGGTATTTCAGAGCTTCCCTTATGAAGCGGGTGGAGATCCTTTAAAATTTGGTGATTTTAAGGTAAAGGGTAGCCTTAGCAGGGTCAACATGACAAATGCGGAATGGTTTGACTATTCTGATTCTGAAGATATAAAGAATGGAGGAGTGGCCGCGTATCAGGATTCCGGTGCTAATGCTGGACTGGGTGTGTACAAAAAAACTACAGATACAAAAAATGGCGGTTCTGTAGGTAGTGATGATGGTTTTCAATCAAATAAAGGCTCTGGGCCTGACAGGGATGAAGTCCTTATTTTTGAATTTAAGGTGGAGACCATGTTGGAGCAGATCTGGTTTAATGGTGATCATACTGAGACCGTTGATTCAGGATTAAAAAATTCTGGCAATGCAATCTTTAATATTTTTTATAGCGAAGACGGACTGATTTTTGATTCGATCTATGAATATGATGCCCCTTATGGGCTGGCACGCGCCCCTGAAGACGGTGAGTATTTGAATACAATGGATGGTGAGTACCTGCTAGAAGATATCGAAGATTACGGATTTACTGGGGCTAAATTCTGGGCAGTTGCTGCTACTGGCTGGGGTGATCATTCAAGCTATGTAGAAGCGATTCAATACACATCTGCAGTACCCGAGCCAGCAACATTAGCTTTATTTGGATTTGGTCTATTGGGTCTTGGTGCAGGATCAAGGGCTATGAGAAAATCTATTGGCCAGGGATATTTGGGTTGTCGTTTATCAATATGATTGGTGAATGATTTAACAAATAGCACACTTAAGGAATCTCTGATGACTTCAGAGGTTTGTGAGAAAAACGTAAATCACACTTTTCCTTTTTGTGCTCTGATAATTAATGGATGAATTATTCAGAGCTTACTTAATAGAAAACCCCGGCTTTAAAACCCCGGGGTTTTTTAGTTATATCAGACAAGCAAGTAGTGCACTTACTCTTTACCAATGGCAAGCGCGAGTCACTACGGCATGTCGACTCAGCTAAGCTTGTTTCAGAAAGAGGTTTTTACCCGAGCCTGGATTTCTGGTTTCATTTACCCATTAAGCCACGTATTGCGGCTGGAATATCAGCAGGGAACACTACGGTTTTTTCATTGTTTGATTTGGCCAGCTCCTGTAGCGATTTGATATATTTTTCTCCCAGCAGATAAATCACTGGCATCTCCTTGTCCCCAATCGCTTCGGTAACTAGCGTTATTGATTTTTGACTCGCGGTTGCCAGAACCACCTGTGCTTCTGCATCACGCCTGGAGGCCTCGAGGCGGCCTTCTGCTTCGAGTATTGCTGCCTGCTTATCGCCGTCCGCCTTGGTTACCTTGGCACGTCGCGCACGTTCTGCTGCCGCCTGCTCTTCCATAGCCTGCTGCATGGTTGCCGAGGGATTGATGTCCTGGATTTCTACGGTCTTCAGCGTAATTCCCCAATCCGAGATATCATCCGAAATGGCATGTTTCAGCTGCGCCTTGATCTTGTCGCGAGAAGACAACGCGTCGTCGAGATCCATCTCACCGATGATAGAGCGCAGTGTGGTTTGTACCAGGGTTTGAATCGCAATCTCGTAATTCTCAACACCATAGACCGCTTTTTCCGGCGAGAGAATATTGATATAGGCTACCGCGTTGGCAATGATGACCGCGTTATCGCGGGTGATCACTTCCTGCGATGGGATATCAAGTACGATATCCTTGGTCGTGACCTTATGGGCGACGCTATCCACATAGGGGATGATGATGTTTAAGCCCGGATTTAGCGTCTTGTGAAACTTGCCTAATCGCTGTACTACCCATTTGTAACCCTGTGGAACCAGACGCACACCCTGAGCAATGGTAACTAGTACCAGTACGAAAACTGCAATAACAATATAAAAACCGGGATTCATTTCCTTCTCCTTTTTAAATTTAAGCTTTAAATTTGTTTACGATAAGTGTATTGCCAGAAACCTCTCTGACCTGCACCCGATCACCCTCGGTCAATTCATCGGTTGACATGATCTGCCATTCATCAGCGCCGAGGACAGGTACTGAAAACCGCATAACTCCCCGTCGATTTTCATGTGGAACCTGAATCACATGCCCCACTTCACCGACAACTGCTTCGCGTGAAAGTCCGGCCTTGGTGCGATCTACTGACAGGGGTTTGAGATATTTAAACCATAAAATTGCCAGGATCACTGACAACACAGTCCAGATAAATATCTGCCAGTTGAGATCCAGTGTTGGCCAGATCAATAAAACAACACCAACAATAATGGCTGCTACACCAAACCATAAAATAAAAAAAGTACTCAAAGCGATTTCGCTGAGCATCAGAACGACACCGAATACGATCCAGTGCCAGTAAGCTATATCAAAATCCATAATCATTCCTCTTGAGACCGTATAAGTCCTGTTCTCACATACCTTAGTGTAATTTGTAGATCAGGGAAATATTTTTTCGAACTAACAGTCGTATCGATTTCTGTCATCATCCCTTGAGAAAATCTGCTGCTGAGCGTTAGCGCGTGAAGAGGCATGGTATAAAGCGTCTGGAAACTCGATACTGAACTTCTGGTCATCTTATTCTCTCCTTGATGGGGAAAGAGAAGTTAGCAAGTGGAGGAGGTTGTGTCAATTGTGAGACCAGCCCCGGAATTTCTTAAAAAACAGGGTAGATAGATTCAACAGTATCAACAGGTCTTATCGAAAGTAACAGGTGATTATAAACTGGTTGCATTTCACGGCTTTATGCAGCGTATAATTAAGGAAAATAGCAAGATATCCTTCTTTCAAGATTTAAAAACGTATTGATAAATTGAAAACCGATCCTGATCCCCGTCTCCTCAACAACCTCCCGACTACTCTAAAACAGGATTTAGACAAAAATCTCTGTACCTGTATGGATGTGCCGAAAAGGGAGGTTATCGATGCTATTGTCAAAGGAGCGATGACGTTGGAAGAGGTGAAAAAGGAGACCTATGCAGCTACGGGAGCTGGCTGTTGTGTGCAACAGGTCGAACGACTGATTGAATGCCTTTCTGCGCCGCCACCAGGGAAAAGGCGTACAGCAAAGAATAAAGTGTCTGAAGATAAACCTGTCTCTTAAGCCTGGCAGTGTCGCGAATAATAAGGCCCTGAGGTATTACAGGGCCTTGAATAGCTGTTTTGCTTGATGCTTATGCCGGGGCTGTTGCCGCTTTGGCTTGTTGTTCTGCGATTTCCTTGTGCACCTGTTCCATATCCAGCGCTTTGACCTGAGATAACAACTCCGTCAGGGCGGACTCGGGTAACACACCCGGTTGGGAAAAAATGATGACTTTATCTCGGAATACCATCAGAGTGGGGATTGAGCGAATCTGAAATTGAGCGGCCAGTTCCTGCTCCTGTTCCGTGTTGATTTTCGCAAAGGTGATATCAGGATTAGCTTCAGCGACCTTCTCAAAGGTCGGAGCAAATGAACGGCATGGTCCGCACCAGGGCGCCCAAAAATCAACAATAACAATATCATTGCCTTCAATGACTTCGGTAAAATTTTCTTTTGTTACTTCCATAACCATAGGGCACCTCGATCTCAATAGAATATTAGTGCTAACTAATATAGTGGGCTAGCCTGATAATTTCAACCCCTGGCAAAAGCCAGGGGACCTATGATTAATTCTGGATCGAGGGAGCAGTGAGATGAAATGTTATAAATCAAGGCGAAAAGTGTACGTAATATTCTGCTATTGCGTAGTTTTCAACGCTGAGTCGGCTCATTTCGGCACTACTCACCGATAAACGAATTGACCAGGTGTTCCTTAAGTAGTTGGTGTGAGCTGGACTAGTAACGTGAGTGATTAAAGACTAAATGATAGATCAGCCCCCTGGCTCCCCTTGATGTAATAATCTTCTGCTATGCTCAGGGGTATAGTAGTCAGATTATCCGGTTATGAGTGAAAACAACCTCTTCGATTCTCAACAAATCACCCAGCGAGCCAAAGAAGCCTTATTCCGTGCACTGATCTGGTCATTTATTGGTGTGCTTTATGGTATGTTGTTCGTGCTGGCTTATAGTTTGGCGATTCATTTCGCGCAAGATTACTACCCCATCTTTATCGCAGGTACCCTTTCGGGGTGTATTGCTGCGCTAATCTATAGCAGTATGCGACTGGCAGCTATTGTCGCACCTCTGGCTTCAGTAACCAGCATCGCAAGCATTATTTTTCAAGGGCAGGTTGTTGAAATAACTAGCCTACTGATTGTGACGGGGGTTGTCGGTGTTATTACCGGGGCATTTTATGGCGTGTTGGCCAAACAGTCTCGAGTCTATCGAGCCGATGCCAAAACTATAGCTGGTATTCTTTCAGGTGCGATAGTGTCCCTGATATTTGCGTTGTTCTATGAAGTTTACCCCGGTTTTCCGCTGTTTTTTTTAATCGCTATCATGTGCCTTTTGACAGGCTCCCTGTATGTGATCTTCGCGCCATTCTGTGTCGAGCATCTGGATAATCTGCTGCCGCCGGTTGGTGATGGTGCTATTGCAGGAGGGGGGACCTCGATGTTCGTAGGGTTGGTTCTGTTTATCATGGTTACTGGAGTCACTCCTGAGTCTGCTGGAGAGTTGGTTGAAATAACTAATCAGATTCGTGATTTTATGCCAGCCGCTATTACTGGTGGATTGTTGGGTGGGGGTATATCTGGCTTTATGTCAGGACTGCTGCGTCGGGAGTGGCAGGATTTATGAATAGAGGCAGAATTTTGGGAAAGTTTACTTGATTCTCGCCATGGGGCTGGCTCCTTTTAGAGGAACTCTCTTCCTCGATTAAAAACAGGGTTTTTAACGGTAATGCTTAGGGTGAGGGCATCCAGGGGATAGTGCGGAAACGATTTCACCTTTGATTATTGGTTGTGGTCAGGGGGTTAATATGAGGATGCGGGCTAAATGATAGATATGGCCCTGGGCTCCAGCACAGACAGGAACATACTATGAAGTTAAGGGTTATCAGACATTTAGTCTGTTTGTAGAAAATGGAGCGTACTTAGCCCGAGTTTTTCCATTGCTAGATTAAGGTCAAGAGATGTTTTACATAAGACTAGTCATACTGAATTTATTACTTTGTACTGTTTTTGCAGGAGGGATATTTTTCTTTTTTAACTATCCTTTGACTCTGCTGCTAACCCATATAGCGCTATGTCTATCTGTTTATTTGCTCAGTGTTGTGTTTTCGGTTTTCTTGTCCGTTGGGGGTGCTAGTGTTGTTCGTACCAGGCTTCAACCATTGCCGTTTTCTGTGGTTTCTACACTGTTAATTTTTATATACCTTGGGGATTTGGTTAGCAACTATTTCTGGAAGGCCAATTTGAATTTCAATTTAATAGGCCGAATACTGAACCATTACTACCATCTGTATCAATTAGAAACGGTATTGATTGTTGGTGGTAGTCTTTTGATAGTTTTTACTCTGGTGTTTTTTATCTACTTTAAGATTTTTAAGTCTTATTATTCTCCAGTGGAACGGCCGATTGCAGTTATATTCGTCACCCTGTCGATGACCGTCTTCATCTATCTCCAGATCTACACCTCTTATCATAAGGCTAACAGCAAAGTGCTGGGGAGCTACTTCTATGGTGAGTTAGTGATGGATTTGTTTAATGACTTTACAGATTCACATAGCGACTATGTAGTCGATGCAGATAGCATGATTGATAAGGTTGAACAGTCTGTTAACTATGTCGAGCAACTAGCAGCTAACGCTCAGCCGTCAAAAAAGAATATTGTAATGGTGATAGTTGATGCCCTGAGAGCTGATCATTTGGCCAGTTATGGATATTTTAGAGATACAACCCCCTTTCTGGCAGATTTAATAGAAAAGCATAATGGTGTAGTTGTTGATCACTTCTTTTCAATGTGCGATGAGTCAAAATGTGGGATACGATCGATTCTAACATCTAGAGGGATTGGTGGTCAGAATTCGCTCCAGGCCTCCGAGAATAGTTTGCATAGCAAACTTAAGGATGATGGATATCAAATTAATTTTTTACTGAGTTCCGATCATGCTTTCGGCGGACTCAAGAGGATTTACTATCCCTATGATTTTTATATGGATGGCCTCGGTTTCAAGGCCCACCCACTCAATGATGACAGGGGGATCGTCGCTACTCTGGAAGGATGGCCTGACTACAATGGTTCACCGAATTATTTTCATTTCCACCTGTTCTCGACGCATGAAGCAGGTATTAGTTATGGGAAGTATTTAGGCCAGGCTGTTTTCGGTATTAAGCCGGGCTTTCAGGTCGAAAATCCCATTGATCCACGCTATGCCACGCCAAATGCTAATAAGCAACAGCAAAGAATCGATCGGGAGGACAATAAAATCTTTCAAGCCGATCTGGTTATTTCCAGGCTATTAACTTTGCTGAAAGAAAAAGGCTATATGGAAAACACACTGGTGGTCATCACAGCGGATCATGGCCAGGGATTGAATGAGCACGGTTACATTGGGCATATCAGTGGTTTATATAATGAAAGTTTACGTGTGCCTCTGATTCTGATCGATACCTCCAATACTTCGCTCAACATCACTGAAACAGGTTTTGGTAATCAGATGGATATTGCGCCTACTGTACTCAATATTGTTGGTAAGCCTGTTCCTGATTCGTGGGAAGGGCAGGCGTTGCAAATGAAAAAGCTAAATCCTATGGTTACTCAGCATGTCATACCGAATAGATCGAGTTCTTTTGCAAAAATATTTTATGATCCTGATGATAATATTATGTATAAATATATGTTTTTATCCTCTGTTGGCGGGTTGAAACAGGAGCGTTTTTTTTACGATCTGATAAATGATCCGGGCGAGAAACTGAACTTACTCGAAACTAGCGAGCATCTCGAAGCTTCCCTCAAGATCATTAATCGTTGGCACCTGGACGAGTTTGATGAGTGAGCTCCTGAGGTTACCCATGTATAGGCAATACTTTGTTTCATTCAGACCTGAAGAATTATCTGGAAACAAGTCCACCGAGCACTTCTTAGTCATTGATGAATGCAACATGGTAAGGCCCACTATTTATTCCTTAATAATCTGTTTAACAGGGTAGCTATCTATGTTTTCTAATTTTCACCATGTAATCTATAAACCCTATTGGGCCATCATGAGTTTTTTAGGGCTTAATCGGCAAACTAAAAGATATGTTCTTGCGCTGGTCGGTAGTGATTGGTGTGTTGAAAGTATTCTTGATGCCGGCTGCGGCACCGGAGCTGCTGGCAGGACGCTGGTTGAAATTTTCCCTGAGGCCAAGGTGTTATTTACAGACATCAATAAAAAGATGTTACTTAAGCTTGAGGGGAGTCTTCGCTACAACGGCTCCTGTTCTATTGGTGTTTCAGATTTATCAAATCCTGATCAGGTTACTTTATTGGATGGTGAAGAGCTGGTGATCAATAAACCGACTTATGACATTATAAATGCGAGTGCAAATATTGGTTACTCATCAGACCCGGCTAAAACGATTACTATTCTTTACGATGCATTAAAGCCTGGAGGAGTGATTATTGACCTCGAGATGAATTTTGGGCTATGGGGGCGCCTGATATCGTGGATCTACGGCTACTCTATGCTTCATGTTGATCAGATCAATCAAATCCTTGAACATAGTGACGCCAAAGTTTCCAGAAAACGAATACCGTTTCGATATTTTCCGCTGAATTTAACACGAGGGTGTATTTTAATAGAAAAGCCCAGTGAAGTGTCAGATTGAGTGTGAACTATTTCATGTAAACAATAGCTCATTTAGATTCGAACCGGATTACCTCCCCAGTACTTGTTGACACTAATACGCACACTCAAATTTGTGTCAAACACATGGCCTGACCCTTGTATCCGTTCTTCAGGCTTTCTTTGCTCTGTTGCTTTCTGATACGAAAACACGGATACCCGAAAACACGGACACTCATATATTGAACACTTACTTTTGCTGTGATTAAAAAGTGATAGATTCGTGAATATCTCTCCATAAATTCTCTTTAGACTGTTTTTTCGTAGCCTGTATATCAACAGGTTTGTATATATCAATCGGAGAAGTTTCTTATGAATTTAAAGCATGTTCTCGCTGCAGCCACTATGGCTGTGAGCGCCGCAGCCAGTGCAGATGTTACAGTGGCTATTACCAATCTTACTCAGAGTATTACCTTTACACCGTTTATTGTGACGGCGCATGATGCCGATTTTCATTTTTTTCAGGTCGGTGATACTGCCTCTGCAGGGCTTCAGGCAATGGCGGAAGGTGGCGATGTGTCCGGGCTATTAAGTCAGGCGGACGCTGCTGGTGCGGTTAGCATCACTAACCCTAACGAAGCCAATGGCAACTTGTTACAACCGGGAATGAGTGTGACAACAACCGCCATTGCTAATGGTGATCTTGGTTATTTATCCATGGCGGCCATGTTGTTGCCAACCAACGATGGTTTCGCTGCGCTTGATGCCTGGGCAATACCGGTGGAAGCAGGTGAATATACTATTTATTTAAACGCTTATGACGCTGGTACAGAGGTTAATGACGAAATTATTGTTGGTGCCAGTGGTGGCGCACCTGGTGTGCCAGGTATTCCGGCTAACCCAAGTGGTAACGGTGGTATCAATGCTACGGGTGTAACAACCACTGAAGTGAATGGCTTTGTGCATATTCACCCTGGTAATGTTGGTGATGTAGACGCGAATGGTGGCATCAGTGATGTGGACAGTCGTATCCATCGGTGGTTGAACCCTGTGTTGAAAGTTGTCGTCACAGTGCAATAGCAGGGGGTGAAATATGCAACGTTTAATCAACACAGTATCAAAAATAATCACCCTGTCAGGTGGTGTGGCCAGCCTGGCTTTACTGTCTGCCTGTGGTGGATCCAATGATGATTCTGGCGGAAATCCTATACCGCCTCCTGCTATGCAGAGTTATTCAATCACCTTAAAAAATATCACTCACAGCCAGCCGCTTGCGCCTGCTGCGGTTATTTTTCATGATGTAGACTATAGTGCCTGGGCAATTGGATCTGAGGCATCAGCTGAGTTGGAGAGGCTCGCTGAATCTGGCAACCCGGCTATGTTGTTGGATGCGGCTAGCGCTTATGCGGCCATGCCGGCGAGTGATACGCCAGTGGCACCGGGTGATAGCACGTCTGTGGATCTAAGCTTTACTACGCAAGACACGGTTTTATTGACGGTAGCCAGTATGCCGGTTAACACTAACGATGCTTTTACTGGTGTGTCGCAATGGGACTTGTCTGGCCTGGCAGTGGGTGACACTATGACCCTGGCTACACCGCTGTACGATGCCGGTACAGAATTTAACAGCGAAACAGCAGAGACAGTGCCCGGCCCGGCAGCGGGTGGTGAGGGCTTTAATGCGCAGCGTGATGATGTCGTGAACTTTGTTAGTCGGCATCCCGGTGTGGTCACAATGGCTAACGGTTATGCAGCGTCTGCATTGGATGAATCGCAGCGGATGGACAACCCCGTTATGCTTATTCAAGTTACGCGCAATGAGTGAGTCTGACACATAGTGTCGGGCTTTAATTATGACGGAATACACGGACACCCAGTGCGCTGAGATAAATCGGCAAATGATTGGCGGTGAAAGTCCACTATCTAGTAAGGATTAGCGATCCGCCAGTGTTCATTTACATGGGTGCCTGTGTTTATGCGGAAAGAAAGTTTTACTTCAGCTACGGCTTCAGTTAAAAGAAAGTGGTATTAAAACTAAATTCCGGATTTTTATGTGTATTGTGAGTTTTTTCTTTGAATAGCTTCTTAAGTAAAAATGAACATGCAACCTGTGATATCAGGTTGGTGCTTGAAAGAATTTTCAGTTCAAAAATGGGGCCCAAAAGATTTATGAAAGGGCATCGATCCGATAATTTTGTTATGCTGCTGATATCGGGAGTTTAAATGCCAGGGAGGAGGACGATGACCATCAATGCATCCAGCCGGAAATGCCTCACATGAATGTCACGATAAAGCTACTGCTGGTCGCGCTGATGCTTGTATCAAGCATCAGTGTCGGCAATGCGGCAGAGCGGAAAATGAAGATTCTGGTACTGCACTCCTATCACCAGGGCCTTGAGTGGACTGATAACATCACCAGCGGTATCCAGCAGGTGTTTGCTCCGCTGCACGATGCCTACGAAGTTCACTACGAGTATCTCGATACCAAACGAAACACCGGCAAAGCCTATATGCATGAGGTGGCCAGGTTCGTTTCCGAAAAGAATAGCAGGATTCGCTTCGAGGCGATTATTGCATCCGACAACAATGCACTGAAGCTGTTGAACGAGGGAGCGCTCACCTTCAAGGGCGATCCCCCGATTATTTTTTGTGGCATCAACAACTACAATGAAACGTTGACCAGCCACCTCAATCGAGTAACGGGTATTGCCGAAACCACTAATCACTTAGGAACGCTTGATTTGATGATGAAGCTGCATCCGCAGCGAAAGCACGTTTATATTGTGCTCGACAGAACCCCAACGGGCAACTCAATCAGGGAAGAGTTCAAGCGGTTCGAGAAGATCTACGCCGGAAAGCTGGAGTTCGAGTTCCTGAGGGATTTTATTCTGGACGAACTGCCCGACAAACTGACCCATCTCGACGACAACGACATCATCTATATTCTCACCTTCAATCGCGACAGGAATAACAACTTCATCTCCTACAGCGAGGGGATCGAAATGCTTTCACGCAGTGCAAACGCACCGATATACGGATCATGGGATTTCTATCTGGGCAAGGGCATTGTCGGTGGCAGCATCACTTCCGGATACCTGCAGGGTCTGGAGGCGGCAAAGATCGCCGTGAAGGTGTTGCAAGGTTACCAGGAGATACCGGTGCTGAAGGAGAGCCCAACTCGCTACATGTTCGATTACATACAGCTGCAAAAACAGGGTATCGACAGCGCCCAGCTCCCTAAGGGAAGCACCATTATCAATGCGCCACCGACACCGTATGAGCGTTATAAGTCGTTTCTTATCCTGATTTCGGCCACCCTGCTTCTGAGCCTGTTGTGGCTGCTCTGGAAATATCGGCGTCAACGTTCCATTCTTGAGAAGAAAAAGGCACAGGCCATACGGCTCGAACTCATGGTTCAAGAGCGGACCCGTGAGCTGGAAGAGTCCAATGAGAAGCTACAACTGCTTTCAAGTCTGGACGGACTGACCCAACTCCATAACCGGCGCTTTTTCGATGAACGACTGGACAAGGAGATCCGCAGGCAGCAACGACTATCGTCCCCGATTTCGCTATTGATATGCGATATTGACTATTTCAAGAAATACAACGACAGCTATGGTCATCTGGCCGGCGACGATTGTATCAAGATCGTGGCAAACACGATTCAGCAGAGCTGCAAACGGGCTTCCGATGTCGCCGCGCGTTATGGTGGCGAAGAGTTTGCCGTGATCCTGCCGGATACCGGCTCGGAAAACGCGCTCAGGGTTGCCGAATCGATATGCAGTAAGCTCGAATCCAGGCATCTTACGCACGAGGCATCCGATGTAAAAGATATCGTTTCCCTGAGCATTGGCGTGGCCTCCATTGTCCCCGACCAGCACACCACTCCATCCTCACTCATCTCGATTGCCGACAGGGCGCTATACGAGAGTAAACACAACGGCCGGGACCGAATCACGGTGCGACATGAACCATCCTGAAGGCGCAGCTGAAGTTATCTTGCCCTCTCCGGGGGAAACTCTGTCTGAACTAAAGTTCAGGCCTGAGCTAAAGGAAAAAGGGGTTTATTTTGGATGGTGTTATTCGACAGTTAGTGGAGTTATCAGGGATCATGAATTAAAGGCCCAACCCAATAGTCTTCTCTGTCCCTTATTATTGAGTTTTTGACTCAGGTGGTTAGGTTTCCTATCCTCCGAGCATCCGCTGACGTAGGTGGTCTTTTTGTATTAAGTTCGGGAGAATAATGTATGCGTGTAGTTTTTTTACTGTGTTGTGTCATTTTGTCCGCTTGCGGTGGAGGCGGCGGTGGTTCACCAGAAAGTGAAAGCTCAGGTATGGATTTCAGAGTGAGTACAACACCAGACAACGCTACGCTAAGTGCGCCTTTCATGGGGCATACCAAGGTGATGGTAGGTTTCTCGGGAGGTAGCAGTGCTGGAGACCAGGCACCTTTCGACATACAGTACCAATATCTGAATGCGGGCATATTCAGTAACTTTGACCACGCAGGGTGCATGGATGGCACGGTGTCCGTGTCATCGTGCACCACCTGGTGGGGTGCCTGGCAGGAGGACGTCGCTGAACGTGGTTTATTCGTGAAACGCTTTATCGACACGGCCAGGTCACGCACCTGGAACTCCGTGGCTCGTGCACAAATTCCGTTTTTCACCTATTACATGGTGTTGCCCGCTTCCGGGCTGAGTGAAGGGCCATCTCCGACGGGGGAAACGGCGGCGCTGGACGACCAAACGTTTTTGACCAGCTACTTCGATGATTGGCGTTTCCTGTTGCAGAAAATCGGTAACGAACAAGTCATGTTGCACATCGAGCCCGACCTGTTCGGCTACCTGAAAGCTAGAGGCCAAGCCAGCGCAATTCCAGCCAAAGTGACACAGAGCAACCCAACCGACTGCAGCGGATACAACAACGATGCCACCGGCTTTACCAGGTGCATGATCCACATGGTGCGCAGCTATGCGCCCAATGCCAGGGTGGGCTTGCATGTTTCACCCTGGACGCTTACCGATTCGAATTCTGCCAACTCATGGGCCAATTTCATGATAGCTCTGGGTGCTGATCAGGGTGATTTTCTTGTGACAGACCCTAGTGATCGCGACGCCGATTGGTACCGCCTGGTGCAAGGGCAGCCAGGGCATGATTGGGATATTGCCAAGATGACTACCTTCTTGCAGTGGACAAAAGATGTTTCGGAGGCAGTGGGCAAGCCATTCTTCCTCTGGCAACTGCCGCTGGGCAATTCCTACCAGAACAACACCTACCAGCACTACAAAGACCATCGTGTGGAACTGCTTTTTTCCCACATCGCTGAAGTGCGTGATGCCCATGTGGTAGGTATACTGTTTGGTAGCGGCGAAACTGCGCAAACCAATGTGGAGACGGATGGAGGACTGCTTATTGGAAAGACAAAGCAGCACTACATCAGCCGTGGCGGCGACTAAGATGATGGGGCGCAGCAATACATAGGGACACTGCCTCACAGAGTGGAGCGGCTTAAATTTTTCCATGTGTATTTGACTTATTAGTTTAGCTTTGTTTCATTTGAAATATATCAGAATATTCTTGATATGACTTTGATACTTCTTTTACAAGAAGTTGATTTCCCGTTAAAACAGACGCAAACATCCCAACCATTCCACTAAATCCTGGTAATTTTTCAGCTCGTTTTGAATTCTCGTTATTTAATTCAGCTGTTAATTTTCCCAATGCTATTTCTGATGCCACATATAAAACTCACATACCACGAATCAATGATTCAAATTGAAGGCGAAGCATTCCGATAGCTGAAGTGAATTTGCGAAATGCTAATAATATTTTAAAATTCTCAGCATGCTCAAATGAAACGCTACACATTATTTTGTTGATTCTTGTTCTATCGGACTCATCGTATGCAGGATAGCTTAGGAACTGTATCATTATGCGGTTTTTTTGTGCCTGATATTTGGCCGTTTCTTTAGTTATGGTCGGGAGTTCTGGGGAATACAATACCCGAAAGGGAAATACCCAGAGCAGTTCTTGTAGCTGTTTCGACCCTCCTGGCCACCCTTAATGGGTGAATTGTAACGTCGAAATTACTGCAAGGAATAACCATGAAAAAACGACACATTAAAGTTCGTGATACTTATTATGAACACCATCTGAAGAAATGGCCTCAACCGCCTCGCGTCCCCAAAATTGAACCCAAAGGCTATTGGCTTAACCAAATAGGCTTTGAGATTGGTAAACAACTTCAAGTTTTACCGGGCACTGATCATATAGTCATTACCTTAGCATTAGATAAAACATCTTCATTTTTTACAAGCCCTGGCTACATGCTGGGGCTTTTCTTTTTGATCAGACGTTAAAAGCTACGACTTTTGATTGTAGTTGCTAATCTTCAATATTTGGGGGTCCGCGTTTCCAATATATGGGTGTCCGCGTTTCCGTTTTTCCTTTTCATAATGTCGGAAGGCAACTTGCTTTTCTTAACGTCGGAAGGCGCTCCGCTTTTCCGACCTACGATTCCGGGTTACGGGTTATCGATTCGGCACTCAGGGATTCACGGTCAATCACGCGCCCACCCAGTACAACCCATTGAATCTTATCCCAGGCTTCGATTGTTTCCAGCGGATTGGCTTTCAGAAGTAACAGGTTGGCGTTTTTTCCTGTTTCAATGCTGCCGTATCGGTCATCAAGCCCGAACATTTGCGCATTGTTGATGGTCGCGGCTTCGAGAATCCGCCGTAAAGGTATACCGAGCGCGGCCATATGCACCAGTTCCTGATAACTGCTCAAACCGGGATGGTTTGCGTGACCCGGTGTTGCAGGGTGGTCGCTGGCGAGTAATAGTTTATGACCTGTTTGAGCGAGGTAAAGCAGGCTACGCTCGCTACGGCCGATGGGCCCGGTGAGAAGTTTGGTGATGCGAGCGTCGGGCAGTCCGTCGAAATCCTCTTCGCGGAGTTCGTTCTTGAATGCATGGGCTGCGGGCGTTTGATACCAGTCGAGCAACGCCTCAGGTACGACTTTTTTTAGCGCGGGATCATGCAGTTTCTCAGGTATATACAGTTCCCGCATGCTGTCCATGACACGTAGTGTTGGCTGGTAGCCAATACCGGCTTCATGAATTGTGTCGAGGTGGTTGCGAATCGCCTCGGGCATACCCGGGTGCTTGCGGTACTGGTTCCAGTTCCACAGACCGTGACCGAGCACGTCGACACCGGCCGCCACGGCCTGTTGCTGCATGTCTAGTGCATTGGCGTGGGCGACGACCTTGAGGCCTGAAGCATGCGCTGCATCGATGATTCGCTTGATGCTGTCGTTGCTGAGCATTGGCCAGTCATTGCGTTGATCCCAGCCATCTTCGAAGAATAGTTTTAAGCAGATCGCGCCATCATCGCGCATGCGTTCGACTACCGCTTCAGGGCTGTGCTGTGAGCGGTCGAGTTTAGCTGTTGCGGATGCGGGCGTGGAGGGTTCATAGACACGGTAGGGCAAAGTCGCTTCGATTGCGGCCGCATCCATAAACAGCGCGGGATAGCCATTCGCTACCGGCGCCGCGCCGCAGAAGAAAATATCAGGGGTCAGTTCGCGTTCGCGTGAACGTGCCAGGGCAGCCGGATGAGCAGCTGGGTCCAGAACCTGGGTTACACCGAAATAAAGCAGACTGCGTTCCAGTTGCCTCTGGTAGAGATTGGTCAGCCACGCAAAGCTCTGCGAACGCTGTCCACCCACAAACCCGAGGCCGGGTATCACCAAAGTATGCAGGTGGCTATCCATCAGCCCAGGTGTGAGGTAAAGACCACTACCATCCAGTATCGGTAAGTCGTCATGCGGAACAGTCGTATGGTCGTATATAGCGTCGATTTTTCCGTCGCGAATGATCACTGTTGCATGATCTAACGGCGCTGTACGCTCGGGTGAAATGAGTGAAACGTTTCGAATCATCAGATCGGCAGCTGATGCCTGAGCGGCCCCAATGCTTATCAATAAGCTGCATGTGATCAATCGTGATATTTTTTTCAGGATAGTTACGATATTGTTTGTCATCAATTTTCCTCTTCAGATTTAAATACGGTGCTGTTGACAGGACAGGAGTGTGATGTCTGATATCGAAAGCGGCGACCTGAATCACGATAGAGGTCGTAGCAAATCGCGATCCGGTACTGCATACTGTCGTCCGATTTGACTGAGGCTGACTTCAATGCCGATGATTCCACTGCCCATTGTCCTGGCCCTGGTGCTGGGATACTTCCTGTTGGTCGAACTGACGCGGCCCGCGCCACGTAACCTCTTTGCCTGCGCGTTTCTGGCTTTGGTCATGTTACAGCTGACCATGGTCGGCCTGCGTTTTGGCTATGGGATTGTCGAGCTGGGGCGGGTTTTCCCGATTACCGCATCACTGATCGGGCCACTAGCCTTTCTGAGCTTTTACAATCCAACCAGTTTCAGTGGCAAACAAGCCTGGCTCGGTTTGATTCATCTGCTGCCGTTGGGTGTCGCCATACTGCTGGTTACATTTGCACCCTGGTACATCGATCTCGCACAGGGGCTGTTCACGCTGCTTTACGCGGTAGCGTTGATCATGCTGGGCTTGAGTGAGCGTGATACGTTTCCCTGGGTCGATTTCAACCGGCGCGAGTATGTGATGCGTGCGTTGTGGACTGTGGTTGCGCTTGCAATGATTTCTTCGGCCACCGATTTTATTATTGCGATTGACAGCTGGCGCAGCCAGGGTAGCAATATTCCCAGTATTGTCGGCTGGACATCGATCATCATGGCGCTGTTATTCTTACCCTTTATCACATGGCAGAAATTCCGCGCGCAGCCGACACGCGGCGCCAAAGGCACACTTTCTCAGCAGGGTGATGATGCCGCAGAAAGAGAATTGATGGGGCGGATCGACAGTCTTGTTCAGAGCAGCCGGATCCATCTTGATCCTGACCTAAACCTGAATCGCATGGCGCGCAAACTCGGCGTGCCAGCGCGACAGATTTCGGTTGCGATTAACCGTCAGCGGGAGGTTAGTGTCTCGCAATTTATCAATGGCTTACGTATCGACGAAGCCTGCCGTCTACTGAAAGAAACCGAACTACCGGTCACTCAGGTAATGCTGCAATCCGGGTTCGTAACCAAGTCGAATTTTAATCGCGAATTCAGCCGCCGAATGGGGCAAAGCCCCAGCGTCTGGCGTAGCAGCAATCGATAGCTGTTGCCGTATAATTGATTAGGCCATCGTATCCAAAACCGGGTCGACCTAAGTAACTCTTTGATTCTATGAATTTACTGCTTTTTTAAACCTAAGATTTTCACCTTAAAGGGATAATTTCACGAGGAAAAGACGAACTTTAAGGAAGAAGGCTATACCCCATGCATTACAGGAGGGATTTTGATAGTCAAATGGATGGTTTAAGCCGGTATAGCCTACTGTTTTGACATGAAAATTCCGTGCAAACAATAACTTACTTAGGTCCGAGCCGGTTTAAGACACCGGCTTCACGGGCGGAGGTTGCCATTCAGTAGTAAAACCGCCAGCGTCCACATCATCACACAGACCAGCACATCGAGAATGCGCCAGCTGACCGGTTTGCGGAACAGCGGAGCCAGCCAGCGGGCGCCAAGACTCAGGGAGAAAAACCAGACAAGTGAAAACAGCGCCGCTCCGGCGCCAAACCAGTAGCGCTGCTGGTCGGGATAGCGACCA
>JBNKMF010000057.1:0-32740 GCA_050292965.1 Gammaproteobacteria bacterium | reverse complement strand
GGGAGCTGATCATTCAGCAATACGACGAAATGATCAAATATGCGACCGCCCTCAAACAGGGCACTGCCGATCCAGAAGCCATACTGCGCCGCTTCACTCGAAACAATGTCCAACATCCCACGTACAAGGCGCTTGCCGAGCTGGGCAAAGTGATCAAAACCATCTTTCTTTGCCGGTACATTGGCTCCGAAGAACTCCGCCAGGAAATCCACGAAGGGCTGAATGTCGTGGAAAACTGGAATAGCGCTAATTCATTCATCTTTTACGGCAAAGGAGGTGAAGTCGCAACCAACCGGCTCGAGGATCAGGAATTATCAGTTCTGGCACTGCACTTGTTGCAGATCTCTCTGGTATATGTGAATACCTTGATGATCCAGCAGGTGCTTAACGAGCCTAACTGGATGTCACGAATGAAGCTGGAAGACTTCAGGGCATTGACGCCGCTGATTTACTCCCATGTGAATCCCTATGGGATATTTGAATTGGATATGAATACGAGGTTACCTATTGAAGTGGACGCTTAAAAGTTGGCGGTTATCGCAGCTACCCGGTCACTACCCCTATTTCTGACTTAACCTTCATTTCTCTATCTCCGTGTATGTATTGTATGTATGTATAATACATACAATACATACAAATCGCAAGTTTTAACTAAGGTAAAAAAGCATCCTTTTTTTCATAGCAAGTGAAACTGTAAGTTCCAACATTAAATGAGAATTGAGCCTTACTTCCCACGAAATATGAGAATCCTGCTTTTTCGAGAGTTCGTGCGTTTGTAACTTGAAGTCGCAATTAAAATCAATGACTTACAGAGATTCTTCACTTTTCAGGTATCTGATAGTTGTGTAATTTTCGGCCCACCGGGGCTTTAGATATTCTGTAATGCTGGATACAAATCAACGTCTTGTATTTCAAGGTCGCAAGTAAAATCAACGAGTTACGCGATACGAATCCTTTTAGTTATGGATATTATCACTCAATATTGGGCTTTCTCATTTAATGTTGGAGATTACAGAAACGGGAATAAAGATTAAACGTTCACCGGTGAACGCCTGGTTAATGATTGGAAAACACTGCTAATATCGCAGAGGTATCAAATCGAAGGAAGTCGGCAAACGCGATGCTAAACCTTGGGTGTCAGAAATTAACGGGGAAGTGTGGGGCCAAGGTATCAACAGGAACCATATAAGCTACATTCCCTTTTGCCAAACCAAAAAATCGAATTGCTTGAGTACAGTCAGTCACGGCGAAGCCAGTCCCAGGAAAGAACAACGCAGTACGAAAAGACCAGGCGGGGCCACATGTAGATCGACGGAGTGAATACTTGAAGGTATCGAGGTATCTATTCTCTACTGCCCGAATGCTATTAAACAGACCACCGGTACCGCCCGGATCGGGCAGACCTTCAGAAAAATATACTAGCAAAAATGGCAAATAACCAGGTTATCGAACGCATGAAATACCATTACTTTGGTCGGATCTTCGAAACCAGGTCTTTCACTAATACTATTAAAAGTAGAATTGGCGAGAAAAGGGCTGATGTAATTTAGTATGTGAAAAAGGACTTTCAGCTCTATGTAGCTCATTCGAAATAATCTCTGATATCCCGCACTTCATCACCAACGCAAAGATGTAGCCAGCTTATAATTGACTTAAATATATTATTGCCATAATTGCTTGCGGGGCTTCCGTATTCAAATTGAATATGGCCAGGTTTACAATTCTCAGGATTCCCAAAAGCAAAAAGATATCGACAGGCTATTGGTCTGTGCTTGTATACTGAGCAATCACCAATAGTTGATAAAAATGGGCAGGGTGAACGGTGTCCAGTTGTTATTGACTTGCTTCTTTTCAGTGGTTTATTAGCTTTTATCGAAAGGTACTCAGCTTCAAGAGAAGTAATATTCACGTCAATACAGCAACAATAAGAACAGCCTTTTGAGCATGACGCATATTGTCCTATATATAATTTAAAATCCTCTAGATAGGTATAAATTGCCTCTAATTTTTCTCCAAGAATTAAATTTGGAGAATTGATAATTCTGGCCAACGCATCGGCTTTTATTAGAAGCGGGTTAGGTATAGGAGGGAGGTCGAATTTTTCTCCGACTATTGGAATCAAAATTTAATCCTCAAATTTAATTTGCCTAAAAGATGTCTCAACGAGACATCTTTATAACATAGAATCTAAAAGCAATCATACAGCAAACCAGGTGCGTAGCTCCTGGAGGAAATATGCAATCAGCTACCAGTTCGAGTATGTCATTCCATTACGCTGTTCAAAACGATTTGCGTAAGCTTCGGCAAGACCAACTTCCGACAGAGTTTCCAAAACATCATCATGAGATTTAAGCCAGAGCGTTTCACCATCCTTTTTTACAGACTGAATTCGCCATGATTCGCCGTCACCTTCTGCATCAGGTGTCAAAACTTCAATATCTAGCAACCATGCATTATCCCGCGCGCAGTAAGGCCTGAAATGCCTTACGCGGCCAGCTTTATATTCTGAAAGAAGCTCAGATAATTCTATAGGTTTGTCAGTCATTGCATTCACCTAGTTATTTTGTTTAATGAAAGGAGAGAGGGCAGAGGCAAGCGCTTTACGCTGTGACTCATATTCCGAAAGTTTGTTCTGCAGACGTTCGATTTTGGCGTTTGCCTGCTTAAGCTGTTTAACTAGTTCGTGGTGTTGGTTAACTATCTCATTAATCGCCCCTGTATCGGTTTTTGTGGAATGATCTTTTTTGTACTTATCAAGAGCCTTACGAATCAGTTCAATTTTATAAATAGTAATAGCCATAGTATTAATCTCTAGAATTCGACATTAGCCATGTCGCCGTGTGTTTCACCAGTAAAAATACGGGTATATACCTCAGTTTCTTTTATAGATGCATGACCCAAATAATCACGAATATCTGATAGCTGTATTCGGTTAATCAAACAGTTGACCGCAAAAGAATGCCTGAAAACGTGGGGTGTGAGCTTGAGGGGAAAGGAAAGCCCATTGCTTTTACAATTATCTTGTAACCTGTTCAGGCGTTTGTTGTAAGTGTCGCGGACATGTGAAAAAAGCGGTAAAGAACCGGTAATTTGATTGCATGCACAATACGTCAACAACTCTGACTTAAGGCTATGGCTGTACAGCGGTACAATGCGCGTTATGGGCTTCTTTTCTATGGGTCGGCCAATATTTTTATTAGTTGGTCGACCACGTTTAACCACCGTCCTTTTTTTAAGTGTGATGATTTTGACAACAGACATCTTAGGATCATCAATTATAAAAGACTTAGGCATTAACTCTACAGCTTCAGAGATTCTGGGGCCGCAATGCCAGATCGTATTGATCAGCAAATGAGTTTCAGGGTTTTTAGTTTGATGTAGAAGAGCGCGAATTTCCGGCAGTAATAGATAAGGTGGAATGTCCGTGACGTGATCTAGCAAGAAATTTCTACGCTTGATCAAATGATTCCAGTCTATAGGGCCGTGGATGCGCTGCGGAGGAAAGTAGGATTCAATCATCGTCATGATGAACCTCCAGAGTTGGGTAAAGTAAATCATGAACGACAAGCCCTTGATCGATCAGGAAACTATCATCATTGATAAAAGAAAGTACCTGAGTTTCAAACACCTCGTACATCTTGGCAGATTGACGAAAGCTGTTTTGATCCTGCTGATGGTATTCCAGGCATTCTGCTTTCCAGAGTGGAAAAGCTTCTAGGAAGGTTTCTCTCTGGAATGTAAGAATATTATTTTTAGACTTAAGAAAAAGAGTGGAAAATAGCGAATTAATCATGAAGGCCTTAAGTGAAGCTATAAAGTCAACGATATTACTCTGATGCTCGGGGTGATCATCAAGCCAGTCAACAGCCGAATCAAAGAATTTCGCTTGTGTGCTACAGATGACTATGGCCATGATGGTTCCTATTTCCGTTTTATGAGGCAGTCAATCAGGTAAACCCCAAAGACTCCCAACCCTGTAAGCCCTAATAATGCTAGAGCAAATAAAATCCCGCAAAAATCCATTAATTCCTATCCATTGATGTCTAAATTATACCAGAAAGTCGATACAGTATAAAATTAAACTCTTTATAAGTAAAGAGTTTGAGGTAATTAGGCAATAAAAAACCCGCTAAAATGCGGGTTCTAGAGGGTTCGAGAAAATTCTACAAAATCGGTGTTTTGTAGAAGCTATAAATTATTATTGAGTTTTTATTTTTTCTATCAATGAGTAAATCGCGTCTCTTTTATTAAGCATAACAAGCCTACGGGATTCGTCAGAATCATTCCATTTTTCAGGTTTCTTTGCTTGTTCATCAAGTCGCGCCAAAACGGTTTTATATAGAATATCAAGAGACTCTAACAAAATAGATTTTTGCTCAGCTGTGTATGTCATCATTAAACCCAAAAAATATAGCATTAATAATATTTATCAAAAAAAACTAGCAAGAAAAAAACGAAGATTTATACAGTTTCATGTTGCTTCGATATCACAATAAGATTGCCATCTATGTGCTGATAAAATTCAATCTCTTCTGGTCGGTAAGACCGGTCAGGACCTTTAATAATATAACCATAAGCAATCATATCTGGATCATCTTGTAGGGATATAGGAAATGGAGCAATATCTGAATCAATTGGTTTTGCAAAAATAGTCATTTAAAAAAATATTTAGTTCCTGAGACCAGGATAAGTAATACAAATAAAATAACAGAAGTGAATCTGTAAGAATTTACTTTTACGGTCAATTGAAAAACATCGAGTTGAAGCTGGTCACGTTCTCTAGTCGCCTCGATGGCAATATTGGTGACTACAGTATGCGGACGATCACCGCGCTTCCGGGGTTTAGCATCAGGAATTTGTTCTTTTAAGGTGGGGATTGGTTGAGCATTAGTCATTTTTAAAACTCCGTTTATTGGTTTAGAAGATGGTTTTATAATAATACTTAACTCTTTACAAATAAAGAGCTAAGTGCGAAGAAAATTTATACCAGCGCAGAAGGTTAGGGGGCTTCTTGCCCTGCTCCAGGGACGGGAAAAAGAAATGAAATCTGACAACTGGAGGAGTAGGTGGGGAAGGTATCAAGCAAAAAAGAAGGCTCTCCAATAAAAGTCACTTGTACTCATTGCGGGCATTCAGCTGAAATTTTATTGCCTTATGAAAGACGCCGCGAGACTGACAAGCTGGTTTGCAGTAAATGTGCTGCTAAAGGTTCTGATTTAAGGGTTGAATATTTAAGTGATTTAAAAAAAATGTACTGATTCTTAGGACTTGTGCATTGCTACCAATCCAAAGCCTGGCAAAGTGCGCCAGGTTGGTTAAATGGTAACAAAGCAGCCTGTCACTTGATTGCCACTAAAGACCTCAATGATACGCTGTCCAATGATCTGGTTTGTATAATGTACATCCTGCTATTATTGTTGGCTCTACTTTGCTAGCGTAGATCACGCTATCAATCCTAACACTCTTACCGTTAGCTTTCCTGCGGATTGGCTCGCCTATTTCCTTATCAGGATCGGGGATACAATCACCGGTCATATCTCCTGTCATTTCAGACCGTTGGCCTATCTCGATAACCTCAACCATTGAATTGCCGATTAATTTTGTGATTTTGTAGTAATCAATATTAGTCTGGTCATAACCCCAAGAAGCGCGCAAAACATCACCCACTGATAATTTACGTGGATCTGCCTTTCGCCTGGACGTCTTATTTTTGGATTGGGCAAGCATCCACTCGTTAACGCTTTCAGCTCTTTTTGAATCACTTCGATAGCGATAATTAAAAGAAGGTTTTTTTGCCCGACCTCTATAGCCAACTGCGCAGGGTTCACCACGCAAATTTTTATAAATATAAACAACGCAAGATAAATCTTTGGCCAGAATCTTAGTACGCCCTTTGTTCATAGCATCTCTATAATCCTGGGCCACCTTAAATGCAGCACTCATTTTCTCAATAGTCATAACTTTCTCCAAAGTTTTTAAAAATCGGTAAGCGAAGCGTCAGAGGCTCGCCTGCTGATGCTCTCGCGGCGTCGCAAGTAAGACCGGGAGGCAAAGGGCAATAGCCAAACGGAAGCCGCAGCTAAGCGACGAAGGAGTCTGAACGGGTGAGTATTGGGCGGAGCGAACTATAGACCTGCGCCAGGGCAGCGCCCTTAGCAATTCTAAATAAGCGGGTTTAAGGTTTTAGTGCGTTACCACGGAAGGTTACGCGCAATAGCAGTGTGGTTTATTATCTGTGCTGAATGTGTTTTGCCGTTCTGCTGCAGTCAATCACTGCGCTCAGGGAATGGAAACAGTCGAATTGCTTAAGAACAGTCAGTCACGGCGAAGCCAGTCCCAGGAAAGAACAGGGCGGTAGGAAAAGAAAGTGAAATTAAAGAGGTGGGTTAGGAAGCATGAGAGTAGAGGAGCCTTACTACCTGCTGCCTGAATGCTATTAAACAGACCACCGGTACCGCCCGGATCGGACAGACCTTCAGAAAAAAATACTAGCAAAAATGACAAATAACCAGGTCATCGATCGCAAGAAATGCCATTACTTTAGCAGGATTCTCAAAACCAGGTGTTCCACTAATGCTATTAATAACGGCTAAGATATTATTTTTGCACCATGAGGAAAAAGGATTATTGAATCACCGGTCAGAAATTTAAGAAGACGTTCACCGCTTACTATATCAAGCACGGGACTTGTTTGTGACTTACTAGCGGCACCAGTTCGTCCAGAGTGGACAAAAAGGCCATGTGCTCGACGCTTTGCACACAAGCGAGAAAATTCCTGAACATGGGCTGCTGATATGTGGCCAGAATAGAGTTTAGCCTGGATCAAAATCTGTTTTCCTTCCCACCATGCCAAACCATCGATACCACCATCACCGGTGTATCTCCTGTTTCTCTTTATTGTGAAACCGCGTTTTTTAAGAGCCGAAAGGATGGCTTCTTCGAAAGCAAAAGGATCTACGGCTCTAGATCGCAAATAATGGAACTGAGCTGCAGGGCCAGAGTTAACCGCTAAAGACTGTAATCGTTTTATGACAAGATCAGCTTTACGGATTTTACAGAAATGACGTACTGATTTCGAGGATATCCAACTGATGAAAATAGCAGTTGTGATAGCTGCCCATGAATAATATGGGATATGAGAAAATGCAGAAATCAAAGTAGAAAAGAAGAAAGAAATATCCATAAGCACTACCGAGGGATTATAATATTTTCTCCCTACTGCCCCGCACCGCCAGCAGAGATAAAAAATTCTCTCTGCCCTGGTATTTGATACCGACTTTGCTATGTGCACGTTGAAGAATATCAGAGATATTCTTAACCGAGTAAGGCCGCCCAGATGTATAGGTAAAAGCTTTTTTATTTACATCTTCGACAGCGCTGATATCGTCACACACATCAAGTAAGTCAGGTAAGTTATCGGGAATATTCGACCTGAAATCTTTCAGCTCAGATACAGGCATATTTCTGATTTGGTCAAATGTGTAACCGTGCGAAACTAACAAAATTATCAGGCGTGTTTTTGAGGTAACGCCAGCCAGAAAGTTAGCTAATTCCATTAGAACGTCCTTTCAACTTGTATAGAGGCTTTCTGAGGATTTGCTTGGACAATATAACTAGGGCTGCCGTTCTTGTGGCTATCATTGTTTTGTTTTTCTTTAAGAAGACTATCAGCTGAAGCTTTGGCGGCATCTGTAGCCACATTCCCAGGTATTAAATCTACAATACCAGCACCAAGCGCATTAACGCCCGCATCTGTTGCGCGAGCCATAGAACGCCCATCATTAACAATATAGGCAATCAAGCCAGGGTCCCCTTCATTGTCAAAAACAGCACCGGATAGAGTAAATTCTACATTAGTGTCGGGATCAATCCCGACCGATATACTAACAAATAATTTATCTGAACCGATCACGGCGCTTGGTTGACCAAAAAGGCGCGTGTGCTTGGGTAATGTTTTTTTGTAGCCAATTAAATCTTCAGTAGTAACAAACTGTACATAGCCTGGCTGCACGTTTGTAGCAGAGTTATCCAGTTCTACGGGGATACTAGTTCCAATGGTCACCCCGTAAGTTATATGCTGTTCTTCAGGTGACTGGACAGATGCCTTGTTAGAAATTCTGGCCCCATCATCATTAAAAGTATTTCCCAGGTTACGAAGTGCGGGGGAAATATAAACGCCAGAATTGGAAGTCGGTTTAGTCTTGGCAGACGTAGGTTTTTTTTGTTTTGGCTCAGAGGCGGGTTTTGGTGAAGGTACTGGCACTGGTTCTGCTGCTTGCCCGGATGACTTATGTGCGGGATCGGCAGGTTCTGAGGCGTCAGGCTTACCCTTCTGATCATTAGGAAGATCAGCAGGAATTGGTTTCTCTTCTGGTTGATCAGGATCTTTTATTTTATTTTTTTCAATTCTTGCGCGATCTACAAGTGATTTTTCTTTTTGACCCTGCTTAGCTTTTTTTTTGATCAGTTCATGAAGACTGTCATGACTGATTAATCTCTCGCTGTAGTCTATCTTCTCCTGCGCACTATCGATACCTTGCTGAAATTGTCTGTATTCTTCATCATCGCAGAAACCGACAGCAGGTAGAAGAAGGAGCAAAAGAATAAATTTTTTCATTACCATTCCACCTCTATGTCACCCTGGGTAGTTGATACAACAAGAACTGCCCCGGTGGTAGGTAAGGCCTTTTGCGTAGCATAGGAAATGGATTGTGAGCTGTCAGGCTCCATTTTTTTATCGAAATCAATAGCCCCTGGTATCTCTTTGCCTCGCTTATTGCTTTCGGAAAGCTGATAAACATTTATTGATTTTATGTATAAAGGACTTGATGATGATCCATTCTTAACTTCGAGCTTTAGAATGTTAAATTTACCATAGCCCAGGATCTCATCTGCAAAGACTTGCAGGCTATCACCGTTAGATAGCTCTAGAGAGTCTTCTTCATGTATTCCGGTGCTATCAGGTTCTTCCTGGGCTAATGAAGCCACGAGATTAAGTGCTTTCTGCTCGGCCAGTAAATTGAGATCTGCAAATTTCTGGTTGTAATCAGCTTTTATGGCTTCAAGATATTTTTTTTGCTCGCCTTCTTCTATGCGCTTTTTTTCTTCTTCAGACAGGGTAAAAACAACATTAGAACAATGTTTGCCTGGTTCAGCTTTTAAAGTGAATGAAAATATATAGCCATGTGTTGATATAGAAAAATCATTTACCTTGCCCCAGTCACTATTGTTAAAGCTTTTGAAAGAGACGTTAACAATTTTTTGACCCTTGGCTGATTCATATCCCCAAATTTTATCACTTGATAGTGAATATATTGTACTGGCATCATCTAGCTTGAAAGGGAATATGAAATTTACAGATCGGAATGGCTCCATTGATATGACAGCGCGGGTGATTTCCCGCGTGTCAATATTTCTGACGCAAGGAGCTACTTTATCATCCGGTGGGATCATTGAAAGAATTTCACTGTCTGAAAGAGCATAAGCGTTGGGAGAAAAAACAACAGCACTCAGAATCGAAAACGGCAATAATTTATTAAACATTTAGTTTCCCTCTTTGAATGGGTCTTTAGCTACATCGATGAAATCAATGACTCCGACACCATCCGTATTTAAATCAGTTTTTGGTACAGGCACTAGAAAAAGAATCATATCGATTGGCATAGCGGTTGTTTTATCAATTTTAAGATATCCCTGGTATTCAACTTTTAGATAATCATCCGTTTCTTCTAAAATTTCGGCGTTGGTATTCCACCAGTCAATTTCAGAATTCATATTTGATGCTTTAGCATCAGCGACCAGACCAGTACGTTCGATATAGAGTCTGTTTTCTTCTTTTTTCTTTTCATCAACGATCATATGAGAAGCGCGAAACTGGTCTAGCTCTACTGTTGCACTGTTTATTGACCAGTAATAATCTATAAATCGTTTGCCACCGTTGACTAGCTCTTCCTGGGTGCGATAAAGCCCTTCTGTTTTTTGTTGTAGCTGTTGCTTTTGAGACAGAGTAGCGTTTGCCAGGAAACCAATAAGCGTCAGGCAGAGAAATAAGGATAAATATAAAATTCTTTCTTTAAGCCGTTCTCGCCGCACTAGAGGGCTTAATTTAACTCGGGTTTTAATGACTGTTTCAGGCATTGTATTATTGTATCTTCGTGAGTCCACTAAGGCCGCTGTTTATCTTTCTCGCCGCGTCACTAACCTTAGTATCCATGACGTCCCCTATTTTTTGTACAAAGCCGTCACGAGTCCGAGTACCTTCTCTATCAGGCATCATTTTGCTGGTAATACCGTCCTTTGCTCCACCCAGTTTGGATAGTATTTGATTCATAACTATGGCAGCAGGTATAGCACTACCAGCACCCAGCACGCCGCCCATACTCGCATTAGAAGCGAGCATGTGAGCCAAGAATGGAGCTAATATTTTTAGGAGAATGACAACAAATAAAACAATGCTTGTGAATAAATACCAGACCGCTATACCTTTTACGCCCATTCCACCGCCGTAGGTATGCGATAGCGATGCCATAGATGGAACCATGATTGCGTAGACCAAACCTAATAATATAGGCTCTATCATGGCCCATAAAAACAACGTCATAATAGATTTTAGCCAGCCTTCAGATATATCGAAAGGTTTCGATAATGAGATAGTACCGATAGCTACAAAACCAATCACATAAATTACAGCCAAACCAATAGCGAAAAATAAGTCCGTTAGTTGATTAAAGAAAACATATGCAAGGGAAGTAAGTTGATAAAGAACCCAAATGAATGGTGTGGTAACAACATTACCGATATCTGCGGTATAACTGAGTAAGCCTTCAACGAAGTCATTATAAGCTGCCTCTTTATGAATAAGGTCGGCACGAAAATCAATAAGACCATCATTGATGTAATTAATTGATCCGAAAAACTGGAATAACTCATTTACGCTGAAAATAAATCCAAACAACACTAAGCCAGCAGTCGAATAAAGGAGGTATGCAAGCACCGTTTTATTCATGCTCATGGCAGCCTCAGCAACTGCAGCTTTAGCACTAAGAGATTTCATACCTTCCTGAAAAACACGAAAACCAAAGAAAATAGCAATCATCCAGAGGATTAAAAATGACGCTCCAGAAAGAGCGGTCATAGATGCATAAATAGCATCGGAATTTATAACTTTAGTGATAATGAGAGAGAAAAATCCACCGCCTTCCATTTTGTCCATGATAATGTCCTATTGTTGTTTCAGATAACTCGTAAATTCTGAGTCCCATCGTATTTGATCCATAAGCTTTTCTTTTTCAAGTAATTCCTGTTCCTTCTGGCGAATTCTGTCTTCTAATGCGAGAGCAGCAAGCATAGAGGTTGATGAGGCTATATTGCTTTGAATATCTTTATCGGATTCACCGGTGGGTTTGAGAGATTCGCTTAGGTATTTATCACGCATTTTTTCGTAAGCTTCGAGGGCGCGCAAGCGTTTTTCAAGTGCCTCTTTTTCTTCATCGCTGATAGTAGTTCCAGTGCTTTTTTCTTCATCAGAAAAACGTCTGTCAATTTCTGCACGTATCAGGTCGTATTTAGTTTCTGGATCTTTAGCACCGGCAAGCTCATCTATATAAGTTAAGTTTGTGAAATCTTGAACGATGCCGTTTATCTCGTTTTCAAGATTGAAGTTATTGATCCAATGATACTCTTCTTGAACAGCGCCCATGATTTCAGTGGTCTGTTTGGCTGATTCACTTAGAAATTTCATTTGATCTAATTCATCACGCATTACTTTTATTTGTTCTATCATTTTTGCGTACATGGACGACAATATTTTTACATCCGCACCGGCCACATCAGCGTAAGCAGAATTAAAGCAAAGGAGTGCTGTTATCAGTACTATTGGTTTCAGTGTTTTCATTTTCTTTCGCTTCCTGGATAAGTTGTTTAACTTTTGCAATGTACTCGTATGGAGTGCTCGTGCACTTATAGGCTTTTTCTCTATGCGGTTTGTCTTTGCCTCTGGTATTCATAATATCCAGTAGAATTTGAGGAAATTTTAGATAAAGTCTATGCCACCGATTATTTTCACAAACAAAGCCTTCGCGGTAGTCAAGGCCGCCATCTACTGAATCCGGTTTAGCAAATTCAGTCCACTCGGGGATAGCGATAGAAGGCATCCTGAAAGCTTCACCTATCTTTTGGTGCTTATCATTGCGGCTTAATAAAGTGACATTGCGAATTGAATTTATAGCGCCTTTGTCAACTATCTGTATTTCATCGATATCTTGTGAAATACGAGTTAGCCCAACCCAGTCTTTACGGCCCATACGGTCTATCATCCAGGTGATATGACGTATGGCATGAGGTGCGGTTTCGAGCAAAACCTTGTACTCATTCAATACGATCTGGCTGCGTTGGCCACGAGCCATCGCACTGTTAGCTAAGCGCATAATAATGAAAGTGATTGTGAAATTAAAAAGATCACCTTCAAGACCGAGGAAATCAATAGCGTTAGCTATTGGCGAAATAATAAATTGATCTTTATTACGAAAACATTCCCCCGATGGCATGTTGAGAAAATCTTCCAGGTCATCCTTAAGTGAGATTAATGCTTCTTTATAACGATCCTTTTCAACTTCTACTTGATCAAAAGATTTAAGCAGATCGGGAAGGGTCGGGGCTTCCTGATTTTCTATAGGATTGTTGTAACACCAGGATAAAGCTCGACCCATAACAACCTCTTCAGGGCGTGAGTATTTAGCATCATCAGTAAAGCCTTTGAAAACAGGCAGAAGAACATCAGACATACTGGATAACATCGATGCATAAATATTATCTTTGGTGTCACCAATGTTTTTTGCCTTAGCTAATTCAGCATAGGGTGACAAAGGGTTTATTGATTGCTCCTTAGCTCTGCAGTAGCGCCCACCCACAGATTGTATAGCGGCTTGATAACTGTTACCCAGTTCAATGAAGTCATATCTTATACGGTCATACGTTTCTAGAAATTTAAGACCGTACTGGGTATCTTTACCACCATCCGTTTCAGAAATAACAGCTTCATGAGGTACTGAAAGTTTAGAAGGTGAAAACCCTACTAAATGACCTTCATAGGTAATACGCAAGCACTCAGGTAATTTATTGCCATGAGTCGCTGTAGTAAATGGCATCATGGCTGCTATAACCTCTCCATGATCTTCTCTGCGAAAGTGAGTAAATCTACCCATGCCTGGCAAACGGGTTTTAAACATATCCATTTGTATGTCTATGTCATCACGAGCCTTGCCGCTGTTATTTGCAATTATGTTTTTGAAGGTGGTGGCAAATTCTTTTACCAGATTTACATCCTTAGAGTAGAAGGAAACAATATATGCATTATCAGCAACAGGCAGATCCTTCTCTGTAATGTATGCCTGATATTGTTGACTATCCTGGATTCGTTTAATGGCTCGATCTGTTCCTTTTTTCTCAGAGATGGTATTCGTCTGATAAGCAGATTTTTTCTGAGATTTATCAAGAGCTTTATCTGATGATTTTGGGATGATGATTTGACTAATATGTAAATCAACATCCTTCGTATAACAAAAGTAAAAAAACCAGGTTAAATCCATTTCAGGATAATTCTGAATTAAGATGGTTTTAAAATACGTGTCATCCATAAATAGACAGCCATCATTTTCAATTGGTTTATCAGTTACCAATTGTTCGGATAAATCAAATCTCCAGTCAATAGGAAAAGGCGTTTGATAAGGCTTGTTGATAGATTGAATTTTTAAAGCGTATTCATCTGCAGAGAGAATATTAAAGCCCGAGTATTTACTTTTTAGTTCCGAACTAATATCTAACAATTTACTAGATAATATTGACCATTTACTTATCTTTTTACCAAGTGATGGCTTAATAATATTAAGTAATGTGCTTAAAAAATCACTCGTGTTGTCATCTGAAAAACTTAGTACGGTCATGACTTTATTAGATCTAGCAAGAGGCCTATAAAGGTCAACTAATTGCTGTCGAATATCTTTTATAAATTCAGGTGCATCAGGGTTGAATTTATGATGATTATCAAGGTAAACGTCTGCCAAACTAGAATCATGATTTCTTACAAAGTGATGTTCTATGCATATGCCAGGATATTGACTTGCAATATTAAGAAGGGCTACACGTTGCTTAAACTCTGATTTATGCTGCTGATAATCAAAGTAGCGATTTTCAACACCATTCCAGGTGAAGGCTAATGAAACACTGCCATCGTGGTTAATAATAATTGAATCATTCAGGCTAGTTTTCCAGCAATAAACATCACTAAGAATTTTATTTGTCGGGGAGAAAGTTTTCATTTTGCTTTGTTGTTTGCCAACATCCTTTGATTTAGACAAATACCAGTCATCATAATTTTTCCAATAAATACTGACTTGATAAAGTAAAGCGACTCCACCGAGAAACATCGGTATTTTCAAAATAATCACAGGCATTAGTGCTGAGAATGTGATTACAACAATAGCGGCGAAACCGAAGAAAAAGCAGGGGTCTGGTATACCGGCTGTTCTACCTGGTTGGAGTCTTTTTTCAAATGTTGGTATTTGCATCCTGCTTAATACTCAGAGGGCTATAAAAATAGTTTGCCCCAGAAAGCTAGTGCTGAATAGAACACACCGGCGAATAGAATAACGTATGCACCGCCTTTTATGATTGGCCATGCTTTTTCAGCCTTGCCAATGACTGGCAGCATCATTACTAAACCAATGGCGCATGCCACAGCACCACCACCTGCAGCTATAAATATACAAAGCTCAATAATAGCTGTAAACGAACTATCAATCTTAGACGTATCAGCAGTGCCTTTACTGAATACACCTGGTTTTTTTGATACTGCCTCTGCTACACGGACATTAAAAATTGTGTATGCCACTGCAACCGCTCCAACTGCATACTTAAACCACATCCAGGTTGCGTTTCCATTCCTATTCATCGATATACTCCAAATTTAAAAGAAAATAATGTCTTTACAAATAAAGACTAACATAAAAAGACATAAGTGCAAATCTGCAAAAATGCATAAATAAATCACATTAAGGGCAAGATACGAGAGAAATCGTTTTTGACTTTATTCTGTGCTCGTTTACTACGTTGCTTCCTTTCGCTTTGAGTTAATGCTTCTGTATTGTCACCAGAGCGTTTGTGAAGTGTTCTACTTAACTTGCTAGTAGAGTCAGTATATATTTTTACGCTGTCTTGTGCTCGTGTTACAGCAACCATGAACGCCCGCTGGTTCGTTGTGTTAATGCGCTTACTATCCATTAAAGCTAAAACTTCTTTTTCCGTTTTACCCTGCACACCGTAAGCGGTTTTTGCATAATCGTGGCAGAAGTGACGATTAGCTTCAATATTAACATCAAGCTTTATACTCTTTTCTTTAGTTTTGATCCTGATGTATCCCTCCCCTATTCCCTGTACAACGCCTTCCGTATTTCTTTTTAAACCAGATTTATTTGTGTTGTCTATCCAGCGGACTTTATCACCTTTCGAAAATTCATTTTTGTTTTCGTCGAATACCTGGATGCCGCCTTTAATATTGCCTCCCTTTAAAATGGGGTCAATGTAAATAGTTCTTTTATCATCCCTTGATTTAAGTGCCAGTAAATTCTTATCGTGGTTAAAACCAACAACGTCAAAATATTCATGCTTTTTAATGAAATCATTTTTATTGCGATCAGAGGCTTTAAAGTCTCTTGAAAATCTGACCACATTACCTCGCTCATAAGAGCTGGATAATCTTTTTTCCTGGTTGGTTAGATAACGATCTTCCAGAGTCAATATGGTGTAATCTAGTTTACCGATATCATTCCTTAATTTAAGAGCATCCCTGATAGTATTGTTTACTGCTTTACGTTGCTCGTTGGTTGGTGCAACTATGAGCGTATTATTTCTGCGCTCTTTATCTCTGGATAACCATTCATTAGCCAGCGCCTGGGTAGAATTCATACCGGAGCCAGACCGCTCTTCTATAACAGAATTATTTTTGTTTAATGCAGTCAATGCAGCGGTGTATTTCTTATCCATCACTTTTTGTACTACGTCCTGCAGGAGTTCATTTTTCTGACGCATGCGTTTATCAATCAGCGCAGTTTCAAGACCTTCCCGCTGTAATTGATAAAATGCTCTTCCCGCCCCTACTGCCTCTAATTGCTTATGATCACCAACCAGCAGAACACGAGCATCTTGTTTTTCAGCTCTATCAAGTAAGGTATTCATTTTATCGATAGATAACATGGATGACTCATCAACAAACCAAACTTGTCGTGAGTTGGGAGTGCCGAGCTTTGCGCTTTTAGGATCGACCAGGAACCGGTCAACGGTCATCCCTGGTATCTGCAAGCTACTGGTTAATTCGTTTGTAGCTTGATATGTGGGAGCCAGCCCAATGACATCGTAACCTTGCTTGTTCAATAATTTACGATATGAATTCAAGGTGTACGTTTTACCTACGCCTGGATCGCCCTGAATTGCGAAAGCCCTGTCTTTAGAATTAACAGCCTTAAGTAACGCATTAAGCTGCTGATCATTAAGCCCCTGTTTTTGTAAAAATCGTTTTGCGGTTGTTTCTGCTACCAGAGGTGAGTGAGTGTCTTTATTTCGACCAATAAAGTCGACTAATTCACGCTCCATATTCTTCATCTTTTTGGTTGTCCATAACGGCTGACTTTTGTTGTCAGTATGGTATGGCGCTTCCTGCAGGTATTTATTATCTATCAGTCGGTTAATTTCATCTTCTATTTCATTGTAATAGATCTGGCCAAGTGACATTTGCTGAGCTGTTTTACCGACATCTATAGATTTAAAAGACATATCTTTCTCAAGATGGTGACGTATTGATTTTCTAACGATACGCCTAACCATTTTACTTCGTTCGGTGCTATCAGAGTTATCAATCTTGCGATTAGATCGATCTGCTTTTACTTTGAGGTCAAGATTTTCAAGCCTTTTTTTCCATGCCTGGGTTAACTCATCTCGGTCAACACTGGATTTTGCTCTGCGCGTAATCAAAGCAATTTGCTTTGCTAGCTTAGGATCATATGCCAGAGATTTATTTTTAAAGTAGGCTTTTATTTGTTTGGATCTTTCAGAGAAATCATCAATTAACGATTGTGGAACACCATCAATTTCGAAAAATTCTGGCCCGGATCGATGATTGCGTAATTTGTAGCCCAGTTTATTAAGCTCAACGGCCAGGGCAGAGCGGTAGACCATGCCCCCCCGCTTGGGTAGCTCGAATAATTTTTCTGTTGAAAGTGAGCGCCAGCCGTTCTTTGTATGTGTAGCATTTATCATGATTGAATGCGTATGCAATTGAGGATCTAATTCTCTAGATACGTCATGTGTAAACGTGGCAAAAATTGAATTCTCAGTGTTTACATGAGAAATTGTGTCACCTTCCTTTAGCCGTGTAATTGCTGCATTTGACTGGATATATTCGAGGGCTTTTTTTACTGCGTTCAAGTGCGCTTGGCGGATATCTTTATATCCATAAACTTCAGACAAAATTGATACTGATTTTGGAGCTGAAAATGTTAGATCCCATCCTGGTCTATGTTGTATGCCTTCCTTAGTTTGTCGTCCCAGCTGTACACCATCCAGTTTCCCTTCAAGAAATTCCTTAAATATTTTCGGATCAACAGGTTTTCCATTGAGCTGTAAATATTCTGATCCTTCACCTAGCCACTGACTATTTTTTACCCCTTCATCTTCAGTGTAGTAATTATCTTTCTCAAAATACAACACAGCTTCATTGCTGCTTTTGATTGGACTGATAGTAAGCATGTTATTAAATCAGTGGTGCTGCAGGCTGTTGTAGTTGACAGTCAGGGCTATTGATGATTTCAGAAGATGAGTAATCAACTGGAACAGGAAGCTTACGAAGCACTAGAGCGGGTGAATTTTCAGGCCGAGATACGTAATTCAACTTAACCTTAGTTGTCGGTAAACCACCTGGCAAGCGTACATAAGTGACCATGTCTTCTAGTGTCATGATTTCACTAGGAGTAACCAGGTAGCGGCTGTTACGTTGCTCGTTCGCGCTGACATTATCATTTGTGCCAAATGATATATTCTGGTTTTCGTCCATGACTTCTTTTTCTAAAAGAATCTTAGCGGCTCGCTCTGCCGTTTTGTCATCTGATACCCGGAAAAACATTTTATTGCCACACATGGAAATTATGGAATTGACGGTATCAGGGCCATATATCGTGTTCAGTTTTGATATAGATGTAAACCCAAGAAGCATACGCAATCCGTGCTTACGACCTTCGAAGAGTCCTTTTTCGAGCGATGCTAATTTATCTAATGATTGAAGCTCATCGATCAAACACCATATCTCCCTTTCATTGCTTTTAGGAAGGCTTAATGTCCCACTTATTACGGTATCAAGCCATGTGGTTATAAGCGGCTTAACGCTCTCCAATTGGTCGTTAGATGCTCGGATAAATATCCAGCCATTATTGCTATCATCATTCACCCAGTCACGTAATGAAAATAGTGGTTTATGTTCTAATCCTCGCATATACCACAGAGAGCGAATTTTAGGAATTAAAGACCCGATTACACTACTTGCATGCTCGGGTGATGACCGGTCTGTAACCAGTTCTGCAGGTGTGCCTTCGAGCATAAAAAGAAATTCCCTAACTTCTTCCTGATATGTTTCTCCATCGTCACCCACTGTTTCTATAATCTTTTTACCAATGAATTTTCTAAAAACATCATCCGGTACGGCTGACGTACCTAACTGAAGAAAAACTTTATAAAGGAACCAGGTAAAAACTGTTATCGCTGCCTCTGGCCAGTGCTTTTTACTTTCGTCCATATCAGCGGGAACAGGAATGAAAGAAAAGCACAGGCGTTCAAAATCAAAAATCTCGGTGCCTTCTGCAAATGGTGACCAGTATTCTGACCGTGAATCAAAAGGAGCTAATATTTTATCGCCTCTCTCGGCATCATAAAAATGCTGAATAAATTCACCAGATTTATCAAATATAACTACCTTTTTACCGCGCTGCCGGATCACTTCAAGCATCGCCATTATCTGTTGGCTTTTACCGGTACCGGTATCACCAGTTGCCATAAAATGGCGGCCTTCTTTTGTGCTATCAATTGGCAATGATCCAATCTTTATATCGCTTTCATTGCCGCTATCGATAATGATTTTTTTAAGTATTTCTTCATCTACCAACTCACCACCGCGCAGATGCTTGCCATCCTTTGAGTCATGGTATTTTGCGAAGAATCTAAAGAGGAAAAACGCCAGGATAAAAGCTATCGCAAATGCAAAGAAAGCGCTGATTAAAGCGCTGGATTTTATTTCCGATAGACTATCATTTAATGAGCTTATGCTTTTGTAAGATGAAACTTTAAAGTGATGTTCCTTGTTATCCTCACCAAAAAATTTCATGGTTTTGTCTTTAGAAATAGAGCTGTGATTAATGATATAAGCGACACCGTAAACGGTTGAATTCATGATGTGAGTCTTACCTGCGGTGGCATACAGCAGGACGCAAAACGCCATCACGTAAAAGATTATAAATATGCCAATATAGAAAAATATAGACTTGCTAAAAAGTGAGATTTTAGCGGTAAATTTTTGAAACCCAATCCATGAGTTATTATCCGACATAATCCATGCCCTCTTTAATAATCAAGTCCTTCAGATCAGGTAGGTTTTCATTAAATTCTTTATCAATTTCAACAAGAAATTCATCCCCGCGAGTTCTCGCTATCTCTCTTAATATATACAAGATCTTTAGAGTAGCATTCTCGTAAAGGTTCTTATAACGCTCAAGTTCCTGCTGAATTTTTAAACCATCAGCAATATACTTATTTAAGGCAACTGTTTGATTCATGCCAGGGGTATTTCTCACGTAATCACGAATAACTGCTATCAGGGTCGAATCGCAATTAAATGATATTTTTTCGTATTCAGCCATATTAGAAAACCTTTAAAAATCAATGAGTTCATAAATTAGAATATTGATATTACAATGTAATATCAAAAAATATTACAAAGTAATACCAGAAAACACTAGTTAAGTCAATAACTTAAGTGTTTACGATATAGCAACGATAGTTGCGATTGGTATGTTAGAAATTGGCCGAGGAATCTCGGGCGATTTCAAGTGAGTAACTGCGGGAGCGCAGTTACGAAACGATACGCCACTCCGTGGCGGGGCAGTAGGAAAATAAGGCAAAAGTTACATGTAACTTTTGAGCGGAGTCAACCATTACCGACTTCATCGCAGGTTGCGAGGAATCCGATAAGGAAGTGAGTAGCATCGCCAGCGGTGCGGGGCAGTAGGGAGAAAAGATTACATGTAACTTTCAGGGTGTAGCCAGCTATTTATAGCCGGATAAAGTGAGGCGGGGCAGTAGGGAAGAAATATCGTAACTAAGGGCGCGAGCGGTGTAAAGTTACATGTAACTATTTGCGGTGGAATTGTGTAAAAACCTTGCACGTCATGACGTGAAGCGATATAATAGATCCATCTTAACAAGTAGAGAAATGGAACTAACGTGGCTAGCAAAACTAAATTACTAAAAGAGTCTATTGCATTCAATGATGAGGTTTTTTCTAAATACAAGGAACTGATGTTTGAGTGTCAGGAATTAAGGAAAGAGAATCAAAAGCTACAATCATTGTGTGATGAGTTGCTGTCTGATTCAAAAAGTCAAATTGATAGGATTTCAGATTTACAACACGTAAAAGACAGTCAGGGTGTGGATTTATTTATGGCTAATGTAAAAGTTGAATGCTTCGAAAGGGCTGTTGCTGAAAACAAAAATCACTCGGTGATTATGACTAAGTATTATAATTATTTTAATGAAGCATGTGATAAGAAATTGGCTGAACTCGAAAAGACATGCAAGGAATTGAAAGCGGGCAATGTATCCCAGGAAGAAGAAATCGTTACTTTGCCCGTACAGATTGAGCGCAAGCAGCCATCTGGCTTTTGGGTGGGACTTTCTAGAATATTTAGTTAGGGGGAAATGTATGATTGATTCTGAGAATGTGAAGGCATTTATTCTTAATTCGTAATATGAGGTAGTGAAATGGCTGAAAAACAACACTGGAACGGTCACCGGAAAAACAAGAGATCTTTCCAGGCAATGTTAAACCCCGAAGAAGGCGAGCTGTTTGATTATGTCAAACAGCACAGAGAGATTGAAAAGAATAAGGATTTATTAATAACGCTACTCGAAGAAGAAGCAAAGAGGATACAAGAAGCGAAGTAATCCACGCTGCTAATATCGCATTGATAATGAGCGAAGTCCTGGCTCTCAATGCGATGCAGAGAGCTGTCGCAGTGGAACGAGCACGCGAACGGTAGATTAGTACGCCAGCGAAATAGGAAAAGGCTATTACTAACCACCATAAATGAAATACTCAGTACCCTCCCCTCCTTGCTAAACTTAAAAACCGAATCGCTTAAGCACGGCTATCCACGGCGAAGCCAGTCCCAGGAAAGATCGATTTAGTACGAAAGGACCGAGCGGGGTTACATGTAGATCGACGGAGTGAATACTTGAGTGTATCTAGGTGCCTATTCTCCTATCTCCTACTGCCCATCCAATAGCTAGCTAATAGATTAAATTAGTGCTTGTTATGACGGATTACCCGACATATAATACCTGTTCAAATCATTGCAAATGTTCCGAGGGAATAATGAACAAACCTATAGTAATTGCTGTACTTTCAGAGAAAGGCGGCTCAGGAAAAACTAACACAAGTATTAACCTTGCGCGCTACCTGATGACAATCGGTAAGACTGTTGCGCTGATCGACAACGACCCTCAAGGGTCAGCAAACCATTGGCGAAAGCAATCAGTAGACCCTGAAAACAGTCCTGCTGTTTTGCACGTAAATTACCCAATCACGCGAAATGAAATTAGCTTGGTATCAAATCAGGAATTTGTTGTCATCGATGGCTCGCCTGGCTTGGAAGCAGATAATCGGCTCCGTGAAATGTCGATATATATGAAAGAAATTGCAAATCACGATGGTATGCCTGAAGCACTAGGAACGGAAATCCTAAAAAAACTTCGTCAACTATTGGGTCCAGACAACCAGGTTGTTGCGCGTAACAGCGCGGCAATCCGTATTGCTGATTACGTTGTAATACCTGCATCAGTTGCAGACCAGGATACGATGATCGCAGAAGCGATGATTCGAGATCTGATAGACGCGGATAAACAAAAAAGGTGCATGGTGTTGCTCAATCAAGCCAGGCAGGAAAATACGAAAAACGAAACCATGTATAGACGCAGGTTTAAAGCACAGGATATGAAAGTGCTATCTACAACTGTTTTACATCGGCAGGCATATGATAACTGCTATCGGATGGGAACCACGGTATTAGATAGCAAAGCAGATCCTAAAGCAGCTGAAGAAACAAGCGCGGCTATGGGCGAGATATACAGCATCGTAACAAGAGAAAAATCCAAATGACAATAGGAACAATATCAGAGGAAACCAGAAGACAAGCTAGACCACTTGCCGACATTCCTACAGATTATGAATCAGATATACCGTTTGATTTGATCATCATAGATAACTATCGGAAAAACAAATCAGACCGCTATTTAATGGAGCTGGCAGACAGCATCAGCAACAATGGCATGTTTCAGGAACCAGGGCTAATAAAAGATCTGAATGGGAAATACCATCTGGCTTTTGGACAATGCAGGGTATTGGCTTGTCGTGACCATCTAAATGAAGTGAGTTTGCGCAGGGCTAAGGTTTGGCCTGCGGAAGCGATGCCGTACATTAAAACCATAGCCTTAATAGAAAATATGGAGAGGCAAGACACCTCTTTAGCTGATGAGATAGCGGGTTTGCAGGATGTACTAGAAAGTGAATACGGTGCCTTTGAAACACCTGTCATAGCATTTTGTGAGCAAACTGGGCGTAACGTAGCTGAAATTCGTAACAAATTGAAAATCTATGAAGCTTCAAATTCAAATGATGCAATTAAAAGAATTTTGGATGAAGAAATAGTTAAGGACTACAAGTCTATCTATAATCTTACACGCTGCATTGAGAGTGCAGCTGGAGCCAGAAAAAAGAAAGTCGATGACTTTATAGGTCGAGTACTCAGCGATAAAGTTGTTGGCAACATGCGAAAGGCTACAGAACAACTAATGAAATATTCGCAGGGCAAAATTACAGCTACCGCCCTACCCCCTTCAGTAAAGGGAGAAACAGAAAAGCCAGTAACGGCACCGGTAAGCGAGTCTGCACCTACGAAAAGAAAACCTCTTCTAGCCGCAAAATCCTTGAATGGAGTTATTGACAAAATAAACAACAGTGTCGATGAAGATTTAACAGAGGATGTTATAGAAAGCCTGAAACAATTGAGGGATGCTATCAATAGTAAAGTGGCTGTCTAATAATGGACGACATCAGAAAAATGAAAAAAGGAGATTTGCGCAAAATTTGGATAATTTTGGCTGTACTCCTGAAGAAAAAGCACCAAACCGCCATTGATATATCCAGGATAACGGGAATACCTCGTGTGACAGTGATAGATATACTTACCAAAATCATGTCAGGACAAATTCCAAAAATGGTGATTGAAAAAGATGACTCCACCTACAGTATTAAGGAATGGGGTGGATTTCTAACAAAAGGTGAAGTGCTTCGTTACTACAAATCAAAGATAGTGGATAAAAAAAGTGATGGAATCGCGTAACGACGAACTTGAGAGATTCAAGAGAGAAATAGACCTCCGAGAATATGCCGACTCTGTGGGCTATAAAATGGTCAAGCGTAAATCGACCAAACAAACATGGTTCTTTGAAAGAGGTGCCGATAAAGTGATTATAGGGAGAGGGATCGATGATCACTTTATCTATTTTTCTGTCGTTGAAAGCAATGACAAAGGCTCGATCATTGATTTTATAAAAAATCGATGTAGCAAGAATCTTGGAGAGATACGCAAAGAGCTGCGACCCTGGATAAGAGTTAACGACCACCCTCGCCCACCAGTAAAAACGCAATATGCACCAATCGTCGCAACGGAAAAGGACAGGGAAGCCGTTTTAGCCGAGTACTCGAAACAAGTAGAGCTAGATAGTATCAATATATATTTAACGAAAGAGCGATTGATACCTGAATCGGTCTATCTGAGTGATCGGTTCAAAGGAAAGATATATACCGACAAATACCGTAATGCAGTATTTCCGCATTATGATGAAAAAGGGCTGTGTGGATTCGAAAAGAAAAACAAAGGATTTACCGGATTTTCAAAAGGCGGCATAAAAACTGTCTGGATATCGAATTTCATGAAAGTAGACAATGAGTTAATTATTGTCGAATCTGGAATAGAAGCGTTATCTCACTACACACTCTTTAAGCCATCAAAAAGCCGTTATATCAGCATGAGCGGATCCTGGTCACCAGAAGCGATGAAAATAGTAAGCGAGATAGCCAATAATTTTGATGGACAAGTAACCACGGCATTTAATAATGATGAAGGTGGCAGAAAACTGGAAGAGCGATTCAGAGAAGAAATGCAGAGCAGGGATATCAAAAGCATCTATCCAGAGAAGATAGGATATGACTGGAACAACATGGTAAAAGGAGAATGCTAGTAAAAAAGCAAAGATTGTCAGCTGAAGACAACTTAATGTAATAGCAAATGCTCAGCCTGGCCAGCTGTGGGCCTGGTAAGAATGCTAGTAAAAGGCGTTCAATAGGTAAAAGAGCCAAGGCAAACCTTTGCACCCTACTGCCTATCGCGGTTTCTTGTCGAAACCGCAAATCTGTAGCAAAAGGCTATAAAAGGGACATTTGGGCTTTTTCTTCAAAAGTGAACTCCAGACGCACCACAGCCTTGCCTTTCTTGATTGGAGTCCATTTAACCTCAAGAGACGTCTTCTGGTTAAGCTCATTCACTGCCGGTTCGATCACTCTGGCCTTGAAGTTAGAAAACCGATCATATTTCCCTTCGAGTTGTAAACGCTCTTTCATATCATCAACAGAAATCGTAAAAAAACCCGTTTCCTGGAACTGCACCAGCATTTCAAAAAGTCGGATAGAGTAGGGGGAGCCAAGACCGGCAACTTCCACCAGGCGATAGCTAGTGAAACGCTTATGAAGCATGGTAAGGTAGGGCGCTATTTCAGGGCTAAAGCCAAGGCGAACCTTACCCTCGCCCTTCATGTATTCAGCCTTGTAGGCCCACCTCATGCGCTGCACAGCCCGCTTTTCGATCTTGCGGATATCTCGTTCATAAAGTCTGTTGGCCGCTTCTTCCATTTCTCTGTAGGCGCTTTTTTCGTCCACCCCAAACATTTCTTGGAACTCTTCAACAGTTAGAGTAAAGATATAATCCCTGGGAAGTGGCTTACGTCCATCCAGTTGGGCGGCGCAGGCTAATATGATTCTTTGCTCGTTAAGAGAAAGCGTGTAAGAAGCCTCAATCAAAGCATTCGCTTTGGTGACGACAACATGATTTTCACGGGGCTTAAGCTGAATAACGTCCATATATGTTTATCTGCTACAAAAGGTTAGATTTGTAGCATAATTCAATATGCTACAACATACAATCATTGTTGCATTAACCGGGAATTTGTAGCATTTAATGAATACCGCAAATCTGTAGCAGAATGAATATTATCAGGATCGCACCGCAAATCTGTAGCAGAACCGAAGTATTGTGGATAAATACCGCAAATCTGTAGCAGAATGCCTCCGCCCTGTGGATTACACCGCAAATCTGTAGCAGTTAACCGCAAATCTGTAGACATGAAACCGCAAATCTGTAGCAGTTAACCGCAAATCTGTAGCAGCAACACCACATAAGGCATTGATTTAAAAAGGCTTTTCGGCCCTTAAAAACAAGAAAAAAACAAGAAAAAACAAGAAAGAGTTTTTCGAGCTGTGGATAACTCAAAACCAAGCTTAAATTACTGCCGAATTTTTTTAAACGGTTTCTCCGGCCTCCTACGTCCATGTAGGCACCCGTTCGCAAGCTCACACCCTCGCGCGGCATCCATGCCTTGCAGCTCGCTGCGCTCACATAAGGAATACATCCTTGTATATCTTAATACGTCCCTGTGAAATGCGGCTCATCAAAACCACGACAAAATAAAACTGAGAATATTGCAGTACTGCGCGGCTCCAAGCCGCATATTCAAAAAATAACAAATAACTGTATTTACATGGGCAGTAGGGGAAAAGAGCTTGGGGTCGGAATTTGAATGATGATGTGATCTAACTATTTATATGTAAATAATTCGCACTGCACGTACAAACTCATAGATTCAGAGATAATAACGCCATGAAACTCAGTTTTGATCTTTACATGTAAATAGCTGTGCTTATAATAATTCAATCACAAATTAACAAAAGGTCGTTCGGTTGATATTATGGACTATTTAGATGACGCAATTCTTCCGATGCACGCAAAACAATTTGAGTTAGCAGTAAAAGGCACAAAACTAACTAAAAAGAATATTGTTTGCGCTCGTAAAGTGCTGGTTGATCAAAAGACCAGGGCAGAAGTATGTGAGGAAGAGAATTTAAACAAACAACGACTCGGGCAAATCATTACTGTTGTCATCAACAACTTTAAAAAACAATTAGACGAAAACGGATTGCATGTCATTGAATTAGTTGTTGATGATAAGCAGAAACTAAAGAATGAAACAGAAGAAGATACTTTACTAACGAGATTGTTGAAGGAATAAAAATGGAAATACGGAAACTGGTGTTAGGTGTTTGCCTGGCATCTATAGCTCTTGGAGTAGGGGCTGAAGACAAGCCTAAATATGGCTGGTCCCCTGGATATATTAGTTACTCAGTCGATGATCCCAATGGAAGCACTGAATCAGCCGGTGAATTACAGCTGCTCGGCGCTTCATATATCTATCCATTCTCTAGAACAAGCCGAGTTCTCGGTGCAATCAATATTTATGATTTTGACCTTAAATCCAGTGTTACTGATGTTGGCCAAAAAGTAGAAACGATTTCATTTTCTGGTTACTACCAGTATCGATTTCGCTGGAGTAGGACCTTCAAGCCCTGGTTAGGCGCTGGACTGGTGACCAATATGGATAAATTCAGTAAACGGCATCGAGTCGATTCTGATGGATACCTTGTCGAGTCATTTCCAGATCGAGAAGACACGAATTTGAACTTAGGCTTATTAGCTAGTTATGAATGGGATGTAAACAGCAGTATCTCAATGGATTTTAATATAGAGTACATAATGCCACTCTCTAACAGCCTGGAAGGGCTGAAGTTTGGTGTCAGCGTGTATTACGAGTAAAACAACAGGAGCGAAAACAATGAAGTTTTTATACATGGCAGTAGTATCGTCAATACTCTTAGCATCATGTGGATCCGGCAGTGGATCTGATAGCGGTGGTTTACCACCGGTACGATCAGCAGGTAAATTATCAGGCGTTGCTCATGATGCGCCTCTCAGAAACGCAGATGTAAAAATATACGACTTCACATCTGGCAGTAAAGGTGAGTTATTATCTGAAACGGCAACAGATGATGCCGGTGATTATCAAATCAGCATAACTACAGCGGATAAGCCGATACTCATCGTTGCCGGTGATAACGGCACATACACTGAAGAAGCAAGCGGCCGGTCTATCAGTCTAAGTGCTGGCCAAAACATTTCAGCAGTAACGTATTATCAATCAGGTGAAACTCTTTCTCTTCAGGTAACACCATTCACACACTTGGCCAGATGTTATGCAGAGTATTTAGTAGGGGAGGGCGAGAGCGTCCCTGATGCGCTTAACCTTGCTAATTCAAAAATTGCAGCACTGGCAGGTGTTGAAATAATCAAAACTAAGCCAGTTGATGTAACCGACATTAACAGCGCTAATATTGAGCTCACACCTGGTTTAAAATATGGTTTCTTGACAGCTGCTATTTCATCATCAATGGTTGATGTATCTGAAGCGAATGGGCTACCTGCGCACAGTCAAACATTTCTGACATCAATGCAGTATTCTCGAGTTGCATGTAATGATATCAAAGCAGACGGTATGCTAGATGGATATGGTTATATCGACGATAAGACAATAGGTGCGCTATCATTTGGTACATATCCGATTACTCCATATTTCTATCGGAACATACTGGCTCAAAGGATACTGAGTTTTGCAGCTTCAGACAATAATAAGACAGGTCTGGATGTTCAAAAATTACTTGTCTTTGCCAATGCACTTTCAACAAATACAGACAGCGTCTGGGCGGGTGAATCCGGCCAGCAAGTCGATATTACAGGGCCAACTATCAAGGCACTGATTGCTGAAAATAGTTATATAGGTGGTAGCACAGAGCTACAATTCACTGTAGAAGATCCCATTGGTGTTAATACAATAAAGTTCTACATCGATGATGCATTGATTGCAACGCAAGGTCCAAATGGTCAAACGCTAAGCATTAATACAAAAAATTATCTTGATGGAAGTCATATTGTCAAAGTGGTCGCAGCTGATGCGATTGGCAATGAGACGACTCTAGAAACAACGTACAACATATCTAATACTGGCCCAGCAATTAATTTGACATCAGCAAGAGTTGTTGGTGATGCAGACTATTTTGCTCAAGGAACATGGATTAGCCAAGGAGCCGATATCAAAACTATTGTAGCTGATGGAGTGGATGCCACAGTAAATCCGGATGGAACCTGGGAAGCTAACATAACATTAAGTAGCGGACTTAATACTTTCGGTGTTGTTGCAACTGATGAGCTTTCTAATTCAACGACCCAGTCCTATGATGTAGGTGTTGACTTAAACAAGCCAGAAATAAGTGTTAAGAACCTTTCCTTTCCTTTAACCACATATGAAGGCCAGTATAATTTATGTAATTATGGGACATTTGATCAAAGCTCATCTAATCCTATTTGTGTTAGATCCGACAGGGTTTCTCTGGATGGATCGCCTCCAGATAGGAATCTACAAGGTAACGATTATATATATATCGAATTTGGTGCAAGTGATGTTGTTGGTGCTGGCGTGTTTTCACAGTTCGATGATTTAAAAGTAGAATATAAGTATGAAAAAAATACTAATTTGGTTGTTGATTGGACACCTTTAACAACGGGATATAAGAGTTCTATACCTGGTTCCACAAATGGTTATTTTATTCTACCAATTGCAACGGAATACCTCGGTGATAATTGGTTTATTACAACACCATCAGACTTGCACACTGTTACTGTCAAAGTAACTGATAGTGTAGGGAACGAGACAACGAAAATTTACACAATGAATTTCGATGTATTGCTATATGATGTTTCTGCTTCCAGCTCATCAAATGCTGAAAGTGTAATGAATCAGCCGTTTGCTAGCAGATCAACAATTTTTGGTAATACGGTTACAACAACAGCAACTATCGAAAACCCAACTGACAATCCTATTTATTTCCAGGCCAGTGCTACTAACGATAATTCTATTGAACAAATATATGAAAGCGCGATTCGAGTGAATAAAATGGCGGTTAGATCTACCGAGTTCTGGCGAGCGAAGGATGTTAACAAGCCTGTAACTCAAACGCAGCCGTGGGTCAATATCGAATCTATCAATACTTGGGATGGTACTAACTGGGTGTCCATAACCCCCACTGTAGAGACTTCTGAATATAAAAATGTTTATCAAGACGTAGTTGCTGACACACCTACGACTGATTGGGCGGATAAAACTGATGCACTATGTACAAATGGCTCTGGATATAGCGATTATACGTGGACAGAATACGGCTGGACAGAAACAGTATATGGTGATTATGCTTTTGGTGCATGGGGTAGTTTTGCATGCATATCAACACATGTATATTTTGATGCAAATCCATCACAAGGAGATGAATGGGTTTTAAAAAAAGCGTTTGAGCATTACTTTACATATGAAAATATTTATGAAGAAGGCTATCCACGAAACGAAACAACAGAACTAACTTTAAATCATACGATCAATAATTCAGGAGTCATTGTTTACAACAAAAGTGAATCTCTCAGTGTCGAAATGTCTAACGGTTATTATGAGATCCCTCCGGGTAACATTGTTGAAGTTAAAAAAACAATAACATTGCCAAATCTGCCCGTTTTTGACGACAGTTCAGTTGCAAATCTCGAAACATTTTCTAGTTATTCAACACTGGAATTAGACAAGTCGATTGCATGGACTCTTGATACAACAATAGATTTAAACATTTATGCTGTTGTGGGTGCATCAGCTTTTAAACAAGAAGTCGGTTCAAAACACACCTATACAATCACCAGAGAAGAAAGAATTAATCAATAGGAGTGAACAGCCTGTGAGCATATTAGAATCAATTTTTGGACCAGGTCGTGATTACAAAGCAACACTAGTTTGGGAGCATGTTAAAAACGACAGTAATCAAAGCGAAATTAAAAATTCGCTGAGAAAAGAAAGTTATCGCGCAAAAGTCCCGGGTGGCTGGCTAGTAGAGGTTAGAAACAATAACAGCCCTATTACAGGTGGATTAGTTTACCTTCCAGATCCAAACCATGAGTGGGGCAATACTCCCTAATGTCAGTATGCTATTAAACAGACCCCTGCCCGGATCGGACAGACCTTCAGAAAAATATACTAGCAAAAAAGGCAAATAACCAGGTCATCGATCGCAAGAAATGCCATTACTTTACCGGGATCCTCACAACCAGGTGTTTCACTAATGCTATTAAAATTAGTCATGGATGTGGAATGGCCGACACATGATCAATTTTCAACTAACGCCATTGGTTGTCTCCCTATGATCATTGTATCTTAAAGCCGTAAGGCTTTTACATCATAACAAAAAGCCCCGCTGTACGGACAGGAACGCGGGGCTTTTTGCTTTCAGTTGACTGATAGCTAGCCCAATTAGGATAATTCTATATGAAGGGTTTTACCTACGGCACGTGCTGCACTGTCAAGAGTGTGAAGCGTGACAGAGGTGTTTGTTGGGTCAAGCAAGCGATCTAATGATGAACGGCTTGTTTCCATAATATCGGCCATTTTCTTTTTGGTGATATGCTCAGCTGCCATTTTCTGAGTAATTTCCCATGCAATGACGCGCTTAATAGCCATAGCACTAACTTCAGCTAATTCGCCTGTTTCTTCTAAGAGACTATCAAAGGATGATCCAATATGTTGGTTACGTTTAGTCATTTTCTACCTCTTTCTTTCGTTTCTTCGCCAAGTCTAAATCAGGCTTGGGCGTACTCTGGGATTTCTTAATAAATCCATGCAGTAATACTATTTCACCACCGCTGAAACAAAACAGTACTCGTGCAATACGTCCATCATCTATGTTGGTTCGTACCTCAAATAACCCGTCTTTCATCGGACGACACACAGGCATTCCGATAGGCCAACCGAATTCAACAGTCTGAATATCTATACCTATAGCCTTTCTATCTTCCTTAGCTAGACCCTTCAACCATTCTCGTACTGGCTCGTTACCACTTGCGGAGCGATAGAAGGCGACAGAGACTTTTTTCCGACTAATTGTGTTCATGCCTGAAAGTACCATAAATGGTACACGCCAGCAAGGACTACTGAGGGTTGAAGCAACTAATTCTTTGCCTTACGAGCAATTTTGACAAGCTCCTCCTGCAGGGATTTATTGTTATCACGAGCTTCTTTGAGATCAGCCTTAAGGTCCTTAACCTGATCATCCCTGTCGTCCACGCGAGCCACTAAAGCAGCTTTTTCAGTCGTTAGTTTAGTGCACTGGCCACGCTCTTTATCAAGATCTTTTTGAGCCTGGTTTATAACCTTGTCTTTATCATTAAGAGCTTCCTGCAGTTCGGCTATACGTTTCTCAAGCTGGATGATTTCAGCTAATGCTTCATCACGCTCTTCAGTGGCCGCTTCAACCGCTGCATCAGCTTTCTGTCTAATCGTGTCAACTGTTACTGCCGCCAGTTTGCTTGCAGTAGCCCACACTTGGCCAACTGATGTCTCAATCACTTTTTTTAGATCAGCCGGTATCTCCAGGGCGGCTACAACTTCAGCTTTGCGTGAATCCCTCCACTCCCGCATCACTGGGGATATGTGAGACAGTGAGCCACCGCCCATACGTTCGCGCACCTGGTCATTGGTTGGACTTTCGATGCCTTCACTTACTAATGTGTTAGCGACAGCTACGATCTTATCTTTTATTTGGGGTAGTGACCGGGTAGCTGCGATATCCGCCAACTTTTTTACCGGGTGATTTTCCCTGTAGTTGATTACAGAAATCAATCCGATGATGAAATCAAGACATACCATCTATGGTTTTTGCAACAGAGAAAGTGTGAGAAACTGCTGCATGATTTGGATCAAATTCACGAAGATCTGTAGATTTACTGTCAATTAATACCGCATTTATTAAGTGAGGACGCAATTCAGGCATAGGATCACTATTGAGGTCTTGGCAAACCAAGACAAAGCCTATCCCCCTGGTTCTGATAATTTGGATACATTTTGTGACAGATCGAGAATTAAGGTGATGAGCTTCATCAATACCAACAACATCGTCAGGCAAAATATGGGGGAAGTCATATTTAAAGCCACTGTACTTTCTGCTGACATCCATTTCAGAATGCAAAATACGGTTAGGTGGGATCAAGGCGTTTAATAGATCGGTTTTACCAGTCCCGGTTGGACCATGTATAACAATGTTTACGCCTTGATGGTAAAGCTGATCTTTTAAAGATTTAGCGGTAATAGGATTATCCATTATTGGTCAACTATCAGTTTTAAT
>JBNKMF010000056.1:0-33345 GCA_050292965.1 Gammaproteobacteria bacterium | reverse complement strand
ATTGACGCATTCCTTGCATCACACCAGATGGCGATTGCTCAGCTAGCTTTAATCTCCTGTAGTGAAAGAGTTGACGCCGATGCCCAGCTAGCTGTAGGTGATGCGAACCGGATGTTTACTAACGTAGACTTTACTGAATCGGCGCAGACCGCATTCAACACTGCAACCAAACGCGACTATGCCATCCAACCGATATTAGATGCCGTATTATTGAGCAATCTGGATTCATCGCCGGATCAAAATGAAGTTAAAGCCCTGCTGGGTGATCCTGGCCAGCAGACGTTAACCTTCGATGGTGGAAGCGACAGTTACACTTCGCTAATTAGTGAAATGACCAAATGTCCTGTAGATGGAGACCCTCACTATAACGCGAACTTCCCCTGCGACCTGAATAGCGATATCTACACCGCAGATCGCACTAAACAAATCGTCAAAGCCATCTGCGCAGCCGCCGTTGGTAGCGCCGCCATGTTGATTCAATAGGTAAAAAATCATGCGCAGAAAAAACAAATACTCGATGAAAAACCTGCCAGTTGATGCTCCTCTGTATCATACCGATCACGCCCGCCCCGTCTCGCGCCGAGATTTTATCCGTCAGGGTTTTGCCCTGGGCTCAGCAAGTTATTTAAGCGGTGGTATCTTCAGCCTGTTCGCGGCACCTAATCAGGCACGTGCAGCGCTATCCTCTGATATGAATGCTCTGGCAGCCGACATTGGCTGTTCCTTTGGCCTTGATACCGGTAACGTACCGATGATCTGTTTCGACCTGGCCGGAGGTGCTAACTTCGCTGGGTCCAATGTACTGGTTGGCGGTGCTGGTGGCCAGAACGATGGCACTATAACGACTGCGGGCTACAGCAAGATGGGGATACCCGGTGACATGATTCCCGGACTCGATTCCACCTCCTTCACTTCTTTACAAAACCCCAGCATCAATAACGATTTCGTTAATTCTCAGCTCGGATTACAGTTTCATGCTGACAGCGCTTTGCTGGCGGGAATTCTGGAAAAAGGCGGAGCTGCAGTAACTGGTGATAATATCGATGGTTGCGTCATCCCTGCTCGATCAGACAATGATACCGGTAACAATCCGCATAACCCCCTGTATGGTGTTGCTCTAGCTGGTGCCCGTGGCTCGGTTGTTGACCTGATCGGTTCGCGTAATAGTGAATCGGGTGGTAACTCGGTAGCCCCTGCAAATATGGTTAACCCTGAGTTTAGGCCTACCAAGGTCGACCGTCCCAGCGATGTCACAGGCATGGTTGATGTTGGCAATTTAACCGCCACCCTGAGCAACCCCGCCGATGTAACAGCAGTCATGGAATCGATGGCTCGCATCACCCATAAAAAACTCAAACTGGGCACCATCCAGACCGGAATCACCAACGATGAGGTGGTAAAGGATCTGGTGCGCTGCGGTTACCTAAAAGCCGCCGACCTGGCTAATCGCTTTGCTGGTGTAGCAGTAAACCCAGAAGGTGATACTAATATTCAATCAATTTTTAACACTACGGAAATGCAAGATACCGAATACCGTAAAACCGCATCCATCATGAAGATGGTGCTAAACGGGTATTCGGCTGCTGGTTGTATCACCATGGGCGGTTATGACTACCATACAGGTGACCGTAGCACCGGTGAAACAAGAGACAGGCGCGCTGGCCAATGCATAGGCGCCTGCCTCAATTATGCAAATCTCCTGGGTAGCCCTTTGATGATTTATGTCTATAGCGATGGCTCCGTCGCCAGCAATGGCACAAGAGACAGTTCTGCCAATGGCAAGGGTGTGTGGAGCGGTGATAATTCTTCTACAGCCTGTTCATTCTTCCTCATCTATAACCCCAATTCATCACCGATTCTAAGCGCAAGCGGCCCAGGAGCTGGTCGCCAGATAGGCCGCTTCTCAAGTGATGCATCAGTCGTGACTTCGTCCAGTCCGGCTGCGAATAATGTCAATCTATTGGTGAATACCGTGCTGTTGAATTACATGGCGCTGAATAATCAACTGGGTAACTTCGCTACCACTTTTCCTGGTCACGGATTAGGTAGCGGAACCAGTTATGAACAATACGTCGCTTTCGACCCGATCATCTCCTGATCGTTAAAAAATGCAGTTTAGCTTTTCAATTCCTGGCGCAGCCCTTTTTCTGTATTTAATCAGCCTGGGGCTTTATTGCCCACCGATTAATGCAGACTGGCTTAAGCAACAGCGTAATATGATGGGCACTCTAATTTCTCTTGAGATCGATAGTCAGAAGCATGACCAGGCTCGCATCTGTGCTAAACAGGTGTTTGATGAATTCAATCGCATTGAACAACTGATGAGCCCCTATATCGCAGAAAGCGAAATCTCGCAGATCAATAATAAAGCCGTAGCACAGACTGTTGCGGTAAGCCCTGAGCTCTTTGATCTACTCAAAACCTCGATTAAATTCTCTGAACTCTCTGGAGGCGCATTTGATATCAGTTTTGCCTCCATCGGCTACCAGTATGATTATCGAAAAAAAATTCAACCTGATGAAAAACATATCAAACAGGCTTTGCCGAATGTTAATTATCGTAATATTAAGCTGGACAGGAATAGCGTAAGACTCACCCAAAGCGGCATGCGTATCGATCTGGGGGGAATAGCCAAAGGCTATGCAGTTGACCGCGCTATAGATCTACTCAAAAAGTGTGGTATCAGCTCAGCCATAGTTAGCGCCGGTGGAGACAGTCGAATCATTGGTGATAAAAATGGCCGACCATGGATTATTGGCATTCAACATCCGCGCAATAAAGATGCCTATGCGCTACGCATCCCGCTTTCTAATACTGCAATTTCAACATCCGGCGACTATGAGCGTTATTTTTTAACCAACGATGAAAGAATTCATCATATAATCAACCCCCGCACCGGCCGATCAGCAAAAAGATCATGGAGTGCATCGGTTATAGGTCCTGACGCAACAACTACTGATGCCTTATCGACTACACTGTTCGTACTAGGAGCAGAAAAAGGGATACAGCTAATCGAAAAAATGCAGGATATGGATGCGATTATCATTGATGCCAGCGGTAAAGTTCATTACTCATCCGGACTAGTTTCACCCGATCCATCTTAAATCGCAAAATAATTAATTTATACAGGGTACAGGTTATTCACATGGCAACAGCTCACAAAATTTTATTATTGCTGCTATTGGGCACCGCATTCATCGCACCTACTATCGTGAGCGCTCAGCAACCCGACAGCGAGTTGCAGCAGGAAATTAAAGACTTAAAAAAACAGGTGCTTACGCTTAATCGCAACCTGTTTATTCTTGAAGAAGATCTGTTATTTCCAGCCAATACTCAGTTTAATGTTTTCCTTTCTATCAACGCCGGGCAATTATTTGCTCTGGATTCGGTACAGCTAAAGATCGATGACAAAGTGGTTACAAACTACCTGTACACTCAACGTGAACTGGATGCGCTCAAACGCGGCGGTGTTCAACGCCTGTATCAGGGCAACCTGGCATCCGGCGAACATGAAATCATCGCATTATTTATTGGCAAAGGGCCGAATGGTAGAGACTATCGACGCGGTACTACACTTAAAATGGAAAAAGGCAGCGACCCGCAATTTGTCGAGCTACAGATCATTGATGACCCCAGCAAAGAGCAACCGCTTTTCGAAGCCAAAATCAGAGATTAAGCTTTTTAGCGCTTTGTGATGAAAGTATTTCGCTTAAAAATCTGGTCTGTATGTCTGGCACTTCCGCTGTTAATTGTCAGTCATAGCTTACGTGCAGAGAAAATCCCCCCCGCTCTCGACCTGCCGTACGGTGCAGCACTGTATCAGCTATTCCAGAATAAAACGCTAAATGCACTTACCGAAATTGAGGTAGGAAATTTTAAAAACGCATTCAAGGCACAACCCAAAGATGCCGAGTTATTACGCGGCAGTCTGTACTTTAACTACGGCTTAAGCGATGACGCCGAACAGATATTCAATCAGTTGCTGCAACAGGAAAAATCCACAACAACCCAGGAACGTATCTGGTTCAATCTGGCCAGACTACAGCTTGAACAGGGGAACTTCGAGCAGGCTGAGCAACTCCTATCACGAATTTCAAATCCCCTGCCCGCACAGCGAGAACAACAAAGACAGTATCTATTGAGCTCCCTGTTTACACGCAAACAAAACTTCGAGCAGGCTGCAAATGCCATACAGAAAATTGATCCTCGAAGCATCTGGCGTGCTTACGCAATATACAATTTATCGGTTGCACAAATAACAGCAGGCCAGGAAGAACTCGGTTATCAGGGCCTGGAAAGTCTGCTAAAACTTGGCATAGCCGGTGATGAGTTTGCAGGCTTACTGGACTCGAGTCAGCTAGCACTGGGATTAAACAGTCTAAGGCATGAAGAATATGATGCCGCAATCGCACATTTTTTAAAAATACGTTTCTCTGGACCGGTTTCAAATAAAGCTTTACTCGGCATAGGTTGGGCCTGGAGCCAGAAATCAGATCTGGATAAGGCCATAGGTTACTGGAGAGCGTTACAGAAAAAAACTCAGATAGATGGTGCGACTCTGGAATCCTATCTGGCTATTCCCTATGCTCTGGAACTTAAACAACGTAAAACTCAGGCGATTGAATACTATCGTCAGGCAGCTGCCAACTTCGACAAACTATTACTCGAGCAGCAAAACCTTATTTCTCAGATCTCTGAGGACCAGCTGATTGACGCTCTGATTCAACATCGCATCATAGAAGGTTCAAGCATTAATCTGATAGCTGAAAAACCTCTGGAAAAAAACACGCCTAACTATCTGTATACACTGATCGCAGACAAACAATTTCAACAACAGCTGCGCAGTTATCAGGAACTGCTTGATATTCTAGATGCGCTGCTTAAATGGGATGAGAATGTCCCAGTTCTGACATTAATGCTCAAAGAACGTCGAGCTAATTTTGAGGCTAAGCGCCCAGCCATTGAGAACAGTGCTGAATTAGAACGTATAAATGAACTTCAATCACAGGTCGAACAACTCTCACAGAAAGTGACCTCTATAGTTAATGAAGAAAATTATCTTGCTCTGGCCGATGCGAATGAGACTGAATACCTGCAACAGCTGGATGAGTTAAAATCTATTCTTGATCAACTTGAAGGGCAGCAGGATTTAAGCGCAGAAAAAGCCAAATACCGTCTGCTAAAGGGGTTGCTGCAATATCAGATAGAAACCGATTTTCCCACACGAGCCTGGCGCGCTACATCAGAACTGAAATCACTCAGGCAATCCATGAAGGAAACCAGTGCAGCCGCTCAATCACTTAGCCTTGCCTCTGCCGTTAACGACAACACACTAAGCGAGCTTGATATGCGCATTGCAGGGCAATCGTCGGTAATTAGTCAGCTGTTTACGCAGGTAGATAACCTGCTCAACAGGCAGAAAAATTATATTAACGAGCTAGCTATCAATACACTACTTCTGCAACAGGATCATATCAAACAATTACGCCTGAGCGCGCGTTATTCTCTGGCTCGTTTATATGATGACGTGGCAAACAGCGAGAAGAAAAATGACTGATCGCTGGCTTATACTTCTACTCATTTCATTACTATTACAGGGTTGCGCAAACTCGCCTGATATACGCAATATTGCCGATATTGAATTAGAGCCGATAGCAGAGATTCAGCCTCAGGTAAATTTTGATGTCTCTAAAAGCAAGGTCATTAAAAGCTATCGCGAACTGATCGATATTACGCCACAAAATGAAGACTACGGAAAAGAGGTACAACGTCTGGCTGACCTTGAACTTGAAGCTAGTATGAATAATAAATTATCCGATGACCCAAAGATCGAAAAACGCGCCAAACTTGAAACTCAGGTAGCCATTCAACGCTATCAATCCTACTTGAAACGCTACCCATACCGACCCGATAACGACCTGATCCTGTACCAGTTATCACGTGCCTATGCCCTTGAAGGTGAGATCGAGAAAGCGCGAGCCGCAATGGATCAACTGGCATCTAACTTTCCCCAGTCAAAATACATCGATGAAATACAGTTTCGTCGCGGAGAAGCCTTCTTTGTTGAAGGCGAATATAAACAGGCACAACTTGCCTATGCCGTTATTGTCGATAATTCCCCCGATTCTCTGTATTACGAGAAAGCGCTTTATAAGCATGGCTGGGCACTGTTCAAACAGAATAATTACGATGCCGCCATCCAGAGTTATGTTGCACTACTTGATTACAACAAAAAATTGGGCAAGATCGAGTCAAGCACACTGCCTGCTTCCCTAAGTCGTGCTGACCAGGAATTATTAAACGATGTATTACGTGTCGTTAGTCTTTCGTTTTCCTACAGCAGCAGCAAACAACCTATCGCGCAATTCTTCAACATCCATGGCAAAAGAGAATATGAGCCTCTGCTATACCTGAAACTCGGCGAGCTATATTTAAACAAAGAACGTATCACCGATGCTGCCGAAAACTATCTGGCCTTTGTACAGAATTACCCTTTCTCCATCTATACCCCAGTGATGCATGGACTGGCTATAGATGCCTATCAAAAAGCAGGATTTAGCGAACTGGTACTGGCAGAAAAGCGTCGATTTATCGAAAACTACAATATCGGCAATGCATACTGGTCACAGGCCAATGAACAAACACGCAAAGATTTACAACCCGTTTTAACCAGCCACTTATACGACATTTCAACCCATTATCACGCATTAGCACGCAGCAGCAAAAAAGTAAGCGATTACAAAACTGCCGCCAGCTGGTACCAGTTATATCTCGACTCATTCCCTAACGACAAGGATGCAGCTGAAATTAATTTTCTGTTAGCTGAAACACTCTTCGAATCAAAACAGTACGCAATGGCTATTACGGAATACGAAAAAACAGCCTACCAGTATCCTCAGAATAAAAATAGCGCTGAAGCTGGCTATGCCGCATTGATAAGCTATAACGCACTGTATGAAATCACCAAACCCGAGTTACAGCCCGCGTTAAACCTGCGAATGATTGAAAGCTCTTTAAACTTTAGTAATAAATTCATTGATAATAAACGCATGCCATCTGTGCTACTAAATACCTCGGAAAAGTTTTTCAGTCTAAAAAAATATAACGAAGCCATAGGTGCCTCTCAACGTCTGGTAGATGACCTGCAAGTGGATAAGAAAATCCAGCATCAAGCATGGATTATTATTGCTCACAGTCAGTTTGAGTTGAAGCAATATGCGAAGGCAGAAAATGCCTACCAGCAGGTCATTGCTGGATTACCCGTTAAAGATCGTAAAACACGCGACCAAATGCGAGATCAACTAGCATCCAGTATTTACCTGCAGGGTGAAATGGCGCGCAATCAGGGCGACCATTTACTTGCCGCGCAGCATTTTCAGCGTCTGGGTAAAGTTGTTCCAAGCTCTGAAAAAAGAATCATCGCCCAATACGATGCCGCTACCGAGTACATAGCACTGCAAGACTGGCCCAGTGCAATCACCATACTGGAAAATTTTCGGCGTAAATACCCAAAACAGAAGAAATGGAAACAGGGTGTTAGCGAGAAACTTGCGCTTTGCTATAACAACACCAATCAATATGGTAAAGCAGCCAAAGAAGTGATGTTACTGGTTGCCCTTTCTCCGACCAAAGATCAGCGTGATCTACTGTGGCAGGCTGCCGAGTTACAAGATAAAGATGGGAAGCCAGAAAAGGCTATAGACATCTATAAGACCTATGTTAAAAAATATCCTTCCCCCCTGTCACGTTCCATAGAACTGCGTTATAAAATTGCCCAGTCATACCTGAATAAAAAAGACATGAAGAATTATCACAGCTGGCTTAAAAGTATTATAAAAGCAGATGCTAATGCAAAAACCCAACGCAGCGACCGTAGCCGCTACCTGGCGGCAACTTCCAGCCTGATTTTGATTAAACCACTGCATCAACAATACACCAAAGCTCGGCTGACTCGCCCGCTGAAGAAAAGTTTAAAAATCAAAAAGAACCTGATGAAAAAAACGATTGCCGCCTACACCAGGTCAGCCAAATATCAGGTAGAAGAAGTCACCACCGCCGCCACTTATCATATTGCCGAGATCTATCGTGACTTTGCTACTGCATTATTAACTTCAGAAAAACCAAAGAACCTTAACGCGGATGAACTGGAAGAATATAACTACCTGCTGGAAGACCAGGCATTTCCGTTTGAAGAAAAAGCAATCTCTATTCACGAAACCAATATCGCAAGAATTCCAGGTGGTAGCTACGACGACTCTATCAAAAAAAGCCTGCAAAGCCTGGCTAAACTGGTACCTTTTAGATATGGCAAAACTGAGCTGAGTGATCAATATGTTGAATAAAAACTATCTGGTCATAATCTTTTTGCTTGCCATTCTACAATCTGCCTGCCAAAGCGTAGCCCCTACTCAAACAGAGCCAGTTGAGCAAGCGCCCGAAGTGGTAAAAGTTGACCCCAGATTAGAGCTTTACGAACTCGCTATCTCTACAGCAAAAGCAGGGGAAACTAACGAATCAATCGATTTCTTCCGACAGTTGATCGCCATTGATAATAAATTTAAAAATGCACATACCAATCTGGGCTTACTGTTATTTCAGCAAAAAGAGTACAAGCTGGCGCAAAGTGAATTTTTGATCTCAATTGAGCAGGATAAACAGGATGCAATTGCCTATAATCATTTGGCCATTATCGAGCGCCAGCAGGGTTTATTTGAACCGGCAAAACAGCATTACCTGCAAGCGCTAGAAATTAACCCAGAGTATGCAAATGCGCATTTAAATCTGGGTATATTACTGGATATCTATCTACAGCAGTGGGATGATGCATTAGCTCATTACCAGAAGTATCAGGAATTGACTGGTGCAAAGGATGAGTCTGTAGAAAAATGGATAGTTGATCTACAACGTCGAATTAACAGGAAAACCAAAGGATAAAAGTATAGTGAAAATATTACTTATTCCCCTTATATTATTGATGCTTCCGGTTGAGCTATTAGCGCAGGAACGGCTTGAGATGGAGGGTACATCTATAATAGGAAACAAGGAATTACCTAAAGTCCTGTATATTGTACCCTGGAAACCGGCCGATAAGATTGACCTTTCAACGCCGGCTTACAGCAGTGTGCTGGATGATGCCTTACAGCCTCTGGAACCTGATAGCTTTCGTCGACAGGTAAAATACTACCGCGAACTGTATCCTGAACCTTAAAAAATATTTACAATCAATGATCACTTTATCATATTTATTTATTCAAACACCGCAGCATAATAACTGCACGATGAACTACGGAGAGAGATCCCATGCTTAACACCGTTATTAATTTTTTTCAGTCAGGCGGACCTTTTATGTATCCGATACTGGTTGTACTCGCTTTAGGCCTGGCAATTACTCTGGAACGTTATGTCTATCTGACCGCAGCCAAATCCAAAAACCGTCGCATACTGAACAAGATCCTTCCGATGCTTGAGAAAGGTGAAATGAACAGCGTCATCAAACTTACCAATGAGTCGAACTCTACCGTGAGTAAAATTCTGGCTCAGGGCCTGAATAACTTCAAAAATGCCCGTCGTCGTGATGACATAGAAGCCTCGATGGAAGAAAGCATCATGGAAGCCATTCCTCGCCTCGAAAAACGCACCCATTACCTCGCGCTATTTGCCAACATCGCTACCCTGCTGGGGTTACTGGGTACCATCATCGGTTTGATCAAGGCATTTACTGCTGTAGCTCAGGTTGATCCTTCAATGAAGGCAGAAATCCTGTCGACCAGCATATCAGTCGCCATGAACACCACGGCCTTCGGCTTGATTGTTGCAATTCCTCTACTGGTTTTTTACACCCTGCTACAGACCAAAACCACCGAGATTATCGACAGCCTGGAAATGGCTACCGTGCGTTTCAGCAACCACCTGGCTAAATTCAAAAGCTCCGGTCAGTAAGTCATGGCTCGAAACAAACGCATACGGCGTAAACATCCTGCAGTTGAGCTAAACATTACTGCCTTCATGAACTTGATGGTAGTTCTGGTTCCTTTTCTGCTGATGACTGCGGTTTTTAGTCATATCACTATTCTTGACTTAAATCTGCCACCACCAGGTACAGAAAACAAAGATGACCCTAAAAATCCACCGTATGAATTACGTGTAACCATTCGCAAGAATGCATTAATTGTTTCGGATAATAAGGGTGGGTTGATTAAAAATATACCCAGATCTGCTCAGGGTCAAAACTATGCAGTATTAAAAGAAACCCTGAAAATGATTAAGTCACGTTTTCCAGATAAAACAAATATCACTATCCTGTCTGAAGCAGATACACCCTACAATGACATGATTCAGGTAATGGATAGTGCACGCTCCTACGCAGCAATATATGAGGGAGAGCAATTTTTTGCAGATCTGTTCCCCGACATATCGATTGGCGATGCCGCCAAATAAACTGGCGAGAAGATAACGGATAGCTCATGAAACTTTCAAGACGCGCTAAACGAATGCAGTCACACCATGCCCGAAAAAAGGATCGTAATGCCGGGCTTAACATGATTTCACTGATGGATATCTTCACCATTCTGGTGTTTTTTCTGTTGGTTAATGCCACCAGCTCAGAGGTATTGCCCACACCTAAAAAAATCACACTGCCTAATTCAGTAGCAGATCAGATACCGCGTAGAAATCTGGTTATCTCGGTCAATAAGGAAAGCATAAATCTCGAAGGCATACCCGTAGTCAAAGTGAAATCCGTAAGTAACCCTGAGCAGAAGACTATTCCTGCATTGTTTAAGTCTCTAAAAACTACAGTAGCAACGGTAAAAGACCTGACCGACAAAAAAGGTGTCACCATAATGGCTGATCGTGAAATACCTTATGCTTTACTTAAAAAAATCATGCTCACCTGTCAGGGAGCCGGTTTTAGCAACCTGTCATTTGCCGTTAACCAGACATCAGCCGAGGTAGAGGGCTGATATGACGACTCAATTAATCCGCGTCGATCTACTTTTACCCTGGGTTGAAGGCAAGGAAGATCGTCTGTTTCGCCGAATGGCAATTGCTCTGGTAATAATTGCATTAATTCTGGGCATTATTATCAACAGTGTGATTCTACCTGAGCCCAAGCAACGCAAGCTGGCAGATGTTTCGCCTCGTCTGGCGCAACTGATACAGGAAAAGAAAAAGCTGCCACCGCCACCGCCCCCCAAACCAAAAAAGAAAGAGGTAGAAAAACCCAAGGAACAGAAAAAAGAGCCTGAGAAAGCAAAGCCCAAGAAGAAACCTAAACCAGAACCAAAACCCGACAGTAGAGCGGCGGCAAAAAAGAAAGCCCAGCAAAGTGGTTTAATTGCTTTGAGCGATGAATTATCAGACTTGAGAGAAAGCTTTGATTTCTCTGATATTGCCGAACTACCACAACAAAAAACAGGTAATAAGGCTGAAGCCGTCGTATCTACCAGTGATGTACTAACTGCTAAAGCAACTCAGGGCAGCGGCGGTATTACTACAAACACCCTGTCTCGTCAGATCAAGGGCAGTGAGCTGGCACAGCGCCAGACCACCAGAAAGGTTGAAAGTAAAATTGCCAACAAATCACAAATCGCCAAGGCTTCTACATCCAGGTCTCGTGGAGCTAATCGCAGTCAGGAAGAGATTGAGCGCATATTCCAGAAAAACAAGGGTGCTATTTTTAACATCTACAATCGAGAGTTGCGTAAAGACCCCACATTACAGGGTAAGGTCGTTTTTGAGCTAACCATCGCACCTGATGGAACAGTAACAAAATGCGTCATTGCCTCCAGTGAACTTGATAATGCAAAGCTGGAAAAACGGCTGATTTCTAAAATCAAAAAGTTTAAATTCGCAAACAAGAAGGTTCCTGTCACTACTGTTTCATATCCAATTGACTTCTTACCCTCGTAAGCTCCTATTTTAGCGATTGTTTATTATACCCACAAAACTCAGGATAACTGATCTGGATCAATAATAAATATATACTTAAGACTATATAGGTTAAGGTATCATTGCTATATCACAACACCGTTAACCGTCACTAACTGGTAACACAGATCGTATAGAATTAAAGTTTATTCAAATATATTTCATATAAAGTCTCACAATGCCTTATAGTTATCTATTATTGTGTTTTATTTAAACAACTCACTATAGAGGATAAATAGCATGGCCAAAGCAACACCTAAAAAAAAGGTTGTCAAAAAAGCTGCAGTTAAGAAAGCAGTAGCTAAAAAAGCTGCACCCAAAAAGGCTAGCGTAAAAAAAAGCACAAAAACTATCAGCTATCAATTGCGTTATCAAAAAATCGCTGAAGCCGCTTATCTACTAGCTGAAGAGCAGGGTTTCAGATCCGATAGCGAACTCGACAACTGGCTTGCTGCAGAAGCTAAAATCGACAAATGGATTAAGGCGGAGAAACTCAAACTGATCGACTAAATCGATTAACCCAGGTAGTAGACATCAACAAGTATGGATAATTAATAAAAAGGGGTTGCTATGAAAAAATGGGTATATAACTTTACCGAGGGAGACGGGAAAAACAAAAAACTCCTCGGAGGTAAAGGTGCCAACCTGTGCGAAATGACCCAAATCGGGTTGAACGTTCCGCCCGGTTTTGTCATTACTACTGAAGCCTGCCTGTATTATCTTGAATCAGACGACAATTCATTGCCAAAAAAGGTAATGCAGCAGGTTCGAGAACAGATCCAGGAGGTTGAAAAAGCTACAGGAAAAGGTTTCGGCGATGCCGACAATCCATTGCTAATTTCTGTACGTAGTGGCTCAGCCATGTCTATGCCCGGTATGATGGATACCATACTCAACCTTGGTCTTAATAGCCAGACCCTGAAAGGTGAAATTAAACAGACTGGAGATGCTCGTTTTGGCTACGATGCCTACCGTCGCTTCATCCAGCTATTCGGCAAGGTCGCGATGGGTATCCCTGATGAACTATTCGATGAAGAATTCGAAGCCGTCAAACAGGCCGCTCGTGTCACCGAAGATGTAGGCCTGTCCGCCGAAGATCTGGAGCAAATCTGCAAGACATACCTGAAGGTTTATAAAGCACAGACAGGTAGTCCCTTTCCCGAAGACCCTTTCGACCAACTAGAAATTGCTATAAAAGCCGTATTTCAGTCATGGAGTGGTAAACGAGCTGTCGACTATCGGCGCGAGTTTCATATTACTCCCGATATGGCGAATGGTACCGCAGTCAATATCTGTACCATGGTGTTTGGCAATCGCGGCAATGATTCAGCCACCGGTGTTGGCTTTACCCGGAACCCGGGTAGTGGAGAAAATCGCCTGTATGGTGAATATCTTGTCAATGCTCAGGGTGAAGATGTAGTCGCTGGTATCCGCACACCCAAAGCCATAGATCGGCTTGATAAGGAAATGCCAAAAATGGCCAAAGAACTGGCCGAATTGCGTGAGAAGCTAGAATCACACTATAAAGAAGTACAGGATTTTGAGTTCACTATCGAGAGAGGAACGCTATATTGCCTGCAAACGCGTAACGGCAAAATGAACGCATCTGCCACTGTACGCAGCTCGGTCGAGATGGTTCAGGAAAAACTGATAGACAAGCATCAGGCCTTACTCAGAATTAAACCTGATGATCTGGAACAGATGCTCTATCCCACACTGGATAAAAATGTGCACGTACAACCTATTGCTCAGGGCTTACCCGCCTCGCCAGGTGCTGCAGTTGGTCAGGCCGTATTTGATGCTGATCGCGCTGAGCTACTGGGTAAAGATATGGGTTCCAAAGTCATTCTGGTACGCGAAGAAACCAAACCGGAAGATATACACGGCTTCTTCGCCTCTCAGGGCGTACTCACCAGCCGTGGAGGCAAAACATCACATGCCGCCGTAGTCGCACGTGGTATGGGTAAACCCTGCGTAGCCGGTGCCGAGGGTATACAGGTCGACGTTCAGCGACGCGAAGCCAGGATAGGCATTCATGTTATCCAGGAAGGCGATGTCATTACTATCGACGGCTCTAACGGCAATGTTTATCTAGGAGAAGTCCCTACTGTAGAACCCGAATTTAGTCATGAACTTAATCAGCTCCTGGCATGGGCTGACGAGGCTGCCTATCTGCGCGTTATGGCGAATGCCGACACCCCGGATGATGCAGCAAAAGCACTCAAGTTTGGTGCAAAAGGTATCGGACTGTGTCGTACCGAGCGTATGTTCAATGCTATTGATCGCCTGCCTATCGTAATCGAAATGATTGTTGCTGAAACGGCTGAAAACCGCCAGTCTGCACTGGATCGTTTACTACCGATACAGCGCTCTGACTTTAGAAAACTGTTTGAAACAATGGCTCCATACCCAGTGACTATCCGTCTACTCGATCCACCGATTCATGAATTTCTGCCCACTGAAGAACAACTCAGAGATGATATCGATAAGCTACATCATCTGAAACGTTCGATCCGCGGCCTGGATGTCCTTTCAAGCTCTATAATGCTGCTAAAAAACACAGCCAACCTGAATACCGAAATTCCCTATATCGTCGACATTGGGCTGGTTGAGCAAGCGATAGCTACCAAAGAGGTGATGCTGAAAAAAGTCAGGGCCCTAACCGAAGTGAATCCCATGCTGGGACATCGCGGCGTGCGTCTGGGTATTACTTATCCAGAAATCTATCGCATGCAAATCCGCGCCATTCTCGAAGCAGAAGCCGAATGTACAGCAAAAGGCCTGGAAGTTCACCCGCAAATGATGGTGCCACAGGTCTGTTCTGCAGAAGAGTTAATCTGGGTGCGTCGTTACGTGGATGAGATCAAGGCTGAAGTGGAAAAACAATCAGGGTATACACTCAACTGTCGCTTTGGCACCATGATAGAAGTGGTACGTGCCTGTATGCGAGCAGATGATCTGGCTGCAAATTCCGAATTCTTCTCTTTCGGTACCAATGACCTGACTCAGGCGACTTTTTCTTTTTCACGAGAAGATGCAGAAAATAAATTCCTGCCCATGTACAACCAGAATATGATCCTCAGAGACAACCCTTTCGAAGTCCTTGATTCTAATGGTGTCGGCAAGCTGATGAAACTGGCCATACAATGGGGTCGAGAAGTAAAACCCGATTTATCAGTAGGTATCTGCGGCGAACATGGAGGGCATCCTGCATCGATAGAATTCTGCCATAATGCTGCGCTGAATTATGTCTCCTGCTCCGCACCCAGAATACCGGTAGCTCGCCTGGCTGCTGCACATGCTGCATTAAAAAACCTGTAGACAAATAATTGCGTTATCGTATTTCCATAAATGCTCAGACCCATCTAAACCGGTTGAGATATATTTTCACCAGTGTATAAACTCTCAATCCGGTTTTTACCCAGTTCTTTGGCCCGATACAGACGCATATCAGCTCTACTTAAAAGCGACTTTAGCGTGTCATTCTCTACCACTTCTGCAATACCAATGCTACTGGTGAGTTGATTAATTTGTGAGAATTTATGGCTTGAAATCAGCTTCAATAATTTATTTGCCAGCTTTATCGCATCCTGCAAGGTAGCTTCCGGCATTATGACCAAAAACTCTTCTCCACCCCAACGGCCGAAATAATCGCTTTTTCGAAGACAGGATTTAACCAGGGCAGCAAACTCAACTAATGTCACATCACCCGCCTCGTGACCAAAGCTATCATTAATAATTTTAAAATCATCAAGATCCAGAAATATGATGGTAAATAAACGATTATATCTTGCAAATAACTGCAACATTTTATCCAGCTCGTTTTCCATTTTGTAACGATTAGAAACAGAGGTAAGCACATCGGTTGTTGCTAGAATTCTTAGCTTATTTTCTGCATCTTCTCGCCGCTTTATCTCCCGCTTTAGCACTCGATTCCAGAACAAAATAATAGCGAGCACAAAAAACAGTGGAAGACTTATTTTCCACACCAGAGAATAATCCTGTCTGGTTTCAATCTTTACTGCCACCCATTTATTAATAATTGATTTTTTTTCATCCTCAGTAATAGCATTAATACCTTTATTGATTATAGAAATTAACTGCGGTAGATCTTTCCTGGCCATCACTCTGATATCTATATTAAATCCGGTGGTACCTGAAATTTTAAGATTACCATATCCAAGCTCACCTATCTTATAGGTCAATACCGGCAGCACATCTACAGCAGCAAACGCCTTACCATCTGATACATATTGCAATGCAGTGATTGTATCTTCAACTGGAACAAATTTAATATCAGGAAAGTACTGCTTAAGAATTTTATGAGCGCTGAAATCATTACCCACGGCAACAGTTTTCCCCACAAGGTCTGCACCGGAAGAAATGAAGCCCTTATCAGTAGTTGTCGCTATTGCTACAGGGAAAAAGGCATAAGGGTCGGAGAAAATCGCGTACTGTTTTCTATCTTCGGTAGCACTGGTCGATATTGTTAAATCAGCTGTTTTATTCTTTATGCCATTAATGACATCCCTCCACAAACTGGTACTTTGTATGTGAGATTTCAATCCCGTCTTCTGCTGAATCAACGACCAGTAATCGATTGCTATACCTTGCAGATCTCCATCATCATCCCTGGCATTAAAAGGAGGCCAGTTATCCGTGCTAATAATATTTATTTCATTTTCGGCTATATATTTTTTTTCTTCTAATGAGAGGTAAAAATCTCCTTCTTTATAGATAAAATTGTTCAGCTTAGCTTTTTCAGTTACCAGTCCCAGAAGGCGATATATATTTGCAATTGAATCAACTTTAGTCGCATCCAGATGACCCAGTAAACCTTCACTTAAACCTGATGATTTTTTCAGCTTTCTTGCTTCATAGTATAAATGCTCTTTTGTCAGATGCTGGCTATTGTAATTTTTCAGAATTAAAGCAACGGTTTCATCTATATGCGTAAAAGCGTACTCCCATCCATTAATAGTAGCCTCATAAAAAGCCTTTGTCCGACCTGGCTGCCACCTTAATTCCTGCTGCGAAGTAAAAAGGATATCACCGTAAAAATCGAATCCGTAATCACCCGGATAAAGCAGATTGTACTGGATACCCAGCAGTTCCAATTGTTGTGGTTGATCCGAGGTGTACACTTCATAGGCATCCACCCTGCCTTCAATCAGGTCATTAATATTGAAACTATGTGGAACCTGGATAAAGTCATTCATATTGACGCCTTTACTGGCCAGCATAGAAGTCAAAGATGCGGTGTTACGATTGTAAAACATCATCACCTTCTTGCCCTTTAATAAATCAGGCGTGGTGATCCCTGATGACTTTAATGTCATTAATGCCAGAGGTGAATGTTGAAAAATCGCCGCTAACGCTATCACCGGTTCACCATTTAACCAGTTTTGAACCAGAGCCGAGTCACTGACACCAAATGTTGCTCTACCAGAAAGCACCTCATCAACAAGATTTGTATCGGCAGAGGTTTCCCTGATTTCAACATCCAGACCAGCTTTACGATAGAAACCTTTCTCCTTTGCCATATAAAAACCCGCAAACTGAAAGGCATGCTTCCATTTAAGCTGTAAAGATACAGACTGTAAATCTTCATTCGCCTGAGTGACACAGGGCGCTATAAATAAAAAAAACAGTGCAGCTAATAATTTAACCATCATTATTAGATATTATGAGCCTCGTCTTCCGTTTCAGCTGAGAAGTTGTATATAAACTCGTTTTATCATAGCTTAGTTTTGCACTACAGCAAGCTTCCGTATGTAGTTGCTTGATATGAGACCGATTACGGACTAAAAACAGGATTAGCTTTTATAATATGCAGCTTTTAGCCTTGTAAAAACACAGCAATCAGGTATCACTCTAACTCATGAAGCGTACTTTTTCTCCAGCCCCCTCTCAACAGGCCTTTGAATGGATTGATCAATGGGAGATTCCACCCTCTTCTCAGTCGCTCCCTCTTAACCTGGCTGCAGGGTATTTACTGGCGCAGGAAGTTAAAGCTAGCCATGACATGCCATCTCGCACCCTGTGTGCTCGCGATGGTTATGCAATAAAGGCTGCCGACACGCTGGGAGCGGGCGACTACAACCCTCTGCCACTTCGTCTATTGGGCATTGATGACGTATTAATCCCAAACAGTGCTATCCAGGTTTCGTTCGGAGACCCTCTTCCTGTCGGCGCAGATGCTGTACTTCCACTAGAACAGGCAGATGTACGCAATACATTACTGGATATCGTCTCTAGCCTGGCTTCAGGAGACGGTATTATTGATAAAGGGGAAGAGTGCCACCAGCAAGACATTCTTCTCAGCGCCGAACGTCTACTGCGACCTCAGGATCTGGCAATACTTGCTTTAGCGGGAGTTAGCGAAGTCAGTGTAGTCAGTAAACCACGAATTCAACTTTTTAATACCGGACATTATGAGCACGATGCCAATGGCCCCATGCTCAGCGCTTTAATTAATCGAGATGGCGGTCATCTCATTTCCACAAACTATACATCATCACCTGAGGAACTCTCACAACGACTGACACAGTCGGAAGCCGAGCTGATCCTGGTTACTGGTGGCAGCGGTTATAGCTCTCAGGATTATGCAGTTCAGGCGCTAAAGGACACAGGTAAAGTCGATCTGGATGGGGTCAGCATTCACCCTGGAGGGGGCCTGGTGCTCGGCAAAATCGCTGATAAGCCTGTCATATTATTACCTGGCTCACCACTGGCCTGTCTGTGTGCTTATGACCTGATCGCAGCACGTCTGCTGCGCCGCCTGGCATTGAAAACGGATAAACTACCTTACCGTCGTCAAACCTTTACTCTATCGCGTAAAATGGTATCACGCATCGGCCAGTTTGAACTTGCACGTATGCGCATTGATGATCAATTCGCGGCCCCCCTTGCGGTTGCGGATGATCGCCTGTTGTCCAGTAGTGTCAGAGCGGATGGCTTCGTACTATTGCCTGAAAATAGCGAAGGCTATGCTGAAGGCAGCAGGGTAGAGGTGTATCTCTATGATGAATAACAATTAGCAGGAGTTTTATGCATGAGTGAAGCAGAATCCATGGTAGCAAGGCGCAAGGCCGCCAGCCAACGTCAGTTTCTGGATGTCGCAAGCGCTGACGAGGCATTGCAGCGTTTTCGCGCAGCCTTAAAGCCACAACCCCTTGGTACTGAACAGGTACCACTTGAATCCTCACTCGGACGCGTACTGGCTCAGGATATTGAGTCGCCAGTAGATGTACCGGGATTCGACCGCTCCAATGTTGATGGTTTCGCACTGCGTGCTCAGGACACGTTGGGGGCAGGCGAAGAATCTACACGCCTGTTATTACTGACCGATGAAGTCATCACTCCCGGCAAGCCACCACAGATTACGGTAGAATCAGGTCATGCTAGTGTCATTGCCACTGGTGGCATGCTACCGCGCGGCGCTGACTCAGTGATGCTGGTAGAAAATACCGAGCTGGTGGAACAGGATAGCCAGCAATATGTACGTATCGAAAAAGCCCTGCCAGCAGGTGCCTTCATCACCTTTGCCGGTACTGACATAGGTCGCGGAGAAACGGTATTGCGTTGCGGTCAACTGTTAACATCACGCGATATTGGGTTGCTAGCGGCTGTTGGGCTGGATCAGGTCACTGTCTACCGTAAACCGAGAATAGCAATCATCTCTACCGGAGATGAACTGGTACAACCCGGTCAGCCTATGCGCAAAGGCGGCGTATACGATTCAAATCAGGCCATAGTCGCTGCTGCTGTCGAAGAACTCGGTTGCGAGGCTATACGCCTGGGTGCTGTTCCAGATGTATTGCAGGCACAACAGGATATTCTGCAACGCGGACTGGAAGCCGATGCAGTTATTCTCTCCGGTGGCACCTCCAAAGGTGCTGGCGACCTCACCTACGAAGTAGTCAGCGCTCTGGCAGATCCCGGAATCGTGGTTCATGGCGTAGCTATCAAGCCAGGAAAACCCCTGTGCCTGGCAGTCACCGGTAACAAACCAGTAGTCATACTGCCCGGCTTTCCAACCTCTGCCATCTTCACCTTTCAACAGTTTGTAGCACCCATGTTGCGCGTGCTAGCTGGGATGCCCGAGGAAACCCACCAAAAGGTTGAAGCAGAACTTCCTGTACGGGTCGGCTCAGAGCGTGGGCGCACTGAATATCTCATGGTAGGCCTGATGCGCACCCATGCAGGCTATGCTGCTTACCCTATGGGTAAAAACTCCGGTGCAGTCACCGCATTTAGTAAGGCAGATGGTTTCATCCGAATCGATGCTCAGATCGAGCAACTACCTGCAGGCACAGCTGTCAGTGTACAGTTGCTATCGCAACGTCTGGACCCCGCACAGCTGGTCAGCATCGGCTCTCACTGTGTCGGACTCGATGTATTACTACGCCGCCTGCAACGCGAAGGCATGAGTACCAAGTCCATGCATGTGGGCAGTCAGGGCGGCCTCGCGGCCGTGCGACGTGGAGAATGTGATATCGCTGGCATCCACCTGATGGATCCAGATTCAGGTATCTACAACAGCCCCTATCTGGAAGACGGCATGCGCCTGCTACCCGGCTATTTACGCATGCAGGGTTTCGTTTACCGGCGTGATGACCCTCGCTTTGCTAGCGCTAATAATCCACAACAGGCGGTAGCTGCAGCTCTGGCTGATGTAGACTGCATCATGGTCAATCGTAACGCTGGCAGCGGCACAAGGGTACTGATCGACCAGTTACTCAACGGAGCACAACCTGCAGGCTATGCCGTGCAGACCAAATCGCACAATGCTGTCGCCACCGCTGTGGCACAGGGACGCGCCGACTGGGGGATTGCTATCGATACCGTAGCAAAAATGTATGGCCTGGAATTTCTACCTCTGCAGGAAGAGCATTATGATTTTGCGGTACCAGAGTCACGCTGGAATAGCCCGGCCGTTCAACGCTTTATTGCCCTGTTGAACGAACCAGAAGCACGTGCAGAGTTGGAGTCAATGGGGTTTGGCTTGCACCAGGTTTAACATTAATTCTTTCTTCTAATAAAAAGAACTAAAGTTTAAAAAAATGATGTATACCTTAATAAGTTATTCATTCTTTTGTTGATCTCTACCGGGCCAGGAATGCGGACAGCAACAGGGTGTAGGAGTAACGTCTTTAAACAGAAAACCTAAACCTGGTTTCAGTAATTCGAAGTAGATAAAAAATATGCGGTCTCTGCATGCATTGAGTTGATAGCGTCCAGGTAGACTGGCGTTGCGAGTGGACTCATGACTCCGGTTTTCTGCCTTGATATTCTGCCGTGCTGCACCTATCCTTCCTATACATAGGGACTATCTTTTTAGATAACTCTTTCCTTATGCTCTTATACAGCCTGATAAAGGATACGGCGATTTAAGCATGTGTCATCGTTTTCAATTTTTATTACTTAATTTCCGCCGCTGAATGGCTACGGGATAGCTATTCCAATCCAGTCATTTCACGGATACACGAGGAAGAGATCAAATGTCCCATCTGACAGTGCGAAAGCATGCCAGACAGTCATGCAATACCACATAAACTGATATTACACAGGAGGTGTGTTATGAGCAAAGATGATTTTAAGGTCAAAATTGAAAATCCTGAACGCAGAGGGCAAAGACCAACCTATGCGGTATTGGGTGAGGCAATAGCAAAGGCAACCCCATGGTGCCTAGATGATACGCTGCAACTGATTCGTGAGTCTCAGATCAAGCCAGGTTGCCTGTTTATGTTAATTGCCGATCAGCAAACGCCATCACCAGCAATGGTGCGTGATGATATTGACTTGTTATTTGGTCTACGTCTTACAGGGGCAAAACGGGTTACCAACACAGGTAGTAATATTTGGACAGGTGATTATGCAATTACCCGAAAAGAACTCATCAGTACAGCTGGACTTCTCTATAAGGATTACAATCATTTCACCTCATTAGGTGCACAGGAACCCGATGCGATTATCGTTGACGTTCTAAATCCAAATAACAATTGGCTCTATTCTGAAGTACGCAAGAAACGAGTCGAAGAGGAGCTAAGCGAGCATGTAATAAAACGCATCCTCCTGGTTTACGACAAGATGGGCGTGGAGCGGCCAATACTTTTGTTTGCTGGTTTTGGGCGCGGCGCACTGCTTGCCTATCATCTTGCCAGTCGGATGACGAATGAGTCATCCAAAGTGGTGTTAGTGAGTATCGATCCGCGTGTCAATGAGGGGTACAAGGATGAGAAGAAGCTAATACGTGAATGGCATGTGAAAACAAAAAAACATTGGTGGCTTAAGGACAGTGAGTATTACTGGAAAAGCGTCACAAAAAGACCAAAGAAGAAGAGAACAGATTACTTTCCTGTACTGCGCTCTCTACAAGGTGTGAGTTGTTATAACGTATTTCAGCGGCACAATTTTAGCAGTACAGCGATGAAGAGATCTGCAGCCTGGCCGGTGGGATGCGCTATTGACGGTGCTATTTCGCCTGGTGATTTCAACATTACCAATTTTGAAGCCTGTGATGGTACCGCAGCGTTTAATCAATGGGATGTGAATATAGGCGAGCATGCCACTCAGATGCTGGATCGATATGCCCCATGGATTATTGACGTGGCTGAGCGCGAAGGGCTTATCGCTACGCCATTGCTGGAGGGCATTTCTCCTAAAGGCGGTGTTGCTGGAGTTGCTATTACCCTTACAGGACACAATCTCGATGGTTGTGACGTCATTATCAAGGCCTATGACGATTCACACCCTGATTTGACTGTCAGTCAGGTAAATGCACAGCCAGATGGGAAAACGCTCACATTTACCTATCCATATAATTTATCCCCCGGCCTTAAAAAAATATTCCTGAATAAATTCGGGAAATACAGTACTGATCTGACATTTAAAGCGGCACCCTGTATCTCAAGCGTCAGCAAGACATCGCAAATTGTAGGTAAAGAAGTTACATTAAGCGGCTACTTTAGTGGTGGCTGGACGTTGCATATTAGTGGTTCAGGTTTCGACGAGACTCTGGAAATGTCCGGGAACGGCAATACCGTAACATTTACGGTGCCACATACTGGTGTTAATAACTCTGTACCAAATGTGGGGCAGGTAAAGCTACGTGCAGAATCGGCTGAAGGGGTAATGGGTACGGACACCGATTTTGTAATCGCACCTTACATTCGATCGATTTCACCAGCAGAAGCTGCACCTGGAACGAATGTTGATGTGCATGTCTATGTTGGTGATGGGGGTGTAAGTAATTTTTTAAGATTTTGCAACACCTACACCTCACCAAATCTTAACGAACTGTCGCATGATAACGGAATCATTGAAGTTCAGGTCCCTAATGATATTCAGGGCGGTGAATATGATGTCGTGCTTATGTGCACTGACAGCGGGAACAACGATATTTACAGTAATACAGAACACTTTACGGTTAATTCGATTATCACCGCACTTAGACCGACGGTGCAGGTGAATGGACTAAATGTTGAAGTACTTGGCGCGGGTTTTAATTATGATGACAAAGTGTTGCAAAATGGGAGCGAGGTCGACACAGAGGTAGTGAATACACAGACCTTAAATTTTGAAGTGCATACTGATGTTGGGAAAAAAGAAGTTGTGGTGCAAAGTAAAGATGGTCGACGTAGCAATCCAGCTACGTACGGAGTGGCACCATATATTGATACAAGTGCATCTCCTGCACAGGCATTGCCAGGTGAAGAGATCATATTGAAAGGATATTTCAACTTACATGGGGTACTATTTTACAGGGGTTTAGATGTCGACTCCACGCTGGTGGATGAAAATACACGGATGTTTACTGTTCCTGAGGTGAGCGCTGGAAATGGTGAGCTTAAAGTAAAGTACGACTTTGACAAGTCAGGTAACATCGTCAATTTTGCGGTAAAGGCAAAGATCACCGCGTTATCCAGGTTGGCGGTGGAAGCCGGAGAAGTGTTGACAATCACGGGGATGAATTTTACAGATGCCTGCTTCTTGTATATCAATGGTGTGGAAGTGCTGGCAAGCCGTGTCGGTTCAGACACGTTCCAGTGGACCGTGCCGAACGACGCCGAACCCGGCCCAAGATCTGTGGCAGTGGTGGATACAACGACAGGACTGGCTGGAAACGCCATGGAATTCGGTGTAACACCTTACATAAAGTCTTTGTCGACCGAGAGTGAAGCTCCTGGTGCCACCATTGTTGCCCATGGTTACTTTAGCCCAGACGACCATATTCAGATGGAAGGTAAAGAGGCGGCTACCAGGGTAATCGATGAGCTTACCCTCTCCTTTACCATGCCGTTATTGCAACGTGGCGGTAGTGGTGATGTGGTTGTAATCGAGGGTGAGCGACGGAGCAATGGTGTCCATTGCGATGTCAATTTCGTTCCCTGTCCGTTGGCGGAAAAACGTAGCGCTAACGAGGGTTTTCATTGGCTGGCGGCGATTGATAGTAAATATTACCACCGTGCCGACTGTTGGCGAGTGAAGCGTATATTGGTGAAACATCGGATTGGCTTTGCCTGCCAGGAAGATGCCTGGTTGTTCGGTTTCGAACCATGCCTTTGTGTGAAAGAGAGTGGCGAGCAGCTACCGGAAATGACATTATTGGCTGGCTATGGAGCCGATGCAAAACATTTGAAACATAGTTTTGACTTCCCCTATTACGGGAATGTAAAGAGCCGTGAGTTACACATAGAGCCGTGTGTTCGCCTGGCACGAGATATTCCGCTTGCCTCACGAATAGGTTTTCATGATCTGGATGAAGCGCATGCGCTCGATTTTGATAATTGCGCTTACTGCCTGGGTAATAGTAAACGTTAAGGTAGATAGAAACTCAGAAAATCCTGTGGCTCATGCTGTAGTGCGCATTTCACCCTGGAATTAGTAGTTGGACGAACTGAACTGCACCTTTGAGGCGACGTATCTCGGCGTTCGGATAGTTACAATTGTGCTGCCGAACGCCGCTGTCAGTCAATCATTCCTATTCTGGTAATCAGGGGCAGATTTAAATTAAAAATTCTCTTTCATCTCATTCGAGTAATCCCTACTCACCAGGTCCCGATTTATACAGTTAATCTATTCATTTAATTGCTTCTTGGAATTCCCAGCTTCTGCCTACGCTCCCAGAGATTTTTTCTACTGATGCCTAATCTTGCAGATAGCTCAGTTTCATTCAGGTGTTTTTGATGATTTTTCACAAACTCAACAAAGTATTCATCCATAGATAATTCGATAGTCATCTCTGACTCTAATACTGAATTATTATTGCAGTGAATACCCAGCTCCTGACAACGAATAACTTGATCGTTACTCAATATAATGGCGCGTTCAATGACATTTTCCAGTTCGCGTACGTTTCCGGGCCAGTGATACTCCTGTAATAGTTTTTTCGCATTATCACTAAAAGTATACTTTGTTCTTTGAAATCTTTTAGAAGTGGTATTCAGTATTATTTCAGCAAGCTCCAGAATATCTTTTCCTCTATGCCTTAATGGGGGCATAGTTATTTCCATGACATTTAAACGATAGTATAAATCCTCGCGGAATAATTTCTGTTCTACCATTTCCATCAGGTTTCTATGCGTTGCAGCTATTAGCCTTATGTCAACATACTGCATTTTATTTGAACCTACCCGTCTGATTTCACCTTCCTGCAACACACGTAATAGCTGGGCCTGAACATCCAGCGCCAGCTCGCCAATTTCATCCAGAAACAGGGTTCCGGCATCGGCTGCCGATATCAATCCTTTATTACTTTGCATGGCCCCGGTGAATGCGCCTTTTTCATGTCCAAATAGTTCTGACTCAATCAGGTTTTCCGGAATAGATGCACAGTTGATACTGATCAATGGCATATCAGCTCTATCACTTTCTGCATGTATCGCTCTTGCTGCGAGCTCTTTACCGGTTCCTGTTTCGCCCTGAATCAGCACAACGGTATCAGTTTTCGCAACTCGACTAATACGATCTTTCACCTGTTTTATCGCATCGCTATTACCCAGTAAATTTTTGGTAGGATAACGACTATCAATCTCACGCTTAAGTGCTTTATTTTGAAATTCCAGTTTCTGATTCTTGATAATTCTTTTAATTGTTAAAATCATTTCATCATGATTATAGGGCTTGGATATATAATCTACGGCTCCGCGCTTCATGGCATCAACTGCTGATTGAACCGATGAATAACTGGTCATAATTAAAACCGGAACGGGCTGAGCTACAGGAATTAATGTAGTACCCTCTGCTCCTGGCAATCTAATGTCAGCAATAATCAAATCAAAACCATGCAAACCTTCTTTTTCAGCCTCAGTCACAGATGATACCGCTGTGACCCCATACCCATTCCTTTCCAGCAGACGCTTTAAGCTTTCACTGATTATTTTTTCATCTTCGACAATAAGTATTTCTCGCATAGCTTTCTTCTTCAGCTTTGATGATAAAAGGGTAAGCGCACTACAAATTCGGTGCCCATATTGACTTCACTCACAACTTCAATTTGCCCATCATGATCCCTGACAATGTTATACGCCAGCGATAGCCCCAGACCGGTACCATCACCAGCTTGTTTAGTTGTAAAGAATGGATCAAACAGTTTTTTTACATTCTTTTCTTCTATTCCATGCCCTCTATCGATAACACGTATCACTATCGACTCTTCCTCAATACCCGCTTCGATATTAACCTCAGATCCCTGTTCAGAGGCATCACTGGCATTATCTAGCAGGATAACTAATACCTGCTGTAATTTCTGATAATCCCCCATCACTGTTAAATCGGGGTCGCAGTGAATATTAAAACCAATCTGTTTACCCTTCTCTCCAAGCTGGATAAGACTGACAGAATCTTCAATCATTTTTTTTACATTTTCTGATTCCGGCCGGTGATCATAGTGATGACCGGCATGACTGTAACTCACCAGCGACTGTACGATACGAGTTATACGCTCCGTGAGTTGCAGGATATTCTCCAGGCTGGACTTGCGTAATTCATCATCCTCAGGTATGGCCTGAACATCCTGCGCCAGACAGGCGATGCCGGTTACCGGGTTGCCGATCTCATGTGCCACTCCAGTCGCCAGACGACCAATGGAAGCCAGCCTTTCGCTATGCGCAAGCTCGGCCTCTAACTGATAAATTTCTGAGTGATCTTCAATCAATACCACATAGCCATGATGTTCATCATCCATCTCATTACTCACTTCTGACTTAAATAAATTTAAAATATGTAACGAGTCACTCAGGGTAACTTTCAATGACCGTTTTACTGCTTTTGTATCACTGATAAACTCATACAGTAACTCTGACCAGGGTTTTTCCAGCTGTCCGAGGTCCATGCCAATTACTTTTGATTCATCAATCCTGGACAATCCCTCCATTGCCATATTCCAGCTGACTACCTGTAATTCAGGGCTGACAGTAACCACTGCAAGCGGCAAATCATGCAATACCTGGCGATGGAAACGCCTCAAAGAATCCAGCTCACCAGCCATTTCGTTCAATTCAGTACGCGAACCCGCAAGGCTTTGCTCTACGAAACGTATAGTGTCAGCAATCGCCACCTTGGCCGTTTTATCCACTTCAAGTTGCTCATTGACCACCATACCCGCCAGTACTGGCCCCACCAGCCCTGACAGATTATGTCTAATTTGCATGCGTAGCCTGCCCAGATCATTGCGATCCAGACTTTCCTGCTGCATGGATAAATCACCCAGTGCCAGATTAATTTCATGGCGAGCCATTTTGCCGCCTATCATTTCTGCCAACCGCTCTTCAAACTGCTGTATTGAATTTGCATAAGGAATTATCTGAGAAGATGCAAATCGCTCGCTACAGCAGGCGAGTGCAGCATTACTCTCATCTGCCGACTGCGGTCGCAATATCGATACCAGCACGAATAGCATAGAGTTAGCCATCAGAGTCCATACCGCACTATCGCTTGACGACATAGGAATCATAATCGCCTGAAATATACTGTCACTAATCCACCCCGCCTTTTCAAATAGCGGCAGAATCAGGGTGAGTATCCAGATCAATGCACCAGCCAGCAGCCCGCTGATAAACCCATCACGGCTGGCTTTGCGCCAGAAAAGCAACCCAAAAATACCCGGTAAAAACTGAGCCACCGCGACAAATGCGATCAAACCAAGATCAGTCAGCTCCTGATGCTTTTGCAGATAAAGATAAAATAGATAGCCAGCCAGAATGATTAACCCAATCAGAATGCGCTTTCCCCAGATAAGCAGCGAATACAGGCTCACGCCCAGCATACGTTGTCGATTCGGAAAACTAACTGGCAGTATCAGGTGATTCAGACACATCGAAGCCAATGCAATACTGGTGACGATTATCATTGCAGAAGCTGCAGAAACACCGCCTAAAAATACAAACACCGGTAACAGGGGAGAATGGCTTTGCATCGCCACCCCTATTACATAAAGATCTGGGCCATAACTTAGATCGAGGTTCTGACCCGCCCACAGAATTGGGGGTATAAACAGGTTTAACAGCAGTAATATCAGCGGAAACGCCCAGCTGGCATAGCTTAGGTTGGAGGGTTTTATATTCTCCACAAAGATCATATGAAACTGTCGGGGCAGCAAAAAGGCAGCGCAAAAAGACAATAGCAACATCGTACCCCAGGGGCCATCGTGTATCGGCTTCATCATATTTGCGGTTGCTTCTGGATTATTTTCAAGCCATCCCGCAAACCCTTCAAAACCATTGAAAATACCGAACACCGCGTAAAGCCCCACCACCATCAGAGCAATCAGCTTGACCAGAGATTCAAAAGCTATCGCTACGACCAGGCCCTCGTGCTTCTCACGCGGAGTGATATGTCTTGCACCAAACAAAATGGCAAATAGCGTAATGGTTAGACAAAAACCCAGAGAAATTAACTGTGCTGGCGCATCTTCGGTTAACACCTGAAGCGTATCGGTAACTGCCTGAATCTGCAGCGCAATATAGGGCAGCGCACCGGTTAGCATAAAGATAGTCACCAGTATCCCCGCCAGCTGGCTGTGATATCGAAACGCCAGCAAATCTGCCAGTGACGAGAGCTGATAATCTTTAATGAGATGGAGTATGGGTCTGAGTAATATCGGCGAAGCCAGGAAAGCAATCGTTACACCCAAATACACCGCCAGGAAGATATACCCTTCGCGTTCAGCCAGCCCTACGCTGCCATAATAACTCCAGGATGTCGCATACACCCCTAGCGATAAAGTATATACCAATGGGTGTCTGGCCAGAGATTCGGGCAATCGTTTACTTTCTGCTGCCGAAGCAATAATGAACAACAGGCCCAGATAGAGCACAGCAAACAGAAATAACTGCCAAAGCTCAAAGATCATGCTTTTTAAGGTTTCGTTGTAACCACCATGATGCAGCTATACACACCATCCACACCAGATAAGGGCTATACCAGGGGGCATCCAGCGCTGCCCAGAAGTCAGTAAGAGGAGACAGCAGTAGCAATAGAATAAACATCACAGCTACAGCAGTGTGATCGATAAGTTTCGGGTTTTTTTCTGGTGATGCCATCTCTCAAACCTCTGATTACCATATTTTAAACATGGGTTTAAAATATAGTACGAAAAATGTAACGTCTTTCACGCAGTGTTACCTATCGAAACAAAAGTGCGTTACACATGGTAACACATATTGAATCTCTGTGTGAATCATAAAAAATAAGCGACTGTTTTTTTATAACTATATAATTATTGGCATGAGTAGTGCAGAATATTGCCCGATATGTGTGCGTTAATGCACCATATTAACGACATTGATTATAAATCGAGATAGCTAAGGGTGTGTAAAAATCATGCAAAACCCTAAGTTCTAACAAAAAATGAGGATTAATTCATGAGTAAAAAAACAACTAACGAGAGCAGACGCGACTTTTTAAAAGCCACCGCTGCCACCGGAGTTGCCGCAAGCGCACCTATGTTTTTCATCAAGGATAGCTATGCCGCTGAGATGAAATACCGTAACACCCCTAAAGGTAAAACAGTTACTTTTGGTTTCAACGTTCCACAAACCGGCGCCTATGCTGACGAAGGCGCGGATGAATTACGCGCTTACAAGCTGGCCGTTAAACACTTAAACGGCGAAGGCGATGGTGGCATGATGAACACCATGAAGCCTTCATCTCTTAAGGGCAACGGTATTCTGGGCAAAAAAGTCGCCTATGTTACTGGTGACACCCAGACCAAATCTGATGCTGCACGTGCTTCAGCCAAGCGTATGATTGAAAAAGATGGCGCACTGATGATCACTGGTGGTTCTTCTTCCGGTGTGGCGGTTGCTGTACAGGGTCTTTGTCAGGAAATGGGCATCATCTTCATGGCTGGCCTTACTCACTCAAACGACACCACAGGTAAGGATAAGAAGCGTTATGGTTTCCGTCACTTCTTCAATGCTTACATGTCTGGAAGAGCCTTAGGTCCTGTACTGAAGAAAGAATATGGAACTGATAGAAAAGCCTACCATCTGACAGCTGACTATACCTGGGGCTGGACACAGGAAGAATCTATTAAAGACACCACCGAAGCTCTGGGCTGGAAAACAACTGCAACAGTTAAGACTCCAGTTGGCGCAGGTGACTTCTCACAGTATATCACTCCTATCCTCAACTCTGGTGCTGACGTTCTGATCCTGAATCACTATGGTAAGGATATGATTAACTCTCTAACTCAGGCCGTTCAATTCGGACTGAGAGACAAGCAGGTTAACGGTAAAAACTTTGAAATCATCGTTCCTTTATTTTCACGTCTGATGGCTCAGGGTGCTGGTGAGAATATGAGAGGTATTCTTGGTACCACTAACTGGAACTGGGCACTGAAAGATGCGGGTTCACAGGCATTCGTTAAATCCTTTGGTGCTGAATACGGCTTCCCACCTTCACAGGCTGCTCACACCTGTTACGTACAGACTCTGCTGTATGCCAACGCCTGCGAAATGGCGGGTACTTTCTACCCACCAGAAGTCATAAAATCTCTGGAAGGCTTTAACTTCGACGGCCTGGGCAACGGCAAGACTCTATACCGTGCCGAAGACCACCAGTGCTTCAAAGATGTACTGGTGGTACGCGGTAACATGAAACCTACCAGTCAGTTTGACCTGCTGGAAATCGTTCAGGAAGTACCTCGCTCACAGGTAGAGTACGATGCAAAAATCTTTGGCGGTGACCTTGGCCCCTATAAAGTTTAAGGTTCAACCTTGAAGTTAGCCATACCACTTAGCGTGGTATGGCTTTTTTTAAACCTATAATAAAGAAGTAAAAATTATGGATGCCATCCTGATTCAAATTCTTAATGGCCTTGATAAAGGCGGTGCCTATGCTTTGATAGCCCTCGGCCTGACTCTGGCCTTCGGTACTCTGGGAATAGTCAACTTCGCTCACGGCGCATTATTCATGCTTGGTGCTTTCTGTGCCGTTTCATTTCAACAGATTCTAACTATTTCAAAAAAGGTTAAAGACCCAACTATTACCTTTTTTGATGCTTATAAAGAACAGCCTTACCTGGAAATATGGTGGGGGGATACCGGCACCGCTATTATAGACTATGCGGTTCCATTATCGATAATCGCCGCCATCCCCGTTATGTTGTTAATCGGTGTTGCCATGGAACGTGGCCTGATTAAACATTTTTACAAACGTACTCATGCTGAACAGATACTGGTAACCTTTGGTCTTGCTATCGTTATACAGGAATTGATTAAAACTTTCTTTGGCGCCAACCCTATCCCTACACCCGCACCTGAAATTGTCTCAGGCAGTGCGGCTATTGGTGCCATGCTGGGCTTGAGTGATTCACTGGTTTATCCCTGGTGGCGACTCATCTATCTAGCCTTCTCCGGCGTCATTATTTTTGGCGTATTTTCCTTCCTGAAATTTACTACCTTCGGCATGGTGGTTCGTGCCGGTATGGCTGACCGTGAAACGGTTGGTTTGTTAGGTATCAATGTACAGAAAAGATTTACCATAGTTTTTGGCCTGGCCACCGTAGTTGCTGGTCTCGCAGGCGTCATGTACGCCCCAATTCTGCCACCTGATTACCATATGGGCATGGATTTTCTGGTGCTATCTTTTGTAGTCGTGGTCGTAGGTGGAATGGGCTCCCTGGAAGGCGCAGTAGCAGCTGGCTTCCTGCTCGGCATTCTGCAATCTTTCGCATCCATGAATGAAATTAAATCCATCTTCCCTGGCATTGATCAGATCATTATCTATCTGGTAGCCGTAGTAGTTTTACTGGTAAGGCCTCGCGGTCTGCTGGGTCGTGAAGGCGTGATGGAGGAGTGATGATGAAAAATGCTTTAAAGAATAATATGACCGTGATGCTGATATTTTCAGTACTGGTACTTACTGCCCCCATCTGGCTGTCTCCAATTGGCGCTGGCTACCCTGACCTGCTACAGAAGTTTGCAATCTTTGGCATTTTCGCCATCGGCTTTAACATTCTGTTTGGCATGACCGGATACCTGTCGTTTGGGCACGCAGCATTTCTCGGTGTGGGTTCCTATACAGCAGTGTGGACATTCAAGCTATTCACTATGAATGTTATTCCTGCAGTAATCTTCGGCACCCTGTTGTCCGGAGTATTTGCGCTGGTAATAGGCTTTATCAGCCTGCGCCGTTCGGGTATTTACTTCTCTATCCTGACCCTGGCTTTCGCACAGATGTCTTATAGCCTTGCTTATTCGGTACTAACACCGATTACCAATGGTGAAACCGGTCTGCAATTAACCCTGCAGGATCCTCGTTACATCGACGCAATGTTCGGCATCGAAGTTACTGAAGGTCTGCCTAACACCAATATGTTCGGTATGTCGATCAGCGGTTATTCTGGCTTTTACTTTTGCGCAGTTTTACTAATCCTGGCGTTTTATGTATCGCTAAAGATCTTCCGCTCGCCTTATGGTTTGAAGTTAACTGCAATCAAATCAAATCAGACACGCATGAAGTACACTGGCTTTAATACCCGACCTTATCTGTTATCAGCATTTGTCATCTCCGGTATGTATGCCGGACTGGCTGGCAGCCTGATGGCAGCAACTGATCCATTGGCAGGTGCTGAGCGTATGCAATGGACCGCTTCGGGCGAGGTGGTACTGATGACTATCCTGGGTGGCTCTGGAACACTGGTTGGTCCATTACTCGGCGTAGGTATCATTAAATACTTCGAAAATATTTTCTCTTCTCTTAACGATTCAGCATTGCATCAAATTTTCAATTACATGCCTGAACTGCTGGAGAATATTACCGTTGGCATCACTCGACATTTCGTGGGTGAGGGCTGGCATCTGACACTGGGAGCATTATTCATGCTGGTCGTTATTTTCCTGCCTGGTGGTGTGATGGAAGGACTTACTCGATTGACCAACTTTACCAGGAAGAAACTGGGAATGGGAG
>JBNKMF010000055.1:0-33985 GCA_050292965.1 Gammaproteobacteria bacterium | reverse complement strand
ATCGTAAAAAATCCAGAACCCACCTTCTTTAAGGGTCTGAGGCAACATGCACATTAGCAGTTATCAATGGCCTTCAAAGGACTCGCGGCACTGTTGGTGCCGCTTCGGTGAGCGCTGTGGCGCCCATCTTTGAGGCTGGGCGTTAGCAATATAGAAGTGAACACAATGGAAATAGATTACTCGAAATATAACGCATCACAACTTTTAGAGGCCAAAAGAAGTATTGATCTGAAGGTCGCTCCTGAAAACTATAAGAATTTGATTAATGAGATTGAAATTCGAAAAGATGAAATTGAGCGCTTTTTAAAAGAAAAAGAAGAGTCCTATGAACAATCAACATTTAATAAAGTAAAAGCAGTTGCCTATCTTCAACTTGTTGGTGGTGTCATATTTTTTATTTTTTGTCTGTTGCGTTTAATGTCAGATTTCTCTCTACTATTTATGTTTTTTTCTATCGCTTTTTCAGTGTTGTCGATTTTTGCTGGGTGGTATCTACTAAAGGGTAATGCTCTTGGTTATCTCCTTACCTATGCAAATCAAGTATTGCAGTTACCTATTGTCTATACTTCTAGTTTTGTGTATGACTATACCGCTCTAGGTGGCGTATTTGTTGGTGTTGGGGATTCCGGATTGGGAATAACGACAAGCTTTAATCCTGGGATATTGTTTCTAGTAGGTAATATTAACACTTCAACCAATATCTCGATTGATATTTTGGCATTGGCAATAATTTTCCTGCTGAGTAGAAAAATTAAAATAGAAGATAAAGTTGCTAACAATACACATACAAATACGCATGGAAAAATTTAACCTGCTTCACTTCGTTATGCAGGTCAAATTTCCCAGTGATGCGTGGTGTTAGCTGCTAAGAGATTGCAGTTGTCTAGTACTTGGATGTACAATTTTGAGTGTAGAATTTTAAATAAACCAATATGGAAATGTAATGAGTAAGTTAAGAATTGTTGTTACCTTTACTGTTTTGTCTAGTATGCAAGCCTTCGCTAGTGATCAACGAGCAATTAGAGTTGAAAACTATTTCGAAGCTATCGAGTTTAACCGCATGACCGAATGTGTAAGTGATAACAAAATCTATTCAATTGGTATGATTATCGAGAAAGACAGTTCAAAATTTGTCTGTAATAACTTTAGGCACGGCACTGATTTTGCTCTTGATAAGAATGCTCCTGCTTCATGGAGAGAGAAAAATAATAGCAACTAGTGCTTGGAGCTAACTAGCGGATGTTAGCTGCAAAAGGAGGTTGTAATTGATGTCAAGAGGTGGTCAAGAGCACAGCGATTTAGCAGCATTCAAGCTGCAGGCAAAAGCCCTGAAAGGGAAATCTGATAATGGCGATTTTAATGGTTTTCATAAATGGGGTGTTAGCTATTTAAATGCGCGAATTTTTGGCAGTTTTAATGCCATCGCAATTTTTATTGTAATTTTCGCATGGATGGGTTCCTCCGATTATAACGCTTTAATGGTAACAAGTGCGTATTTACTTATGAATCTACTTTTTCTTTTAATAAAAATACGAGAGCACAGGGAATTAAAAACTATCCGAAAACATCAATTAGAAGAATTCAGAAAAAGTAAGAAGACGAGAAATTGAGTTTTTCTGTTACCACCAAATATTTCAGTTGATAGCACAATTGAAGGCACCCACAAATTGAAAAGGAAATTAATCTTAAACTATTCAGCTACGGCTTCATTTAAAAGAAAGTGGTGTTTAGACGAAATTCCGAATTTGTTTATCCGTATTTGGTATTTTTCTTTAAATGGCTTCTTAAGACAAAATGATCCTGCAACTTGTGAGGGCAATAGGTGGTCCAGAATTATTGGTAGTTACCATTTCTTTCTCTGATTAGAGAAAGCAATGGCTTTTAAATAAGGAAAAAGCATGAGTAACATGACATCAATATTTTTTATTATTTTTGGTGTGACAACATTATTTGGTTGCGTACAAAATACTAATGAAAAGTTAAGTATAAATAATTGCGATAATATATTTGTAGTGTCAGATAGAGAGAAAATATACCTTTTTGAACATGAGAATAACATTATAAGTTTCCATTTATTGAGAACTTTTGAAAATTGGAGCAACAATGGTGCATTTTTTGACTGTAAAAGAAATATTGTTGTTTCATCCTACGGATATAAAGGCGAAAAGAATGATAAGGGTGGGGTTACAATTTTTGATTTGAACAATGGCAAGGTAAAAGACTACGAAATAAGCGACGGGGTTAACGGTCAATTAGGCTTGTTTGAGAATGGTGTTTTATTATCAACAATGCTCATACACACTAAGGAAATAGATAAAAAATCAGGGTATGTTCCACCAAAGTCCATATTAGATAAAAATATGGTTATCGGAAACCCTGAAATGTTTCCAGTAGAAGTGGTTGATGATTATAAGGCTGGAAAGTTATGGAAAATGTTTGAATATATCCATTTATTCGATTTAGATAGAAAAGAAATAGTAAAGTCATATGAGCAAAATGCGGACTACGGAAGTATTTTTGAAGATAAATTTTATGCTCAATTTATAGATGCTGTTGGCGTTATTAACCTGAAAAATAACTTTCGAGAAAAGATTATTGAACGAGATTCTGTGTCTGATGGAAAGAATAGCCTTCATCTTTCAAAGTCTGCCAATACTATTGGTGTTTTTGTAGATAAAGTACATCATGTGATTACAACGCAACATAGTTGGGATTTTTCTAGTGGCAGGAATCAAAGAATAAATAGTAAATTCAAGAAAAATGCTTTATACAAAGTAGAAAGTGAAAAGCTTATAGAATTGGCTGTAATTCCTTTTGAAGATATTTCATATGCGGTCGTTGTTGAAAAAAATATTTTTATTTTTTCTAGCAATGCAAAAAATGTTGCAAAATACGACACATCAACAAATAAACTTACAAAATACCATCTATCATTACCAGCTCTTGAAGATGAATACACAATTGATTCAGTGGGCCATACTGAAAATAGTTTTATATTTGCTTTGAGCATTGCTGGATCATCGAAAGGCCAGCTGTTTCTAACAAATAAATCTTTTACAAAGATTAGTTCCATGTATGAAGTACCTATGTCAGATATGAGTGTTACCACAGATATTGATATTCAGACCACTAACTTACGTGCAGTGAAATATTAGGTTAACGAAATGAATAAATATTTGATTGCAGCGTGGGTTTTAATGTTTTTTCCTTTAAAAGCAATTAGTGACGAGGAAGTTCTATTTAGGCCGTTAGCGGTCAATAGCGATGGAGATTCGCTTAAGAACAGAGAGTGTTTCATCAAGTTCGGGCTTGGTGATATCCAATGAGCATTTCATCGCCCATCCGGATTGCTTTTCGTCCAGCTTCGAGAAAACGGCTTCTCCATGTTTCGAGAGACTTATCAGTTTTGCACGCTTGTGGCCTGGATTTTCGTGGAACAACAGCAGTTCATCGTCATGCATGGCGTCAACAAGCCGTTGTACCGCTTGTCTTGTTAGTCCCATGCTTCTGGCTATTTGTGGCTCACCAGCTAGGGAAAGGGCACCCAAGATCTTCCAACGAGCACTCGTAATGCCAAATTCCAGGCCCATTTGGTCACCTTCACTGACAAGGAGCCCTCCCAGTTTGAACACTTCGAGAACAATTTCGGTGAAGACCGTACCCTTTTGAGATTCGTTCATCTGCAATCCTCCGGAGAAATGACAGCATGTTGACAACATTGGCAGAAACCGCATAATGACAACATGTTACCAACTATTCCTTCCGGAGGAAACCATGGTGCTCATACTCCATCGGCTCGCGGCACCTATCGCCATCTTGTGTGTAGCCACGTTTTTCTCAGCAACCATTTTCGTTGAGCTTTTCGGAACTGCAGAGTCCATCGCGAAGCTGAAAAGCCTTATTGTATGGCCAGGTCTATTTATTCTTGTTCCTTCCATTGCAGTAGCTGGAGTTAGCGGCTTCGCCCTGGGCAAAGCTCGAAGTGGAAAGCTCGTGCAACAAAAAAAGAAGAGAATGCCTTTTATTGGTGCCAATGGAATATTGGTGCTGATTCCTTGCGCAGTATTTCTTGATCGTTGGGCATCTGTTGGCGCTTTTGATGCCAACTTTTACATAGTGCAAGGAATTGAATTGCTTGCTGGATCAATCAATCTTGTCTTGATGGGGATGAACATAAAAGATGGTCTAAGAATGAGCAGTAGATTTAGGCATTCGGCGTCAACAATCCGCTAACAAAGCTATCCAGCCGATCCCAAAATCGCTGCGCGTTTTCGGGTCGGCTGATGGCAAGCGTTATAACTAAAAAAGAAAATTGGTCTGGTTGTTTCAATAAAAACAATCACGCATTTTGAAATATCGACATCAAAACAAGTAGTAAAAAGCAATTGGGTCTAATCATTATCAGGTAAGCTTTGAACAAAACGGTTATTCGGTAATAAAAAGCATTTACTCGTTCCCACGCTCCCGCGTGGGAATGCATACCAGACCCAAAGACAATACATAGGAAGTAAAAACAATGGGCAGAAGCCGTTACAAAATAACCAACCCTCAACAAGCCCACTTTGTGACCTTAACGGTACTGCACTGGATTCCAGTATTCACTCGCCCTGCAACCGTCAACATTCTGCTGGATTCGCTACGTTTTTTAAGCAAAGAGGATCTTAATGTGTATGCGTGGGTTATTTTAGAAAACCACTGCCACTTTATTCTGCAAAGTAAAGCGTTAGACCGGGACATTGCCCGATTGAAATCATGGTCTGCAAAAAATATGATTCAATATCTGGCTGAAAATAATATACGGCAAATTCTTGACCAATTGGCTTTTTACAAAAAAGCCCATAAAGTCGATCATGCTTATCAATTTTGGCAGGAAGGTGTACATCCAGAATTGATTCAGGATGAGGATATGATGCGGCAGAAGATCGATTATATTCATCAAAACCAGGTTAAACGAGGTTATGTAGATGAAGCTATTCACTGGCGATATTCCAGTGCTAGAGATTATGCTGGAACGGCTGGGTTATTGGAGGTTTGTGTAGCATGGTAGTTCGTATGCATTCCCACGCGGGAGCGTGGGAACGAGTTAAAATTGGTTTTTTTAATCAGCTGGGTTCAAAGGATAGAATGATCCTGTAACCTGTGATATCAGGTTGGTGTTTGAATAATCCAATAGGTGGGTTTCCAGAATAATTTTTCAGCGAGTCGTTAAATGCATTTAATGACGAACGCTAAAAGCGTAGGTTTGTCCTGCTGACTGTTCTTGATATGAAATCTTGTCGTAAGTAAAGAAACAGGAAAAGCAATAACAAACTTACCAAATTCAAAGACCCGCTACTACCTTTAGCATCACTGTCTAGGTTTAATTCGACGGTATCAAGTCTAGGTGGCTCAATTATAAGTTCAGGTTCATCTATATTTCCAAAACACAGATTATCAAGAGATGGCTCATCTATAAATATTATTTCTGGAATTTGATCAATCAAATACGAACTATAGAATACATTATTACTGCTTATGATTTGATAGGTTCTAAGATTGCTTAGGGTAAAGTTGGGAGATATAGAATTGACGCTATCAAAATATATAGGATCGTTCTCAGCTTCTTCATTTAATAACCTTGATGTTCCATAAAATAGAATAGATTTTTCTATACTTGTTTCAGTACCACCCCAAGAAAACCCTAAGATACCAGTTTGATTTAAGCTTCTTATTTTCGCTTGATATAACGGAAAGTAGCCAACACCGTCAATGAATAGGGCACCTTCAATTAATTCGATGGTGTCTAAATCACCAAAACCAGTAATTGGAGTTCTCTGTATAGCAGTAGTATCGCCATACATTACTACTGAAAAGGAATATTCAGAGACATTGTCATAATCTATCTCATTGAGGTCACTTAATTTACAGCTTATATCTTCTAATTGAAATTTACCTGATAAACGATATTCAAAAAGTTCTGCATATGAAGCATGTATATATAATGAGGCAGTAAATATAAGCCATCGTGCTATATTTTTCATTTCCATCTGATTTTCTCCAATTTCATAACAGTTTAATTAAGTGGAAAGCCGAGGTGTTTAGATACTTAGAATTGAGTCCTATCATGCTAATTTAAGCATTGATTTTCTTTGTCAACTTCCCTTGTTTTCCCAATTTTTTCTTTACGTATTAATAGTTTATTTTGAGATGTTATATCCTTGTTATTTTTATAGAGGTAGGATTAACAGTACTAGTGTAGTTGCGCCAGAAAATAAAATATTACTAATATATGGCTTCTCATATTTCCGCAATTTAAAATATAGTAAAACAGAGAAGACAAGAAAAGTATATAAGCTTTTTAGCGTACGACACTTATAGTCATCTCTGCCATACCCCAAAGAAAACCATAGCTATTCATTTTCTAATCGCTATTACAATTATGCGGTAATATAGCAATGGATCACAAAAATGTACGGTGCATTAAGGAGACTTATTGTTGAGTATCTGTCCCGTCAGAGCGGGTACTCTTTGGTGTTCGGTCTGAATGGAACATATAAAATATCCCACATCAGTAACGACTGCTTCTGGTACCTACTTGCCTATAGCACTGCTCCATTGAATGACTGCTTTTGCCCAGTAACCCGTGTTTAATACTTATAGTCAGTTACCTGTAAATCTTTAATTATCCAGCCATTTTTTTTAGTAGATATTTATGCAATTTCTAAAAATAATATCTAACGACCCGGTGGATCCTGATTTAGATGGTCGTATACAGCACATCCATATGCCACTCCTGACGAGCGAAGTTTTTGTCCTTTGGTTGCTAGATGACGGCTGCGGACAACTTAATCAGAATTCCCGTGGAATACTTTGACAAGATTGGTAAAGAGTTTTTTGTCGAATCGATTCATCATTGTGTCTTTCATCAACTTTAAGGCTTCAAAACTGGAAAGGGCCTGTTTATAAGATCTTTCTGCGGTTAGGGCGGAGTAAACATCGACGATAGAGCAAATTTTTCCATACATGTGGATATCATCTCCTTTTAGCTTATTTGGATAACCCGATCCATCGATAGCTTCGTGATGTTGCATGACAATAATTTTGCACTCCTCTGAAAGAGCTTTGGCCTGTTGCAGAATTTGATGCCCCTGATATGGGTGTGAGTACACAAGTTGCATTTCAGCATCGGTCAATTTACCGGGCTTGTTCAAAATACTTAGATCAATATCGACTTTGCCGAGATCATGCAAAAAGAAACCTGCAGCGAGCTCGTTCAAGTCATGACTGGTTGAATGCTGAAGCAACTGTTTACTTAATATGATGCTGATAATCCCAACGTTCACACAGTGGGTGTAAGTGTAGAAGTCATGCGATGTAATGCGTAACAGGTTCATTGCGGTATCATTTTCGGTTAAAACCATTTCCGATATGTGATAGATAGTTTCCTTGCAAATTTTGATATTTTCTGCAGAGGGGAATTCCAGTAAATGTTTCATCATATCGATACTATGATGATAAACATATGTCGATTTCTGTTCGGGAGTGAGCCTGCAGTCTTGCAGAACATTCTTGAGTTCGTCAGTTATTAATTTCTCTGTATCCCAATTTTTTGGTGCGTTTTCAAGCATGAGATCTTTATCTGTTTCAGTATTGAGAGTAGAAATATAATCTTCGGAGGTTTCACTGCCGGTCTTTTCTGGCTGGATGTTACTACGTTCAAAATCAACAATAACTTGCTCTAATTTTAGAGCTTTAACTTTTTTAAGTTGCTCATCGGTGGTGATTAAAAATTTACTCTTTAAAAAGTCATGCGACATCCAGGAAAGCGGTAGCTCCACGAACATTCCGATCTTTAATTCTTTTAAGGCTATGGATTCTTTGTTCATTTAAAATTCCTGAACGAACTCACCACGAGGTCGATAATTATCAAAAGGTAAACCAACGGCTCTGCCGGTGGACTATAAAAGTTTGAAAGTTCCGGAATTCATCGGAAGTCTACACATCAGTGAACTGCCTAAAGTTCAAAAGACGAGGAAACAATCAATGAATAAGCAAGAGAGTCTAAGTCATACCGATTGGGATTGTAAATATCATATAGTGTGGATGCCCAGGTATCGACAGAATGGCCTCTATAAGTAGTTGAGATAGTACATTGGGTCAGTATTCAAGGATGATCTTTTGGCTGATAGGAGATAACCACTACAGTGATCACATTCGTTAGAACGATGCTGTCATTTTTTATGGCCTTCTGTAAATACAGTTGTTCAATGCTAACAATATCTGAATGTCCTTAATTGGTTTTGCGAATTGCTCCTTAACTCTGCTTTAAAGAGTGATTTGCAGCACGTTCCAGTGCGGTGATCAAAGCTGAATGATCCTGCGCACCGCCATCTGCTTGGGCAGCACAGCTATTAAACAATTGCAGGGTTGATGCGGTATTTGGCAGACTAATGCCTAGTTCATGTGCAGCATTTAGCGCCAGGTTTAAATCCTTACGGTGCAGGTCGATGCGAAACCCTGGCTGAAACTGGCGCTTGATCATTTTTTCACCATGCACTTCAAGCACGCGAGAAGAAGCAAAGCCCCCCATTAAAGCGTTACGTACCTGTTCTGGGTCGGCTCCTGCCTTAGTGGCGAATACCAGCGCTTCGGCCACGGCTTCAATATTCAGCCCAACGATGATTTGATTGGCAATCTTGCAGATTTGCCCACTACCGGTAGCACCAACCAGAGTAATGTTTTTACCCATAATTTCAAATATTGGTCTGATTTGATCAAAGGTTTGCTGATCGCCTCCCACCATAATGGTCAGGCTGGCGGTTTCTGCAGCGGTTTGCCCGCCAGATACCGGTGCATCAAGATATTCACAACCAAGTTGATTAGCCAGGCGCGCAAATTCGCGAGTTTCTGCTGGGGCAATAGAGCTCATATCTACAATCACCTTGCCGGGAGAGATATTGTCCAGTATGCCATTTGCACCAAGCAATACTGTGCTCACCTGTGGAGTATCAGGTAACATGGTGATGATAATTTCGGATTTTTCAGCGACCTGTTGCAAAGATTCGCAGATATGAAGCCCTGCGGCCACCAGGTCGGGGTGAATTTCGCTGACATTAACACAGCTATACAGGGAATGACCGGCAGCGATTAAATGACTTGCCATAGGGCGTCCCATGACACCCAGTCCAATGAATCCGATATGCATGATAGACACTCCGATTTATATCAGCGGAGTATCAGTGAAAGCAGTTTATTTGTAAAGTTACAACCTGTTCGCTTAGGGAATAGACCTTATTTCTTCAACATTCTGCGCATTTTTTTAAAAAAAGACATGTGCTTTTCACTTAGAGGTAAGTGTACAGGCTGCGAGCGAAAGTTATCGGCAAAGTACTCTAAACGTTGCTTACCATCCAGTATCTGGATTCTGTCTTCATCAAAGCTGGTGATGGTAATACTGGTTGTGGTGTCGTCAAAATACATTGAACAAATCTGTCCGTGTAAAAAATTATGAGAATTATAGGATATTTCTTAACAGCAAATGTGCTATTGATCACGTTGATGCTGTGAGCGGACAGATTTGATAATGGTTTTGTGATCAGTTACTCATTTGATCACTTGGAAACTCTGATCATTTCATAATTTTTTTATACTGGCTATAAATGCCCCGATTCGTCCCGAAAATCGCAGCAATAGGGCGGCTATTAAAGCTTAATTCGAAACAAATCGGAACATTTCTATCTCAGCCTAAAATCAACCAGAATTAATCAGAGGTTCCTTAAAAAGTAATAGTGAAACTGGCATCTTTTTTATTGATCGAAAACCAGACTTCGGCATATTCCTCTAGCGTATCCATTGGACCAGGGTCGTCGGCACAGTTACATCCTGCAATCATACTGCGGAAGAAAATCCCACTCTTTACCTGCAAAAAAAGCTCAGTTTGCTGATGGGAGATAACCATCACAGTGATCCCGTCCGCCAGCGCGATACTGCCATTTTTAACGGCGTGCTGTAACTGCAGTCGCTCAACGCTCAGGGATTCTACCGCAAGCTTGAAAGCAACATCAAAATCAGCGCTATCCATGCTTTGTAAAACGTCACTAAATACTGACATATACCCTCGTTGTGATTTAACATCAGAGGTTCTATAACAAAAAACGAGAACCCGTCGGATGACACATTGCCCATGACCACTATTCTAGAAGCCAGGAACCTACTCAAAACCTACCCCGGTATCCGTGCCGTCGATGGTATCAGTTTCTCTGTTGAATCGGGTAGTTGCTATGGCCTGCTAGGCCCCAATGGTGCAGGTAAAACCACTACTATGGAAATCATGGAAGGCATAATCCAGCAGGATGATGGAGAGGTTCTATATCAGGGGCGATCTGCAGATGAGGCCTACCGACGCGAGATCGGAATACAGTTTCAGACCACTTCGTTACAGGATTTTCAAACTGTACACGAAGCGCTGGTCATGTTTGCCGCCCTGTACGATGAATCAGCCGATACTGATGAATTGATTGAACTCTGTCATCTGCATGAATTTATTGATCGCGATACGCGCAAGCTCTCCGGCGGGCAACGTCAGCGCCTGCTGTTAGCAATCGCGCTGGTGAACAACCCCAGGCTGGTCTTTCTGGATGAACCCACAACCGGGCTTGACCCCCAGTCACGGCGCAACTTCTGGTCTCTGATCGAAGGCATCAAACAGGCCGGTAAAACCATTTTGCTCACCACTCACTATATGGAAGAAGCCTACCGCCTGTGCGATCAGATAGCGATTGTGGATCACGGTAAAATCATCATCGAAGGCAAACCCGATGAATTATTAAAACGGCACTTTCAGGCAAGTATCATTCGGTTGCCCGAACGCGCAGTAACCGACAGTACGGTTTTGCCAGAAGAAATTCAGCTTGTGGATAAACAATACGAGCTATTTACTAATGATGTTCCAGCATCCATCGCCATGCTAGAGAAACTGGGTTTCAGTCTGAGCGACTGTCAGATCAGCGCGCCGACACTGGAAGATCTGTTTCTGAAACTTACCGGCCATGCCCTGAGAAGTTGAGCGATGAAAATTAAACATATCAGAGCCATACTCAAAGCTAGATTCCGTGAGTACTATCGGGATACCACGTCATGGGCGTGGAATCTCTTTATGCCAATTATGATCCTGATCGGGTTTAGCTTTATCTTCAGTGGTGAGTCGCAGGATGTTTTTAAGGTTGCAGTATATCCGGCGGCTCAGACCAACGCTCAGTTAGAACGCTTTATACAAACTAAATACGTCAATATTATCGAGTCCGATGACCTGCAGAAAATGATTACCCGCGTCGAAAGACATCAGGTCGATATGCTTATTGATAGCAGCGCTGGCCTGCGCTACTGGATCAACGAATACTCTCCTAAAGGTTATCTGGTTGAAAAACTGCTACGTGAATCGCTGCTCAGCGAACAAACTTCAGCCTTGCAGCGTGAAGTAGTAGCTGGTGAAAATATTCGTTATGCAGACTGGTTACTACCCGGTGTGCTGGCGATGAATATGATGTTTTCCTGCCTGTGGGGCGTTGGCTGGGTAGTGGTCAGGTACCGAAAAAATGGTGTGCTACGCCGTTTACAGGCGACCACTCTGACTCCTTTTGAATTTCTGACTGCACAGGTATTCGCGCGGCTTATCATTATTACTGTCGTTACCATAGTGGTTTATCTGGGTGCCGATCTAATTGTTGATTTTACCATGCATGGCTCCTACCTGGCGTTATTCCTGGTGTTTTTCAGTGGTGCTGCCTGCCTCACCAGCATGGGCCTGATTGTTGCTACTCGTCTTAAAACTGAAGAAGTGGCAGATGGCTTGCTCAATATGATGAGCTGGCCGATGATGATTCTGTCCGGTGTATGGTTTTCCATGGAAGGTACGCACCCGATTGCTCAGTATCTTTCAAAGATATTTCCATTGACGCATATTGTCGATGCTGCGCGCAGGATTATGATTGATGGGGCCGGAGTGATGGATGTTGCATTTGAGATATGCCTGTTATGGGTACTGACGGTTTTATTTCTCACTTTGTCAGCACGCTTATTCCGCTGGTCCTAAGCCTCTGAGGAAAAATCTTCAAAATTTTGAGTAATTAAAATCCAGCCGCGAGAGGGTTGATTCTTGATCAGGTTGTACTTGAGTTTTCTACGTAGTTCGCTGATTAGATTTTTAAGAGCGGATTCTGTCATGTCGCTATCACCCCAGATGGTTTTGGCAATTTCTAACTTTCCTACGATGCGGTGATTGTTATTGATTAATAATTCAAGCAGCATGCACTCTTTTTGACCAAGACTGACTTCCTGATGGTCAACATATAACATTTTCTGCATTGGGTGGTAAACGACTTGTTCATTCAGTTTGTAAGAGCTGACTTTATGCTCAAGCCGTTTGGCCGCACGGTCTAAAACAGTGTCAAATTTCTTAAAGCTAAGCGGCTTGGTGATATAACCATCTATACATAAATTTACGGCACGCATCAGGTGCTGTTTACTGCTGTGTGCACTGAGTATGATTATGGGGATTTCTGGATCTGATTTACGTATTGCTTCGATGAGTAAAAACCCATTATCACCAGGCATCTCAATATCTGTAATCACAATATCAATAGGTTTTTGTTTAAAAAAAGCTAAAGCCTCGTTGCTATTCTTTGCCAGTGTGATGTTTTTAAACATGGGAGAAAAAATGCTTTCAATTTCAGTGTTGATATGATGGTTATCGTCAACAAACAGTAAGTTCAGGTTTTTCAGAATCAGCTTGGTATTCATTACTATGTTTCCAGGTAAAGCGTTGCGTTAGCTTTAATGCACCCGTTGATATGAGATGGGGATGATATTGTTAACCACTACCTGATTAAAAGATCTTAATCGTAGATTCTTCAGTTAAATTTAAAAATCAGACTCGTTTGAGACCGTGACTGAGGTATAAATTACCCCAATAATAAAAATTGTGAATGCATGGGATTACAGCGAATGTTTTTTAAACAAATGATTGCTTGTATTTTGCTGGGTAGCATCTGCGCTTCAGTCGATACGGAAGGTTGTTTTCAGACAGGTCTTGACCAGTCTTTATCAGATTTTACAGCATTAACATATCTACAGAAGGTGGATGTTGTTAGTACGAGTGAAGTGATAAATATTTCTCTTTTTGAAGCCGTGGATTCGGATGACATCAGCGTCGAGATCTTAGACCCAGATGGTGTTTCATTTTATGGATCAGTAATTCGGAATAGTAATTATTTGTCTGGATATGGCCCCTTTAATGCCCACCTGGCCATGACCAGCCCGCTAACTTATACCACTACCAAAACCGGTAGCTTTACCGTCACAGAGACTCAGGGAGAGATAGAAAAAAATCAGAAGTTATCTCAAGCACGAGCAAAGAGTGTGATGGATTGTCTCGTATCAAAAGCTGTAGCAAGCGATCGTTTAGAATCCATCGGCTTTGGAGAATCTAAACGATCGCTGAGTAATAGAATAGTTTAAGGCCGTGTGAAAAATCGGCGAGTAAAATTTAAAGTTTTACTGTGACTTCCCTTGGCCAAACCTTGGCCTCTACTTTGGCCGTGCATTTATGCACGGTCTTTTTTAATTCTCTTTAGGTGAAATTCTCCGTCCGCTTGCGACGGGGTTTTTCACTCAAAATTTCAATACCCTACGTAAGATATTAGCGGCCAACTGCGGAATCCAGGTTTAAGTAAATTATTCATAAAATTCCAGTTATAAAAAAAATAGACTTGTTTGAGACTCTGGCAGTGGTATAAGCCACTACTAATAAATATAGTATTTGCATGGGATTATAGCGAATGTTTTTTAAGCGAGTTATAGCTTTTATTTTGCTGGGCAGTATCTGGAGTTCAGTTTATGCGGAAGGTAGTTTTCAGGTTGGTCTTAATCAGCCTTTATCCGATTTTATGTCATCTGGTTATCCACAGAAAGTGGATATTATTACTGCAGGTGAAGTGATCAATGTATCTCTTTGTGGGGCGGTAGATTCGGATGACATCCGAGTCGAGATCATCGACCCGGACGGTGTTTCAGTCAAAACCGAAGAAAGGATTAGTGCTAATGTATCCTGTAGTGACCCCTTTAATGCTCCTCTGATCCCGGCCGACTCGAACGACCGGATAGCCTATACCACGACCAAACCCGGTATCTATAGCGTTCGTCTGGAGAATGCCAGTGTAGATGGATATGCTTTAAATCGCTTCGATATTACGGTTACACCCGATATTGCCACTTACCCTGACCCAACAGTCAATGGTGGTCGCGTATGGGCTTCTGGCTGGACATTTGTCACGCAAAATTTTGACGAAAACTCTTCAACGGATGCGGACTATTACGCGCTGCTGCCTGGTGGTCGAGTCAATACTAATTATGTATGGAAGCTGGATCTTAATAATTTTGCTGCCAATGTGTACACTCTGCTTGCGAATGATTTGGGGGTGAATGCCCCTTATTCTGGCTACAGTATCCCTACCTCAGAAGGCAGTGTCAGCGCCAGGTTTCCACAATACCTGAGCTATCCTGCGATTGCCAAACCACGCCCTACACAGCCACCTGTACTAAGCGGAGGTTTAACCTTCGTTGATAATGCCGGGCAGGATTATGCGATTTCACCTCGTACTACAGTTGGATTTCAGGATAGTGGTAATTTCCAGTTTACTTCAGATGTGGCTGGTACCTATGCAATTACCATCGATACGAATCAGGATGGTGAATTCGCTGCAGGGGACAAGCTGTTACTGGGTAATATGGTCATTGGTGCGAATAGCGTACCCTGGAGCGGCACTGATGCTAATGGCTTACCCCTGGCTGTTGGAGAGTACTCTGCCAGGCTGCAGGTTCGCCTGGGAGAATACCACTTTATAGCTGACGATGTTGAGACCAGTGGCGGAACCGAGGATGGTTTAACCATTTTTCAGGCTAATAGCGATGGCACTACGGGACTCACACGCGTGTACTGGGATGATGCGACCTATCTAAATGATGGAGCTTCAATACTACCCTATGGAGAGTGGGCCTCACATTCAGCCGGAAAACATACCTGGGGTAATTTTACCAGCACTGGTTTCGGTGATCTGAGATACATAGATACCTATGTTTACGGTCTGGCGTCAAATTATACGGCGATTACCGCCATAGTTAGCGATGATACATTACAGACAGGTACAGATGGCACGTTGATCGCACCCGCTACATTACTTGAGGGTAGTCAAATCACCATCAGCGTTAACGACCCCGACGCTAATATTCTATCGGGAGTTGCTGAAACCATTACGGCAGTAGTAGAGAACATGACAACTGGGGAAATAGAGCAGCTAACTCTGACTGAGACAGGTATCGATAGCGGCATTTTTAGTGCACTTCTGATTACCATTAATACACCGGATGTGGGAATTAATAATGATGACGAGATAAATGTTCAAATCGGTCAGATTCTGGTCTCTACATACCTGGATCAACTGACCTCTACAGGTACTCCTGCTTCAATTACTGTAAATACTCGTATTATTGATCAAAATCCGCCAGTTATTACTTTAACAGGCAGCAATCCAGTAAGTATAGAGCAAGGAAAGGCCTATACAGATCTGGGGGCCATAGCAAGTGATACAGTGGATGGAGATACCGCTTTAACCATTGATTCAGTGGGTACAGTGAGTACGGTGAATAGTGCTGTTGTTGGAAGCTATACGGTAACCTACAACATCACTGATTCTGATGGTAATGCAGCAACCCCTGTATCTCGGACAGTGAATGTAACACCTGATGCAACGCCACCGGTAATCACTTTAGTGGGTACTAGTCCAGTGAGTACAGAGCAAGGCAAGGCCTATACAGATCTGGGAGCCATAGCAAGTGATGCAGTGGATGGGGAAACGACCTTAAGCATTAATTCAGTGGGTACAGTGAGTACGGTGAACAGCGACGTAGCTGGAAGCTATATGGTCACGTACAACATCACTGATGCAGCAGGCAATGCCGCAATCCCGGTAACACGGATAGTTAATGTTACCAATGATACAACTGTGCCGGTAATCAGTTTACAGGGTATTAATCCGGTAAATGTACCTCTGGGTAGTAGCTATAGCGATGCAGGAGCTACTGCGACAGATAATATCGATGGAGATATTACGGGTAATATTGTGACAGTAAATCCAGTGAATACCTCGCTAGTAGGGACTTATACCGTTACCTATAACGTCAGTGACTCTTCTGGAAATGCTGCTACGGAAGTTACACGTAGCGTGACTGTAACCTTTGATGCAGCACCAGATGATGATGCTGATGGCATTATCAACGGTGACGAAGGCACGGATGATGTCGATGCGGACGGCATACTCGATTTCCTCGACCTGGACAGTGACAACGATGGTATTCCTGACAAGGTTGAAGGCAATGTCGACAGCGATGCCGATGGAATCCCCGATTACCTCGATCTGGATTCTGATAATGACGGTTTATTCGACCTGATTGAGTCCGGTGCCGATTATGCAGTGCTGGATACACTGCATGATGGAACTATCGACGCGACCAATTCCGTAGGCGCGAACGGTCTGGCCGATGCTGTAGAAACCACAGTCGACAGCGCCGAGTTGAGTTATAACGGCGGTTCACCCCTGGATATCGATGCAGATGGTGTAGAAGATTACGTCGATCTGGACTCTGACAACGATGCTCTTACCGATGTGTACGAAGCCGGTGGTGTAGATTCCGATGGCGATGGCGTGGTCGGCAGTGGCGCACCTACGGTAGATGGCAGAGGTGTTGCAACGAGTGCGGCGGCTTTGACTCCAGTTGATAACGACGGTGACGGGGTGAATGACCAGATTGATCTGGACAGCGACAACGACGGTATCATGGATGTCATCGAATTCGGTGGAAATGATCCGGATGGTGATGGCCAGATAGGCTTAGCACCCGCACAGGTCGATAGCAAGGGGCTGTATCAGAATGGAGCTTTGCCAGCCATAGATACTGATGACGATGGCGTACCGAACCAGCACGATCTTGATAGTGACAACGATGGCATCTCCGATGTGATCGAAGCCAGTGGTAATGATCCAGATGGAGATGGTGTTGCAGGTACTGGAGCCCCTGTAGTCAATGAGCAGGGTATTGGTACTTTACTGAATCCAGACGATATTGATGGCGATTCAATTCTTACCCCATATGACCCCGATAGTGATGGCGACGGTATATTTGATCTGGTCGAAGGCGGTAATCCTGATACCGATAATAATGGTTTGGTCGATGGTTTTACCGATACCAACGGCGATGGTTTTGATGATGGAATGACTATGCAGGCATCAGATTTACCTGATAGTGATGCAGATGGTATTCCTGACTACAGAGACAATGATGACATCGACAACGATGGGATAGAGGACGCTATAGATATTGATGATGATAACGATGGCATTCCTGATGCACTAGAAGGTGATGGTAGTTTTGACAGTGATGCAGATGGTGTTCCTGATGATCGGGATCTGGATTCAGATAATGATGGATTGTATGACCTGCATGAAGCAGGTTTCGGGAACCCTTCAAGTATGGATACGGATAACGATGGCCGTATAGACAATATACTGGATGTGGGCAGCAATGGTCTTGCCGATACCCTGGAAACTTCTGCTGATAGTGGTTCAATCAACTACAACAATGGTTCTTTACTCGATACCGATGGTGACGGAGTGAATGACTTGCATGATCTGGACAGTGATAACGACAGTATCCCCGATGTCATTGAAAGTGGTGGCAACAATGGAGAAGAGGGAGGTATAGCAGGTACAGATACTCCAGCGGTCAACAGCAATGGTCTGGTGATAGTTATGAGTTTTGGCCCACTGGATACCGATAAAGATGGCACCCCCGATCAACAGGATCTGGATTCGGATAATGACGGACTAACTGATCTGCAGGAAGCAGGAAACCCTGATAGTGATAACAATGGTGAAGTAGATGAATTCGTTGATGAAAATGGTGATGGATTCAATGACGATAGTGCTTTGACCTCATTAGAGCTGCCCGACAGTGACAACAATGGTATCCCTGATTTTCGAGATTTAGCAAGTAAGGCTGGTGGATCCATTGGCGTTAATCTGAATGGTGTAGGTGAATTTAACCTCGGTTTACTCCTTTTGTTAGGAGTGTTGGCTGGTTTAAAGATCTCTGTCAAAGATTCATCAGTTAAATTTGTAAATTGGACTCGATATTTAAAAACCAAACCAGTTTGAGACTCGGTTAATGGTATAAGCCACCTACAGAGCAAAGTATTTGCGTGGGATAACAGGATATGTTTTTAAAACGAATAAAGGGGGGTATTTTGTTGGACGGTATCTGCGATTCAGTTTTTGCTGAAGGGAGATTTCAAACTGGGTTATGGGTAAATCTGCGATTAGTGGATTTTCAATCAACAGGGCATCCTGTAAAGGTAGATATCCTAACTGCAGGTAAAGTTATTAATGTTTCACTTTGCGGTAGAGCTGATGATGAGAGTATTGAGATACTCGACCCGGACGGCAATTCTGTATATACATCAGGCACTATGACTAAAGGCAATGTGTTCTGTACTGTTCCTTTCGCTGCACCACTGACCTCACCCATACGCTATACCACAACCAATACCAGGGCTTATACAACGCGACTCGAAAATCTCATGGGATTAAATAGAGTAGATAAAGATATCAGTCGTTTCGATATCACGGTTACGGCAAATAATATAATCGACCCTGATTCCTCTGCCAACGGAGGGCGAGTGTGGGCGACAGATTGTAATTTCCAAACTTATAACTTTACTCAAGACGTTGCATCGGGTGCAGATTATTACGTTCTGGTACCCGGTGGTCGCAATAACACAAATTATGTATGGAAGCTGGACCTGAATCAATTTTCCGGCAATGAGAATATCCTGACCACCAATGACATCGGAGTAGATGCACCATATTCCGGTTACAGTATTCCAATCGCCAATGGCAGTGTGACAGCCAGCTATCCGCAATACCTGAGCTATCCAGCGATTGCCAATCCAGGGCCTGATGAACCGCCTAAGTTATACGAAGGCATGACCTTTACAGACGATGCCTGGCAGGATAATGCGATTTCACCGGGTGTTACAGGCGGAGTTCAGGATAGTGATAATTTTCACTTCAATTCAGATGTAGCGGGCACCTATGCGATTACCATCGATACGAATCAGGATAGTGTATTCGGTACATGGGACAAGCTGTTACCTGGCAAGATGGTTGTTGGTCCGAATGGTGTACTTAGGGGCGGTATTGATGCCAATAGTGATGGATTTAATGACAATAGTGCTAAGACTCAATTGGAAGTGCCCGACAGTGACGACAACGGAATCCCTGATGTTCGAGATTCAGTGCATAAAGGTGCTGGATCCAGAGGCGTTAAGACTGGTGTAGGTGTATATAATCCTGGTTTACTCGCTCTGTTAGGAGCACTGTCTGATTTACGTCATGTGAAACTGTTTACCAATAGCATCATGCTATCACTTCTGATGTTGTTTATGCTGCAAGGCGAAGCACTGGCACAACAGACAGAACAGCAACAACAGGGTAAGTATCAACGGAGTTTCTACATAGGTTCTGGATTAGGACGTTCAACTTTACAGCCATCCACAGAGGGCTCTATATATACACTTGATAGTGGTTCTGATATGGGCTACCGATTGTATGGTGGCCTGGATCTGGGGGAAAATATTAGCGTTGAGATAAGCCTGTCTAATTTAGGCTCTGCCACTTTTCAGCCTACAGGGAAAATCGATTACTCAGTGAAAGCCGTGAATGTTCAGTATTACCTGTCTAAAGAAGTTAAGATGAAGCATGTAGGCATGGGTACATATGTCAAGGGAGGGCTGGGCAAAACCGATTTCTCTTCAGATATTCCCTATGAAGTGAAAAATAGCACACAGATTGCTATAGGCGCTGGTGTGGAATATGCGTGGAAGAATGGTTTTGCGCTACGCGCTGACCTTGAGAGTTTAGATAAAGATGCATCGTTGTTAACGGTTGGTGTACTGTATCGATTCGGTAAACAGGACAAAACAGCAGCAAAAGATAGCGACCAGGATGGTATCTCTGACTCCATCGACCAATGTCCAGAGACTCCTTTTCTGGTAACAGTAGACAGCAGGGGCTGTGTGCTTGATAGTGATAAAGATGGCGTTATCGATGATTTGGATCAATGTCGTGGAACTGCACAAGGTATAAACGTTGATATTCAGGGTTGTGAGCGTGATAGTGATAAAGATGGCATTATCGATACGTTAGACAAGTGTCCAGGAACAGATACTGCGCGTGGCGTAACAGTTAATACAGATGGTTGTGCAGTGGATTCAGATAGGGATGGTGTTATCGATAATCTTGATAAATGTCCTGGAACCGTTAAAGGGGTTGATGTCAATATTGAGGGATGTGCCCTGTCTAAAATCAGAGAAGCAAAGGCTAAAGCTGAGGCTAAAGCAAGGGCTAAGGCTGAGGCTAAAGCAAGGGCTAAGGCTGAGGCTGAAGCCAAGGCCAATGCCGGTAGATTAGAAAAGCTGTGGAAAGATATTCTCTTTAAGAACCCAGGTGAAGGTATTGATGCCTCAAGCAAGAACGATTTGGGTAAAAATCAGGATGCCAAAGCCAAAGCTGATGCTAAAGCTAAAGCCAAAGCCAAAGCCAAAGCCAAAGCCAAAGCTAAAGCTAAAGCTAAAGCCAAAGCCAAAGCTAAAGCCAAAGCTAAAGCCAAAGCTAAAGCTAAAGCTAAAGCTAAAGCTAAAGCCAAAGCTAAAGCTAATGCTAATGCCAAAGCTAATGCCGATGCTAAAGCTAATGCCGATGCTAAAGCTAATGCCGATGCTAAAGCTAATGCCGATGCTAAAGCTAATGCTAACGCCGATACCGATACCGATACCGATACCGATACCGATACCGATACCGAAGTTGATGGGATTGGAAAGCTGTGGGAAGAGATTGTCTTGAAGAAGAAACCGACTTCTAAGTCTCAAAATCCTGGTGAGTAATTAACCTGGATTCTGCAGTTGACCGCTTGCATTGGAGGGTAACCCACTATTTCGTAGAGCATTACAGTCGATTTATCCATTCGCGCTCCTTGCATCCATGCTGAAAACCCAGTAGGTGAATTCCGCTACGAGCTGAATTGCACGTTTGAGGCGGCGTATCTCTGCGTTACCTATAGGGACATAGGTAAGGGGCGAGAGCAGGATGCGGAAGCTTTGTAACTCCTTGATCTACACCACCTCAAACGCACTACAACTCGTCCAGTTGCGGATTCCAGGCTTAAACAGGTAAGGTGATTTTGAAAGTTGCGCCAGTATCTGTTGTCGTAGCGCTGAGTTGGCCCTTAAAATTTTCCTCAATGATATTTTTTGCGATATACAATCCAACCCCTGAGTCGCTATTATTTTTACTACTGTAACCAGGTTTGAATATGTCATTTAGCGTTTTTGCCTTGATACCTCCGCCATTATCCGAAATGTCGATATGTATTGAATGATTAACTTGGTAAAGATGTATGTGGATTAATGGTGATTCTATTTTCCTTTCTTTAATTATGTCACGCGCATTATTTAAAATGCCCAACAATACGTGCGTCATTTCAAATTTATTACCTGACAGGGTAATGTCTTCGTCCAGTTGTGTAGTGATTTTTATATTGTGAATTCTGAAGTTCTTTTCAATCAACTGAATGAGGTAATTTATACTGTTACTGGGCTGGAAGGTGGTGGTTGAATTATTAGTACTAAACAGGTTACTGAACAAATCCACCTCTCTTGCCATATGCTCCATAATGTCATGACACTTGTCAGTGATTTGATCAACTTGTTTTATCTCTTCACTGCTAATCTGGCTGCTATGCGCATTTTTTTCGATCAACATGATTTGCAGGCTCAACTCATTTAGAGGCTGTTTCCATTGGTGAGTTATATGGTTAACCGATTCTCCAATGTTGTCGAACTGAGATTTTATTTTTAGCAAACGAAAAAGCTTTTTGTTTAAGTTTGACAAAAAAAACCTAACCACCAGTGCGATAATGACGATGATCAAGGTGACGCCTGAGCATAAAAATATCCAGAAATAATCTTTATGGGTTTCAGTCTGATACATGAATCCATCCAGAGAAAATTCGTCAGGCAACATCCCAAGCTCGGCATAGGTTTGTGCAATATGTTTCCAGCGCCCCTCAAACATATAACCTGGACTGATTAATTCGGGTTGCATCAGGCGCTTCATTTTATTCGCTTCATAAAGTAAATGATCACGTCCTTTATGACTGGGGTATTTTTCCAGTATCAGGTCAACGACCTGTTGCGGGTGCTGCATAGCGTATACCCAGCCGCGTAAACTGGCGGCTCTAAAATCACGTACTCGATCAGGGTGTTGTTTGATTTGCTGTTCAGAAGTGAACAGGTTGTCACCATAAAAGTCGATACCTGCAGAGCGGGGCGTTAAGGCGTAATATTTAATATTAAGTTGATTGAGTAGATAGGTTTCGTCAGTGTCATAAGCTGAAATGGCTGCGACCCTGCTACCAATAAAATCCTGAATGTTGTGCCTGTCTCGGATAAATTCGATGGCATCCAGTGGTATCTGTTCGTGATTCAGGTAGGCGATCAATTCGTCAGCCAAAGGTTCGATCATGACTTTTTTATGCGCCAGATCCTGAACGTTTTGCAGGTCATCGCTATGCCGCATTAAAAGGAGGCGGGGTGAGTGTTGCATGATGACCGCTAATGCAACCAGTGGTTTGCCTTGATAACGCTGTAAAAGCAGACTGTTTCTGCCAACACCAAACTCTGCATCGCCGCGCAAAACAACTTCAGCAGGCTTGGTATCGGGTTTGCCTTCGAGTAGTTCTACATCAAGGCCGACATCTTTATAGTACCCGAGTTCTTTAGCGACATAATAGCCAGCAAATTGAAACTGGTGGGTTGATTTTAATTGCAGGCTAACTCGTTCTTCAGCCTGTGAGAGTGCACAGAAAAGAAGCGAAAATACGAAAAGATATTTATTCAAGCGCAATCTTTAACGTCCAGAGCATTTAAAATCCAGCCGCGAGAGGGTTGATTCTTGATAAGGTCGTATTTGAGTTTTTTACGTAGTTCGCTGATCAGATTTTTAAGCGCAGATTCGGTCATATCACCATCGGCCCAGATGGCTTCGAAAAGTTCAGACTTTCCCACTATGCGGTGATTTTTATTGAGTAATAGTTCAAGTAGTAAGCACTCTTTTTGACCCAGACTGACTTCATTATTATCAACATGCAGCATCTTTTGCAGCGGGTGGTATGTGACTTGTTGACACAGCTTAACTGGCCTGACTTTATGTTCCAGCCGTTTGGCCGCACGATCTAAAGCGATATTCAGTTTTTTAAAGCTAAGCGGCTTGGTGATATAACCATCTATACGTAAATTAGCTGCACGCATCAAGTAGTGATTTTTGTTGTACGCGCTCAGTATAATGATCGGGATTTCAGTATCTATCTGGCGTATCGATTCTATGAGAGAAAAACCATCATCGCCGGGCATCTCAATATCTGTAATGATAATATCAACAGGCTTTTCTCTAAAAAAAGCAAAAGCCTTGTTGCTACTCTCTGCCAGTGTGATGCTTTTAAACATGGAAGAAAAAATACTATAGATCTCGGCGCTGATACGATGGTCATCGTCAACAAACAGCAGATTCAGGTTTTTCAAGATCAGCTTGGTATTCATTATCTATGCTTCCAGGTTAAACATCGCGTTAGCTATATATAACACCCATTGTTTATCAGCTTGACATAATATTGTTTACCGGGCCAAGTTTTATGGATCTCAATCACAGATTCATAAATTATTTTAATAAAATCATCCTGATTTGAGACTTTTGCCAGGCTATAAGCCTTTGAAATTGGGCTTTAAGTATTTACCGTACTTACTTAAGTATGATTTTTAAACGCATTATTGCAAGTGTTTTACTGAACAGTATTTACTGAACGCAGTAAGCCGCTTTAATCAACCGCTTCAAGAATGCAGTAGATCAGGTTTTATATGGTACCCACTCATGCTCGATATAATTAAAGTGAGTGAAGTGACTAATGTTTCGCTTTGCGGGGCGATAGAATCGGATGACATACTCGATTTCCTCGACCTGGATAGCGGATTCACCTGCTGGGTTTTCAGCATGGATGCTGTTATTTCGCGGATGCATGGACGCATAGGAGCGTGAATAGATAAACCGACTATAATGCCCTACGAAACAGTGGGTTACCTTTCCGAGCGGTCAACTGTGGAATCCAGGTTTAACACACCCTTTGTTAGTCTGGTTAGCATAATATTCTTAACCATGGAGCGATTTAAGGATCTCAATCACAACTTCCTCAATTTTTTATGAAAATCAGACCTGTTTGAGACGTTGTTTAAGTTATAAAGCAAATCTGTTAAATATTTTTTAGGGTACTTTTTTAACTTTAGCAGGGCATTGGTGTTAGGCATGGAGATGTGCCTGGGTCATTTTGACAAAATTTGTAATGTATTTTTTGAGCGTCAGTGACCAGTTTTTAGTTTTTTCTACCAATAAATACCTTTCGAATTTTTATAAGTTTTTGCAACCCTGTTGCTGAATATTAACGATGTTAAGGTGATCTGTGAGACTGTCCCATTTATTTCTTATCATGCTCTGGAGTCTGGCGCTACCTGCCTGGGCTGTTGATATAGCTGGAACCGTCAATACCTATGTGAAAGGGAGCGGGGATGTCGCCGAAGGCGCGACCACGATTAACTATGCGGGTTCACTGCGCGGTGCTTCTACCTCGATCAACACTGGTGACCTGCTTCTGCTTATTCAATCACAGGGCGCAGTCATCGATTCTACCAACACCGATGCCTATGGTGATGGGGTCGGTTCGGGTGCCGATATAAGTACTATATCGACCAGTTTGCATGGCACCCCCGGCTATGCAGGAGGCGTGATATCACAAACAGCGGGAACCTTCGAATACGCGACCGTAGCTTCGGTTGCAGGCTCACAGATTACCTTGAGTGAAGGACTCAGGCACGCCTACTCAGATACGGATGAAGCCAACTGGCAGATTATTGTCGTGCCCGATTACGGAAGTTCAGGAGCTCGTCTGACGGCAAATATTATCCCTGAATCCTGGGATGGTGATACAGGTGGAGTGGTTGCCTTTAATGCCACTGGTGGGACGATTGACTTCAATGGCTTTACCGTCAATGCGGCCGGTGCAGGTTTCCGAGGTGGTGTCGATGGTGATATCAACAAGTCTACCGGTAATATCGCCAATATGGTGTATACGACCGGTGATGTTGATGGTCTTGGTGGCAAAGGTGAAGGTATCGCCGGTACGCCAAGACATGTCTATGATGGCTCCGCTGTCATTGATGAAACTGTATCGACTTTAGCTGGGGGAGATTATGGCCGTGGTGCTCCGGGTAATGCAGGTGGTGGTGCAGGTCCCCACAACTCCGGTGGTGGCGGTGGCTCCAATGCCGGTTTTGGTGGTTCTGGTGCAAAGGGCTGGGTCGGCGGTGCAGTTTTACATTATCCGGGGTATGGCGGCCAATCCATCTTTGCTGGTGCCAATATGGGGGGCGGCGGGGGTTCCGGAGATGCCAACGATGGCGGAGTAGCCTATGGTGGATTAGGGGGTGGAGTAATTATTTTACGCGCTGATACCGGCATTGGATCAGGAACACTGAATGTTAGTGGGGCTGATGCCCCCGACACACAATTGACAAGCCCATCAGGCAGTGGTGACGGAGCTGGCGGCGGCGGAGCTGGTGGTACAGTGATCGTATACTTCTCTACAAGCTGTAGTTTGTCAGGTTTGAGTATTGATGCTTCAGGTGGTATGGGGGGGGACGCTTCTCCTGAGCACGGCGGCGGCGGTGGCGGCGGTGCTGGTCTGGTCGTTGTAAAGAATGCGACGGTAGGGGTTGTTGATGTCAGCGGTGGCTTGAAAGGTGCAAACGAGGGTGTGGACGGAGTATTAGGTAAATCGGGTGGAGCAGGTATTGTCAATACTGGTGCTGGTGCTTTTATGCGCTTGAATACCGATTATGGGGATGCCCCTGATACCTATGGAACTATTTCTGGTGCTCTGGGCGCATACCATTATTTTGCTGATTACGATCTCAATGGCGTTCTAGGTGCTATGGAGCAATTGCGTCTTGGCGCAAATCTGGACGGTGAGGGTGGTGGTAACCCTGGCAGCAATGCGGATTCGGATGACAGCAGAGGACTTGATGACGAAGATGGTGTTACCGGACTTGCTCAAGTCGATCAGCAGGGATCTACTTATACGATTAGTGCTTCCAATATTAGTGTGACCAATACACTGGGCCGTACTGCCACGCTACATGCCTGGATAGATTTTGACCAGAATGGAACCTTCGATAGTGATGAATATAGCTCGATTTCCATTGCTGGCGGCCTGACTGAGCAAAATCCCGCCAGCGACTTGACCTGGACTGCGATGCCGGGTATCGATACGGCTACACTGGGATCAACTACCTATCTGCGTCTACGTCTGTCCACGGACAGTAGCCTTGACGCATCAAGTGCGACTGGTGAAGCAGCCAATGGTGAAGTGGAAGATTATGCCATCACCGTATACGACGCGCCTCCAGCTCCGCTAAATGTGACTCGTTTCAATCCAGCGTCTAACTTCACTAATGCGAATCAGTTGGTGTTTGCGGTGACCTTCAGTGAAAACGTGCAAAATGTCGATATTGCTGATTTTTCGGCGTCTGGTGCTGGTGCGACGGCTGCCAGTGTCAGTGCGGTAAGCGGTAGTGGCAGCAGCTATATGGTGACCGTTGATGTGGCGGATACAGATGGCCAGGTGAATCTGCATATTGCTACTACCACGGGTATACAGGATTTAAGCGGTAATAATCTGGGTACGATTACTCCCAGTGGTAGCGTGGAAACCTATACGCTAGATAACACCGCACCGATTATTAGCCTGCAGGGAGCTAGTTTGATAGATGTTACTCTTGGCGATAGCTATAGCGATGAAGGAGCGACTGCGAACGATAATGTGGATGGAAATCTCACCAGTTCTATCGTTACCTCAGGGGCGGTGAATACCGCAGCGCCTGGTACCTATACGATTAGCTACAATGTGAGCGACGCTGTAGGTAATGCAGCTACACAAGTGACTAGAACCGTTACTGTCACTATAGGTCCGGTCGCAGCGAGTACCAGTTTAATAACAGCAAGCCCCACAGCGATTACAGCCGATGGTAGCAGTACCTCAACGATTACTGTTCAATTGAAAGATTCTGCAGGCAATAATCTGACTAGCGGAGGCGATACCGTCGCGCTGTCAACTACGGCAGGTAGCCTGGGCCCGGTTACCGATAATGGAAATGGAACTTACACTGCTACCTTAATCAGTAGCGTTACCGTAGGAACCGCTACAATTTCGGGTACCGTAAATGCCGCTAGTATTACCGATACAGAGAGTGTTGCGTTTACCGTGGGTGCAGCTGCTGTCGGTACCAGTTTAATCACAGCGAGCCCCTCAGTGATTACAGCCGATGGTATCAGTACCTCAACTATTACCGTGCAACTGAAAGATGTAAACGGTAATAACCTGATTGTTGGGGGGGAAACTGTCGATCTGTCTACCACAGCCGGATCTCTAAGTGCAATTACCGATAATGGTAATGGTACTTACAGTGCCACCTTAACCAGTAGTACCAGTATAGAAACTGCGACGATTACAGCTACGCTTAACTCCAGTCCAATTACCAATACGGGTAATGTTAACTTCACGGTGTCAGCAGCCTCCGGTAGTACCAGTTTGATTAGCGCTAGCCCAGGCTCGATCATTGCGGATGGCATTAGTAGCTCGACGATTACTGTGCAATTGAAAGATTCCAATGGGAATAATCTTTCGGCTGGTGGAGATGTCGTTGTATTGACAACAAACGCCGGTAGCCTAAGTGCTGTTATCGATAACGGTGACGGTACATATAGCGCCACCTTAACCAGTGGTACCAGTATGACAACCGCAAGTATCACGGGTAGTGTAAATTCCGCTTCAATTACCGATACAGAAAGTGTCAGCTTTACTCCTGACCTTTCAGCAGATGAAGACGGCGATGGTATTCCAAACGGAGACGAAGGCTCGGGTGATTTCGACGGAGACGGCATACTCGACATGCTTGATCAGGATAGCGACAATGATGGCATTCCGGATGCTATTGAAGGCAGTACCGACAGCGATGCAGATGGGAGCCCCGATTACCTGGATCTGGATTCAGATAACGATGGCCTGTACGACCTGATAGAGTCAGGTGCCGATTATGCGACGCTGGATACACTAAATGACGGAAGCATTGATGTCACCAATACGGTCGGTACCAACGGCCTGGCCGATGCAGTAGAAACTACAGCCGACAGCGGTGTGCTCAGTTACAACGCTGGCTCACCACTGGATAGCGATGCCGATGGTGTAGAAGACTACGTTGATCTGGACTCAGACAACGATGCTCTTACAGATGTGTACGAAGCTGGTGGTGTAGATCCAGATGGCGACGGCATAGTCGGAGTCGGCGCACCCACAGTTGATACCTTTGGCGTGGCGACAGCAGGATCGGCTCTGACACCAATTGATAACGATGATGACGGCGTAAATGACCAGATCGATCTGGATAGCGACAACGACGGCATCATGGATGTGGTCGAATTCGGTGGTGATGATGCCGATGGTGATGGCCAGGTAGGTTCAGCACCCGCACAGGTCGATAGCAAAGGCCTGTATCAGAATGGCGGTTTGCCAGCCATAGATACCGATGGTGATGGCGTACCAAACCAGCACGATCTGGACAGCGATAACGATGGTATCCCCGATGTGACTGAAGCGGGTGGAAGCGATCCAGATGGTGATGGTACTGCAGGCAGCGGAGCCACAGCGGTTAATGAACAAGGCGTTGATATTATTCTGAATCCAGGCGATATTGATAGTGATTCAATACTTGATCCCTATGATCCCGATAGTGATGGTGATGGCATATTTGATCTAGTCGAAGCAGGCGGCCCTGATACCGATAATAATGGTCTGGTCGATGGCTTCACCGACACTAATGGGGATGGCTTTGATGATGCAATTACTATGCAGGCTTTGCCCTTACCTGATAGCGACGCAGATGGTATTGCTGACTTCAGAGACACTGATGACAGCGATAACGATGGGATAGCAGACACTATCGATATAGATGATGATAACGATGGAATTCCTGACGCGCTAGAAGGTGACGGTAGTATTGACAGCGATGGTGATGGTATTCCGGATAGTCAGGATCTGGATTCAGATAATGATGGCCTGTATGACCTGTCAGAAGCGGGTTTTGAGAGTCCTTCAAGTATGGATAGCGATAACGATGGCCGTATCGACAGTGGAGAGGATGTGGGAAGCAATGGCCTTGCAGATGCTCTGGAAACTTCTGCTGATAGTGGTTCAATCAGCTACAGCAACGGTACTTTACTTGATACCGATGCTGATGGAGTGAAAGACTTCCGCGATCTGGACAGTGATAACGATAGTATCCCCGATGTTATTGAAGCGGGTGGGGATGATGAAAATGGCGATGGCGTTTTAGGCGTTGGCTCTTTACCTGTCAACAGTAATGGTCTGAAAATAGGTGTTGGACAGGGGCCTGTTGATACCGATGGTGATGGTACTCCCGATCAACAGGATCTGGATTCGGATAATGATGGTATCCCTGATCTGCAGGAAGCTGGTGGGCCCGATAGTGACGCTAACGGAGTGGTAGACAGTTTCATCGATACCAATGGTGATGGTTTTGACGATATCAGTGCTTCATCTCCTGTCGTGTTACCTGATACTGATCGCAATGGCACACCCGATTATCGTGATGCAGCCGCTGAAACTGGTGTGGTAGCTGTAGCGCTTGATGGCATCGGTGCATTTAATCTGTGGATGCTTGCACTACTGGGCTTGTTGGCAGGATTGCGTCAACTGAGAGGTGTATTTGTTGGAGCGCTGTCAGTACTCATGCTACTGATTGTTCCAGGGTGAAGCGCTAGCTCAACAAACGCCCGAAGCGGAATCAGAACCGCAGCACTTCTATATCAACGCTGGAACAGGTCGTTCAACATTGCAGGCTGCAATCTCTGGTTCCATCTATTCGCTAGACGAGGATACCGATTCCACTAGTCGCCTGTATATCGGTGCAGACCTGAGTTCTAGCTGGAGTGTTGAACAAAGCCTGTCCGATTTAGGTACAGCGACCTTCAATCCTCGAAATATCGATTTTTAGTTCACTTCTGTTAATGCTCAATATTACCTGTTTAGTGACTACGAAATGATCATATCGGAACGGGGGGGTATTTAAAGGCAGGATTAGGGCCGCTTGATGTGACAGCAGACATTCCCAGCGAACTCAATAATTCTACTCAGGTTTCTTTGGGTGTAGGGCTGGAGTAGTCTGGAATAATGGTTTTGCAGTGCATGCAGATGTGGAAAGCTTTGATAAAGATGCTTCGTTAGTGACGCCAGGTTTGTTGTGGCGTTTTGGTAAACAGGATAAACCAGCGTCGAAAGACAGTGATCAGGATGGTGTCATAGACTCTATCGACCATTGTCCTCTGTAAAGTTTTACAGTGACTCCCTTAATCATTTCTTTGATCTCTACTTTGGCCGTGCTTTTTTTACAGCCTGTTTTTTACCTTATAACGCGTTGCCTTAATGCATCTATTGTTTATCAGGCAGGCATAAAATTGTTAACCACGTCCTGTTTTAAGGGGCTTAATCGTAGGTTCATTAATTATATTAAAAAATCAGACTAATCTGAGACTCGAGTCGAGCTATAAAGTCTGTATTAACTTTTTAAGTGTTTACTGGGGCATGAGGTTCTTTAGTTTAGATAAAGTAAAGAACTAAAAATCTCCGGGTCGAATTTAAGGTTTTACAACAGCTTCCCTTGACCATTACTTTGGTCTCTACTTTGGCCGTGCATTTATGTGCGGCTTCTTTTTATCTGATTATAGACAAAATTACACCAGTAACCTGATTAATTTAGCGCACTTAAAAAAACATTCACCACAGATTATCCTGGATTCCGCCGTTGACCACTCGTATTGGGTGTAACCTACTGTTTCATAGACTATTACAGTCGATTCATCTTTCTGCGCTCCTATGCATCGGCTCTGGCTTCTTGCTTCGCTCTACCTCCTATGTCCATATAGTCGTCCATGCATCCGCGAAATAACAGCATCCATGCTGAAAACGCTCCTATGCGTCCATGCATCCGCGAAATAACAGCATCCATGCTGAAAACGCTCCTATGCGTCCATGCATCCGCGAAATAACAGCATCCATGCTGAAAACCCAGCAGGTGAATCTCGCTACGAGCTGAATTGCACGTTTGAGGCGGTGTATCTCTACGTTGCCTATAGGGACATAGGTAAGGGGCGTGAGCAGGACGCGGAAGCCTTGCCTATAGGGACATAGGTAAGGGGCGTGAGCAGGACGCGGGAAGCTTTATAACTCCCTGGAGTAGTTCGCTATTCTGCGACACACTTTGATCTACACCACCGTAAACGCACTACAACTCGTCCAACTGCAGATTCTATGATTATCTGTTTTTCCTGATAACGCATTGCCTTTACGCATCAATTGTTTATCAGGCAGGCATAAAATTGTTAACCACGTCCTGTTTTAAGGGGCTTAATCGTAGGTTCATTAATTATATTAAAAAATCAGACTAATTTGAGACTCGAGTCGAGCTATAAAGTCTGTATTAACTTTTTAAGTGTTTACTGGGGAATGAAGTTCTTTACTTTAGATAAAGTAAAGAACTAAAAATCTCCGGGTCGAATTTAAGGTTTTACAACAGCTTCCCTTGACCATTACTTTGGTCTCTACTTTGGCCGTGCATATATGTGCGGCTTTTTTTTGTCTTATTATAGACAAAATTACACCAGTAACTTATTTAATTTGGCGCACTTAAAAATATTCAGTACGGATTATGAGCGTCCAGCCCTAATCTATGGTGAAAATGTTCCAAATATTGAAATGGCTGACAGTTAGGTGCAATCATGGAATAAAAAATATAAAAACAGCTCTATTTCAAAGCTAAAGCTAGCACCAGAAACGAACTGGCAGCGAGCCAGGACCCCATCACTCGGATGATGATCTTTTTCCAGTGTGCTTTATTAAAAAAGTCAGCGAATGCCATTGGGTAAAGTGAAAAGAAGTAGATACCCACGCCACTGCCAAACAGCGCAACAAATTTAGCTTCACCAGTGAGTGTTTCCTGGGTTGAATCCACGCCAAGTAGCAAGCCACAAATAGCGCCAATAATGCAGCACCAGAGTAAAATCAGCCTGGGTGATAGCGCGATGAGCAAGCCCATCACTGCCGAGCAACTGAGCATGACCAGTTCAAGCGGAGCACCCGGTGAAAACCAGGCACCCACCAGTCCCAGCAGCGTAGCTGCCAGAAACACCATGATCGCGACCTGTTTTTCCTTCATGCCCTGCTGGCCCAGAAAAAGACCGATAGCAATTAAAAGTAACAGATGCGAGGGCACGACCAGCGGATGTAATACGCCATTGTAAAAGTTGTTAATGCCTTTAATCGGGGTGTGCGCGAACGCTGACTCTGGAGCTAGCATCAGCATTAGCCATAATAATGAACGTAGCTTGTGGGTCATACCACTCCAGTCAGGAAGCCTACACCCAGCACGGCGATGACACCGCCACCAGCCTGAACCGCTATTTTTCCGAGCGGCCAACGTACCAGTAAACCAAAAGCTATACCTAGCAGATGCAGCAATCCTGTGGCTATCACAAACCCCAGGCTATAGGTAATCGGGTTCGCCGCACCTGGCAACTCGGTGCCATGAGCATGGCCATGAAAGATGGCGAAGGCGGCAACGATTAGCGCAGCAATCCAGATCGGGGGACGAACTGCAAAAGCGACCATAAGCCCGAGCACAATAGAAGAAACAGCAATCCCGGTTTCAATCGATGGAATGGGAATACCCAATACACCCAACGCGCCACCAAAGGCCATCACCAGTGGGAAAACTACTGGCAGCACCCATAGCGCAGGCATCCCCAGAAAAGCACCCCATAAACCGACCGCTACCATAGCGATGACATGATCCCAACCCAGAATCGGGTGGGTAAAACCACTGGTAAACCCACCAATCACTCCCCCCTGATGGGCCAGAGCAATTTCTGAAAACAGTGTAAAAGCCACGGTTATGGCAAAGGTGTTGAATAACTTCATTGATGCAGACTCCTTAAATTATTGAGTTTTGAGGCGCTCTTAAGCGCGTAATAATAACTGAGTTGGATCAGGGATGTAATATGGTTTTCGGCGCAGCAGGGTCGCTGAGACAGGCTGTAGCTGAACTATCTGAAATTAAAAACTGTAAGCCTTTTCCACCATGTTTCTACTTAACACGCCAAAGATATGATGTTCACCCTTGCGCATACTGCGTTCCACAAAAAGCGCTTCATAAGTGCCTGATTGCAGCATCTCGTAAGCTTCCTGCAGGTTGGCCTGCAGATGAATACTGCCTACCTGCCAGCGTAACCCGGGTATTTCCAGCAGGTCGATAGAGTCTGGGGCATCTTCTTTGGGGCGGGCTTCAATATACTTGGCTAACTCGATCGCAGGCATCAGTGTGACGGGGAAATTGTCTTTATCAATGAGTATAAAGTTTGGCTTGTTCTGTAGAATTTCGAGCGCAAGATTATTAGAGACAACATTATCGACATGGATGAAATTCTGTTCCATTACGCTGCCAACCCCGACCCGACGCAGGCTTTGCAAAATAGGGTTGGTGTTGTAATCCGCCCCGGAAGCTTTCAGCATGGAAAGAAACAGAGATTGCTTTCTAAACAATTCACTGGCTGTGACTCCAGAGACCACCACCGCCAGCATACCAGGCAGAATCACAGAGGGGTTATCG